>JBFWWT010000008.1:0-93771 GCA_050246035.1 Burkholderiales bacterium
CGTCATCGCCGCGCGACGTGCAGCCCGCATTCCTTGCCGCCCTGCGCCTCCCACCACCAGCGGCCGGCGCGCGCGTCCTCGCCCGCCACCACCGGCCGCGTGCACGGCGCGCAGCCGATCGATCGGTAACCCTGGTCGTAGAGCCGGTTGTACGGCACGTCGTAGCTGCGGATGTAGTCCCAGACGTCCTGCTCGCTCCAGTCAGCGAGCGGGTTGAACTTGGCCAATCCATGCACGGCGTCGAACTCCTGCACGGCGACGGCGCCGCGCCCGGCCGACTGTCCGCGGCGCAGCCCCGTGATCCACGCGCCCTTGCCCGCGAGCGCGCGCCTGAGCGGCTCGACCTTGCGGATCTCGCAGCAATTCTTGCGCAGCTCCGCACTCTCGTAGAAGGCATCGCGCCCGAAGCGCACGACATAGCTCTCGACCGCCTGCGCCAGCGGCCGATAGACCTGAACCTCGAACCCGTAGCGCTCTCCGAGCGTATCCACAAGCTCCAGCGTGTCGCCGTGCAGCCGCCCGGTGTCGAGCACGAACACGCCGATCGGCAGCCCCTCACGGGAAATGAGATCGGCCAGCACCATGTCCTCGACCGACAGGCTGGAGGCGAGTGCGGCCGGCGCAAACTCGAGCGCGGCCTGCCTCAGCAGGTCGAGCGCCGCCTGCTCGCGGCTCACGCGGCGCCCCGGCGGCGGAACAGCGGCAGCGGCCGCTCGACCGAGGCCTGGTAGGCCTCGCTGAAGTCCTGCAGGGCGGCGAGGGCCTCCGCGGCATGCTCGCCGTCGCGCAGCAGGAACGCGTCGAAGCCCACGCGCGACAGGTAGAACAGCTGGTCTCGCTGCACGTCGCCCACCGCGCGCAGCTCGCCGCGGAAGCCGAAGCGCTCGCGCAGCAGGCGCGCGATGGAGTAGCCGCGTCCGTCGGTGAGCTTCGGGAAGTGCACCTCGACCCGCTCCACAGCGCCAAGCCGCGCGGCGACGGCCGCGGGATCCTCGTGCGGCTCGAGGCGGAGCACTTCGCCCGCCTCAGGCGCAGACGGGCTCTCGATGATGCCGCGGCGAATGAGCGTGGGCATAGACGTGCTCCTTGAAAGGCTCGATGCCGATGCGCCGCACCGTGTCGACGAAGCGCTCCTGCTCGCCCTCGCGCTCGGCCACGTACACCTCGATCAGGCGCTCGATCACCCAGGGCACCTCGTGCTGGGCGAAGGACGGCCCGATGACCTTGCCGAGCGAGGCCGGAAACTGGCTGCCGCCGATGGTGACCTGGTACCACTCCGCTCCGTTCTTGTCGACGCCGAGAATGCCGATGTGCCCGACGTGGTGGTGGCCGCAGGAGTTCATGCAGCCCGAGATGTTGAGGTCGAGCTCGCCGATGTCGTGCAGGTAGTCGAGGTCGTCGAACAGGCGCTGGATCGCCTCGGCCACCGGGATCGACTTGGCGTTAGCGAGCGAGCAGAAGTCGCCGCCCGGACAGGCGATGATGTTGGTGAGCAGGCCGATGTTCGGCGTCGCGAGCCCGAGCGGCTTCAGCTCCTGCCAGAGCGCCTGCAGCCGGTCCTGGCGCACGTCGGCGAGCACGAGGTTCTGCTCGTGCGTGACGCGCAGCTCGCCGAAGCTGTACCGGTCGGCGAGCCCGGCGATGGCGTCCATCTGCGCGTCGGTCACGTCGCCCGGCGGCACGCCGGTCTTCTTCAGCGACAGCGTCACCGCGGCGTAGCCGGGCTGCTTGTGCGGGTGGACGTTGCGCCTCAGCCAGGCGCCGAAACCGGGGACGGACCTCGATTTCTCATCGGAGAAGTCAAGGTCCGTCCCCATCTCATACGCCGGCCGCGTGAAGCGGCGCTCGACGCGGCGCACTTCCTCGCGGGTGAGCGTGGCCGGGCCGTCGACCAGGTGCCGCCACTCGGCTTCCACCTCGTCGCGGAAGGCCTGCGCGCCGCGCTCGCGCACCAGGATCTTGATGCGCGCCCTGTGGATGTTGTCGCGGCGCCCGTGGCGGTTGTAGACGCGCAAGATCGCCTCGAGGTAGGTGAGCAGGTGCGGCCAGGGCAGGAAGTCGCGGATCACCTCCCCGACCACGGGCGTGCGGCCCATGCCGCCGCCGACGATGACGCGGAAGCCGACCGAGTCGTCCGCCGCGTTTCGATCCGCCTGCAGGCCGATATCGTGGAAGAAGGTGGCGGCGCGATCGGCCTCGGCGCCACTGACAGCGATCTTGAACTTGCGCGGCAGGTAGGCGAACTCGGGGTGGAAGGCCGACCACTGGCGCAGGATCTCGCACCAGACGAAGGCGTCCACGATCTCGTCTTTCGCCACGCCCGCGAACGGGTCGGCGGTGATGTTGCGGATGCAGTTGCCCGAGGTCTGGATGGCGTGCATCTGCACGCTCGCCAGATGCTCGAGGATGTCGGGCACGTCCTCCAGCCTCGGCCAGTTGAACTGCAGGTTCTGGCGCGTGGAGAAGTGCCCATAGCCGCGGTCATAGCGACGCGCGATGTACGCGAGCATGCGCAGCTGCCGCGAAGAGAGCAAGCCGTAGGGGATCGCCACGCGCAGCATCGGCGCGTGGCGCTGGATGTAGAGGCCGTTCTGCAGCCTGAGCGGCCTGAAGTCGTCTCCGGAGAGCCTGCCCTCGAGGTAGCGCCGCGTCTGGCCGCGGAATTGGGCGACGCGTTCGTCGACGAGCCTCTGATCGATGGCGTCATACCGGTACATGCCCGGCGATTGTCGCCGGTCTGCTTATGCCGTCAAAGACCGATTTCTTAAGATGTTATGCTTATGTGTAATTATGAAACTGCAGCAGCTTCGATACCTCTCCGAGGTCGCCCGCCGGGATCTGAGCGTGTCGGCCGCCGCCGAGGCGCTGCACACCTCGCAACCCGGCGTATCGCGCCAGGTCAAGGAGCTGGAGGACGAGCTCGGCGTGCAGATCTTCGTGCGCCACGGCAAGCGCCTCACCGCGATCACCGAGCCCGGGCGCGCGGTGCTGGCGATCGCCGAGCGCATCCTGGCCGAGGCGGCCAATCTGAAGCGCGCCGGCGCCGAGTTCGCCAACGAGAAGCTCGGCACGCTCACCGTTGCCACCACGCACACCCAGGCGCGCTACGCGCTTCCGAAGGCCGTGGCGGCGCTCAAGCGCCGCTACCCCGACGTGCAGCTCGTCATCCACCAGGGCAGCCCGACGCAGATCTGCGAGATGGTGCTGCGCGGCGAGGCAGATTTCGCCATCGCCACCGAGCAGATCGCCGAGTACGCGGAGCTGGTGTCGCTGCCCTGCTATCAGTGGAATCGCTGTATCGTGGTACCGTCGCGCCACCCGCTTACGCGCGCGAAGCCGCTCACCCTGGAAGCCATCGCGCGGCACCCGATCGTCACCTACGACTTCGCGTTTGCGAACCGCTCGCTCGTCGAGAAGGCATTCGAGCATCGCGGGCTGGCGCCCAGGGTGGTGCTCACCGCGCTCGACGCCGACGTCATCAAGACTTACGTGGCGCTCGGGCTGGGGGTGGGCATCATGGCCGCGATGGCTTTCGATCGCAAGCGCGACCGGGGTCTGATCGCGCTGGACGCCGCGCACCTGTTCGAGTCGAGCACCACGCGGCTTGGCATCAAGCGCGGGGCGTACCTGCGCCGCTACGCCTACGAGTTCATCGAGCTGTTCGCGCCGCACCTGCCGCGCGCCATCGTCGAGCCCATCGTGCGTGGCGCCAGCGGAACCCGCTATGAACTCTGAGGCGGGAAAGACCCGAGGAATCAGGGCACTGGGCCGGACGCCACACAGGGAGCACCCCTTGGTTGCGCCAGCCCCGGAAAACATGTTCAATGAACCCGTTGCAACCCGAACCTCAGAGCGCGGCTTAAGACCCGCACGGATGACAGGAAAGGCCGTCCCGGACTTCTCCCTGCCTTCCACCGGCGGGGGAACGTTCCGGCTCTCCGAGCACCGCGGCCAGACGCTGGTGCTCTACTTCTACCCGAAGGACAACACCCCCGGCTGCACCGCCGAGGGGCAGGACTTCCGCGACCTGCACGCGGCCTTCCGCGAGGCCGGCGTCGAGGTCTACGGCGTTTCGCGCGATTCGCTCAGGTCCCACGAAAGCTTCAAGGCGAAGATGCGCTTCCCCTTCGAGCTGCTCTCGGACGCCGCGGAAACGGCCTGCCGGGAGTTCGGCGTGATCAAGCTGAAGACCATGTACGGCAAGAAGGTCCGCGGCATCGAGCGCAGCACGTTCGTTCTCGACGCCGAAGGGCGTGTCGCGCGCGAGTGGCGCGGCGTCAAGGTTCCCGGCCACGCACAGGAGGTACTCGACTTTGTTAAGACCCTCTGATCATCCGATCGACACCCAACTCGAACAGGACCGGATCGCAGTCCCCGCAGAGCCCGCAGACTCCCCTCCGCAGATGGCGAAGCAGCCCCGCCCCCCGAAAAAGCGACTCCGCGTCACCAAGCTCTTCGTGCTCGACACGAACGTGCTCATGCACGATCCGACGAGCCTGTTCCGCTTCGAGGAGCACGACGTCTACCTGCCGATCGGCACGCTGGAGGAACTCGACAACCACAAGAAGGGCCTCTCGGATGTCGCGAGGAACGCGCGCCAGGCGAGCCGCTTCCTCGACGAGATCGTCTCGGACTCGGTCGCCGACATCAAGGCCGGGCTGCCGATCCGCTCGCGCGAGGGCCGGCCCGCGGGCGGGCGGCTCTTCCTGCAGACCGAGGCGATCAACGGCGACTTGCCGCCCACCTTCGCCGCCGGCAAGACCGACAACCAGATCCTGCAGGTGGTGCGCCACCTGCAGCGCTCGCAGCCCGAGCGGCCGGTGGTGCTGGTGTCCAAGGACATCAACATGCGCGTCAAGGCGCGCGCCCTCGGCCTCGCGGCCGAGGACTACTTCAATGACAAGGTGCTCGAGGACACCGACCTCCTCTACGCGGGCGTGCGGCGCCTGCCGGCCGACTTCTGGGAGCGCCACGGCCGCGACATGGAGTCGTGGAAGAAGGACGGGCACACCTACTACCGCGTGCACGGGCCGCTGGTGGCGAAGCTGCTGGTGAACGAGTTCGTGTACGACGAGGGCGGCGAGCGCCCCCTGCATGCCCTGGTGAAGGAAAAAGCGGGCCGCGGCGCGCTGCTCGAGACGGTGCGCGACTACACGCACGCCAAGAACGCGGTGTGGGGCATCACCGCGCGCAACCGCGAGCAGAACTTCGCGCTTAACCTGCTCATGAACCCGCTGGTGGACTTCGTGACGCTGCTCGGCCAGGCGGGCACCGGCAAGACGCTGCTCGCGCTCGCCGCCGGGCTCACGCAGGTGCTCGACCAGAAGCGCTACAGCGAGATCATCATGACGCGCGTCACCGTGCCGCTCGGCGAGGACATCGGCTTCCTCCCCGGCACGGAAGAAGAGAAGATGCAGCCCTGGATGGGCGCGCTCGAGGACAACCTCGACATCCTCAACGCCTCGGACGAGTCCGGCGGCGAGTGGGGGCGCGCGGCCACGCGCGACCTCGTGCGCTCGAGGATCAAGGTGAAGTCGCTCAACTTCATGCGCGGGCGCACCTTCGTCAACAAGTGGCTGATCATCGACGAGGCGCAGAACCTCACGCCCAAGCAGATGAAGACCCTGGTGACGCGCGCCGGTCCCGGCACCAAGGTGGTGTGCCTGGGCAACATCGCGCAGATCGACACGCCCTACCTCACCGAGGGCAGCTCGGGCCTCACCTACGTGGTCGACCGCATGAAAGGCTGGCCGCACGCCGGGCACGTGACGCTCGCGCGCGGCGAGCGCTCGCGGCTGGCCGACCACGCCGCGTCCGCGCTGTAATATCGCTACTTTCGCATTCATCCGGGAGCCTTCATCGTGCAATTGCTTCGCCCCGCCGTGGCGGCGCTCGCCGCCCTGCTCATCGCCCAACCTGCGAGCGCCCAGCCGGCCAGGGACAAGCCCTTCGAGCCGCATGTCGGCCAGGCGGGCAAGGACGTCATCTGGGTGCCGACGCCCGACGACGTGGTCGACCGCATGCTGCGCATGGCGCAGGTGACGCCCAACGACTACGTGGTGGATCTCGGCGCGGGCGACGGCAAGATCGCGATCGCCGCGGCCAAGCGTTTCGGCGCGCGCGCGCTCGGCATCGAGTACAACCCCGACATGGCGCGACATGCCCAGCAGAACGTCGAGCGCGCCGGCGTCGCCGGCCGCGCGAAGATCGTCCAGGGGGACATCTTCGTCTCGGACTTCTCGCAGGCGACCGTGGTCACCATGTACCTGCTGCCCGCGCTCAATCTCAAGCTGCGGCCGCAGATCCTCGCCATGCGCCCCGGCACCCGCGTGGTGTCCCACTCCTTCAGCATGGACGACTGGGAGGCCGACGAGGTCTCGAGCCTCGACGGGCGCCGCGCCTACTTCTGGGTCGTGCCGGCGAGCGTGGGCGGCACCTGGACGCTGGAGGTCGTCGGCGGCGGCAAGAGCGAGAAGCTCGAGCTCACCTTCGAGCAGAAGTTCCAGAAGATCGAGGGCACCGTGAGCCTGGGGCCCCTGCTCGGCGGCCTGCGCGAGCCGCGGCTGCGCGGCTTTCACATCGCCTTCGCCTACGTGGACAACGCCGGCGTGCGCCGCGAGTTCACCGGCCGCGTAAGCGGCGCGCGCATGGAGGGCTCGTTTCGCGCCGACAGCGGCACCGAGGGGCGCTGGACGGCGGCGAAGCGCTAGGCGGTCTTCAGCTTCTGGTGCGTGCCGTCGCAGAAGGGCGGCGTGCCGGTGTGCTTGCAGCCGCACAGCCACACCTTCTGCGCCTCCGCCACCGAGAACTTCACCGGCGTGAACGGCCCGCCCTTGTGCGAGCCGTCGCAGAACGGCTGGCGACTGGACTGCCCGCAGGCGCACCACCAGTAGTCGCCGGGCGCGAGCTCCACGGCGTAGGGCGCCCTCTGCGGAATCATCGGCTCGGCCATGCTGCCCCCGTCATCTGAAGCGACCGGCCGATTGTCTCAGAAGCTCCCGGGGTCGGCGAAATTGGCGAAGCGCGTGTGCTGCCCGAGGAAGGTGAGCTCCACCTTGCCGATGGGGCCGTTTCTCTGCTTGCCGATGATCACCTCCGCGCGGCCCTTGGCCTCGGGCTTTTCGGGGAAGTAGACCTCGTCGCGGTAGATGAAGAGGATCACGTCCGCGTCCTGCTCGATGGCGCCGGACTCCCGCAGGTCGGACATCATCGGCCGCTTGTCGTTCCTCTGCTCGACGGCGCGCGACAGCTGCGACAGGGCGATCACCGGGACGCTGAGCTCCTTGGCAAGCGCCTTCATGGCGCGCGAGATCTCCGAGAGCTCGGTGGCGCGGTTCTCCCCCGCCTTCGGGTTGCTCGAGGACATGAGCTGCAGGTAATCGACCACCACGAGGCCCAGCTTGCCGCCGAATTGCCGCCACAGGCGCCGCGCGCGCGAGCGCACCTCGAGCGCGTTCAGCGCCGCGGTCTCGTCGATGAAGATGGGCGCCTCGTGCAGCCTTCCCATCGCCTCCGAGAGGTCGTGCCACTCGGCGTCCGAGAGGCGCCCGGTGCGCATCTTGTGCTGGTCGACGCGCGCGATCGAGCCGAGCAGCCTCGTCGCGAGCTGCGTGCCGCTCATCTCCATGCTGAAGATCGCCACCGGCAGCAGCGCGTGCAGGGCGACGTGCTCGGCGATGTTGAGCGCGAACGCGGTCTTGCCCATGGACGGGCGCCCGGCGACGATGATCAGGTCGCCCGGCTGCAGGCCCGCGGTCTTGGTGTCGAGGTCGTTGAAGCCCGTCGGGATGCCGGTGACGTCGGAGGGGCTGTCGCGGTGGTACAGGTAGTCGATGCGCTCGAGCACGCGCGCGAGCACGGGCTTGATCTCCTCCAGGCCCTGGCCGTGGCGCGAGCCGCTCTCGCCGATCTCCAGGATGCGCGACTCCGCCTCGTCGAGCAGCTGTCCCACGTCCTTGCCCGAGGGGCTGAGCGCGCCCTCGGCGATGTCGGTGGCCACCTGCGCCAGGCGCCGCTGCACGGCGCGCTCGCGCACCAGCTCGGCGTAGCGGCGGATGTTGAGCGCGCTCGGGGTGTTCTGCGCGAGGGCGCCGAGGTAGGCCGGCCCGCCCGTCTTGTCCTTGTCCTCGCTCGCCTCGATCGACTCGGAGACGGTGACCACGTCGGCGGGCTTGCCCGCCTCGACGAGGCGCGCGATGTGCCGCCAGATGCGGCGGTGGTCGTCGCGGTAGAAGTCGCCCGCCGCCACGAGGTCGGCGACGCGATCGAAGGCCTGGTTGTCGAGGAGCAGTCCGCCGAGCAGCGACTGCTCGGCCTCGATCGAATGCGGCGGCACCCGCAGCGCGACGAGCTGCGGGTCCGAAGCCTCGTGTCGCGCGGTCGGTTGTGGAAGCGCCATGGCCGCAATTTACCTCAATTGCGGCCGGCGCTGCCTGTGCACAACCTGTGATTAAGCTGTTGCCAGGTTGTGCGCAGGCTGTGCGTCAGCTCTCGCCCAGCACCGAGACGTTCACCGTCGCCACGACGTCGGTGTGCAGCTGCACCTGCACCGCGTACTCGCCGACCTGCTTCAGCGGGCCCGAGGGCATGCGCACCTGCGCGCGCTCCACCTCGTGGCCGAGCTTGGCGAGCGCCTCGACGACGTCGTAATTGGTGACCGAGCCGAACAGGCGCCCGTCGACGCCCGCCTTCTGCACGATCTGCAGGGTGAGGCCGTCGAGCTTCGTGCCGCGCTCCTGCGCCCTGGCGAGCGCCTCGGCCTGCGCCTTCTCCAGCTCCGCGCGCCGCGCCTCGAACGCCTTGAGGTTCTCCGCGGTCGCGCGCTTCGCCTTGCCCTGCGGAATGAGGAAGTTCCGCGCGAAGCCGTCCTTCACTTTCACCACGTCGCCGAGGTTGCCGAGGTTGGTGACCTTCTCCATCAGGATCACTTGCATCGCGGCGCTCCTCAGTGCAGGTCGGTGTAGGGCAGCAGCGCGAGGAAGCGGGCGCGCTTGATCGCCGCCGAGAGCTGCCGCTGGTAGCCGGCCGCCGTCCCGGTGATGCGCGCCGGGATGATCTTACCGGTCTCGTTGACGAAGTCCTTCAGCGTCTCGACGTCCTTGTAGTCGATCCACTCGACCTTGTCGGCCGTGAAGCGGCAGAACTTGCGGCGCCGGAAAAGCGCGCGCTGGCCGCGGTCCTTCTTGTCCTTGCCGAACTTGCCTTTGCCTTTACCTTTGCCTCTGCGCGGCGGGGGCATGCTTACTCTCCTTCGATGAATTCAATGTGGGTGGCGTGCAGCATCAGCTTCTTCGAGCGCCGGCTCTTCGCGGCGAGGAATCCCTCGACGCGCAGCGCGCGCTCCAGCGCGCAGCCGGCGAGCAGCCGCGCCTGCGCGTCGAAAGCGATGGCGGGGACTTCGGCGTTCACTTGTCGTTTCGCTCCGGCTTCGGTCTGCGCGGACTCGTGGGCAAGGCGGAACTCGATCACCGGTACACCCGCGGGCGTGTGCCGCAGGGCGCCCAGCTCGATCAGCCTGCCCGCGATCCCGACCCGGTTCAGGCCGCCGGCGCCTCGGCGGGCTTTGCGTCGGCGGGCTTCGCCTCGCCGCCGCGCTCCATCATGGACCTCGACTTCTCCTCCTTCATCATCGGGGAAGGCGCCGTCACCGCCTTGGTCATCTTGATGATCAGGTGCCGCAGCACCGCGTCGCTGAACTTGAACGAGTGCTCCAGCTCGTTGACGGTGTCCTGGTCGCACTCGATGTTCATGAGCACGTAGTGCGCCTTGTGCACCTTCTGGATCGGGTAGGTCAGCTGGCGCCGGCCCCAGTCTTCCAGCCGGTGCACGATGCCGTTGCGCTGAGCGATCACGCCCTTGTAGCGCTCGACCATCGCCGGGACCTGCTCGCTCTGGTCCGGATGGACGATGAAGCAGATTTCGTAATGCCGCATGTTCGGAGTCTCCTCATGGGTTAAGCCATCCACCATGCGCGAGTGGTATGGCAAGGAAGGGGGCGGATTCTACAGCAAAATCTGGGGCTTGGGCGGCCTGCGGCGCACCGACTCGAACAGGCACACGCCGGCGGCCACCGAGACGTTGAGGCTCGCGACCTCCCCGGCCATCGGGATCCTGACCAGCAGGTCGCACTTCTCGCGCGTGAGGCGCCGCATGCCCTCGCCCTCGGCGCCCAGCACCCAGGCGATGGCCTCGGGCAGATTCGCCTCGTACAACGACTGCCCCGCGCGCTCGTCGGTCCCGACCACCCAGATGTTCCTCTCCTTCAGCCCGTCGATGGTGCGCGCGAGGTTGGTCACCATGATGTAGGGCGTCGCCTCCGCAGCTCCGCTCGCGACTTTGGAAACCACGGCGCTGATGCCCGCCGCCCGGTCCTTCGGCGCGATCACCGCGTGCACGCCGGCGGCGTTGGCCACCCGCAGGCAGGCGCCGAGGTTGTGCGGATCGGTCACGCCGTCCAGCAACAGGAGCAGCGGCGGCCCCTGCACGTTCTCGAGAATCTCGTCCACGCTGTGGCCGGGCGCCTTGACCTCCACGCGCGCCACCACCCCCTGGTGCCGCCCGCCGCCGTAGAAGCCGTCCAGCCGCTTCGTCGGCACCTTCATCACCTTCACGCCCGCGCGCTCGGCGACCGCCGCCAAGTCCCTGATGCGCGCATCGTGCCGCGTCTCGTCGAGGAAGATCTCCACCACCGACCTCGGGTCCGCGCGCAGCCGCGCCAGGATGGCGTGGAAGCCGAAGAGGACGCGTGGCTCCTTCACGCCGGCACGAAATCGATCTTGCGCGTCTCGAGGTCCACGCGCACGAGCTTCACCTTCATGCGGTCGGCCAGGCGGTAGCGCTTTTTCGTGCGCTCGCCGAGCAGCATGTGGCGCGTGGCGTCGAACTGGAAGTAGTCGCGCCCGAGCTCGGAGATGTGCACCAGGCCGTCGACGAAGTACTCGTCGAGCGTGACGAAGAGGCCGAAGGGCGTGACGCCGGTCACCGCCCCCTCGAACACGCCGCCGACGTGGTCCTGCATGTAGTGGCACTTGAGCCAGTTCTCCACGTCGCGGCTCGCGTCGTCCGCGCGCCGCTCGGTCTCCGAGCAGTGCCGCCCGAGCGCCTCCCAGTCGGTCTCCGCGTACCGGCGGTTCGCGAGCGCCGCCTTGATCGCGCGATGCACGAGCAGGTCCGGGTAGCGCCGGATGGGCGAGGTGAAGTGCACATAGGCGTCGAACGCCAGGCCGAAGTGGCCCACGTTCTCCGGCGTGTACACGGCCTGCTTCATCGAGCGCAGCAGGATCGTCTGCAGCAGCGCGTGGTCCGGGCGGCCCTTGATGCGCTCGATCAACTGCGCGTAGTCCTTCGGGCGCGGCCGGTCACCGCCGCCGAGCGCGAGGCCCAGCTCGGCGAGGAACTCGCGCAGCGCGCTCACCTTGTCCTCGGCCGGCACGTCGTGCACGCGATAGAGCGCCGGCTGGCCGCGAGCGGCGAGGAACTGGCCCGCGCACACGTTCGCCGCCAGCATGCATTCCTCGATCAGGCGGTGCGCGTCGTTCCTCGGCTGGGCGACGATGCGCCGGATCTTGCCGCGGGCGTCGAACTCCATGCGCGTCTCGACCGTCTCGAAGTCGATCGCGCCGCGCTGCGCGCGCGCGGCGTACAGGGCCTTGAACACGTCGTAGAGCGTCGACAGGCTCGCATCGGCCTTGCCCGCGGAAAGCTTCGCCCACACCTCGTTGTAGGTGAGGCGCGCGTGCGAGCGGAACACGGCCGGGTAGAACTCGTAGCGCGCCACGCTGCCCGCGGGCGTGAGCGCCATCTCGCACACCATCGCCAGGCGATCCACCTGCGGGTTGAGGGAGCACAGGCCGTTGGAGATCCTCTCCGGCAGCATCGGGATCACGCGGCGCGGGAAGTACACGGAGGTGCCGCGCTCGCGCGCATCGTGGTCGAGCGCGTCGCCGTGGCGCACGTAGTGGCTCACGTCGGCGATGGCCACCCACAGCCGGAAGCCCCTGCCCTCGCGCACCGCGTGCACCGCGTCGTCGAAATCCTTCGCCGTCTCGCTGTCGATGGTGACGAACGGCAGCGCGCGCAGGTCACGCCGGCCCTTGACGTCCTCGTCGCGCACCGCGTCGGGGAGAGCGCGCGCCTGTGCCTCGGCGCGCCTCGTGAACTCGTGCGGCAGGTCGAACTTGCGCAGCGCGATCTCGATCTCCATGCCCGGATCGGCGTAGTTGCCGAGCACCTCCACAACGCGGCCGATCGGCTTGGCGTGCTGCGAGGGATGCGCGACGAGCTCGACAGTCACCACCTGCCCCGCCTTCGCGTGGCCCGCGTCGGCCGGGGCCACGAGGATGTCCTGCGCAATGCGGCGGTCCTCCGGCGCGACGAAGAGCACGCCGTGCTCCGCGTGCAGCCGGCCGACGATGCGGCGCTTCGCGCGCTCGAGGACCTCGACGATGGCGCCCTGCGGCCGGCCGCGAGCGTCCTCGCCCGCCACGCGCACCGCCGCGCGGTCCCCGTGCAGCACCTGGCGCATCTCGCCGGGTGGCAGGAAAACCCATGGCCCGCCGTCGTCCGGGACGAGGAAGCCATGGCCGTCGCGGTGGCCCTCGATGCGCCCCGCGGTGACGGCGATGCGCTTGGCGACCAGGTAGCTGCCAGCGCGGTTCTGCACCACGCGGCCGCTCTTCTCCAGCTTGGCGAGCGAAGCGAGGAACGGCGCGCGCTCACGAGCGCCGACGGCCAGCCCGCGCAGCAGATCGGCGCGCGTCAGCGGGGCGCGCGCGCGCTCGAGCGCGTCGAGAATCTCGTCCGCGTAGCTCGCGGGCGCATCGCTCTCACGCTTAGCGGTCCGCGCGCGTCGTTTCTTTGACATGATCGGTCGGTGACCCTAAAATCCGCAGCCCCAGCCGAGGTGGCGGAATTGGTAGACGCACTAGGTTCAGGTCCTAGCGGTGGCAACACTGTGGGGGTTCGAATCCCTTCCTCGGCACCAGCTCCACGGACCGGACTCTAGCGCAACCCGGCGCGCGGCGCGCGGCATCCCGGCCGCTACGGCCGCGGCCCGCCGTCGTGGTCCTCCAGCAGGATCGCCACGGCTTCGCCGATGTCCACGTCCGACTTGCCGTGCGCGCCGTCGGCATTGCCGAAGGCCCCGGCGAGCTTCTCCAGCATGGCCATCTGCTCCGCGCTCGCCTCGCCGGTGGCGCGCGCGCGCGCCAGCGCCTCGGCAAATCGCCACTGCCGCACCAGGTCCCGGACAGGCTTGCTCAGCATGCCTGGTCCTAGCTCGCGTCGTAGGGATGGCGCCGCACGATGGTCTCGTCGCGGTCCGGTCCCGTGGAAATGATGTCGATCGGCACGCCCGCGAGCGCCTCGATGCGCCGGAGGTAGTCGCGCGCCGCGCGCGGCAGCCCGTCGTATTCCTTGATGCCCACGGTGCTTTCCTTCCACCCGGGCAGCTCCTCGTAGACCGGCTCGCAGCGCTCGAGCTCCTCGGCGCCCACGGGCAGGATCTCCGATAGCTCGCCCTCGATGCGGTAGCCCACGCATAGCTTCACCGACTCCACGCCGTCGAGCACGTCGAGCTTGGTGATGCACAGGCCCGAGAGGCCATTCAGCTGGATCGAGCGCTTCAGCGCCGCGGCGTCGAACCAGCCGGTGCGCCGCGGGCGCCCCGTGGTCGCGCCGAACTCCTGGCCGCGCTGGCGCAGCTGCTCGCCGATGTCGTCGGAGAGCTCCGTCGGAAACGGCCCGCTGCCCACGCGCGTCGTGTACGCCTTGGTGATGCCCAGCACGTAGTGCAGGTGCATCGGCCCGATGCCCGCGCCCGCGGCCGCCGCGCCCGCCACGCAGTTGGACGACGTCACGTACGGATAGGTGCCGTGGTCGATGTCGAGCAGGCTCCCCTGCGCGCCCTCGAACAGCAGGTTCTTGCCCGCGCGGTTCGCGTGGTAGAGCGCGCGCGGCACGTCGGCGACGAGCGGCGCGAAGCGCGGCGCCAGCGCGAGCGCCTCTTCCAGCGTCTTCTGGAAGTCCACCGCCGGCTGCCCGTGGTACTGCGTGAGCACGAAGTTGTGGTAGTCGAGCAGTCCCTTCAGCTTCTCGGCGAAGCGCACCGGGCGAAACAGGTCCTGCACGCGAATCGCGCGCCTCGCTACCTTGTCCTCGTAGGCCGGACCGATGCCGCGCCCGGTGGTGCCGATCTTCTGCGCGCCGCGCGAAGCCTCGCGCGCCGCGTCGAGCGCGGCGTGGTAGGGCAGGATGAGCGGGCAGGCCTCGGAGATGCACAGGCGCGCCTCCACCCCCGGCACCCCGGCGGCCTGCAGCTCGTCCATCTCCTCGACGAGCGCCTGCGGCGAGACCACCACGCCGTTGCCGATGAAGCAGTCGACCTCCTGGCGCAGGATGCCCGACGGGATGAGGTGCAGCACCGTCTTCTTGCCGCCGATCACCAGCGTGTGGCCGGCGTTGTGTCCGCCCTGGAAGCGCACCACGCCTTGCGCGCGATCGGTAAGCCAGTCGACGATCTTGCCCTTGCCCTCGTCGCCCCACTGGGTGCCGACGACCACGACATTGCGTGCCGCATGGCTCACTTGCGCTTTCCTTTCACGTGGGCGGCGGCCGCCAGGCTCCGCAGGTCGATGGAGAAGCCGGTCGCGGGCCGCGCGCGCCCGAAGGCCTTGCCGACCTCGTCGTAGCGCCCGCCGCGCGCCACCGCGCCGGCGACGCCCTCGCAGTAGGCGTCGAACACCACGCCCGAATGGTAGTGGTAGCCGCGCAGCTCCGCGAGGTCGAAGCTCGCCGGCACCGGGCAGGCGCGCGCGAGCGCGCGCAGCGTGGCGAGGGCGCGGCCGAGCGCCGGCAGCTTCGGCAGGCGCCGCGCGGCGAGCGCGAGCACCTCGGCGCCGCCGTAGAGCTCGGGCAGCAGGAGCAGCGCCGCGCGCGCCTTCGGCGCCAGCGCGCGCGTCAGGCGGCGCAGCTCCGGCAGGTCCTTCCTCTGCAGGGCCTCGAACAGCTCGCCCTCCAGCCCCGCCTCGACGCGCGCCGCGCGCACGATGGAGCGGAACACCGCGACGTGGCCGATGTCCAGGCGCGGCCGGCGCACGCGCGCCAGGCCGAGCGCACGGCACAGCAGCCGTTGCACCTCGAGGTCGCTCGCCACGCCCGCGTGGCCATAGACCTCGGCCCCGATCTGGATCGGCTCGCGCGTCGCGCCCGGGCCCGCGGGCCGCGTGTGCAGCACGCTGCCGCAGTAGCACAGCCGCGTCACGCCCTTGCGGTTGAGCAGGTGCGCGTCGATGCGCGCCACCTGCGGGGTGATGTCGGCGCGCACCCCCATCATGCGGCCGGAGATCTGGTCCACCACCTTGAAGGTGCGCACGTCGAGGTCGTGCCCGGTGCCGGTGAGCAATGAGTCCGTGAACTCCAGCAGCGGCGGCATCACCAGCTCGTAGCCGGCGCGCCCGAAAAGGTCGAGGATCGCTCGCCGCAGGCGCTCGATGCGCGCGGCCTCCGCCGGCAGGATGTCCTCGATGTACTCGGGCAGCAGCCAGCGCATCACAGCACCACGAGGAGCAGCAGCAGGCCGATGAGCATCGAGGTCAGCCCGAAGAAGCGGATCTGCCCGTCGGCGAGCTGCGTGATGCGCCGGAACGTGTCGCGCCAGACGCTAGGCGCGAGGAAGGGCAGCACCCCCTCGATGATCAGCATGAGGGCGAACGCGAGGATGAGCGTGGTCGCCATGCGGCGTCATTTCCGCGCGCCGGCCTTGCCGCCGGGGTCCTTCAGGTAGCGGAAGAAGTCCGAGCTCGGCTCGAGGAGCAGCAGGTCGTTGCGGCCACGGAAGGTCGCGCGGTAGGCCTCCATGCTGCGGTAGAACGCGTAGAACTCCGGGTCCTGGCGGAAGGCTTGCGCGTAGATGGCGGCGGCGCGCGCGTCGCCCTCGCCCTTCACGCGCTGCGCGTCGCGATAGGCTTCGGCGAGAATCACCTCGCGCTGGCGGTCGGCGTCGGCGCGGATCTTCTCGGCTTCCGCGGCGCCGGTCGAGCGCTGCTCGTTCGCGATCCGCTTTCTCTCGGCCTCCATGCGCCGGTAGACCGACTCGCTCACTTCCTGCGGCAGGTCGACGCGCTTCAGGCGCACGTCCACGATCTCCACGCCGATGCGCTTCAGGTCCTCGCCGGCCTTGTCGCGCACGCGCGCCATCACGTCGTCCCGGCTGCCCGAGACCACGTCGTGCACGGTGCGCACGCCGAACTCGTCGCGCAGCGCGCCGGAGATGGTCTGCCGCAGGCGGCGCGTCGCCTCCACCTCGTTGCCCTGCACCGAGACGAAGTACTGGCGCACGTCCTGGATGCGCCAGCGGATGAACGAATCCACCAGCACCGGCCGGTTGCCCGAGGTGAGGAAGCGCAGGGGCTCCGGGTCGTCGTAGGCGAGGATGCGCATGTCGAACAGGCGCACGTTCTGGATCATCGGCCACTTGAACTTGAGGCCGGGCGCGGTGATGACCTCCTTCACCTCGCCGAACTGGAAGACGATGGCGTTCTGGCGCTGGTCCACGGTGAACACCATGCTCGAGCCGACGAGCACGACCGCGACCAGCACCGCCAGGATGGGGCCGAAGACTCGCATGCGCTAGCGCTCCCCCCGCTCGCGGCTGCGCAAGGACTCGCGCGAGCGCGGGCCCGGGTCCGCCGGCAGCGGCGTGTCCATCCCCGGCGGCGGCGACTGCGCTGCCGCGCCCGCGGCACCCGCCTGCTGCATGAGCTTGTCGAGTGGCAGGTAGAGGAGATTGCCGCCCTGCTTGTAGTCCATCACGATCTTCGAGGTGGACGACAGCACCTGCTGCAGCGTCTCGATATAGATGCGCTCGCGCGTGATCGCGGGCGCCTTGGCGTACTCGGCGAGCACCTGGCGGAAGCGCGAGGCATCGCCCTCGGCGTTGGCGACCACGCGCGCGCGGTAGCCCTCGGCTTCCTCGCGCAGCCGCGAGGCCGTGCCGCGCGCCTTCGGAATGACGTCGTTGGCGTAGGCCTCGCCCTCGTTCTTCTGCCGCTCGCGGTCCTGCCCCGCCTTCACCGCATCGTCGAACGCGGCCTGTACCTGCTCGGGCGGCTGCGCGTTCTGGATGGTGACGCGGCTCACGTCGATGCCGGTCTTGTAGGCGTCGAGGATCTTCTGCATCAGCACCTGCGCCTGGTTGGCGATGGTGTCCTGCTGCTCGTAGAGGATCGCGTCCATGCGGCTCTTGCCGATCACCTCGCGCATCGCCGATTCCGCGGTCTGCATCGCCACGTCCTCGGGGTTGCGGTTGTTGAACAGCCACGCCTGGGCGTCGGTCACCACGTACTGCACCGCGAACTGCAGGTCGACGATGTTCTCGTCGTCCGTGAGCATCAGCGACTCCTTGAGCACCTTGGTGCGCACGTTGTTGCGGTAGCCCACTTCGATGGTGCGCACCTGCGAGAGGTTCACGATCTCGTGCGACTGGAAGGGGTACGGCATGCGCCAGCGCAGGCCCGGGTCGGTCTGCTCGGTGTAGCGGCCGAAGGTGAGCACCACGCCCTTGGAGGCGGCGTCCACGACGTAGAAGCCGCTCGCCAGCCAGATGGCGACGATGAGCGCGACCAGCACCCCCGCGCCGCCGCCGAGCGCCTTGCCCGACGGAGGCCTGGGCGGCAGGTCGCTGCCGCCGCCTCGGCGCCCGCCGAACAGCTCGTTCAGCTTGCGGTTGAAGTTGCGCCAGAGCTCGTCGAGGTCGGGCGGGCCCTGGTTGCCCCCCGGGCCGCGGGAGCCGCCCTGGCGTCCCCAGTTCGGGTCGTTCAGCGACATTGCAGATTACAGTGCGATCGGTTCCGGAGAAGGGGTGCGGGGCTGCCGTGCCTGGGCGGCCTCGGCGATCGCGCCTCGCAGATCGGCGAGGCCGGCGCCGCTGCGCGCGCTCACGAATACGCGGCGAATCCTACCATACTCGTCGCGCTCGACCCCCGGCGCGAGCCCCGCGGCGTCGATCTTGTTCCAGACGAGGATCTGCGGGATGTCGCCGGCGCCGATCTCGGCGAGCACTTCATCGACGTCGGCGGCCTGCCCGTCGCGCGCGCCCGAGGCGCTGTCGACGACATGCAGCAGCAGGTCGGCGTGCACCGTCTCCTCCAGGGTGGCGCGGAACGCGGCGATCAGGCCGTGCGGCAGGTCGCGGATGAAGCCCACGGTGTCCGACAGGACGACGTTGCCCGCTTCCGGGAGCCAGATGCGCCGCGTGGTGGTGTCGAGCGTGGCGAAGAGCTGGTCGGCCTCGTAGGCGCGCGCGTGCGCGAGCGCATTGAACAGCGTGGACTTGCCGGCGTTCGTGTAGCCCACCAGCGAGACCGAGAGCACCTCGCGGCGGGCGCGCGCGCGGCGCTGGACGTGGCGCTGCCGGCGCAGCGTCTCGAGCTTGTCGCGCAGGACGCGCACCCGGCGAGCGATGTAGCGCCGATCGAGCTCCAGCTGGGTCTCGCCCGGGCCGCCGGTCTTGCCCAGGCCGCCGCGCTGGCGCTCGAGGTGCGTCCAGCCGCGCACGAGGCGCGTGGACAGGTGCTCCAGGCGCGCGAGCTCCACCTGGAGCTTGCCTTCGCTCGTGCGCGCGCGCTGGGCGAAGATCTCCAGGATGAGCTCGGTGCGCTCGAGCACGCGGCACTTCAGCTCGCGCTCGAGGTTCCTCTGCTGCGCGGGCGAGAGGTCGTGGTCGAAGATGACCCAGGCGGCGTTCAGTTCCGCCACGGCGCGGCCGATCTCGGCCACCTTGCCGGCGCCCGCGTACAGCCGCGGATCGGGCCGGTCGCGCCGCCCGCGCACCAGCACGTGGCGCTGCACGCCGGCGCTGTGCGCCAGGCGCACCAGCTCCTCGACGCCCTCCGCGTAGCCGGGACGCCCGAAATCCAGGCAGACCAGGACCGCCGCCTGAAAGTCCGGCGCGGCCGCGGCGATCACCCGTCCTTGTCTTGCTCGCCGCCGAGGCTGATGGCGCGCGAGGGCACGACCGTGGATATGGCGTGCTTGTAGACCATTTGCGTCACGGAGTTGCGCAGGAGAACCACGTACTGGTCGAACGACTCGATCTGTCCCTGGAGCTTGATGCCGTTCACCAGGTAGATCGAGACGGGAACGTGCTCCTTGCGCAGGGTGTTCAGGAACGGGTCTTGTAGCAGCTGGCCCTTGGTGCTCATCTTATTGGCCTCACTCGCGTGGGGTGAATCGCTACTGTAATTGAATCCAAACGGCTTTTCTACACCGGGCGCGCCGGCGAGCCCACTTCGCCGCATTGCGCGCGATGGCGCAGCGCGTGGTCCACCAGCACGCAGGCGAGCATCGCCTCGGCGATCGGCGTGGCGCGAATGCCGACGCAGGGGTCGTGCCGGCCCGTGGTCGCGACCGTGGTCGCGCTGCCCTCCACGTCCACGGTGCGCCGCGGCAGGCGGATGCTGGAGGTCGGCTTGAGCGCGATGGATACGGTGACGTCCTGCCCCGAGGAGATGCCGCCGAGCACGCCGCCATTGTTATTGGTGAGGAACCCCCCGGGCGCCATCTCGTCGCCGTGCTCGCTGCCCCTCTGTTCGACCGAGGCGAAGCCCGCCCCGATCTCCACGCCCTTCACCGCGTTGATCGACATCATCGCCGCCGCGATGTCGGCGTCCAGCCGGCCGTAGACCGGCTCGCCCCAGCCGGCGGGCACGCCGCTCGCGACCACGTTGACGCGCGCGCCGCAGGAATCGCCGCTCGCGCGCAGCGCGTCCATGAACTGCTCGAGCGCGGCCACCGCCCCTGCGTCGGCGGCGAAGAACGGGTTCGCCTCGACCGCCGACCAGTCGCGGAATGCGATGCGGTGCGGGCCGAGCTGCGCGAGATAGCCGCGCACGGTCACGCCATAGCGCTCGCCGAGCCACTTCTTGGCGATCGCGCCGGCCGCCACGCGCACCACGGTCTCGCGGGCGGAGGCGCGGCCGCCCCCGCGCGGGTCGCGCAGGCCGTACTTCCTCCAATACGTGTAGTCCGCGTGTCCGGGGCGGAACTTGCGCGCGATCTCCGCGTAGTCCTTCGAGCGCGCGTCCTCGTTCCTCACCAGGAAGCCGATCGGCGTGCCCGTGGTGCGCCCCTCGTACACGCCGGAGAGGATCTCCACCGTGTCGCTCTCCCGGCGCTGCGTGACGTGGCGCGAGCTGCCGGGCTTGCGCCGGTCGAGCTCCCGCTGCAGGTCGGCGGCCGCGAGCTCGAGGCCCGGCGGGCAGCCGTCCACCACGCCGCCGTAGGCCGCGCCGTGCGATTCGCCGAACGAGGTGACGCAGAACAGCGTGCCGAAAGTGTTGCCGGACATGCGAACGATTCTACACGCCGGCTTCCCGGCGCCCGGCTAGGCGGGCCAGTTCTTGATGTAGCCCTTCAGCATCTTGTTCTCGAAATCCTGCTCTTCCAGCACCGCCTTGGCGACGTCGCGAAACGAGATCACGCCGAGCAGCTCGCCGCCCTGCACCACGGGAAGATAGCGCGCGCCCGACTCGAGCATCGTGCGCCGCAGGTCGTTCACCTCCATGTCCGGCGTGGCGGTGACCGGATCGCGCACCATCGCCTCGCCCACGCGCAGGTCGCCGAGCGCGCCGCCGCGCGCCGCGAGCGTCTGCAGGATTTCGCGGAAGGTGAGCACGCCGACCATGCGGCCCTGCTCCATCACGATGAGCGAGCCGAGGTTCTGCTCGGACATGGTCTTGACCGCGTCCACCGCCCTGCCCGAAGGCTCGATGGTGTGCAGCCGGTTGCCCTTGACCCGCAGGATCTCCTTGACTTGCATGCCGACCTCCCTTGGTCGAGCCGCCCGTCAGGATGGTAGTCCAAAGCGAAGGTCGGGGACAGACCCCGCGCCCGCGCTACACCAGCAGCGCCGCCAGGCCGAGGAGCATCCCCATGCTCACCACGTCGGTGGCCGTGGTGAGAAAGATGCTCGAGGCGGTCGCCGGGTCGAAGCCCATGCGCTTGAGCCCGAGCGGCACCAGCGCCCCGGACACGCCGCTCGCCACGCAGGAGCCGATCATCGCCAGGAACACGACGAACCCGAGCAGGAACGGATGCGCCGCGTCCTGCGCGCTCGCCACGACGTACATGCCGATCGCGGCCACCAGGCCGACGCCCGCGCCGTTCAGCAGGCCGAGCTGCGCCTCCTTGCCGATCAGGGCCCGCTCCGAGCCGGGCTTCAGCTCGCCGATGGTCATGCCGCGCAGGGTCACGGCGAGCGCCTGGCAGCCGGTGTTGCCCGATTGCCCGGCGAGCACCGGCAGGAAGAGCGCGAGGATCACGAGCCGGTCGATGGTGTCCTGGAAGACGCCGACGACCGCCGCGGCGATGAAGGCGGTGAGCAGGTTGATCTGCAGCCAGGGATGGCGCATGAGCAGGCTGCGCTGCCACGGCGTGGCGGCGCGCTCCTCCTTTTCCACGCCGACCATGCTGCCCGGCTGCGCCGCGATGTCGAAGGCGCGCGCCTCGAACATGCTCTGCCCGCGCACCAGGCCGCGCAGGCGGTTGTCCGCGTCCACCACCGGGTACACGGGATAGTGGCGATCGAGCACGCGCTTCATCGCATCCTCGAGCTTGGTCGCCGCATGCAGCGCGAAGACGTCGGGAAGCATCACGTCGCGCAGCTCGGTGGCCCGCTCGTTGAACAGCAGGTCGCGCATGGTGACGATGCCGAGCAGCCGCTCGTCGTCGTCCACCACGTAGATGTAGGTGATGAAGGCGAGCTTGACCAGCTCGTGCAGCGCCTCGATCGCCTCGCCGACGCTGGCCTGAGGCGGGAAGGCCGCGAACACCGGCTCCATCATGCGGCCGATGGTGCCCTCCTCGTAGAGCGCGTTGCGCTGCCATTGGCGCGCGATCTCGAGCGGCGCCGCCGCGAGCGCGCGCTCCCGCGTCTCCGTGGGCAGGCGGCCGAGCACGTCCTGCGCGAAGCCGGGCGCGAGCTTGAGGAGCGACGCCGCCACCTCGGCGCCGCCGTAGTGCGCGAGCTTCTCGGCCGCGCCCTGCGGCCCGCGCACCTTCAGCTCCTCGGCGATGTCGATGGCGGCGCGCTGGATGGTGGGTCGATCGATCGCTTCCAAGGCTTCCTCCCTTCCGCTGCGCTCTACAGCCCGGCGGCGTCGGCCGCCAGCTTGCGCAGCTCGCGGCGCAGCCGCGCCTTCAGCGCGGCGTGCGCGCGGCTGCGCGCGAGGTTCTTCAGCTCCCACGGGTCGCGCTCGAGGTCGTAGAGCTCGTCGAGCTCGCCCGCGCGGTCGCGATTCACCCAATGGATCAGCTTGTGACGGTCGGTGCGCACCGCCTTGTAGGTCATGCCGACGAGCCAGGGCATCGCCTGCTCCGCCCAGTACTCGACCAGGAACGACTTGCGCCAGCCGCGCCGGCGCCCGGCGAGCAGCGGCGCGAGCGAGCGCCCCTGCACCTGCGGGCCCGGCCGGCCGCCCGCGAGCTCGATCATGGTCGGCGCGATGTCCTGGCAGATGACGAGATCGCGCACGCGCGCGCCCGCGCGCGCGCGGCGCGGATAGCGCAGCACGAACGGCGCGCGGATGCCTTCCTCGTAGGCAAAGCGCCGCTCGGGGCCCAGGCCGTGCTCGCCGAAGAAGTACCCGTTGTCGCCGAGAAAGACGATCAGCGTGTCGTCGAGCTGCCGCTTGCGCGCGAGCGCCTCGAGCAGCATGCCCACCCCCTCGTCCACCGCGGCCATCATGCGCGCGCGCTGGCGGATCTCCTCCTGCGAGCCCGCCTGGATCGCGTCGAGCAGCGCGCGCGAGCGCGCATGGCCCCTCAGCTCGAAGGCGTCGGTCCAGGCAGGCGCCTGCTTCACGAGCTCGCGCGCCGGGCGCATGTTCGGCTTCGGCGGGAAGACCGCGTGCGCGTACAGGCCGCGGTGGCGCTCGGCCGGGATGTAGCCGCCGAAGCGCGACATGTCGAGCGTGCCGTCGGCGGCCTGGTGCGCGTCGGGATGCACCGCCTTGTGCGCGAAGAACAGCGCGAACGGCCTCGCGCGCCGCCGCCCGACGAAATCGAGCGCTTCCTGATTGAGCAGGTCCGTCATGTAGCCCGAGCGCTGCGCATAGCGGCCGTTCACGTTCAGCTTCGGATCGACCAGGCTGCCATGGCCGTCGAAGCTCACCCAGTGGTGGTAGCCGGGCCGCGGCATGCCGTCGTTGCCCATGTGCCACTTGCCGACGTGCGCGGTCTCGTAGCCGAGCTTCTGCAGCGCGAGGTGATAGTTCGGCAGCCGGTGGCTCATCGCGTCGCGCGCCACGTTGTCGATGATGCCGTGGCGGCTCGCGTACTGGCCGGTGACGATCGAGGCGCGGTTCGGCGAGCAGATCGGCGTGGTATGGAACGCGCGCTCGAACAGCACCCCTTCGTGCGCGAGGCGGTCGATGTGCGGCGTCTTCAGGTACGGGTGCCCCCCCGCGCCGAACTCGTCGTAGCGCAGGTCGTCGATCAGGATCACGATGAGGTTGGGCTTCTTCATGGGCCGCAAGTCTAAGCGAGCGGCGTGCAAGTGCGCATTTTTTCGCGGATTTCCGGCCGGCCGTTTCGTATGCTCGCCTTGCAATTCCTGACAGGAAGGAGGCGCAACATGGCGAGCACGCAATCGCGGCAGGGCCTGCAGCACCTGCTCGGCCAGCAGCTGCTGCAGCCACTGGAGGACGCGGCGGGCCTCGCCCGCCGCTACCGGGACCTCGACGCGCTTCGCGACTACGTCGCCGCGCGCTGGAAATGGGTGGGGCCCGTCTGCCTGCTCCTCGCGGTGACGGCCCTCGCCTGCGGCGCCGCGCCGATCGCGCTCCTGGTCGGCACGCAGCCGGCCGCCGCCCTGGCGGGGCTGCTCCTCGCGCCGGTCGTCCTCGCGGGGAGCGCGCTCGTCCTGCTGGTCGTGTTCTTCGCCTGGCTCGAGGAGCGCTCGCTCGCCCGCTCGCTCGGGCGCCGCGCGCGGCCTGCGCCGGGCCGGCTGCGGCACTGGATCGAGCGCCGGCTCGGGGCCGAGCTCGGACTCGCGCCGCGCGTGCCGTGGCTCCTCGCCGCGCTCTTCGTCCTGCTGCCGCTCGCCCTGCTCGCCACGATCGCACCGGTTTCCGTGGCGGTGCTCGCCGTCCTGCTCGCCGCCGCCCCCTTCGCCTACGCGCGGCTGGACCGCTGAGCGCGGCCGCCGCGCCTATACTGCGCGGCATGCACGCCCGCGCCGCGCTGCTCGTGCTGTCGGCGGCGCTCGCCGCGCCCGCCGCCGCGCAAGGCCCGCCCCGCCTCGAGCCCGGCGTCTCCCACGAGCTCGCACGCTGGCGCGCGGCGCACTACCGCGACCCGAGCTACGCGCTCGAGCTGCGCCTCGATCCGCGCCGCGGCCGCGCGAGCGGCCGGCTGAACCTGCGCGTGACGCTCGCTCGCCGCACCGACCTCGTGCTCGACTGGCGCGGCGCGCCGGTGCGCGGCCTGCGCGTGAACGGCAAGCCGGCGCGCGCCCGCCACGCGCGCGAGCACCTCGTGGTCCCGCGCTCGGCGCTCCGGCGCGGCGCGAACCGCATCGAGCTCGAGTTCCGCGCGCCGATCGCGGTGTCCGGGCGCGCGCTGACGCTCTACCGCGACCGCGAGGACGGGTCGGTCTACGTGTACTCGCTCTTCGTGCCCGCCGACGCGAGCAGCGTCTTTCCCTGCTTCGACCAGCCCGACCTCAAGGGCCGCTTCGCGCTGACGCTCGCCATGCCGCGGGGCTGGCGCGCCGTGTCCAACGCGCCGGCGGAGGAGGAGCGCCCCGGCTACGCGCGCTTCGCGCGCACCGGTCCGCTCTCCACCTACCTGTTCGCGTTCGCCGCGGGGCCGTTCGAGGCGCTCACCGCCGATGGCGAGCCGGTGCGCCTGTTCGTGCGCCGCTCCCAGCGCGCGCGCGCCGCCGAGCACGCCGCGGAGGTGCTGCGCCTGAACCGCTGGGCGATGAGCTATTTCGAGGCCGAGTTCGCGCGCGCCTATCCGTTCGCCAAGCACGACCTCGTGCTCGTGCCCGAGCTCGCCTACGGCGGCATGGAGCACGCGGGGGCCACCTTCCTCAACGAGCAGGCCGTGCTCTTTCCCGGCCCGCCGTCGCGGCCCGACCTCCTGCGGCGCGCGCAACTCCTCTTTCACGAGGCGTCGCACCAGTGGTTCGGCAATCTGGTCACCATGCGCTGGTTCGACGACCTCTGGCTCAAGGAGGGATTCGCCAACTTCATGGCGGCGAAGGCCGCCGAGGCGATCGTCCCGGACCTCGAGCCCTGGAGCGCCTTCCACGCGCTCAAGTCGGCCGCCGTGCGCGCCGACGCCACGCAGGGCTCGACGCCGCTGCGCCAGCCGCTCGGCAATCTCGCCGACGCGAAGTCCGTGTACGGCTCGATCGTGTACGCGAAGGGCCCCGCGTTCCTGCGCCAGGCCGAGTTCTACCTCGGCGTGCCGGCGTTTCGCCGCGCCGTGCGCGACTTCCTGCGGCGGCACGCCCACGGCGCCGCCGACTGGACGGACCTCGTGCGCGCTTTCGAGCGCGCGTCCGGCCGCGACCTCGGGCGCTGGGCCGAGGCCTGGGTCGCGCGGCGCGGCCTGCCCGAGGTCAGCCTGCGCGTCGCGCCCACCGGGCTGTGGCTCGAGCAAAAGGACGCGCTCGGCGAGGGCGGCCGCTGGCCGCAGCGCCTGGTGGTCGCCGCCGCGGCGGCGGACGGCCGCATCCTCACGTCGGAATCGCCGCTCGAGCAGCCAAGCGCGCGCGTTTCGGGGCCGGCGGCGCAGGCCGGCGCGCGCTGGCGCTATGCGAACGCGGGCGACTTCGGCTACGGGCGGTTCCTGCTCGATCCCGCGAGCCGCGAAGCGCTGCTCGCCGAGCCGCGCGCACTGCCCGACGGCCTGCTGCGCGCGCAACTCGTCGACGCGCTCTGGGAGAGCGTGCGCGACGCCGAGCTCTCACCCGCCGCCTTTCTCGAGTTCGCGCTCGCGCTCCTGCCGGAGGAGAGCGACGACATGGTGCTCGCCGGGCTGCTGGCGCGCATCGAAGGCGCCTTCCGGCGCTACCTGTCCGAGGCGCAGCGCGGCGAGCACGCGCCGCGGCTCGAGCGCGCGCTCCTCGACGCCGCGCTCGGCGAGGGGTCGGAGAGCCGCCGGCTGCTGATGCTGCGCGCGTTCACGGCGCTCGCGTGGACCCCGGGGGCGCTCGCCGAGCTCAAGCGCCTGCTGGAAGGCAGCCTTGCCGCCCCCGGCGGCGCGCTCGGCGAGCGCGACCGCTTCCGCATCGTCGAGCGCCTGCTCGTGCGCGGCGATGCCGACGGCCCGCGATTGCTCGCCGAGGCGGCCGCCGCCGAGCGCGGCGACAACGCGCGGCGCTACGCCTTCGCGGCGTCCGCCGCGCTCGCCGACGCCGACGCCAAGCGCGCCATGTACGCGCGCCTCGTCGGCGAGCGCACGCTGCCGGAGAGCTGGATCGAGGCGGCGCTCGCGCCGCTCAACGCGCCCGAGCATGCGGCGCTCACGGCGGCGCTCCTCGAGCCCGCGCTGCGCGAGCTGCCGCGGCTCAAGCGCAGCCGCAAGATCTTCTTCGTCGAGCGCTGGCTCGCCGCCTTCCTCGGCGGCCAGTCGGACGAGGCTGCGGCCGCCGCCGTGCAGCGGCTGCTGCGCGGCGATCTCGACGCGGACCTGCGCCTCAAGGTGCTGGAGGCGTCCGACGCGCTCGCGCGCACCGTGCGCATCCGCGAGCGATTCGCTGCGCCGCCGCCGGCCGCGTCGCGCGAACCGATGACAGTGCGCCGGGATCGGGATTAGACTTCGCGCATGACCGCGCACGCCATCACCGTACGGCTCGCCGGCTCGCGCGACGCGCAGGCGATCGCGCTCATGTCGCGCGACCTCGTCGAGTCGGGGCTGGGCTGGAAGTACGACGCCGCGCGCGTGCTGAAGGCGATCCGCGATCCGGAGACGCTCACGCCGGTGGCCTGCGACCGCGGCCGCATCGCGGGCTTCGCCATCATGGAGTTCGGCGAGGAGCGCGCGCACCTCGTGCTGCTCGCCGTGCGCCCGGCGCAGCGGCGCATGGGCATCGGCCGGCGCCTGATCGACTGGCTGGTGCTCTCGGCGCGCACCGCGGGCATGGCGAGCGTGCACCTGGAGCTGCGCGCGGGCAACGAGGCGGCGCGCGGCTTCTACCGCGCGATGGGCTTCGACGAGACGATCGTCGTGCCGGGATACTACCGCGGCCGCGAGGCGGCGCTGCGCATGATCCGCGTGCTGCGCGCGAGCGGCCCGGTGCCCTACACGTGGCGGCCGAGCCCGCCCTGAGCGCGGCGCGGCTCAGGGCACGATGGCGAACCCGAGGCGCAGCTGCGACCTGAAGCGCCGGTCGTAATCGAGGATGTCCTCGCCGTAGCCGGCAAAAAACTGCACGTGCACGTAGCCCGACACCGGGCCGAAGCCCAGCACGCGCGTGCGCTCGAACCAGTCGAGGGTCAGGCTGCCCTTGCCCGCCGTGCCGAGTCGAGCCGTCGCGCGCCAGCTGCGCGCCTCGTCGCCGTAGCGCAGCTGCCAGTCCGCGTAGCCGCGATAGCGCTGGATGTCGGGGTTCTCTTCCTTGTCCAGGTAGCCGTAGAGCTTCGGCGCGAACTCCAGGCGCTTGCCGTTCGCCAGGTCCCAGCGCCACTCGGGGCGCACGAACAGGATGTCGATGGAGCGAGAATCCGCGCCCTCCTTGCCGTTCGACTCGTGCTCGTAGCCGGCGCGCAGGGCGTCGATCCACGTCTTGTCGTCCTTGCGCTCCCAGGCCCAGAAGAGCGACGGCCGGTAGCTCGTGTCCCGAAACGGCTTCGACTCGTCCTCCAGGTTCCAGAACGTGGTCTGCGTGTAGCCGAGGTAGAAGCCGGTGAGCCAGGGTTGCTCGCCGCCCCAACCCAGGCCGCGGTCGAAGAGCCGGTACTTGAACGAGAGCTGGAAGCGCGCGTTCAGGCCGCCGCGCGTGCCCATCACGAAGTACACCGGCTCGTTCTCGGTGAGCGGCGGCTCGATGCCTTCGACCGCCTGGTTGACGGTGAAGGTCTCCAGCGCGTCTGGCCGCGGCTTGGCCGGGGACGCGGTCTCCTGAGCGGCTGCGGCGGACGCGGCGAGCGCGATCAGCAGAGAAAGTGGGCGTAGCATCGGGGTGAAAGGGAGTCTACCGTGTCATCGCCCACCGTCTTCATCTCGCACGGCTCGCCGATGCACGCGCTCGAGGCCGGGGCCTCGGCGACGGGCCGCGCCTGGGTGTCGCTCGGCGAGCGACTGCCGCGCCCGCGCGCGATCCTGATCGCGTCGGCGCACTGGGAAACCGATCGCCCGGCGCTCACCGGCAGCCCGCGGCCGGAGACGATTCACGATTTCTACGGTTTTCCCCGGGCGCTCTACGAGATCCGCTATGGCGCGCCGGGTGCGCCAGAAGTCGCCGAGCGAGCGCGAGGCCTGCTCAGTGACGCCGGTCTGGACGCGGCCATCGATCCTGAGCGCGGGCTGGATCACGGCGCGTGGACGCCGCTGCTCTATGCCTACCCGGACGCGGACGTGCCGGTGGTGCAGGTCTCGGTGCAGCCCGCGCTCGGCACGCGCCACCACCTCGCGCTCGGCCGCGCGCTCGCGCCGCTCGCCGCCGAAGACGTCCTCATCGTCGGCTCGGGGCACCTCACGCACAACCTGCGCGAGCTGCGGAGCGTGCGCGAGACCGGCATCGGCCCGGCGGCCGCCTACGTGAGCGAATTCCAGGATTGGGTGCGCGAGGGCATCGACGCGCGCGACCTCGAGCGCCTTGCCGACTATCGGCGGCTCTCGCCGCACGGCGCGCGCGCGCATCCGACCGAGGAGCACTTCCTGCCGTTGTTCGTCGCGCTCGGCGCCGCCCCCGACGGCTATCGCGCCGAGCGCCTCGTCGAGCACGTCGAGGGCGGCGTTCTCGCGATGGACGCCTATGTATTCCATCCCGGCGAGCGCTCCGCATGAAACGGCCCAAGGGCCGCCGTGAAATAGTTCACAGGGCTGAATCTCCCTGACACTCTCCGCCCGTCGCCGGGCCTAGGGTGTTTCCGTGCACCACGCCGGTGCGTGGTGCGGGGAGAAGAAACATGTCCGCTCTGACCCGGTTCGCCGGCGAGACGGAAGCGCGCTTCCGCGCGCGCTACGCCGAGCGCTCGATCCCGTTCATCCGCGTGTCGCTGCCGCTTGCTGCGACCCTGTATCTCCTGTTCCTCGCCTGGGACTACAGCATCGAACCCGGCGCGCTGCTCCATACGCTGACCGTGCGACTGCCGTTCAGCTTCTTCGCGGTCGCCGTCTTCGGTCTCACGTTCCTGCAATCGTTCGAGCGATGGTCGCAGTCGGTGCTGTGCGCAACCGTGATTCTGGGTGCCGCGGGCATCGTCATGGTGCTGGCGATCCTTCCCGATGGCTTTACCTACGGCACACCGGGGCTCCTGCTGGTGGTCATGTATGCCTGCGGAGCGATTCGCCTGCTGCTGCGCTCCGCGATCGTCGCCTGCGTCGCGATCCTGCTTCTCGCCAACACCATGCTCGTCTACCAGGGCGCGAGCATCTTCCAGTTCATCAACACCAACGTGTTCCTCATCTCGGCATCGATCATCGGATTGACCTACACGGCGCTGCTGGAATGGACGGAGCGCCATGCGTTCGCCCTCGAGGAAGGCCTGCGCGAGGACAAGCAGGCGAGCGAAGCCATGCTGCGCAACTTCCTGCCCGACCGGATCATGAGCCGGCTGCGGGACGGCGAGCGCTCGATCGCCGAAGCCGTCGGCGAGGCGACGGTCCTGTTCGCCGACGTCGTCGGCTTCACGTCGCTCACGCATCGCATGGCACCCGGCCATGTCGTCGAGATACTGAGCGACATCTTCACACGCTTCGACGAGATCGCCGATCGCGCAGGGGTGGAAAAGGTGAAGACGATCGGCGATTGCTACATGGCGGTGGCCGGCGTGCGTTCGCCCTCGCCACGAAGCGCCGAGGCCATGGCCGAGTTCGCCATCGAGGCGCTCGCCTTCGTGCGCACCTACGCCGAGGAGAACGACCTTCCCCTGCAGGTGCGCATCGGCATGAGCACCGGATCGCTCGTGTCCGGCGTGATCGGCACGCACGTGCCGATCTTCGACCTTTGGGGCGGGCCGGTGAACGACGCAAGCCGCCTGCAGCAGGAGGGCGTGCCCGGCGCGATCCAGGTCGCCGAAAGCACCTACTGGCGGCTGAGAAACCGATACGAGTTTCAGGAGCGGGGCCTGCTCACGCTGAAGCACGGCGAGCAGATCAACGCCTACCTCCTCACCGGGCGCCGCGTTGCGGCCGGGGCAGGACCGCGGCTCGTGCAGGAGCTGTCGCGCCAGCAAGCGGGCGACGTCCTCGAGAAGGCGGTTCTTCGTGGCTGACGCTGCGCGAGTCCTGCGGCCAGCGGACCGGCCCGCGCGAAAGCGGGCGGCGAGCCGGCTTGCCCCCGAGTATCGAGACGCGGTGGACGCCGCGGTCGAGCTGCTGCATGACTTCCGCGATCGCCTGGAGGCGTCGCCCGAGCGGCCGGCGGGTTCTCCCGACGACTCGAAGACGGTCGCGGCGTTGTGGCCCGAATGGCAGGCAGTCTGGGCCGAGGCCATGCTCTGCCTTCCCGAGGTCCTGGCCGCCGCAGAGCAACTGAAGCTCGCGAAGGAATACACCGAAGCGACGCTGACCGCCGAGTTGCTCGAAGCCCCGCTTTGGCGGCAGGCCTATGCCAAGCCGCGCGGCTATCCGGGCGATTACGTGGTCATGGATCACATCTATCGCGGCGTTCAGGACGGCGCTACGCGCTTCGGTCGCGTCGCCCATGCCCTGGGCGTGCAGATCGGGCAATTCGTCGTACAGCGCAAGAACTATGTCGCGCGCGCGATACGCGGCGCGCTGCTGCAGTCCGAGGACGGCGTAGTACCGCGCATCGCGAGCCTCGGGTGCGGCCCGGCGCAGGAACTGGTCGAGGTCGTCGAGTCCGGTACGTTGCGCGGCCGGGCAGCCCGCTTCGTGCTCGTCGACCAGGATGCCGAGGCACTTCGCCACGCCGGTGTACGCATCGCCGAGGCGCAGATGATGCGCGACGATGCTCGGGCTGCGGACGTGGAGTTGCGCCATCATTCGGTGCTGCGCCTCTTGCGCGAAGACGATCCCGCCCAGCTCCTCGGATCGCCTGACCTCATCTACAGCGCGGGACTGTTCGACTACTTCAGCGACCGCACCTGCCGCGTGCTCACACAGCGCCTCTACGCCGCGCTGCGGCCCGGCGGTCTGCTCCTGCTCGGCAACATGAAGGCGGCCACCGACATGATCTGGCCGCTGGAGCTGATCGCCGACTGGTCGCTGCGCTACCGCAGCGCCGAGGCGGTCCTCGACTGGGCCGAGGGACTGCCGGGTGCGCAGATATCGCTGACCACCGAGTCCACCGGCTACGACTACCTGCTCGGATTGCGCAAGAGCTAGCGCGCTCAGCCGCCGCTCAGCGCCTGCACGATGACGACCTCGTCCTGCGCGCGCAGCGGGCTGGCGAGGTCGAACACCTGCTCGCCGCCCACGAACACGCGCATGTGGCGCCGGATGCGCTCCTGCTCGTCCACCATGCGGAAGCGGATGCCGGGGTAGCGTCGGTCGAGGTCCGCGAGCACTTCGGCGAGCGTCGCCCCATTCGCCTCGACGCGCGCGCCGCCGGTGTAGGACTGGAGCGGCGTCGGGATGAGAACCTTCACCGCGCTCAGGCGGGCGCGCCCGCCTCCACCGCGTAGATCTCGGGCAGATGGCGCGCAATGCAGCGCCACTTGCGTCCCTCGTCGCCGCTCATCCACAGCTCGCCGCTCGTCGTGCCGAAGTAAAGCCCCAGGGGATCGCGCCCGTCGGCGCACATCGCCTGGCGCTTCACCGTCCACCACGCGTGCTTTTCCGGCAGCCCGGCGGCCTGGCGCTGCCAGGTCCTGCCGCCGTTGCGCGTGGCGTAGACGGCCGGCCTGCCGTCGGGGCTCGTGCGCGGCCACACCGTGCCGCCGTCCATGGGGAAGACCCAGGCCGTGTCCGCGTCGCGCGGATGCACCACCAGCGGAAAGCCGATGTCGCCCACGCGCTTGGGCATCGCCTTGCCGATGCGCACCCAGGTCCTCGACGGCCGGTCGAGGCGGTAGATGCCGCAGTGATTCTGCTGGTAGAGGCGATCGGGATTGCTCGGGCAGAGGCGCACGCAATGCGGGTCGTGGAATGCCGGGTCCGAGCGGTCGAAGCCCTCCACCACGTCGAGCCCGTCGATGAGCGGCGCGAAGCTGCGCCCGCCGTCGGTCGACTCGTGCACGCCGCCGCCCGACATGCCGATCAGCATGCGCGCCGGATCGCGCGGATCGATGACGATCGAATGCAGCTTCGGCCCGTCCGGCGTGCCGTCCTGCACCGTGCCGAACCACTTCAGGTATCGCGGATCGTCGTGGATGCTCGACCACGGCTCCCAGCTCACGCCGCCGTCCTCGGAGCGGAACAGCCCCTGCGGCGAAGTGCCCGCGAACCACACGCCCGGCTGCGAGGCGTGGCCCGGCGCGAGCCAGAAGGTGTGATCGACGCTGCGACCCTGCTCGCCGGGGCGCGCCTTCGCGAATGCCGGCGGCCGCGTCGCTTCCTTCCAGGAGCGGCCGCGGTCGGTGGAGCGGAAGATGGTGGGACCGAGATGCCCGGTCTTCGCCGCGGCGAGCAGCGTGCGCCCGTCGCGCGGGTCGAGCACGACGTGATTGAAGACGTGGCCGAGGAAGTGCGGCCCGTCGAGGCGCCAGTTGCGCCTCGCTGCGTCCGCATGGAAAAGCCACGCGCCCTTGCGCGTGGCGAGCGTCAACAGGATGCGGCGCGGCATGGCTTCCTCCTCCTTCTGCGGGAAGCGCGCTGGCTAGCCTCCCAGCGCGCGATACAGGTCGGCGACCGCCGCGCGCTGCGCGCGCAGCGCCTCGATGCGCGCGGTTTGCGCATCCAGCAGCCCGCGCTCCGCATCCAGCACGTCGAGCTGGCTCGCCACCCCGCTCGTGTAGCGCAGGCGCGCAAGGCGCAGCGTCTCCTCGAGCGCGGCGACGCGCTCGGCCTGCGCCTGGAAGCTCTCGCGGGCGCGCGCCTGCGCGGCGAGCGCCTGGCGCACCTCGCGGAAGGCGTTGCGCACGGCGCCCTGGTACTGCGCGAGCGCGGCGCGCTCGCGCGCCGCGGCCGCTTCGCGCTGCGCCTCGAGCCGGCCGCCCGCATAGATCGGCTGCGCGAGCGCCGCGGCCACGCTCCAGATGCCCGCGGGCCCGGTGAACAGGTCGCCCAGCTCCGCGCTTTCGCTGCCGAGGAAACCCGTGAGGCGGATGGACGGGAAGTATGCCGAGCGCGCCACGGCGACGCGCGCGTTCGCGGCGACGAGCCGTTGCTCGGCCTCGACGACATCGGGGCGCCGCAGCAGGAGCTCGGAGGGCAGGCCCGAGGGCACGGCCACCGGGGCGGGCGCGTCCGCGACGCTCGCCGGCCGGACGACCGCCTCCTCGAACACCGCGCGCGGCGAGCGCCCGAGCAGCGCGGCGAGCGCGGCCTCCGCGAGCTCGCGCTCGCGCTCGAGCGGCGGCAGCTGCGCGCGCAGCGTCGCGGCCTCGGCCTCGAGCTGGCGCAGCTCGAAATCCGAGATCAGCCCGGCCGAGCGCCGCCGGCGCTCCAGGTCGAGCGAGGCCTCGCGCAGCTGCAGCACGCGCCGCGTGAGCGCCACCTGCGCATCGAGCGCGATCAGGCCGTAGTAGGCGGAGGCGACCCGCGAGGTGAGCGCCAGCCGCACCGCGTCGCGCACCGCCTCGCTCGCCGCGAGGTCGGCCGCTGCGGCCTCGCTGGATGCGCGCAGCCGGCCGAAGATGTCGATCTCGTAGGAGACGTCGAGCGTCGCGCGATAGTTGTCGCGCTCCCGGTCCACGCCGGGCGGCAGCAGGCCCGTCGCGGCCGAAGCGCGCGAGCGCCCGGCCGAGGCGTTCGCGCCCACCGTCGGCCGCAGGGCCGAGCGCGCTTCGCCCAGCAGGGCGCGCGCCTCGTCCACGCGCGCCGCGGCGACGAGGACATCGCTGTTGCTCGCGAGGGCCTCGTCGACCAGGCGCTCGAGCACCGGGTCGCCGTACACGCGCCACCAGGGCTCGCCGGCCGCCGGGCGCGGCGCCGACGCCTGCCAGGCGTCCGGCAGCTCGAGCGCCGGGCGCTCGTAATCGGGCTGCACCGCGCAGCCAGTCAGCAGCACGACGAGCGCAGCGCGCCTAAGCATCGGCGGCCCCCGTATGCGGCGCGTGGTGCGGCGCGGGCGTGGCCTTGTGCGCGATCTCGCGCGCCTTCGCCGCCTCGTCCTTGATCGCCTCGCTCGAGCGGCGCTCGGTGAGGTGGCGGTCGGTGAACAGCTTGAAGAACATCGGCACGAAGAATATCGCGAGGAAGGTCGCCGCGAGCATCCCGCCCACCACGCCCGTGCCCACCGAGTGGCGCGCGCCTGCGCCCGCGCCGGAGGACAGCGCGAGCGGCAGCACGCCGAAGATGAAGGCGAGCGAGGTCATGAGGATGGGCCGGAACCGCAGGCGCGCGGCCTCCACCGCGGCCGCCGAGGCCGACAGGCCCTCGTGGTACTTGAGCGAGGCGTACTCGACGATCAGGATCGCGTTCTTCGCCGCGAGGCCCAGCAGCGTCACCAGGCCGATCTGGAAGTAGACGTCGTTCGCCAGGCGCGCGATGCCGGCGAGCGGCGCGAGCAGGCCCTGCAGCCAGGGCACGCCCTGCGCCAGGTAGTAGGGCATCGGCAGCAGGTTGTTGATCCAGATGGCGGCAAGCGCGCCGAAGGTGCCGAAAGGCATGGCGAGCAGCACCGAGAGCGGCAGCGACCACTTCTCGTACTGGGCGGCGAGGATGAGGAAAACCATCACCACGGCGAGCGCGAGCGCGAGCCCCGAGGTGCCGGCCGAGCGCTTCTCCTGGTAGGAGGCGCCGGCCCAGTCCAGCGTGAAGTCGGCCGGCAGCACCTTGGCCGCCACCTCTTCCACCGCATCGATCGCCTGGCCGGTGGACACGCCCGGGGCGCCCTGGCCGAAGAACTTCACCGCCGGCAGGTTGTTGAAGCGGTCCAGCGCGTCCGGCCCGGCGCTGTAGCGCACGCGCGCGAGCGCGGCGAGCGGCACCATCTCGCCGCTCGCGCTGCGCACGAACGTCTTGCCGATGTCCTCGGGGCGGTCGCGGTAGGCCGGATCGGCCGACATCAGCACCTGCCAGGTGCGCCCGAACTTGTTGAAGTCGTTCACGTAGTAGGCGCCCATGGTCGCCGCGAGCGTGCCGTAGAGCTCCTCCAGCGACACGCCGAGCGCTTTCGCCTTCTCGCGATCGACATCCACCGAGAGCTGCGGCACCGCGGGGCGCCACGGAGTCTGCAGCATGCCCAGGCGCGGATCCTGCCCGGCGGCGCCCATGAACTGCTGCATCGCCTCCGCCATGCGCTGCGGGCCGCCCTCGCCCCGGTTCTGCAGGTAGAGCTCGAAGCCGCCCGCGGTGCCCAGCCCGAAGATCGCCGGCGGCCCGAAGGCGAACACCAGCCCCTCCTGGATATGCGCGGTCTTCATGAAGAAGTCGCCGATCAGCTGCGGCGTGCCGACGTCGCGCTCGTCCCAGTGCTTCTGCGTGACGAAGATGGTGGCCGCGTTGTTGCGAAAGCCGTTGCCGAGCAGGTCGAAGCCGGTGAAGGACACGACGTCCTGGTTCACCGGGTTGGAGCGGATCGCCTTCACCACCTCGTTCACCACGCGGTCGGTGCGCTCGAGGGTGGCGCCGTCGGGCAGGATGGCGGCGGCGATGTAGAAGCCCTGGTCCTCGTCCGGCACGAGGCTCCCCGGCGTCGCGCGCCACAGGCCGGCGGCGGCGAACACCATGACGCCGAAGAGCGCCAGCCCGATCGCGCCGCGGCGGATCATCCAGGCGACGCCGTTCTCGTAGCGATCGGTGAGGCGCGCGAACAGGCGGTTGAACCACGCGAACGGGCCGCGCACCGCGCGCGCGCCGGGCTTGAGCACGAGCACGCACAGCGACGGCGTGAGCGTGAGCGCGACGATGCCCGAGATGATCACGGCGATGGAGATGGTGACCGCGAACTGGCGGTAGAGCTCGCCCGCCAGCCCGCCGAGGAAGGCGATGGGCACGAACACCGCGCACAGCACGAGCACGATGGCGATGATGGGGCTGGTGACCTCGCGCATCGCCTTGATCGCCGCCTCGCGCGCCGCGAGGCCCTCCTCGTGCATGATGCGCTCGACGTTCTCCAGCACGACGATGGCGTCGTCCACCACGATGCCGATCGCGAGCACCATGCCGAAGAGCGTGAGCGTGTTGATCGAGTAGCCGAGCAGGAACAGGCCGGCGAAAGTGCCGATCAGCGACACCGGCACCGCGGCGAAGGGAATGAGCGTCGCGCGCCAGCTCTGCAGGAAGACGAACACCACGAGGAACACGAGCACCATCGCCTCGAGGAGCGTCTTCACCACCTCGCGGATGGACACCTCGACGAAGCGCGTCGTATCGTAGGGAATCGAGTAGGCGAGGCCGTCGGGGAAGCGCTCGGCGGCCCGCGCCAGCGTGCGGCGCACGTCCTCGGCCACGTCGAGCGCGTTGGCGCCGGGCTGCAGGAACACCCCGACCAGCGTCGCCGGCTCGCCGTTGATGCGGCCGATGAACTCGTACTCGCGCGCGGCGAGCTCCACGCGCGCCACGTCCTTGAGGCGCAGCGCGGCGCCGTCGGCGCCCGCGCGCAGGATGATTTCCTCGAATTCGGAGGGCTCGGTGAGCCGCCCGCGCGTGGTGACGGTGAAGACGAGTTCCTGGCCCTGCGGCGCCGGCGTCTGGCCGACCTTGCCCGCGGCGAACTGCGCGTTCTGCTCGTTCAGCGCGCGCACCACGTCGCTCACGGCGACGCGATGCCGGGCCATGCGGTCGGGCTTCAGCCAGATGCGCATGGCGTAGTCCTTCGCGCCCCAGTTGATCACGCCCGTCGTGCCCGGCACGCGCTTGAGCAGATCCAGCACGTTCAGCGTGACGTAGTTCGAGACGTAGATGTCGTCGAAGCGCTTGCCCGGGGAGTAGAAGGCGACCACCTGCAGGAAGGACGAGGAGCCCTTCTCCACCGTCACGCCCTGGCGGCGCACTTCCAGCGGCAGGCGCGGCTCGGCCTGCTTGACGCGGTTATTGACGTTGAGCGCCGCCTGGTCGATGTCGGTGCCGATGTCGAAGGTCACCTGGATCTGCACCTGGCCGTTCGAGCTCGAGGTGGAGCTCATGTAGAGCATCCCCTCGACGCCGTTGATCTGGTTCTCGAGCGGCGCCGCGACCGTCTGCTCCAGCACCTGCGCCGAGGCGCCGGGGTAGAAGGCCTGCACCGTGACCATCGGCGGCGCGATCTCCGGGTACTGCGCCACCGGCAGCGTGCGCATCGCCGCGAGGCCGGCGATGACGATGAACACCGAGAGCACCGCCGCGAAAATCGGGCGGTCGATGAAGAAGCGGGAGAACACGCGCCGCCTACTTCTTGGCCGCCTGCGCCACCGGGGCCGCGCCGTTCAGGCTCGCCGCCTGCACCGGCGCGCCGGGACCGATTTTCAGCACGCCGTCCACGATGACGCGCTCGCCCGCGGCGAGGCCGCCCGTGACGATCCAGTCGCTGCCCACCCACTCGCCCACCTCGACCGGGCGCGCCTGCGCGGTGCTCTTCTCGTCCACCACGTACACGAACTTGCCCTGCGGGCCCTCGAGCACCGCGCGCTGCGGCACGAGCACCGCCGCCGGCCGCGTGGCGCCGGCGAGCGTGACGCGCACGAACTGGCCCGGGCGCAGGATGCCGTCGGGGTTCGGGATCACGGCGCGCGCGTCGCTCGTGCCGGTCTGGCCCGAGATGCGCACGTCGGAGAACGCGAGCCAGCCCGAGCGCGGCACGAGCTGCCCGTCGGCGAGGCGCACCCGTACCTCGAAGCGGCCGTCCTTCGGCAGCACCAGCCGCCCGGCCTCGGCCTCGCGGCGCATGCGCAGCTGGTCGGCGTCCGGGATGCCGAAGGTGACCCACATCGGATCGACCTGCGTGATCGTGGTGAGCAGCACCTCGGGGCCGGAAACGAGCGTGCCTTCCGAGGGCAGCGAGCGGCTCGCGATGCCGGAGACCGGCGCCTCGACGCGCGTGTACTCCAGGTCGAGGCGCGCCTCCTGCAGGCGCGCCTGCGCGGCCTTCGCGTCGGCTTCGGCGATCGCCTCGGCGGAGGCCGCGTCGTCGAAGTCCTTCTGGCTCACCGCCTTGTCGGCGTAGAGCGGGCGCAGGCGCGCGGCGTTGCGCCGGGCCTGCTCGAGCCGCGCCTGCGCGCCGGCGAGATCGGCCTCGGCGCGCGCGAGCGCCGCGCGGAAGGGCGCCGGGTCGATCGTGTAGAGCGACTGGCCCTGCCTGACCCGTTCGCCTTCCTTGAAATTGCGCGAGACCAGGATCCCGCGCACGCGCGCGCGCACCTCGACTTCGCGCGAGCCCGCGGTCTGGCCGGTGTACTCGAGCGGCGCGAGCACGGCCTTGGGCTGCACCGTGATCGTGCTGACCTGCGCCGGCGGCATGCCGCCGCCGGGCCCGCCGTGTCCGCCCGGCGCGCCGTTCGAGGGACCGCATGCGGCGAGGACCAGGGCGAGCGGCGCAGCGAGCAGGAGTGTTGGGCGCATAAGAGATCCTCGAAGAGGACGCGATTCTACTGTGCGATGCAGCATTGTCTGTTTCAGTCTTGTTTCCGGATGGAGGTCCGTCTGTTACGGTCGAAACGCGAGCGTCGTTGGTGACGCATTCACAGCTCCACCTCGACCTTGAAGCCGCCCCACATCATGCGCCGGCCGTCGAACGGCATCTTCTTCGGGTCCATCGACGGCGCGAGGCGCTTGTCCTTCATCACCTTGGCGAGCACGCGGTCGCGGTGCCTGCGCGACTTGTAGACGATCCAGGCGAACCATACGGTCTCGCCCGGCTTGAGCTTCACGGCCTGCGGAAACGACGTCCACTTCCCGGGCTTCACGTCGTCGGCGCTGCATTCGACGTAGGCGAGCGCACCGTGCTCGCGCCAGACCTTCCCTGCCAGGCGCGCCATGCGCCGGTAGGCATCGCGGTTCTTCTTCGGAATCGGCAGCAGGAATCCATCCACGTAGCTCATGCGTCAATCCCCTTTCATTTGCGTTTCGACCCCGTTCCGCGCGCGCCGGACTTTCCCCGGCGCGTCTGCAATGCCTCCTGCTGGTGGAGGTAGCGCGCGAGGGCGTCGAGCTTCTCGGTCCAGAACCGCTCGTAGCGCTGCATCCAGGCGGCGGCCGCCTGCATCGGCGCGGCCGAGAGCTCGCAGCTCACCACGCGCCCTTCCTTGTTGCGCGCGATCAGCCCGGCTTCCTCCAGCACGCGCAGGTGCTTGAGGAACCCGGGCAGCGACATGCCGTGCGGCCCGGCTAGCTCGGACACGGCGAGGCTGCCGCCCTGGCCAAGGCGCTCGAGAACGCGGCGCCGCGTCGGGTCGGCGAGCGCGCCGAACACGCGGTCGAGCGTCGCGTCCTGATACTGAACCATATAGTTAAGTTTCAACCTGGCGTGCGTGCCATGTCAAGATGCGCCCCATGCTGCGACGCAAGCGCCGCGCCCGCCGGGAGGATCTGGGACTCAGCAAGGCCGAGTTCGCCGTGCTGCGGCGGCTGGACTCGCCGTCGAAGATCCAGCGTTTCCTGAACGAGCTGCAGCAGAACTTCGAGCTGAGCGGCGATACCTGCCGGCCGGTGCGCGAGGTGCTGCGCACGCGCAGCGCGCATTGCATCGAGGGCGCGATGCTCGCCGCGGCCGCGCTCTGGGTGCACGGCGAGCGGCCCCTCGTCCTCGATCTGCGCGCGGTGCGCGACTACGACCACGTCGTGGCGCTCTTTCGCCGGCATGGGCGCTGGGGCGCCCTCTCCAAGACGAACGGCATCGGCCTGCGCTGGCGCGATCCCGTCTACGCGAGCCTGCGCGAGCTGGCGATGTCGTACTTCCACGAGTACTACAACCGCCGCGACCACAAGACGCTGCGCGAGTATTCGGTGCCCTTCGACCTGCGGCGCGTGGACCCGAAGCTCTGGGTGGGCGGCCGGGGCAACGTCTGGCACATCGCCGAGACGCTGGATCGCCTGCGCCACTTCCCGCTGGTAAACGGCCGCCAGCTGAAGTGGGTGGCGCGTCGCGATCCCTTCGAGCGCAAGGTCGGGGCGCTTCTCCAGTACCGGCCGCCGAAGCGTCGCCGCTCCAGGCGCGGTAACAGGACTTACATCCCGTAACACACGTTACGCCTCTCCCCGGAGAGCATGTCTCCGTCGCCGGCCCGCATAGGCCGGCGCCAACGAGAAAAGGAGACTGCCATGCTGAAGAAGACGCTTGCCATTGCCGCCCTCGCCGGTGCCACCGCGCTCGCCGCGACCCCGGCGCTCGCCGACAAGGGGCGCCACGACCGGTTCGACCGCCATGACCGAGGCGGCAAGCGCGTCGTCGTGGTGCACAAGCGCGCGCCCTACTACGCGCCGCGCCGGGTGGTCGTGCACCGGCCGGTGGTCGTGCGCCACTCGCCCACCGTCGTCTACCGCAGCGCGAGCTCGCACGACGTCCTCGGAGGGCTGATCGTCGGCGCCGTGCTGGGCGCGGTGATCGCGAGCCACGGCGGCTACTAGTACTCCGGGCCTTGCCGGCGATCCAACGGCCACCTGCGGGTGGCCGTTTTCGCTTGTCAGGCCGGCGCCCGGGGATCGACTAAACTGCGCAAGGAGACGCCCATGCTCAGACGCTCGCTCTTGAAGGCGCTGGCGGCCGCCCCGCTCGCCGCTCTCCCCGCGCTCGCGCGGGCGCAGCCGAAAGGACTCGCGATGGTCGAAGAACTGCAGAAGAACTGGAGGACCTTCCTCGCCGAGGGCACGCCGACGCCCTCCCCCGACGAGCCGCTCGCGCTCTCGGACGAGGAGTGGCGCAAGCGCCTGCCCCCCGCGTCGTACGCCGTGCTGCGCAAGGAAGCCACCGAGCGCGCAGGCTCGAGCCCGCTCGACCGCGAGAAGCGCGCCGGCGTGTTCGTCTGCGCGGGCTGCGGCCTGCCGCTGTTCACCTCGGCAATGAAGTTCGACAGCGGCACGGGCTGGCCGAGCTTCTTCACCACCATCCCGGGCGTCTTCGGCACCAAGACCGACTTCTTCCTCATCTACCCGCGCAAGGAGTACCACTGCAAGCGCTGCGGGGGGCACCACGGGCACGTGTTCGAGGACGGGCCGGCGCCCACGGGCCTGCGCTACTGCAATAACGGCGTGGCGCTGAAGTTCGTCCCGAAAGAGGGCAAGGCCTGAGCGCAGGGTGGGCTGCGGGCCCACCCTACAGCCGCAGCGCCTCCTGCAGCGGCGGCGCCGGGAAGTGGAAGCGCACCGGCCCGTCGGGCTCCATGTGCAGGAACTGGTGGATGCGGGCGTCGGTCGAGTCGAGGAGCTCCCGCGGCGTGCCTTCGCCGATCACCGCGCCCTCGGAGATCACGTACAGGTAGTCGGCCACCTTCAGCGACTCGGTGACGTCGTAGGTCACCACGATCGAAGTGGCGCCGAGCGCGTCGTTCAGCGTGCGAATGAGGCCGGCGATCACGTTGAGCGAGATGGGATCGAGCCCCGCGAAGGGCTCGTCGTACATGGCGAGCATGGGGTCCATGGCGATGGCGCGCGCGAGCGCCACGCGCCGCGTCATGCCGCCCGAGAGGTCGCTCACGCGCATCTCGTGCGCGCCGCGCAGGCCCACCGCGTGCAGCTTCATGAGCACGAGGCTGCGCACCACGTCCTCGGGCAGGCGCGTGTGCTCGCGGATCGGGAACGCCACGTTCTCGAACACCGTGAGGTCGGTGAACAGGCCGCTCGTCTGGAACATCATGCCCATCTTGCGACGCAGGGCGTACAGCGGCGCGCCGTCGAGCTCGTGCACCGCCTCGCCGTCCACGTGGACCGTGCCGCGCGCCGGGCGCAGCTGGGCGCCGATCAGCTTGAGCAGCGTCGACTTGCCGCAGCCGCTCGTGCCGAGGATGCCGACCACCTTGCCGCGCGGCACCTTGAGCGTCAGGCCGCGGAACACCGCCTGCGCGTTGTACGCGAAGTGCAGGTCGCGGATTTCGACGAGATTGGCGGAGGCGGCCTTCATGCGCGGTGATAGTCTAGCCGATCGCATGAGCGAGCTCGCGCCCTACGCAGGCCTGACGCCGGAGACGGTGCTCGACGCACTCGAGGCCGGCGGCCTGCGGGGCGACGGCCGGCTGCTCGCGCTGAACAGCTACGAAAACCGCGTCTACCAGGTGTGGCTCGAGGACGGCACGAGCGTGGTGGCGAAGTTCTATCGCCCCGCGCGCTGGAGCGATGCGCAGATCCTGGAGGAGCACGATTTCGTGCGCGAGCTCGCGGCGCGCGAGATTCCGGCGGTCGCGCCGCTCGAGCTCGGGGGCCGCACGCTCGTCGCGCATGCCGGCTTTCGCTTCGCGGCGTATCCGCGCCGCGGCGGCCGGACGCCCGAGCTCGAGGACGCCGACACGCTGCGCTGGCTCGGGCGCTACCTCGGGCGCATCCACGCCGTCGGCGCGGCGCAGCCGTTTCGCGAGCGTCCGGCGCTCGACCCCGAGTCCTTCGGCCGCGAGCCGCGCGACTGGCTGCTCGCGCACGACTTCATTCCCGCGGACCTGCGCGCGGCGTGGACGAGCGCCGTCGACCTCGCGCTCGCGGGCGTGGCGCGCTGCCATGAGGACGCCGGCGCGCCGCGCGCGCTCCGCCTGCACGGCGATTGCCACGCCGGCAACGTCCTGTGGACGCCGGACGGCCCGCATTTCGTCGACTTCGACGACGCGCGCAGCGGCCCCGCCGTGCAGGACCTGTGGATGCTCCTCTCGGGCGAGCGCGCCGCGATGCAGCGCCAGCTCGGCTTCGTGCTCGAGGGCTACCGGCAGTTCCGGGATTTCGACACGCGCGAGCTGCGCCTGGTGGAGGCGCTGCGCACCCTGCGACTCGTGCACTACCAGGCGTGGATCGCGCGGCGCTGGGAAGATCCCGCGTTCCCGGCGGCTTTCCCCTGGTTCAACACGCAGCGCTACTGGCAGGACCGCATCCTCGAGCTGCGCGAGCAGATCGCGCTCATGGACGAGCCGGCGCTGGAAGCCCCCTAGAGGAGCCGCCAGGCCTCGAGCAGCACCTGCCGGGCCTTGCGCTCGGCCGTCGCGACGGCGATCGTGCGGTTGAGCCAGTCGAGCTCCTTCGCCCCCGTCTCGAAGCGCATCACGGTACGAAAGAAGTACCGCTCCTTGGGCACGTCCTCGCCGCGCCCCAGCGCGGCGAGGACCTCGGGCGAGCCATGCCGGTAGCCCTGGCTCACCACGCGGATCATCGCGCCCGCGCTCGCGCGCATCGCGTAGCGCGCATCGATGTCGAGACAGCCGTCGGCACGCACGATCTGCCAGTCGGCGCCGCCGGCCACGATCTCGCCTCGCAGCTGCGGGCCCTCGAAGCGCCCGCCCGTGATCGCCACCACGCGCCGCTCGCCGAGCGGGCCGCCGCCCATGCTCCGCACCTCGCCGACGTCGGCGGCGATGCGCATCAGGAATTCGAACTGCGGTGCCATCGGCGGTATCCTGCCATGCAGGGTGAGATCGCACCAATGACCACCGCGGTGCCCGGGGAGGACCTGGCCGAGGCCGCTCGGCTCGCGCGCGAGCAGGCGCCGCGCCTGTGCCGGTCCGACGACGCCGGGGGAAGCTGCGCCTGGCACCACGGCCTCTGGCCGACGCTGCGCCTGCTCGGCCTGGTCACCGAGCCCGCGCTGCACGGAGAGTTCCTGCGCGGCGCCCTCGCCTCGGTGCCCGGCCAGACGCCGCGCATCCTGCTCTCGGGTGCCGCCGATCACGCGCTCCTCGCGCAGGTTCTCGCGGCCTTTCCCGGCCGCACGCCGCGCATCACCGTGCTCGACCTGTGCGAGACGCCGCTCATGCTCAACCGCTGGTATGCGCATCGGGCGGGCGCCGAAATCCGCACGCAGCGCTCCGACATCCTCGACTTCGACGCGCCGCCGGCCTTTGAAGTCATCTGCACCCACGCCTTTCTGGGCAATTTCGACGTGCCGCGCCGGGCGGCACTGGCGTCGAAGTGGCATGCGCTGCTGGCCCCCGGGGGTCGCGTCGTCACCGTGAACCGGCTCCGTCCGGGGCGCGTGCCGCGCTGGATCGCGTTCAGCCCGGAGCAGGTCCGGGCTTACTGCGCGCGCGTCGAAGCGGCGGCGCGATCGCGGGGACTGCGCCTGCCGGACCTGGGGCGCGCGGCGGAGGTCTACGCGACGAAGCAGGCGATCTTCCCGATCGGCTCGACTGCGGAGGTGAAGGCGCTCTTCGAGGGGGCGGGATTCACCATCGAAACCCTGTCGGTCGCCTCGATCGCCGCGGAGGCTCACCAGCCCGTGAATGCCCCCACGGTGCCGGGCGGCGACGACTACGCCCTGCTCATTGCGGCGAAGCGCTGACCTCGGAGACGAAATCCTCGAACTTTCCGCTCGCGCCGCGCTCCAGCCGCTCGCAGTAGACGACGCGCAGCTCGATGCCTGCCGGAAGCTGCGAGCGCACGCGCTCGACGAAAGCGCGCTCCTGCTCGGGCGCGAGCGGCGCGGCGACCACCAGGCGCGCCTCGACCAGGCCGACCGATTTCTGCACGAACTGGTGCTGCAGGACGGGCGCCGCGTCCATGATCGCCCGCGTACCGAAGACCGGCCAATAGCGCCGCCCGTCCGCGGTGACCAGCATGTTGCGCACGCGCCCCATGATCCGCCTGAGAACCGGCAGCCCCCGGCCGCAGCCGCAGGGCTCGCCCACCTCCGCATAATCTCCGATGTCGTAGCGGACCAGCGGCATGGCGAAGCTGTGCAAGGGCGTCACCACGATGCGGCCCACCTCCCCGGGGGCGCAGGGACGGCCCGCGTCGTCGAGCACCTCGAGAAGCACGTTCTCCGACTGCACGTGATAGTGCGGGTACTCCGGGCACTGCAGCGCGAGGTAGCCCGTTTCGCTCGCCGAATACAGGTCGGTCAGCGGCACGTCCCACGCATCGCGCACGAGCTGGCGCAGATCCGGGGCGAGCGACTCCGCCAGCGTGCGCACCTCGCGCAGACCCCGCGGACGATCGCCCCGGCGCAGCGAGAGCCGCGCCATCTCCGCGACGAGCGACGGGTAGGTGAACAGGTAGTCAGGCGCCTGCGCGAGCAGCCAGTCCAGGTGCGAGGCGGCGTCAGCCCGGATCGAGCGCCCGACACAACGCCCGGTGGCGATGAGGCCCGCGGTGGCCGGGCCCCAGTTCGCGACGTCGGAATCCTCCGTCTCTCGCCGGATGACAGCCAGCTTCCCGGCGAGGTCGCGCCGGTGCCAGGCATGATCGCGCAGCGTGAGCGCGTTCCAGAACAGTCCCGCGAGCGGGGTGGTGAGAAAGCGTACCGGCGCGCCGCTCGAGCCGGAGGTGCGTCCCTCCTGCGGCTCGCCGTGCTGGGCGGGCGGTTGCGAGCTGCGCAGCTGCGCATAGTGCTGCTGCAGTTCGCGCCGCGACAGGAGCGGCAGGCGCGCAAAGCGCTCCGCCGTCAGCGGGGCGGCCGGATCGTAGGCGCCCGCCCAGGACGACTTGTAGAAGGGGACGGTCACGTGCGCGTGCCGAAGCAGGACAGAGAGCTGCGCGAACTGCAGGTCGCGCAGCGCGTGCGGCGCGAGCCATTGGCCCCGCTCGAGCTGATGCAGGATCGCGAGCACCTGCGCACCGCCCGCCGCGGGGACCGCGGGCCAGGCCACCCCCGGCACCGCGCTTGCGAATCGCCACGTCGGCGCACGCGTCATGCGGACTGGCGGTCTACGGCGCGCTCGATGCGCTGGATCATGGTCGCGAGCGCGGCGTCGGCGTCGTGGCCGGCATAGCGCTGCGCGAACCCGCGCGCCGCAGCGCCGTGACTCGCGGCACCGAGCGTATCGATCGCCTTGCCGTAGTCCGCATCGGGCACCGACGGATCGATGCCGAGGCCGGCGCCGAGGCGCACCACGCGCCGCATGATGAGGAACTGCTCGAGCTGCGTGGGCAGCATGAGCAGCGGCTTGCCGGCGAGCAGCGATTGCGCCGTCATCTGGTGGCTGCCGTGGCAGACGACGACGTCCGCCTGCGGCAGCATGCGCGAGGCGGCCATCGGCTCGTTCAGCACCCGCACCGAGCCGTCCGAGTGCCTGCGCACGAGGTCGGCGTTGGCGCCCCGGCATAGCAGCAGGGTGCGCGCCTGCACGCCTTCAAGGGCGGTGAGCAGCGGGTCGAGCCCCGCAAAGTAACTGTAGAGATAGCCGAACACCCTGGGGCCGCGGCCGGCGGGCCATTCCGGCGCGCCGCGGCCCTCGCCGGACTTCGGTACGCCGTAGTAGTCCGCGGTGCCGCGCTCCGGATAGATATCGAGCTCCGGGTAGGTCAGCAGCAGCGCGCGGCCGGCGAAAAGCTCGCCGATGGTCGACAACGGCGCCGCGCCATGGGCTGCGAGCGTCGCATTCACGGACGCGAGAACCGCCCGATCTGCCGCCTCGAGCTCGCGGCGCGGCGCCGGCTCCCAATGCCTCAGCGGCGGGGCGGGCATGGTCGGCGGCGGAACGTGAAAGCCCTGAGAGATCTCGAAGCTCGGGATGCGCAGCGTGCGCGCCGCGATGTGCGCCGCCGGCGCGACGTTAGCGACCACGGCATCCGCGCCCGCGAGGCGCTCGCGCCAGGCCTCGATCAGCGCGCGCAGGCTCCCCGGGTACTGGTAGCCGAAGTTGTGCAGGATCTGGCCGAAGTTGAGGGGATTCGGAAAGCTCGCCGGCCCGACCCAGATCGGAGCGGCGGCGCGCGGGATGTCGCCCGCGCCGGCCAGATCCGCGCCGGCCCTCAGCTCGCGCAGCAGGAAGCGAACCGCGTGGCCGCGCCCGCGCAGCGCGCGCGCGATGGGCAGGAGCGTCGTGACGTGCCCGGTGTGCCCGCCCAGCTCCCATGCAAAGACGATCTCGGCCATGTCGGCGCAAAGAAAAAGCCCGCTCGCGGCGGGCTTTCATCTTATCCCGGGACCGGGATCAGATCGCGCAGGCGCTGCCCTGGCCGCCGTTGATCGCGGTCGGGTTGTCCGAGCTGAAGCTCGCCGGCGGGTCGATCTGCGGAAGGTTGGGCGGCGGCGGGATGATCACCGCCGGCTGGTTCGGATCGCTCGCGAACGCGGTCTGCCCCGCGCTCGCAAGCAACTCGGTGCCGCCCGAGGTCAGCACGACGAGGCCGTCCGACACGACGACGTACACGCCCGGCGGAGGCGCGCCGCCCCCGGCGTCCGGCGGGATCTCGATCGCGTTGAAGTCCGTGCCGCGGATACCGACCGTGGCCGTCGCCGTGCGCAGCTTGTAGGCGTCGCGGTTCACGCGCTTGCCGATGAGGCCGGTGACCGCGCGCATGCCGCCCTTCAGCAGCGCGAAGAGAAAGTTGTCCTTCTGCGGCTCCTTCTCGGAGAACTCGTAGCCGTCGATGCGGATCTGCGTATTGGGTCGCAGCGTGATCTGCCCGCCGTCGGTCATCTTGATCTGCGCGTAACTCTCGCGCTCGGTGCTCACCACGTCGCCGACTCGCACCTGCGACTTTTCCGACAGGAGCCGGATGCTGCCGTCGGCGCTCTGCACGTGCAGAGTGCCCGACAGATGCTGCACGGTGCCCTGCGCGAAGGCGAGGAGCGGTGCGAGGAGGAGCGTCGCGACGCCGGCCCGGAGCGACCTTCCGATCAGCCCTTGCATGAGCCGAACTCCTTCTGCGACTTGTCTTCTTCCTCTTCCTCCTTCTCGCCGCCGACGAAGGCAACCGCATCGTCGTTGCCCTCTACGACTTGCTGGAAGCCCTGGTTCACCTCCGGGATCGCCAGCGGGTCGAGAATCACGATGGTGCCGAAGTAGTCGGAACCGGACAGGAACGAACTGCTCGAGCCGTCGGCGCCCGGAATCCCGCTCCCGGCGCCGCCGTCCGCGCCGCCGGCGCCGCCCGCGCCGCCCGAGATCGAAGTGCCGAAGAACGGGCTCGATCCGGCAAGGACGAAGATAATGCCGTCACCGGTCTGCGTCCCGGTAGCGCTGCTGGCGTCCAGGAAGACCGCGCCAGCGGAGCCGCCCGCACCACCGTTGCCGCCGGCGACGGAAGCGCTTCCGGCGCCGCCCGCGCCGCCCGTGCCGCCCGCGGCATTGAGCGAGCCGAAGAGGGTCATGTTGGGCGTACCGACGACGTCGATGAATCCTCCGCTGCCCCCGGCACCGCCGTTGCCGGCGGGGCTCGCCGCAGGATGGCCGCTACCCCCGGTGCCGCCGCCCGCGTCGATCGCGACGGCACCCACTGCGCCGCCGACATTGACCTGAACTTCCCCGGAGCCCTGAAGGTTGACGGAACCGCCGCTGCCGGCCGAGCCGCCATCCGGCGAGCCGCCAAGGCTCGACAGGATGCTCGAATTGACCATGTCGCCGCCGTCGCCCCCACGGGCAAACACCGGTCCTTTGATGCTGATCGTGCTGCCGTAATAGGAGACGTATCCGCCGTCGCCGCCGTCCCCGCCCCGACTCGAGGACGTTCCCGCCGGGCCGCTGTTCGCGCCGTTTCCGCCCGAGACGTCGACCATTCCCGTGGTGACAGGACCGTCGCCGGCGCTCACGCCGCCGGTTTCGACGTATACCGATCCGCCCCAGCCTCCCGGGCCGCCGCTGGCGTCGCCGTAGTCGGTCTGCGCAATGCCGCCCGCTCCCCCCGCGCCACCGTGGACCACGATCTCACCCGCGTCAACCGAAGCCCCATAGAGCTGCACCGAGTAGGCGCTGTCGCCACCGTTGCCGCCCGAGGCGTCCATCGACGTGCCGCCTGCGCCGCCTTGTGCGCCCGAGGCATCGATATTGCCGACCTTGAGTGCGCCGTTGCCTGCGTACAGGTAAACCGCGTATCCGCCGCCGCCGTCGCCGCCTTGCGCTTCGGTGAAGTTCTGGGCCTGCGGATCGCCGCCCGTCGCCGTGCCGCCCGCGCCACCCACCCCGCCTCGCGCGAGGATCGCGCCAATCGTGACCGAGCCCTGCGAGCCAGTGAACTGAACGTACCCCGCCTCGCCGCCATCGCCGCCGGAGGCGTCATTGGCGCCGGCGCCGACGCTGTCGGCGAGCCCGCCATTGCCGCCTGCACCGCCGCTGCTGTCGACGAAGCTGGCGACCGAGACGTTGCCATAGTAGGAATAGAGATTGATGCTGCCGCCGTCGCCGCCGACTTCGCCCTCGGCCTGCCGGTTGCCGCTGGCAGTGGCGCCGTGGCCCCCGCGGCCGCCGCGCGTTACGACCGACGCGGTGACGCTGACTCCTGTGGATCCTTGCAGATATACGCTGCCGCCGTCACCGCCGTTCCCCCCGTTGGCCGTGCCGCCGTACGCGGACCCGCCGTTGCCGGCCGCGCCGCCGGCGGTATCGACGGCGATCAAGGACACAGCAGCCGCATCACTGCGCAGCTCGACGTAGCCGCCTCCCCCTCCTTCGCCGCCGACCGCGCCATAGCCGAGGCCCGAAGACGTACCGCCCACGCCGCCGGCGCCCCCGCGCGAGACGATCGTGCCGACGGTGATGGCGCCGTAGCCATAGGCCGTCACCTGGCCACCCGCACCTCCGCTGCCGCCATTGGCGTCGAAGAATCCCGAGCCGCCCGCACCACCCGCCCCGCCCGAGCTGTCGATCCACCCGATGGTCGCGCCGCCGGCACCGGCGTAGATCTCGACGCTGCCGCCGTCGCCGCCGTGATTGGATCCGCCGAAGCTGCCGCCGCCGCCGCCCGCGTTGCCGCCGCGCGCGTCGACCGCGCCGAACAGGATGTTGCCGCTGGTCTCCGCGTAGACTCCACCGCCGGTGCCGCCGTAGACGTACGAATCCGCGTTGTCCAGGGAAGCGCCGCCGCTACCGCCCATCGTATTGATCACGCCGGTGACGACGAAGTTGCCGTTGGCGGGACCGTAGACGCACGGGCCGTCGCAGTTGCCTCCGAAGCTGACGAACCCGCCCTCGCCGCCATCAAAGCCGTCGCCTCCGTAGGACGAGGCCGTGAGGCCCTTTCCGCCCGAAGCGAAGATGTTGCCGTTCACGACGATGGCATTGCCCGCGAAACCGTCCTCCGCGCCACGGCCCAGGGCCACCATGCCGCCGGCTGTTCCCGAGTAATAGAAGTTGCCGACGCATCCGTCGCCGCAAGTGTCGGGATCGATCGACGAGCCGTCTGCGCCGCGGGTGTCGATCGTGCCGTTCACCGTGATCGTGCCGGTGTCGGTGATCAGGACGACATCGCCGCCGTCCCCGAATACGGGGTGCAGGCTGCGCGTCGTGATCGAGCCCGTGACGATATTCCCCGTCGTCGAGGAGATCCAGACGTTTCCGTTGCCCAGGCTCTCGCTGGTGTCGGACAGGCTCGTCGTGTCGCTGGTGTTGATGTTTCCGAGCGCCACGGACACGCCGCTCGCGTTCAAGGAGCCGCCATTCGTCGTGATGTTCCCGCCGCCCGGAGATGACGTGATCGCGCCGGTCGTCGGGACGGCGCCGTAAGCCTGCTGCGCCAGGAAATCGTTGGCGATCAGGTTGAGATCGCCGCGCATGTTGATACTGTGCGTCCCGAGGTGGATGTTGTCTCCGGCCTGCAGCGTCAGGTTACCGGGATTGGTCAGGGTCAAGTTCGTCTGCAGCGTGATGTCCTGGACCGCCTGGAGCTGGACAAGCCCGAACGACCCCATCGCACTGTCGATCGAATTGACGCCGACCGTGGACGTTGCCGGCGGCGGCCCCCCGTAGAAGAAGTCCAGTGCACCGGAGCTCACGAGCTGGCTGTCGTCCGGCCCATTGTTGCTAGCGACGATATTGATGAATCCGGGATCGAGGAGCCAAGTTCCGCCTTTGCCCACGGCGACGCTGCCGAATGCCTCGAGTACGTCCTTGCCGGAGGTCTCCACGACGCCGCCGACGCCGCCGGCGGCACCCTTCGCCGAGATGTCGCCGTAGAACCGCGTGTCCCGATCCGCCCACACGATCACCCGACCGCCGTCACCGGCGGTCATGGCATCCGCACGTATGACGCCGTCCCGGCCAATCAGCGTGCTCTGCGCGTTCTGCACCTCCGCGTTCCTGCCCTGGTAGTCCCCGCCCACCAGCACCGTCCCGCCGCCCGTCTCTCCCGATGCGTCGATCACTCCGTACCCGACGACGCCGACCCTCACTCCGAGCGCGCTGACCGAGCCGCCCTTCCCTGAGCTGCCCTTCGCCTCGACCGTTCCGTCGATCAGATTAGTCCCGCCCTCGGCCTGCAGCAGTACCCTGCCGCCGCTCGTGCCGCTCGCGGATACGGTGCCTCCAACCTCCAGGTCCTTCGCCGCGACGAGCCGGATATCTCCCCCGGGCCCCGCAACGGCTCCCCCGGCCTCCACCACCCCTGAATTCCTCACCAGCGTGCCGAACATGCCGATCGAACCGCCCTGGGCGACGAGCTCGCCCACGTTCACCGCCTGCCCCTGCGCGGCCACCTTCACGGTAACCAGGGGCGAGGCCGCGTCCACGAGCTCCACTTCCTTGCCCGCGGCCAGCACGATCGCCCCCTGCGGCGAGGTGATCAGCCCGTTGTTCTCCACCGTCGGCGCGACGAGGTAGACGCGCCCGCCGGCCGCGGTCTCGATGACGCCGTTGTTCAATACCGCGCCGGCGCCCGGCACCTCGGTGAAATGCAGGCGGTTGGCGAGGAAGTCCTGGTCGGACAGGTTGAGGCTCGAGGCCACGAGGCCCGCGACGTCGATTCGCGCGGAAGCGCCGAACACGATGCCGTTCGGGTTGATCAGGAACACGCGCCCGTCGGACTGCAGGCTGCCGAGGATGCTGGAGAGCTCGCTGCCCGTGACCCGGTTGAGGACCGCCAGGTTGGCGAATTGCGCGAAGCGGGTGAGCTCGTCGACACCGATCGAGAACCCGTTCCAATTGATGATCGCGTTGCCCACCGACTGATTCGTGATGGTGAGCGAGCTCGTGCCGAGGCCGCTGAAGCCGACGCTGCCGTGCACGACCGTGGGCCCGGTCGGATTGGCGCGAAGCGACGCGGCGTGGAGTGCGAAGCAGGCAGCGACCGACACCGCCAGGAGCTTCGGCTTGAGGTTCGCTTCAGGGCGGCGACGGCGCATGGCGGATTCTATGTTGCCTGTCGTGGTGAGGCGACGTGACAAAATTCACACTCCCGGCGTCAGAACACGTAAGCAATGCCGAAATGGGTGCGCAGCTCGCCCTTGTCGCGGTTTGCGGTGCCATCGACGACCAGCGCCACGTCGGCGCGAAGCGAAAGGTGCTTTCCCCTGGACGCGCGCAAGCCGGCGCCGACGCTCATCATCCCGGACTCCGCCAGGCGCACGGGCTCCTGGTCCTTGCCGCGCGCCATGTCGATGAAGCCAAGCACCCTCGCTTTCCAGTCCGGCGCGATCAGGTGGCCGCTCTCCGGCCCGTACATCTCGAAGGACACGCGGTGGCCGATGTCGTGCGCGGTGGTGCGCTCGTAGAAACCGCGCACGCTCGCCTGGCCGCCCATGCCGAACTGCTCGCCCGGGATGAGCGCATCCTGGGTGTACTGGCCGTCGAGCGCGATGCGGAAGATGTTGTCCTCCGGCAAGGCGAGCGAATAGGACGCATTCAGACGCACGATCTGGAAGCGGGGCTTCGCGCCCGCGCGCGCGGCGCGTATCGCGTCGCGGCTCGCGTCGCCGTCCCCATAGGGCATGTTCGCCGCATAGGTGATCGAGAAGGCCAGGTCGCGGCCCGGCTCGACGTCGCGGCCGGAGTAGGAGAGGATCAGCGGAAACGTCGTGACGTCGGGCACCAGGGTGGTGGATCCGCCGATCAGCACCACGTCGTTGTCGAATGCCTTCCAGTCGGCGCCGACGGCCAGCTTCTGCTCGTAGCTGCCCAGGCGCGGCAGGACCTGGGTGTAGCGTCCGCCCAGCACCGTGCCGCTGCCGGAGACCGAGAACAGGTCGGCGAGCGTGCCCGAGTTGACGTCCGAGTATCCGCCGAACAGGTCGATGAGCGCGTTATTGCCGTACAGCGGGATGCGGTAGCCCGCGCCCGCGATCAGCACGTCGTCGTATTGCGTCGGCGAGGTGATGAGCTGGAGATTGAGCACGTGGTCCGCGCCGCCAACATTGGCGTTGATAAAGCCCACGCCGGCGCGGTTGTGGCCGGTGGCCGGGTTCCCGGAGTTGTCGAAGAACACGCTCGTGCGCCAGGGGTCGGAGTCGCTCACCCGGACCACCGCATCCACCAGGCCGACTTCCGGGGTGGACTCGAGTACCACCCGCTGTTGCCGCGCCGGATTCTCGTTGGACAGCGTGACATTCGCGCCGATGTCGCGGGTGTTGGGCGGCACGCCCTCCTTCAGGGCCGGGAGGCTGGCGCGGACATTTGCGTTGCTGAAGTGCCGGTTGCCCTCGATCCGCACGTTGCGCACGCGCGCCTCGATCACCTGCAACCGCACCTTGCCGGCGCGGATGTCCTGCTCGGGCACGAGCACGCGCACGGCGTTGTAGCCGCGCTTCAGGTACTCGCCCTGCAGCGCCTCGAGCGCGTGCTGGATGTCGCCGAAGTCGCGCTGCGCCCCCGTATAGGGGCCGACCAGCTCGTCGACGATCCGCGGCTCGATGAGCGTATTGCCCTCGACGACGAAGGCTTCGATCGCGAAGCGCGGGGCGGCAGCGGGCGCGACGGCCGGCGCCTGGGCATGAGCCGCCGCGCACAGCCACAGCGCGAGCGCAGATGAAGCCCAACGGATTGCCTGCATTGCCCCCCCGAACAAGACCAGGCGCGACTGAGCACTTCTTTTTTGGCGAGCGATTCTCCCACGCGCAATTCGAAGACTGCAATAGATAATCGGCCGTCATGGACCGCTCGGCGCGACAGCACTGGGACCGGATCGCGCTGCGCTGGCGCATCAGTCCGCCGCTGGCGCCCGCGGCGGAGGACCTCGATTGGTACCAGCGCCGGGTGGTGCAGCACCTGCGCTCCGCAGGCAGCGCCCTGCTGCTCGGCGTCACGGCGGGCATCCTTCGCCTGCGCTGGCCGGAAGATGCTCGCCGGCTGTCGGCCGACTGGTCGATGGAAATGTTAAAGAACGTCTGGCCGTCCGCACGCGAGACCGAGGGCTGGTCTCGAACCTGCGCCGACTGGCGCCGGCTTCCGCTGGCCGACGGCGCCTTCGACCTGGTGATCGGAGATGGCTGCTACAGCGCGCTGCATGGCCTGCAGCAGATGAGCCTTCTCAATCGCGAGGTACGGCGCGTCTTGCGGCCGGGCGGCCACATGCTGATCCGGACCTTCTGCCGGCCCCAGGAGAGATTGCGCCCTGCCGACCTCTTCGGCGACTTGAAGGCGGGCCGGATACGGAACCTGGATTTGTTTCGCTGGCTTCTCGCCATGGCCGTTCAGGGCAATTCGCCGAACGGCGTCAGCCTGCGCGAGGTATGGGAGACCTGGTCAGGACAGGTCCCGGACCCGCGCGCGCTCCAGGGCCGTCTGGGATGGTCGGAGGACGCGCTCCTCAACATGGAGCGGTGGGCGAACTCGGAAATGACGTATTCCTTCCCCAGCCTGCGCGAGCTGCGCGCAATCGCGGCGCCGGGCTTCTCGGTGGAGGCCTGCGAGCGCCCGACCTACGAGTGGGGCGCGCTCTTCCCTCGCCTAGCCCTGCGCGCCCTGCCGTAGCATCGCCTCCAGTCCGGCGGCGAGGTGGTCCTGCCCCGCCTGGACCTGGGGGGTCACTCGTGCGGGCATGCTGGGCGAGCGATTGGCGTCGATGAGCACGAAACGCCCGCCGTGCCGGACGTAGTCGAACTTGCCGAAGTCGAATCCGAGCCGCGCGCGCATTCGGCGCAGCTCTTCCGGCACGGGCACCTCCTGGACATCCACGATGCCGTCCGATTTCACGATCGCGTTCCTCGCGCGCACGCGGATGCTTCGATCCCGATCGCCGAAGAAGATCCAGTGCCTGCAACAATACAGCCCGTCCTCCGTCTCCGGCAGGAACCGCTCCACCACCAGCCCCGGCGTGGTCCATACCGCGGCCGGCACTTCGCGCAACGATCCGTAGACCGGGTAACCCTCCGCCACCGGCCCTTCCGGGATGTCGCACGGCGATCCGCGCCGGCGCGCCATCTCGCGCAGCAGCGCCTCGGGCTTGCCGCCGTAGTTCGCCTCGGTCTTCACGATCACGGGCCCGATCCAGTCGCTGTAGCGATCGACCAGGTCGAGGCTGAAGCGGCTCTTGGAGACGTCGGGCACCCGGCCGTTCACCGCACGCGGGTAGCGCGCGATGAGCGCGCGGTACGCAGACGGAATCACCGTGAGGTCGATGTTGACCAGGGCGAGGTCGGCCGCCGGCGCCCCTTCCAGCCCGTGGTGCACGCGCACCTCGTGTCCGGCGCGGCGCCAGCGCTCGGCGAGCGAATACGCCATGTAGGGCAGCTGCACGTACCGCTGCAGGGCGTGTTCGAGGATGACGATCGACGCCAAGCTCAGTCCGGCAGGTCGTCGAGCGCGCCCTCGAGGTGCGACATCTCGGCCCACGCGAGCACGCGCCAGCCCGCCGGGCCCGCCTCGATCCAGTTGAGGGCGGCGTTGGGGATCTCGAAGTCGCGCGGCGTGGACAGCCCGCTCGCCAGCGCGTGCCGTCGCACCATCTCCAGCACGCCGCCGTGCGTGAACACGAGCACCGCTTCGCCCGCGTGGCGCGCCGCGATCGCGCCCACGCACTCGACGGCGCGCGCGTAGAACGCGCGCAGGCTCTCCCCCGTGTCGAAGTCGTAGTCGAGGTCCTTGGACTTGAAGCGCGCGTAGTCCGCGGGCAGGCGCTCGCGCGCTTCGGCGTAGGTGAGCGTCTCGAACTTGCCGTAGTGACGCTCGCGCAGCCGCGGCTCGACGCGCACTTCCAGGCCGTGCGCGGCGGCGGTGGGCGCGGCGGTCTGGCGCACGCGGGCGAGATCGCTCGCGTAGAGCGCCGCGAAGCGCCGCCCTTCCAGCGCCGCGCGCACGGCGAGCGCCTGCGCGCGACCGGTCGCCGACAGCGGCACGTCGGTCTGGCCCTGGACGCGCCCTTCCGCGTTCCAGGCTGTTTCGCCGTGCCGCACGATGCAAAGGCGTGAAATCGTCATTCTTGCCGGTCGTCTCGTGCCGGTATGATACCGGCGCCATGGCCGAACCGCGGCAGCCCGCGCAGCGCAGCACGCTCCCCAGCATCGAGCAGGAAGAGCTGCGCGGCATCTCGCGCACCGTGGCCGAGATCGAGTGGCTGCTGCTCGTCCTCGTGCTCGTGTACCTCGTGTTCGGCTGGCCGCTGCCGGAGGTCGAGCCGGCCATCTCCATGGCGATGTTCTTCTACGCGGCGTTCGTGATGAGCTTCCGCTACACGAACTTCTACAAGCGCGAGTCGCGCTGGAAGATCGCGGTGGAGACGCTCGCCATGATCGGGTTCCTGACCTGGGTGCTGTCGTTCACCGGCGGCCTGACGAGCCCGCTGCTCAACGCCTACCTGCTGGTGGTGATCACGAGCGCGCTCACCCTGGGCAAGACGGTGACGCTCGCCGAGGTGGCGCTGATCGGCCTGTGCTACCTGTTCCTCGACTGGCACGACGGCGGCAAGGACATGCTGCGCCTCGCCTACCTCGGCGGGTTCCTCGCCGCCCTGGCGCCGGTGGTGCTGGTGGCCTACATCACCACCATGTTCTCCGCCGACATCCGCTATGGGCTCAATCGCGCCAAGCTCCTGTCGGAGACCGACGAGCTCACGGGCCTGTACAACATGCGCGGCTGGGCGGTGATCGCCAATCGCCTGTTCGCCCAGGCGCAGCGCTACGACCGGCCCGCGAGCCTGCTCATGGTGGATTCCGACAATCTCAAGCAGGTGAACGACCGCCACGGCCATGCGGCCGGCAACCGGCTGCTGCAGCACCTCGTGCGGGCGATCCAGGCGCAGCTGCGCTTCACCGACGTCGCCGCGCGCTACGGCGGCGACGAGTTCGTCATCCTGCTGCCCGATACGCCGGCTCGCGGCGCGCTGGAAGTCGCCGAACGCATCCGTCACGCCGTCGAGAAGTCGCCCTACATGGCCGGGGGCGAGCAGCTCCCTGGCACGGTGAGCATCGGCGTGGCCGCCTTTCCGCAGGACGGGCGCAGCTTGGACGCGCTGCTGGCACGCGCCGACCGCGCCCTGTACCAGGCGAAGCGCGGCGGCCGCAACCTCGTCGCGCAGGCGCAGGCCGAGGGCGAGGCTCAGATCCCCACTTCGACGTAGGCGTAGATGTAGTTCGAGCCGCCGTCGACGTTGCCGAGCAGGCGCGAGAAGCCGAAGATGCCCGAGCGGTGCGACACGCCGAGGCCGACGAAGGTGCGCTTGAGCGCCCGGCTGCCGACCAGGTCGCCGAGGCTGAAATCGATGGTCGGATCGAGGTAGGTCACGAGCTTGTTGACCAGCTCGCCGCGACGCTGCTGGTCGCGTACTTCCATCCACGGCACGCGCCCGGCATAGGACAGGCCCGAGCCGATCCCGACGCGCGTCAGCACCCGGTCGCGCCAGGGGAATCCGTACCAGAACGACTTGAAGTACGCGTTCACCTGCCAGAAGTCGGGCTGGTAGCCCTTCTCGTCGTGGTGCAGCAGGCCCACGTAGCCTGCGATGTCGACATTCCAGCCGTTCAGCCGCTCGATGAGCGTGCGGCCGATCTCGAGCGAGGTCACGCGCTGCTGCTCGGGCGTCTGCGTCGAGGTGCAGTTCAGGCGAACGATGTGCGCGAGGTTGCACTCGGTCGCCTTGCCCGCGTAGAACTTCACCCAGAGCGGCGGTGTCCTGCTCCAGGCGGCGGAGCTCGGCGAGTGATCGTAGAGCAGCCCGAGCGTCGCCGCCGCCTGCAGCCCGCCCACGGTGATCGGGCTGTCGCGCACGCTGTCGGACCAGCGAGTCGCCGCCACGCCCGCGAGCACGTGCCAATGGGCGCTCAGCGCATAGCTCGCGTAGAGGCCGATCTGCAGGTTCAGGCCGGACCCGGCCTGGTAGGCGGGGCGCGACGCGGTCGCCTCGTCCGCGCGCACGCCGTAGTAGTAGTCGTTCAGCCTGGAATTGCGCCAGGCGAGCATTGCCTGCGGCCACAGCCGCGTGCGCCCGCGATGCCACAGCTGCTGCCAGCGCAGACGCAGCTCGGCCCCGTCGGAAGCGTCGTCCACGTTCTTCAGCAGCTCGGCGCCGAACGTGCCCCAGGCGGTGCGCTGCCGGTAGCCGATGCCGAGATCGGTGCCCTGCTCGCGCAGCGCCATGCCGGCGAGCGAAGCCGGCAGCCGGTCGAGCGGCGTGCCTTCGAAGCGGTGCGCGAGAAACGCGTCCACGCGGCGCGCGCCGCCGAGGTCGAGCTTGAGGCCGAGCCGGTCGGAGTGCAGGTAAGCGTGCTCGCCCGCGTAGATGTTCACCGGCAGGTAGTCGTAGCGCGTGCCGCCGCCCACGTACGGCGAGCGCTCCGCGACCACCGCGCCGCCCGAGCCGGCGCCGGGCTCGTCGAGCACGGCCTCGAAGCGATCGCCGTACGCCGACGCGGCGCACGGCGCCGCGAGGGCGCAGAGCAAGGCAAGGCGAAAGTGGTGCAGGCTCATTCTGGCCGGGCTCAGGCTCGGGCGTCCGGATCGAGCGGGTACGCGGGCCTGCGCACGCGGCGGAACCGCAGCTGCGAATAGTCGGACGTGCACACGCCCTCGCCCGCGCACTCCACGACCGCCCTGGCCATCGGGCCGAGCCCGGCGCGCCAGTGCACGCGGCTCTTCAGCATCACGTAGCGCTTCTTCTCCGGCTCGAGGCCGAGCGCGCGGAACGCGCCCATGTCGTAGGGCTCGGTGTGCCTCGAGATCACCGCGATCTCCACCTTGCCGGTGTCGAGCACGGCCGACGGCCCGAGGTCGCCCCGCTCCCCCTTCGCCATCGGCCCTTCGTTTCGGTAGGCGCCGTCCACGAGGCGCTTGACCGCGCCGGTGACCTCGAGCGGCCTGCCCTTCAGCCCGAGCGCGGGCATGTCCAGCCTGCCGCCGAGCGGCAGCGTGACGCGCGCGCCCTGGCCCGCGGCCTGCATCTTCGCGACCGCCTGCGGATCGAAGACCGCGAACGCGCAGGCGTTCTCCAGCCCCGCCTCGAGCAGGCCGCCGAGGACCTTCATCGTGTCCATCGTGCCGCCCGATGCGCAGTTGTCGTAATGGTCGAGGAGCACGATCGGCCCGCCCTGCAGCCGGCGCGCGCGCTCGAGCGACGCGGCGAGCGGCTCGACGCGGTAGACGAACTGCTCGCGCGCGCGCCACGCCATGTCGAGGAGCTCCTCGGACAGCGCCTTGGCGCGGGCAGCATCGCCGTCGGTCACCACCACGGCCGATGCGCCGGCGTACGGGATGTCGGCGTGGGGAAAGCCGACGAAGAAGGTCGCGGCAAGCGCGCCTTCCTTCTCCATCGCCTTCGCGCGCGCCTGGAGGTCGCGGTTCGGCGCGTCGAGGCTCGATTGGCGCATCACGTGCGGCAGCATCGGGCGCCAGCCCCAGGCCATCGCCGGACGGGAGCGCCCGGCGAGCAGCTCGAGGATCGGGCGGCCGGCGCGCTGGCCGGTCTCGTGCATGTCGACGTGCGGGTAGGTATGGTAGCCGGCGATCACGGTGGCGTGCTCGCCCATCGCGGGAAAGAGGTTCGTGTGCATGTCGAGCGCGACGCCGACCGGCACCTGCGGCGCCACTCGGCGGATGCGCGCGAGCAGCTCCCCCTCGCCGTCCTCGTGCTGCTCGGTGACCATCGCGCCGTGCAGGTCGAGCAGCACGCCGTCGCAGCCCTTCGCGACCGCGTCCACGATGCGCCGCGCCATGTACTCGTAGGCGCCGGTCTGCACCGGGCCGCTCGGCGCGGCGCTCCCCGCGACCGGCAGCACGAGCTCCGCCCCCGCCCGCTCGCCGAGCTCGAGGAAGGCACCGATCGCGGTGCCCGTGCCGCGGAAGGCCTCGCGGATCTCCTCGCCCTCGAGCGGCGTCGCGCGGGCGCGCGCGAAGCGCGCGAGGTCGGTCGGCACCGGCGAGAAGGTGTTCGTCTCGTGCTTCATCTGGGCGACGACCAGGCGCATGTCGGACCGGGGCTCGGGTGCGGAACGCGAAGTGTCCCATGCTACGATCGGCGCCCCAAGGAGGAGTGATGACTCGTTCGCTGTTTCGCGGCGCGCGCGGGCGCCGGGCGGAACTGACGCCGGCATAGCCATGCGCGCCTGGTACCTCACGCCCGGCACGCCGCGGCTCGGACTGGAGCTGCGCGAGGCCGCGTTTCCGGAGCCCGGGCCGCACCAGTTGCTCGTCCGGCTGCACGCGGCGGGACTCAACCGGGGAGAGCTCTCGCCCGGCGGCGCGGCCGCCAAGCCCGGGGGCACCGAAGGCGCGGGCGAGGTGGTGAAGCTCGGTGCGGGCGTGGCGCAGTTCAAACCCGGCGACCGCGTGATGGCGCGCTGCCCCGGCTCTTTCGCCGAGTACGCGCTCATGGACGCGCGCGAGACGCTGCCGGTGCCGGCCGCGCTTTCCTGGGAGGAAGCCGCCGCGGTGCCCATCGCCTTCCTCGTCGTCTACGACATGGTGCTCGCGCAGGGCCGGCTGAAGGCGGGCGAGTGGCTGCTCGTCGCGGGCGTCACCTCGGGCGTCGGCGTCTACGCGCTGCAGGCGGCGAAGGCGCTCGGCGCGAAGGTCATCGGCACCTCGGGCTCCGCGGAGAAGCTCGAGAAGCTCAAGCCCCTGGGGCTCGACGTCGCGCTCGCTACGCGCAAGCCCGATTTCGCGCCGGCGGTGATGAAAGCGACCGGCGAGCGCGGCGCGGATCTCGCCATCGACGCGGTGGGCGGCTCGGTGTTCGCCGAATGCGTGCGCGCGCTCGGCTTCGAGGGCCGCCTCGCGTTCGTCGGCTATGTGGACGGGGCGCTCAGGGCCGAGATGGACCTCGAGGCCCTGCATTCGAAGCGCCTGACGCTCTTCGGCGTCTCGAACAAGCTGCGTAACGCCGAGCAGCGCGCGCTCACCGTGCGCGGCTTCGCCGAGCGCATGCTGCCCTTGCTCGCGGACGGCCGCATCCGGCCGCTCATCGACCGCGTCTACCCCTTCGACGAGCTCCCCGCCGCCAAGGAGCGCATGGAAGCCAACGCCCACGTCGGCAAGCTGGTGGTGACGATCAATTAGGGACGGACCTCAGTTTTCGCTATGCGAAAACTGAGGTCCGTCCCCAATTAGACGGCCTGGACTTCGCGCAGGCGCGCGATCTCCGCGGCGCCGTAGCCCAGCTCGGCGAGGATCTCGTCGGTGTGCTCGCCGATGTCCGGGGCCGCAGAAGCCACGCGCGCCGGCGTGCGCGACAGGCGCACCGCCTGGTTCACGACCTTGAACCTGCCGAGCGCGCGGCTTTGCACCTCGGCGGCCATGCCCAGGTGCTGCACCTGCGGATCGGCCCACATCCCGTCAATGCTGTAGATCGGCCCGCAGGGCACCCCCGCGGCGTTGAGCACCTCGATCCACTCGGCGCTCGTCCTGCTCGCCAGCGCGACGTTGATCTCGGTATTGAGCTGCGCGCGGTTCTTCGCGCGCGCCGGCTGGCCCTTGAACTCGGCCCGCTCGAGCAGGTCCTCGCGCCCCATCGCCTTGCACAGCCGCTGCCACATGCCTTCGCCGGAGGCCGCGACGTTGATGTAACCGTCGGCCGTCTTGTAGGCGGAAGTCGGCATGCTCGTCGGATGGTCGTTGCCGACCTGCGGCGGCACCTCGCCCTCCTTCAGATAGCGCGCCGCCTGGAAGTCGAGCAGCGTGATGCCGGCCTGCAAGAGCGAGGACTGCACCCACTGGCCCTTGCCCGAGCGCTCGCGCTCGACGAGCGCCGTCAGGATGCCGAGCGCGGCGAGCAGCCCCGCCGAGACGTCGGCCACGGCCGCGCCCACGCGCATCGGCCCCTGCCCGGGGAAGCCGGTCACCGACATGAGGCCGCTCATGCCCTGCGCGATCTGGTCGAAGCCCGGCCGGTCGCGATACGGCCCGTCCTGCCCGAAGCCGGAGATGCTGGCGAGGATGACGCGCGGATTGATCTTCGCCAGCGACTCGTAGTCGATGCCGAGGCGGAACTTCACGTCGGGGCGGTAGTTCTCGACCACGACGTCGGCGGTCTTCACGAGGCGCCTGAACGCCTCGAGCGCCTCCGGACGCTTGAGATTGAGCGTCATCGAGCGCTTGTTGCGTTGCAGGTTCTGGAAGTCCGAGCCCGAGCGCGCCCCGCCCATGCCCTCGTTGGGATCCAGCCCCGCGGGCGTCTCGATCTTGATGACATCGGCGCCGAAGTCGGCGAGCTGGCGCACGCAGGACGGACCCGCGCGCACGCGCGACAGGTCGAGGACGCGAAGGTGCGAAAGCGCACCCGTGGAAGTCGATTTCGGCATGGCGCGAATGGTAGCCGAGGCCGGGCGGGTCAGGCGCGCGCCGCGCGGTTCCCTAGCGCGCCGCCGTGATGCGCGTGTTGGCGAGCACCAGACGGTCGGCCAGGTTCCTCACCAGCGCGCGCGTCAGCTGCAGCTGGGCGCTGCCGCTCATGTGCGCGAGCGCCTCCGGCGTGAACTCCGCGAGCAGCAGCCTCGTCATGGACTCCACGGTCGCGTGGCGCGGCAGCTCGCCGCCCCAGATGTAGGCCATCTCGCCGAAGCACTCGCTGTGGCTGATGACGTTCAGCAGCCGCCCGCCCTTGGTCACCTTGACCTCGCCCTCGGCCAGGAAGAAGAAGCTCGCGCCCTTGTCGTTCTCGCGCACCAGCGTCCTGCCCTTGTCCACGCGCGTCCACTTGCCCGCGTTGGCGAGCTCCCAGAGCTCGGCGTCGGACAGGTTGGCGAGCATGTCCACGCGCTTGAGCGCCATGTAGCGCTCGGTGTCGGGGATGGCCTCGGCCGGCACCACGCGCCGCACCATCGCCGCGAGGGCCATGGCAAACTCGCCCCATGCCGGGTAGCGCTCGGCGGGGTCCTTCTTCAGCGCGCGAATGATGACCGGGTCGAGCTCGCGCGGCAGGTCCTTGCGCACCTCCGAGGGCGGCAGCGGCTCGAGCTCGACGATCTTCTTGAGCAGCGACTGCAGGTTCTCCGCGCGCAGGGGCGCCTGCCCCGTCAGCAGCTCGTAGAGGACGACGCCGAGCGCGTACATGTCGCTGTGCAGCGTCAGCTCGCGCCCGGCGATCTGCTCGGGCGAGAGGTACTGCGGCGAGCCCATGATGGCGGTCTGCACCGCCTGGCTCTTCCTCAGGAAAGCGGCGCCGAAGTCGGCGATCTTCACGTCCGTGCCGCCCGCGCGCATGATGTTCGCGGGCTTGATGTCGCGGTGGACGATGCCCTCCTTGAAGGCGTAGTCGAGCGCGCCGCAGCACTTGAAGCCGATCTGCAGCACGTCGGCGACCGGCAGGAGCGACCCCGGCTGGGTGTGCGCCGAGAGGTCGCCGCCGGTGACCAGCTCCATGGCGATGTGCCCCGAATCCTCGCCGACCACCGCGTCGAGGATGGACACGATGTGCGGGTGCTTGAGCTTGCCGGCGAGCGAGGCCTCGTTCAGGAACTGGCCGCGGTAGAGCGTCCCGAACTCGGGGTCGCGGAATACCTCCGGCTCGATGGTCTTCAGCGCCACCTCCCTGCTCGAGAAGGTGTCGCGCGCGAGGTATACCGTGCCGGTCGCGCCCCGGCCCAGCAGGCGCTGCACTTCGTACTTCCCGACCTGCAGGCTCAGGCCGAGATCCGGCGCTTGCGCGTCCGCCACCGCTGCGCTCCCGTCCGCGATCATCCCGGACCGCATGGTACTGCATGGCGCCCTTGCCGAGCGGCGCGCCGCGGACGAGAATCGGCTGATCCAATCGTCCGGTCGCGCATGGCACACAGGGAAATCGACGTCGCAGCGCTCGAGTACGGCATGTACGTGGCCCGGCTCGACCGCCCCTGGACCGAGACGCCCTTCGTCTACCAGGGCTTCGTGCTGAAGACCGAGCAGCAGATCGAGGCGCTGCGCAAGTACTGCAAGAAGGTCTACGTCGACCCCGAGAAGCGCCAGCAGGTCGACCCGCCCAAGCTGACGCTGCCGCCCTCGACGCGCCAGGTCATCGCCGAGCAGTCCAAGGAGAAGGTGCGCGGCACGGCGGTGTACAAGGAGCTGGCGAGCGTCGAGGACGAGCTGCCGCGCGCGCGCGCGGTGTACACGCAGACCAACGACATCGTGCAGTCGCTGGCGCGCGCCGTGGTCAGCGACAGCGTGCTCGACGGCAACCGCGCCAAGCAGGCCGTCACCGAGATCACCGATTCCGTCGTGCGCAACCCCGACGCCATGATGCTGCTCGTGACCCTGCGCGAGAAGGCCGAGGAAACGCTCAACCGCTCCACCCAGGTCTCGGTGTACATGACGGTGTTCGGCCGCTTCCTGCAGCTCGAGCGCTCCCGCCTGGAGATCCTCGGCCTCATGGGCCTGCTGCAGGACGTCGGCATGCTGAAGCTCCCCGCCGGCATGGCCGGCCGGCGCTCGCAGCTCGCGCTCGAGGACGACGCCGTCTTCAACGAGCACGTCACGCACGGCGTGGAGATCCTGTCGAAGACCGCGGGACTGCCGCCCGAGCTCCCGGGGCTCGCCTCGCTGCACCACGAGCGCTACGACGGCTCGGGCTATCCGCGCGGCCTGAAGGGCGGCGCCATCTCGCAGCTCGGCGCCATTGCCGGCATCGTCGACACCTTCGACATGCTCACGGCCCCCTCGCCGTACGGCATGCAGATGCCGCCGTCCAACGCCCTGAACGTGCTGTTCCAGAACCGCGGCACGCTGTTTCACGCGGCGCTCGTCGAGCAGTTCATCCAGTGCGTCGGGGCGTTCCCGGTCGGCAGCGTCGTCGAGCTCAATACCGGCGAGGTCGGGGTGGTCATCACGCAGAACCTGGTGCGCCGCCTGCAGCCACGCGTCATGGTGGTGCAGGACGCCGACGGCAACCCGATCCATCCGCACAAGATCCTCGACCTGATGCAGGAGCCCAGGGCGAGCGCGGACGAGCCCTACCGCATCCGTCGCACGCTCGACCAGACCAAGGTGAGGATCGACTCGCGAGAGCTGTTCCTGTGAGCGCGGCGCTGGACGGCGCCGCGATCCAGCATCTCGCCGCCCAGCTCGGGCTCGACGCCGACGGCGTGGCCGCCCTCGAGGCGCTCGGTCTCGTGCTCGCCGAGGGCGCGCCGGAAGCGCTGCAGGCCGCGCGCGGCGAGAGCGCGCTCGCCTCGGCCGCCTCGCCCTTCTTCCTGCCGCTGCTGCACGCGGGCATGTCCGAGCCGCAGCGCGCGCTGGTAGGCGCCCTCGCGCGCGGCGCGCTGGGCGGCGGCGCGCTCGCGCGCCTGCTCGCCGACTGGGCGACGACGCTCAATCCCGAGGAGCCCGCGGAACGCGCGCAGCGCGACGTGCTCCCGCTGCAGGGACTGCTGCGCTCGGGCGCGCTGCGCGCGTACGCCGGCGACGCCGCGCGCGGCGAGGCGGCCCTCGCCGCGGCGGAAGCGCTGGCCGCGACGCAGCTCGCGCTGCTCGCCGAGGCGGTCGCACGGGCGCCGCACGCGCCCGGGGGCGCGCCGGGCGTCGCGGCCTTCGGCGCCGCGCTGGAGGCGGCGCTCGAGCCGCGCGACGGGGCGACCCGGCCGCTCGCCGTTCTCTACATCGATTGCGGCATCGTCGGGCGCATCGACGACCTCTGGGGCTATGCGGCGGGCGACGGCGCGCACGAGCGTCTCGCCTCGCGCCTGCGCACCGAGGTGCTGCGCCCGCAGGACCTGCTCGGCGAGCCGGGGCGCGACGAGTTCGCCTGCGTCCTGCCGGGCGTGGCGGGCGCCGGCGTCGCCACGCTCGCCGCCGAGAAGGCCCTGCGCAGCCTCGACCAGCCGCTGTGGGTGGACGTCGAGGAGATCCATCCGCGCCCGGTGGTCGGCATCGCGCTCGCCCCCGAGCACAGCGCGAGCGGCACCGGGCTGCTGCAGGCCGCGCGTGCGGCGGCGCGCGCGGCGCGCGAGCGTCCCGAGCGCTACGCGGTGTATGGCGCCGGGCTCGAAGCGTCGGACGCCGCGCTGCTCGTGTACGAGAGCCGGCTGCGCGCCGCGGTCACGCAGGACGCGCTCGACATCGTATTCGAGCCGCAGCGCGACCTGCGCACGGGAATGCTGATCGGCGCCGAGAGCCGCCTGCGCTGGCGCGACGGCGAGCTCGGCGCCGTGCCGCTCGAGCGCGCGCTCGCGGCGGCCGAGTCGGCGGGGCTCGCCAACGAGGTGACCCTCTGGCAGGTGAACGGCGCGCTGCGCAATTGCAGGGGCTTTCGCGATGCGGCGGGGCTCGATTTGCGCGTGGGCGTCACGCTCGCGGCGCGCAGCCTGTGCCAGACGGACCTGCCCGACTTCGTCGCGAGCGCGCTGAAGACCTGGAACCTGCGCCCGAGCCGCCTCGCGCTGCAGATCACCGGCACCGCCATCCTGGCGAGGCGCATCGAGTCCGTGGAGACCCTCAAGCGCCTGCGCGAGGCGGGCGTGCGCCTCGTGCTCGACGACGCCGGCGCCGGTTACGAGGCGCTCGCGTGGCTTGCGACCCTGCCCTTTCACGAGCTGCGCGTCGACCTCGCCGCCGTGGGCGACGTGGTCGAATCGCCCCCGCACCTCGCTCTGGTGCGCGCGCTCACCGACCTCGCCCACCGCCTGAAGATGGAGATCCTGGTCGCAGGCGTCGAGGACGAGGCGAGCGCCGAGAAGCTCAAGGTGCTCGGCTGCGACACGCTGCAGGGCCCCTGGGTCGGCAAGCCGCTGGAGGCCCGGGCGCTCGTCGAGGCGTTCCGCGACCTCTAGGCGCGCGCGGCTTCGCCGCGCCCCGCGAACGAGCGCCGGTAGGCCGCCTGCCGTTCCGCCGGGCTGCGCCCCAGCGCGCAGTACAGCGCGTGCGGCGTGACGAGGGCGTCGTCCTCCCCGAGCGCGTTGGCGCGGTAGCTCGACCAGCGGTAGCGCGCCGGCTCGCGCACGATTCCCGCGCGCACGGGGTTGAGCTCGATGTAGCGCATGCAGGCGAGCACGTAGCGGCGCGTGTACACCGGGGTCGCGTCGACGTCCGGCGTACCGAGCGCGCGAACGAGCGCCAGCGCCCCACCGGCGCGCACCGGCGTGAGCAGCAGGTGCAGATGCGTACCCATGAGCGCGTAGGCATGCAGGGGGCAGCCGAGCGTCGCGCCCAGCCGCTCCCGCCATGCCGCCGGCGGCTCCGGCGCGCCGCCGCGCAGCACGAGATGCAGCGGGACACCGGGGAGCTGCAGGCAGGCGAGCCGGCTCATGCGGCTACAACGCGCCGCCGCGCCGGCCGGTTGACGCTGCCCGAGGCGCGCATTCGGCGTTAGGATGTGGCCATGAGTACGCCCAGCAAGCCCGCGGCAGCGCCCGCGGAAGACCCGATCGAGGTACTGGCGCAGAAGATCTACGTGCAAATGTGCGCGCGCATCTATGGCGCGGCCGGCGACAAGCCCCAGCCCAAGGCGGTGGCGCAGCTCGCCTTCAAGCTCGCCGAGAACTTCATCGCGGCCAATTACGAGTTCAACCCCAACGCCGTCGCCGCGCGCGAGGCGAAGAACAAGGCCGCCGTGAAGCTCGACAGCGTGCAGATCGATTTCGGCGCCGTCGGCAAGGACTGATCGGCCAAGCGGCTGATTTCGCTCGGAAACTCCCATCCGGGCGCCCTGTCAGAGCAAGCATGGCCAGGCCCAGCCGCCAGTTCTTCGCCGCGCTCGACGCGCGCGAGCGCGCCCTGCGCGCCAAGATCGCGGAGCGCCGCGACGCGCTCGAGGACGCCTCGCATCCCGCCGACCCCGGCGGCGACATCGCCGACAAGGCCTTCGAGCGCTCGCGCGCCGAGGTCGAGCACGACCTGATCGAGCGCTCGCTCCGGGAGCTCGCCGAAATCGCCGCGACGCGCGAGCGCGCGGCGAACGGCACCTTCGGCGAGTGCATCGAGTGCGGCGAGCCCATCGCCCCGGCGCGCCTCGCGGTCAGGCCCACGGCGCGGCGCTGCGCCGACTGCCAGGCCCAGCACGAGAAGACCTCCACCGCGCCCTAACGCCGCCGCCCGCGCGTTACCCTTGCGCCTGAGGCCGGCGCGAGGCTGGTGAGAACGCGAGGTGGATGTCATGTCGCAGCCGCAACAGTCCGAGAACGTCGAGCTGCTCGAGCACGTGCTCGAGGCGCTCGCCGACGCATCGTCCGGGCGGCTGCCCGCGCTGCTCGAAGGCCTGCACGCGGCGCAACTCGCCGACCTGTTCGAGTCGCTGCCGCCGGAATCGCGCGCGGCGCTCTGGCGGCACGTCGCCGCGGACATCAAGGGCGACGTGCTGATCGAGGCGCACGGCGAGGTGCGCCGGCAGCTGATCGACGAGAGCGGCCCCGAGGAGCTCGTCGAGGCGGTGCGGCGCCTGGACCTCGACGCGCTCTCGGACCTCTACGACGAGCTGCCCGCGGGCGTGATGGAAGCCGCCCTGCGCGCCATGGACGCGCAGCGGCGCGGCCGCTTCCAGACGGTGCGCCGCTATCCCGACGACGTCGCCGGCGGCCTGATGGACGTCGACGCGCTCACGGTGCGGCCCGACATCACGTTGCACCTGGTGCTCGACTACCTGCGCCGCTACCGGCTCGAGCTGGGCCGCCTGCCCGCGCACACCGACGCCGTGATGGTGGTGGACCTGAGCGACCGCTACGTCGGGCGGCTGCCGCTCGCCGAGCTCGCGTCGCTGCCGCTCGAGCGCAAGGTGCAGGACGTCATGGACCGCGAGGCGGCGGCGATCCCGGCGGATACGCCCGCCGGGCGCGTGGCGCGCATCTTCGAGGACCGCGACCTCGTCTCGGCGGCGGTGGTGGACGAGGACGGACGCCTGATCGGCCGCATCACGGTGGACGACGTCGTCGACGTGATTCGCGAGGAGGCCGAGCACTCGGTGCTCGCCGGCGCGGGCCTCGACGAGGAGGTCGACACCTTCGCCCCGGCCCTGGAGAGCGTGCGCTATCGCGCGCTCTGGCTCGGCGTGCACCTGATCGGCGTGCTGATCGGCGCGTGGGTGATCTCGCACTTCGCGGCCGCCATCCACCAGATGGTGGCGCTCGCCGTGCTCATGCCCGTGGTCGCCAGCATGGGCGGCGTCGCGGGCACCCAGAGCCTCGCGCTGGTCATCCGCGGCCTGGCGCTCGAGCACGTGCGCGAGGGCAACCGCTGGCGGCTGCTGAGGAAGGAGCTCGCCGTGGGCGCGCTGAACGGCCTCACCTGGGCGTTCGCCGTGGGGCTGATCGGCAGCCTCTGGTTCGGCAACGCGAAGCTCGGGCTGGTGTTCGGCGTGGCGCTGGTCGCGAACCTGCTCGCCGGCGTCGCGCTGGGCACCGTGATTCCCATGGCGCTCCATCGCCTGCGCATCGACCCCGCGCTCGCCGGCGGCGTGATCCTCATCGCCTTCACCGACGCCTTCGGCTTCTTCGCGTTCCTCGGGCTGGGGGCGCTGCTGCTCGTCTAGCGGCCCGCGAGCCCCGCGAGCGCGGCGCCCACGCCGACCAGGCTCTCGCCGGCCACCAGGCCCGCCGCCGCCGCGATCGTGAAGCGCGCGGCGGGCTTCGGCCAGCGCGCCTCGAACGCGCGCGCGGCGAGCGCGCCGAGGAGCATCGTGAAGCAGATCGACGCCGGGATGACGAAGGCGAGCCCCACGGCGACGCCGCTCGGCGAGCGGCGAGCGCGCGCCTCGAGCACGCCGAGCGCGACGCCGGCGAGCGCGCCGAGCCCCATGGCGAGGCGCGCGTCCGCCGGCACCGCGGAAAGCCCTTCGCTCATCGCTTCGGCCACCGCCTTCCACGTGGCCACCGCTGGCGCGGGCCACTCCGCGGTGAGCAGCATGGCGGACGGATCGGGAACCAGCGCGAGATAGACGACGCTGCCCGTCACCGCGCCGACGAGCACGCCCGCGACCTGCGCCGCCAGCTGGCGCGCGGGGCGCGCGCCGATCGCGTGCCCGACCTTGAAGTCGTTCATCAGGTCGGCGCACTGGCCGGCCGCGCCGCCGGCGACGTTGGCCGCCATCAGGTTGGTGACCGCCTGCCCGGGCGCGGCGAGCCCCACGCCGAGCTGCGACACCTTGCCGATCGCGCCGATCGGCGGGATGCCGGTCTCGCCGACCACGCGCGCGGCCACCGCCGCGAGCACGAGCGCGAGCGGCACGGCGAGGATCGCGAGCCACAGGCCGATGCCGAAGAGCAATGCCTGCATCGCCACGGCGAGCGCGCTGGCGGCCGCGAGCCCCGCGATCGCGCCCGGCGTCCACTGCGCGCCGATCGACAATCGCGCGCCGCGCAGCTGCAGCGCGAAGCTCGTGCCCGCGGCGGCGACCATGAGCGCCACGCCGGGCCACAGCAGCCACTCGACGAGCGGCCCGAAGCCGCCGCCCTGCACCCGCCCCGTGTCGAGGAGCCACGGCGCGAGCCCGCCCCAGGCGAGCGCGGCGCCCGCGCCGAGCGAGAGCGCCGCGCGCAGGCCGATGATGGCGCCGAAGCCCGCGAGGAGCGGCGACGGATCCAGGCCGAGCGTGAGGCGCGCGGCCGCGGCCGAGGGCGACCACGCCGCGAGCGGCGCCGCCGCCTTCCATGCGCCCGCGGCGAGCGCCGACGCGGCGAGCACCGTGATGCGCGCGGCGGCCTCGCGGCCCTGCGCGAACACGTCGCGCAGCGTCTCGAGCGTGGCGAGGCCCGCGGGATACGGCAGCGGATGGCGCACGATGAGCGCGGGCCGCAGGATCCAGGCCACCCACACGCCGAGAAAGCTCACCGTGAACACCCAGGCGGCGAGCGCCCAGGCATCCAGCGCATGGCCGGTGATCAGCGTGTAGGCGGGAATCGGCGCGACCAGCCCGCCGGAGACGATGGAGGCCGCCGCGGACGCGGCCGTCTGGCTGATGTTCGATTCCTTGAGCGACCAGGGCGCAGCGCGCGCCGCGCGCTCGGCGGCGCGCCAGAAGGCGAGGCCCGCGAGCAGCGCGGCGATCGACATGTTGAACGACCAGCCGATCTTGAGGCCGGAGTAGATGTTGCACGGCGCGAGCAGCGCGCCGAGCAGCGCGCCCGTGGCGAGCGCGCGGGGCGTGAGCTCGCGCTCGGCGGCCATGCCGCTAGCCCTGGCGCGTTTCTCCGGCGGGCCCCGCGGGCGTGATGAGCGTGTCCTTCGCTTCCCGCATCGGCTGCTTGGTGAAGCCCTTGAGCGAGCCGACCTCCTCGGCGTCGCGCGGGATCTCGACCGGCGAGTGCGCGTAGGCGGTCATCAGCTCGGCGAGCGACCTGAGCGCGTGCATGTGGATGCGCTCGTGGCCGTGCGAGGCGTCGATGCCGAAGGCGATGAGCGCGGTGCGCACGTCGTGGCCCGCCTCGATGGCGGAGGCGCTGTCGGAGCGGTAGTAGCGGAAGATGTCCTGCTGGTACGAGATGTCGTTTTCGCGGCACAGCTTGATGAGCTTGCGCGTGAGGTGATAGTCGTAGGGCCCGGTCTGGTCGGCCATGCCGATGGTGACGCCGAACTCGTCGCTCGCCTGGCCGGGCGCGGTGGTGCCGTTGTCCACGGTGACGAGCGAGGCGACGTCGTGCGTGAGCACCGAGGAGGCGCCGACGCCGACTTCCTCCGAGATGGAGAAGATGAACAGCGTGTCCACCGGCAGGCGCCTGCCGTCCTCGACCAGCGCCTTCAGCGCGGCGAACATCGCCGCGCAGCCCGCCTTGTCGTCGAGATGGCGCGCGACGATGTAGCCGTTCGGCAGGAACTCGCTGCGGGTGTCGATGGCCACCGTGTCGCCGATGGCGATGCCCAGGCGCTCGAGGTCGCGCCGCGTGCGCGCGAGCGCGTCCACGCGCAGCTCGACGTGCGGCCAGCCCACCGGGTGCGTGTCCACCTCCTCGTTGTAGGTGTGTCCGGAGGCCTTGAGCGACAGGATGCTGCCGCGAAAGCTGCCGCGCTCGGCGAACAGCGTGCAGCGCGCGCCCTCGGCGAAGCGCGACGACCAGTGGCCGATGGGCACGAGCTCCAGGCGCCCGTTGTCCTTCAGGTTCTTCACCTGCGCGCCGAGCGTGTCGAGGTGGGCGATCAGCGCGCGCGCGCCCTTCTGCTCCTCCCCGGGCAGGCGCGCGCGGATCGCGCCGCGGCGCGTGAGCTCGAACTCGACGCCGAGCCGGGAGAGCTCGTCGCAGGCGAGCCGCACGATGGTGTCGGTGTAGCCCGAGGGGCTGGGCGTCTCGAGCAGGCGCTTGAGCACGTCCGCGAGATAGGCGACGTCGACGTTGAGGCGGGACATGGTTCGCTTCCTTTTCTTCAGCGCGCGGCTTGCTTGGCCGCGGTGGGCATGGACTGGGGAAAGAGCAGGTCCACGAAGCGCTCGGCGGTCGGCTGCGGCTCGTGGTTGGCGAGGCCGGGCCGCTCGTTCGCCTCGATGAACCAGTACTCGGGCAGGCGCGGCGAGCGCACCATGAAGTCGATGCCCGTCACCGGCACGTCTAGCGCGCGCGCCGCGCGCACCGCGGCGTCCACGAGCGCGGGGTGCACCTCGGCGGTGACGTCGTGGATCGTGCCGCCGGTGTGCAGGTTGGCGGCTTTCCTCACGTTGATCTCCTCGCCGCTCGGCAGGACGTCGTCGAGCGCGTAGCCCGCCTTCTGCACGCAGCGCTCGGTTTCCGCGTCCAGCGGGATCCGCGACTCGCCGCCCGTGGCCGCGGCGCGGCGCCGGCTCTGGCGCTCGATCAGGTCGCGGATGGTGCTCGCGCCGTCGCCGATCACGCGCGCCGGGCGCCGGATCGCCGCCGCCACCAGCTTGTAGCCGATGACGATGAGCCGCAGGTCCTCGCCCGTCACGCACTGCTCGACGAGCACGCGGTCGCAGTGCGCGCGCGCGCGCTCGACCGCGGCCATCGCCTCGTCGAGGGTCTCGAGGCCCACCGCGACGCCGCGCCCCTGCTCGCCGCGCGCGGGCTTCACCGCCACCGCGCCGTGCCTGGCGAGAAACGACTGCAGGCGTTCACGCGTGTCGTATTCGATCGCCTCGGGCACGTTGACGCCCGCGCGCGCGACCGCGCGGCGCGTCGCGGCCTTGTCGTCGCACAGGCTCATGGCCACCGCGGTGGTGAGCTCCGAGAGGCTCTCGCGGCACATGACGGTGCGCCCGCCGTAGGTGAGGCGGAAGAACCCGCCCTCGGCGTCCACCACCTCCACGCCGATGCCGCGGCGCCGCGCTTCGTCCACGATGATGCGCGCGTACGGGTTGAGCTTCGCCTCGGGCGCCTCGCCGACGAAGAGCTTCTCGTTGATCGCGTTCTTCCGCTTGACGGTGAACACGGGCAGCCGCGCAAAGCCCAGCTTCCCGTAGAGCTCGATCGCCTGGCGGTTGTCCGCCATCACCGAGAGGTCCATGGAAAGCGCGCCGCGCGCCTGGAAGTACTCCGCGAGGCGCCGCACCAGCGTCTCGCCCACCAGCGGCCGCGCGGCCTGCGGGTCCACCGCGAGGCACCACAGCGACGAGCCGCGCTCGGGATCGTCGAAGGCGCGCATGTGGTCCACGCCCGTCACCGTGCCGATCACCTGGCCGGTCACCTCGTCCTCGGCTACGAGATACACGATGGTGCGGCTGTCGCGGTGGCTGAACATGAACTCGGCGGGCACCGTCACCATGCGGTGCGCGAGATAGATGCGGTTCACCGCGTCGGCGTCGGCCTGGCTCGTCACCCAGCGCACGACGAAGCCGCGCGGGCGCTTGCGCGAGGCGCGGTAGGTCGAGAGGTCCAGCCGGTAGGTGTGCGAGGGATCGAGAAACAGCGCCTGCGGCGCCGCGGCGAGCACGAGGTGCGGGTCGCGCACCCAGCCGGCGATGTCGCGGCGCTCCGGGCCCTCCTCGGCGAGCGCCGCGGCGAGCGCCTTGCCGTCGGGATAGGTCTGCGCGAACAGCAGCCTGCCCCAGCCGCAGTCGAGCGCGACTTTCGTGTCGGGCACCGGCACGACATGGCGGCGGCGCGCCACGCGATGCGTGTACGCGGCGCGCGAGCGGCGGGCCTTGGCCGGCATCGTCACACGCCCTGGGCCTGCAGCCACGTCTCGAGCAGCGCCGCCTGCCACAGCTCCGAGCCCTGCAGCGGCGTGATATGCCCCTTGGGATCGGCGAACAGGCGCTCGAGGTAGTCGCGGCGGAACAGGCCCCGCTCTCTTGCCGCGCGCGAGGTGAGCGCGTCGCGCGCGAGCCCGAGGAAAGGGCCCTCCAGGTACTTGAGCGCCGGCACCGGGAAGTAGCCCTTGGGCCGGTCGATGACCGCGGGCGGAATCACCCGCCGCGCCACGTCCTTGAGGATCCCCTTGCCGCCGTCCCTCAGCTTCTGGTGCGGCGGGATGCGCGCGGCGAGCTCGACCAGCTCGTGGTCGAGGAACGGCACGCGCGCTTCCAGCCCCGCGGCCATGGTCATGTTGTCCACGCGCTTCACGGGGTCGTCGACGAGCATCACGGTCGTGTCGAGGTGCAGCGCGCGGTCCACCGGGTCGGCGGCCTTCGAGCGCGCCATCTGCTCCTCGACCAGCTCGCGCGCGTGATCCAGGCCCACGTACTCGGCGGATACCTGGGACGAGTAGGCGGCGAAGTCGCGGTCCATGAAGGCGCGCGCGTAGTCGCGCGCCGGGTTTCCGGAGCCCACGAGCTTCGGGTACCAGTGGTAGCCGGCGAACACCTCGTCCGCGCCCTGCCCCGACTGCACCACCTTGACGTGGCGCGCGACTTCCTGCGACAGCAGGTAGAAAGCGACGTTGTCGTAGGACACCATCGGCTCGGACATCGCGCGCACGGTGGCGGGCAGGGCGTCGATCAGCCGCGCCGACGCGATGAATATCTTCTGGTGCTCGGTCTCGAAGCGCTGCGCGACGAGGTCGGACCAGCGGAACTCGTCGCCCGACTCGCCGTTCGCCGCCTCGAAGCCGATGGAGAACGTGCGCAGGTCCGCGTGGCCGCTCTCGGCGAGCAGTCCCGTGATCAGGCTCGAGTCCACGCCGCCCGACAGGAGCACGCCCACCGGGACGTCGGCGATGCGCCGGCGCGCCACCGCGAGGCGCAGCCCCGCGAGCAGCTCCTCGCCCCAGTCCGCGGCCGACTTCTGGATGTCGGCCGCGCCGCGCTCGAAGGAGAGCGACCAGTACACGCGCTCGTGCGCGCGGCCGTCGGGCTCGATCGTGCGCACGGTGGCCGGGCCGAGCTTGCGCACGCCCTTCAGAATCGTGCGGGGCGGCGGCACCACCGCGTGGAACGACATGTAATGGTTGAGCGCCACCGGGTCGATCGCGGTGTCCACGTCGCCCGCGGCGAGCAGCGCCGGCAGCGTCGAGGCGAAGCGCAGCCGCCCCGGACCTTCCGCGTAGTAGAGCGGCTTGATGCCGAGGCGGTCGCGCGCGAGCGTCACCCGCCCGGTGTCGCGCTCGGCCACGGCGAACGCGAACATGCCGTGCAGGCGCTCGGGCGCCCGGTCGCGCCAGGCGTGAAAGGCCTTCAGCACCACCTCGGTGTCGCCGTCGGAGAAGAACGCGTAGCCGAGCGCGCGCAGCTCCTCGCGCAGCTCGCGGTAGTTGTAGATGCAGCCGTTGAAGACCACCGTGAGGCCGAGCACCGGGTCGGTCATCGGCTGCTCGGCGCGCTCGCTGAGGTCGATGATCTTGAGGCGCCGCTGCCCCAGCGCGACGCGGCCGTGCTGGTGTATCCCGGCGCCGTCGGGCCCGCGGGGCGCCTGGCTCACGTTCATGGCGTCCACGGCCGCCACGGAGGCGAGGCGGCCGTCGAATCGAAGCTCCCCTGCAATTCCACACATATTCAATGCCTTGTCTACAATTTTAAGTGCCTGTATTATAGCCTTAAATTAATTTGAGATCAAATCATTTGAGCTGTATCATTCGCATCCTATGAAAGAAGCGGAACGCCGGGTGCTCACGGCCATCCGGCGTATCGTGCACGCCGTGGATCGCCACTCCAGGACGGTCGAGAAGGCTGCCGGCCTCACCTTACCCCAGCTGGTCGTGCTCGCCGCGGTCCGCGCCCAGGGCGAGGTGACGAGCGCGCGGCTTTCGGCGGCGGTGAGCCTGTCGCCGCCCACGGTCACGCTGATCCTCGACAAGCTCGAGGCGCGCGGCCTGATCGAGCGCTACCGCAACGTCGAGGACCGGCGCGTGGTGCACTCGCGCCTCACGCCGCGCGGCGCCGAGGTGCTCGAGCGCGCGCCGCGCTTCCTGCACGAGCGCTTCGTGGCGCGGTTCGCGCAGCTGCCGGCGGCGCGCCAGGAGGCGATGCTGCGCGCCCTCGAGGAGGTCGCCGACCTGATGGGGGCGCCCGAGGCGCCCGCCCCAGCCGCGCCGCTGCCGATCGAGGCGGGGCTCGCGGCCGAAACGACGCCGCAGGTCTAGCCCTTGGCGCGGCGCGTGTTCTACGGCTGGTGGATGGTCGGCGCCGGCGCCGGCATCCAGTTCCTGCAATCGAGCCTGCTGCTGCAGTCCTTCGGCGCCTACGTGGCGGTGCTGCGCGACGACCGCGGCTGGTCGAAGACCGAGCTCTCCCTCGCCGCGGCGCTGCACCAGCTGGAAGCCGCGATCCTCGGCCCCTTGCTCGGCTGGATCATCGACCGCTTCGGCACGCAGGGCGTGCTGCGCGCGGGGGTGCTGCTGATCGGCGCGGGCTTCATGCTGCTCAGCCAGATCGAGTCGCTCGCCGCCTTCTACGGCGCCTTCGTCGTCATCGCGCTCGGCTCGAGCCTGTGCGGCTTCTTTCCCATCAACGTCTCGCTCATCTACTGGTTCGAGCGGCTGCGGGCGCGCGCGCTCTCGCTGATCGGCCTGGGCGCGGCGCTCGGCGGCGTCGCCGTGCCGCTCGTCGCCTGGGCCATCGCGACCTGGGGCTGGCGCGCCACGGCTTTCGGCTCGGGCGTGCTTTTCATCGTCGCGGGTCTGCCGCTCGCGCTCGTCATGAAGGGCCGGCCGCACCTTTACGGCGAGACCATGGACGGGGCGCGCGCGGCGGCGCCCGCGCGCGCGGCCGACGGCGCGCGGCCGCTCGAGGGCACGCGCGACTTCACCGCGCGCGAGGCGCTGCGCACGCCGGCATTCTGGCTGCTTTCGCTCGGGCACGGCTTCGCGCTCTTCGTCGTCACCGCGGTGAACGTGCACGCCATCACGCACCTGAAGGAGGGCCTCGGCTATCCGGTGGAGACGGCGGCGCTCTACGTCATGCTGATGACGCTCGCCCAGGTCGGCGGCATCGCCCTCGGCGCGGCCTCGGGCGACCGCTTCGACAAGCGGCTCATCTGCGCCGGCTGCATGCTGATGCACATGGCGGGCCTGCTCAGCCTCACCTACGCCACCGGCCCCGCGATGCTCTTCGGCTTCGCGCTGCTGCACGGCGTCGCCTGGGGCCTGCGCGGGCCCTTCATGCAGGCGATCCGCGCCGAGTACTTCGGCGTGAGCGCGATCGGCATGATCCTCGGCCTTTCCTTCATGATCATCGTCATCGGCCAGATCGGCGGGCCGCTCATCGCCGGCACCATGTCCGACCTGACCGGCAACTACCGCGCGGGCTTCACGGTGCTCGCGCTGCTCGCGGGCGTGGGGTCTTTGTTCTTCCTCTTCGCGAAGAAGCCGCCGCGGCCGCGCGCCTAGGGCGCGGAGACGTCGATCTCGCGCCCGGGCGAGGCGAGGTAGGCGCGCAGGTTCGCCGGCTCGTACTTCGCAGGGTCGCGCTCGGCACGCGTCACCGGGGAGACGTGCACACGCTCGAATCCCGCCTTCTGGGCGCCGATCGCGCGCACCGACCTGCCCAGCAACTTGTAGAAGAAGCTGCGCGAGTCGCGCAGCTCGCCGAACTCGTCGGGATCGAGGCGCGCGCGCCAGCGCGGATCGAGCGCGAGGCCGCCGGCCTCCGCCTTCGCCGCCATCCAGTGCAGCGCGATGTCGGACAGGCCCGTGTCCGCGTAGCCGCCGCCCACGTTGCTGTGCACGCCGGCGAACCAGCTCTGCTCGAGGCGGTGGCCGCGCCCGGCGCTGCTGCGGCTTTGCTGGAAGAGCGTCGGCTGGAATAGCCGCCGGCACTCGTCGATCGCCACGGCGTGGCAGGCGTGCTCGACGTCCGAGCTCAGCACGCGATCATGGAAGCGCGCGCGGCTCATCGCGCCGCCGAGCTGCCCGAGCACGCCCGCGAGGCCGTGGCTGCCCACGGTGTCCCACACGCCGAGAAAGCGTACGGGAACGCGGCTCGCGCCGTGCTTCTCGCGAAAGGCGAGCGCCGCCTTCGAGTCGGCGCCGCCTTCTTCGCGCGACTCGCGACGGCAGTAGAGATCGTAGGCCGCCTCGAGCGTCGCCCTGTCGGCCTTCGGCACCAGACCGCACTTTCTCAGCATGCCGACGGTGCGGCGCACGGTGTAGGCGCCGCGCGAGAAGCCGAAGAGATAGACCTCGTCGCCCGGCTGGTGGTGATGCGAGAGGAACGCGTAGGCCTCGCGCACGTTGTGCGCGAGGCCCACGCCGAAGGCGCCGCCGAACAGACGGTCGATGAAATCGCCCGTGCCCACGCCGCGATCGTAGTAGCACTTCTGCACCGTGCCGTCGCCCGCCTGCGGCAGCACCCAGCGCGCAAGCTTCACCACGTTGGTGGGCCGCATCAGGCCCCGGTCCTTCTGGTCCGGGGTGTTCCAGGTGCCGTCGCAGCAGACGACGAGGCGCTTCAAGCGGCCGCGCGCGCCTTGAGCCTCGCCACCGGCCCGCGCGAGAACTCGCCGGCCTGGTAATCGGCGATCGCCTGCTCGATCTCCTCGCGCGAGTTCATGACGAAGGGACCGTACTGCACCACGGGCTCGCCGATGGGCTTGCCCGCGAGCACGAGCACGCGCGCGCCGTTCGCCCCCGCTTCGAGGCGCAGCGCCTCGCCCGCCGAGAGGATGCCCGCCGCCCGATGCGGCAGCGACTTGCGCTCGGCGCCGACGAACGCCTCGCCCTCGTAGGCGTAGAGGAAGGCGTTGTGCGCCTCGGGCAGCGACGCGTCCAGCCGCGCGCCCGGCTCCAGGTGCACGTCCCAGTAGTGCGGATCGGTGGAGCCGCCATGCACGGCGCCGACGGTGTCGGCGAAGCGCCCGGCGATCACTTTCACGCGCCCGCCGTCCACGACGACCGACGGGATCTCGGCAGCGGGGATGTCGCGGTAGGCGGGCGGGTCCATCTTCTCCTTCGCCGGGAGGTTGAGCCACAGCTGGAAGCCGCGCATGCGGCCCTCGGTCTGCTGCGGCATCTCGGAGTGGATGAGCCCGCGCGCCGCGCGCATCCACTGCACGTCGCCGGGACCCAGGTCGCCCTTGTTGCCGCCGGAGTCCTTGTGCTGCATGTGGCCGTCGAGCATGTAGGTCACCGTCTCGAAGCCGCGGTGCGGGTGCGAGGGGAACCCGGCGAGGTAGTCGTCGGGGTCGTCCGAGTAGAACTCGTCCAGCATGAGGAACGGGTCGTGGCGGGCGAGCTGGCTCGCGCCGAGGCTGCGGCGCAGCTTCACGCCCGCGCCGTCCGCGGCGGGCATCGAGGCAATCACCTGCTTCAGGGTGCGCATGGTCATGGCATTCTCCTAGGCGGCCATTCTTTCGGGTCGGGCGAGCGCGCGCAAGGCGCGGCGGGCGGCCGCGAGGCCCGCTGCCTTCGTCTCCTCGCTCACGGCGAGGCCTTCGGCATGGATGAACTCGACGTCGGTGATGCCGAGAAAGCCGAGCATCGTCTTCAGGTAGGCCGTGTGGATGTCCTCCGGGGTACCGGCGTAGTAGCCGCCGCGCGCGGTGAACACATAGGCCTTGCGGCCGGCGAGCAGCCCGACTGCGCCCCGCTCGGTGTACTTGAAGGTCACCCCGGCACGCGCCACGTGGTCGAACCAGGCCTTGAGCTGGGACGAGATGCCGAAGTTGTAGAGGGGCGCGCCGATCACGATCACATCGGCCGCCTGCAGCTCGCCGATCAGGGCGTTCGACTGATCCAGGATCGCCTGCTGCGCCGGCGTGCGCGACTCGGCCTTCGACAGGAACGCGCCGAAGCGCTCGCCGTCCAGGTGCGGGACCGGGTTCTGCCCCAGGTCCCGCCGGATGATCGTCGCGCCGGGGAAACCAGAGACGAATTCGGCGGAAAGACGGCTGGATTCACCATGTTCGCCGAAGATGCTTGACGTTAAGTGCAGAATCGTGGGCATTTGCTGCTCCTGGGATGTTTTGCGACGTACCTATTCTGTGATTGATTCCATAGATTTAAAATCGCAAAATCCTGCCCACTTAGTTCAGTTTCATAGATATATCAATTGAACCCCCGGATCTCTCTCGAGCAGTGGATAGCCCTCGTTTCGGTAGTCGAATCAGGTGGATACGCAAAGGCTGCCGAGGCGATTCATAAAAGTCAGTCCACACTTACATACTCGATAAAGAAGCTCGAGTCCCAGCTGGGCGTCAAGGTCTTCGAGCTGAAGGGCCGCAAGGCCGTCCTCACCCCGACCGGCGAGCTTCTCTACCGGCGCGCCAAGGTGCTGCTCGATGACACTGCGCGGCTGGAGAAGGCCGCGGGCGAGCTGGCCAAGGGCTGGGAGGCGCAGATCCGGGTCGCGGCCGACATCCTCTTTCCGACCTGGCTGCTCCTGAAGTGCGTCGAGGCCTTCTGCGCCGAGCACCCCGACACCCACCTCGAGCTCTACGAGACGGTCCTCGGCGGCACGGACGAGGCGCTCGTGGCACGGCGCGTCGACTTCGCCATCGGCTCGAGCGTCCCCCAGGGGTTCGTCGGCGACATCCTGACGACCATGCGCTCGGTGTGCATGGCCGCCCCTTCCCACCCGCTGCACCGGCTCGGGCGCGAGCTGACGCTGGAGGACCTGCGGCCCCACCGCCATATCGTGATCCGCGACTCGGGCGAGGCGCGCCGGCGCCGCGCGGGCTGGCTGAACGAGCTGCGGCTCACCGTCTCGAACAAGGCCACCGCCATCCACGCGGTGGCGACCGGCATGGGCTACGGCTGGTACCCGGAAGACTGGGTGCGGGGCGAGCTCGAGCGGGGAGCGCTCAAGCCCCTGCCCCTGCGGGAGGGCGGCGAGAAGGCCGGCACCCTCTATCTCGCTTTCGCGGACCGCGAGACCGCCGGGCCGGGGGCCCTGCGGCTCGCGCAGATCGTCCGCGAGACGGTCGAGCGCGAGTGCCGGGCGCAGAATGTCTGACGTGGTGCGCAAGATCATCCACCTCGACATGGACGCGTTCTACGCCTCCGTCGAGCAGCGCGACGACCCGTCGCTCCGCGGCAAGCCGGTCGCCGTCGGCGGCTCGCCCCAGGGCCGCGGCGTGGTCGCGGCCTGCAGCTACGAGGCGAGGAAGTTCGGCGTGCGCTCGGCGATGCCGATGGCGCGCGCGCTGCGCCTTTGCCCGCCGCTCGAGATCGTGCGCCCGGACTTCACGAAGTACCGCGCCGTGTCGCAGCAGGTGATGGCGATCCTGCGCTCGGTGACGCCGCTCGTCGAGCCGCTGTCGCTCGACGAGGCTTACCTCGACGTCACCGAGAACGCGCTCGGCGAGCCGCTCGCCATGGAGGTGGCCAGGCACCTCAAGCGCCGCATCCGCGAGGAGACCGGCCTCACGGCCTCGGCGGGCGTCGCACCGAACAAGTTCCTCGCCAAGATCGCCTCGGGCTGGAAGAAGCCCGACGGCCTCACGGTGATCGCGCCCGGGCGCATGGAAGCTTTCCTCGCGCAGCTGCCGGTGGAGGCGCTCTGGGGCGTGGGGCCGGTGACGGCGAAGAAGCTGCGCGCCGTCGGCATCGAGAAGCTGGTCGACGTGAGAAGCGCGGACGAAGCGAAGCTGCGCAAGGCGGTGGGCAGCCTCGCCGACTGGCTGCGGCGGCTCGCGGTCGGCGACGATCCGCGCGAGGTGAAGCCCGACCGCCCGTGGAAGTCGGTGTCCTGCGAGGACACTTATCCGGAGGACCTGACGGAGCTGCGCGAAATGCGCGCGGAGATCGAGCGCCTTGCCAAGCGCACCGCGGCCTCGCTGCAGAAGAAGGCCCTGGTGGCGAAGACCGTCACCGTCAAGGTGCGCTACGCGGACTTCACCACAGTGACGCGCAGCCATACCGAGGCGCCGCCGACGCGCGACGCGGCGCGCATCGCGGAGCGCGCGCGGTTGCTGCTCGAGCGCACGGACGCCGGCGCGCGCGCGGTGCGGCTGCTCGGCGTGGGCGTGCACGGGCTCGAATCCGCCCCGGATGGAACGCCACGCGACCTGCTGGCGCTCGCGGGGCCCTAGGATGCGGCGCGCTGCACTCCTCTCCTTCGCCGTGCTCGCGGCACTCGCCGCCGCCTGGGCCGCGTCCGCGGCCGGCCTGCCGCGCGAGGCGGCGTTCATGGCGGGCCTGTTCGTGCTCGCGGCGCTGCTCTGGAGCACCGAGGCCCTGCCGCTCTTTGCCACGTCCCTGCTCGTCATCGGGCTGCAGATCGTGCTGCTCGCCAATCCCGGCGGCTGGTCGGGCCTGGGCTTCGAGCGCGGGCCCTCGCCCGGGTTCCGCGAGCTGCTGCACGCGGCCGCCGACCCGGTGCTCGTGCTCTTTTTCGGCGGGCTGCTGATGGCGCAGGCCGCGGTGAAGGAAGGCGTCGACCGCTCCATGTCGGCGCTGCTCCTCAAGCCCTTCGGCACGCGCCCCGCGGCGGTGCTCGCCGGCGTGATGGCAGTCACCGCGTGCTTCTCCATGTTCATGAGCAACACCGCGACCGCGAGCATGATGCTCGCCATCGTCGCGCCGATGCTCGCCGCGCTGCCGCGGGAGGAGCCGTTCCGGCGCGCGCTCGTGCTCGGCGTCGCCTTCGCCGCGAACGCCGGCGGCATGGGCACGCCGATCGGCTCGCCGCCGAACGCGGTGGCGCTGGGCTACCTGCGCGCGGCGGGCGAGGCGCCCGCCTTTCTCGAGTGGATGCTGATCGCCGTGCCGCTCGCCGCCGCCTGCCTCGCCATTGCCTGGGGGCTGCTGTGGTGGCGGCATCGGCCGCGCGATGCGTCGCTCCGCCTGCGCGCCGAAGGCGCGCCGGTGGGCGCGCGCGGCTGGTTCGTGGTTGCCGTGTTCGCCGTCACTGTCCTCCTTTGGCTCACCGACCGCTGGCACGGCCTGCCGCCCTCGGTGGTCGCGCTCGCGCCCGCGGTGGCGCTCACCGCGACGCGCACGCTCACCGCGGAAGACCTCAACCGCATCGACTGGAGCGTCCTGCTGCTGATCGCGGGCGGCATCTCGCTCGGCGCCGGGCTCACGCGCTCGGGGCTCGATCACGTCGTCGCGGGCTGGCTGCCGACGGGCGGCGTCGGCCTCGGCGGGCTGGTCGCGCTGATGGTGCTCGCCGCGCTCGCGCTCAGCACCTTCATGTCCAATACGGCCGCCGCGAACCTTCTGCTGCCGATCGGCATATCGGCGGCGACGGCGATGGGCGCGGGCGCGCGCGACGTTGCGATCGGCATCGCGCTCGCGGCCTCACTCGCCATGGCGTTGCCGGTGAGCACGCCGCCCAACGCGCTCGCCTACTCGCGCGGCGGGCTCTCGGTGCGCGACATGGCGCTGCCGGGGCTCCTCGTCGGGCTCGCCGGCGCGGCGCTCGTCGCGCTCCTCGCCGGGCCGCTCGCGCGCTTCTGGTCGGGACTGCTCGGCTAGAAGCCCCGCGTCTCGCCCGGCTTCATCTCCAGCATGCGGCCGCCGAGGCCCTTCTTGTCGAGCGCCGCCTTGAACTGCGCCGGGTTGCCCGCGAGGATCGGATAGGTGCCCCAGTGGATCGGCACCACCTGCTTCGGGTTCACCCATTCCACGGCCTGCGCGGCGCGCTCCGGGTCCATGGTGAAGTGCCCGCCGATCGTCGCGAACATCACGTCCACCTTGTGGAAGCGCGAGATGAGCTGCATGTCGGTGAACACGTCCGTGTCGCCCGTGTGGTAGATCGTGGGGCCGTTGTCCACCTGGATGAGGTAGCCGACGGGATTGCCCGCGCTGATGGTCGAAGGATGGCCGGGCTCGGCCTTCACCATCGGCGGCGTGAACTCCGAGCCGTGCACCGCGTTCGTCATCGTCACCTTGGCGCCCGCCTTGTCCAGGTTGAAGGTGCCGCCGACGTTGCCCCCGGTGGCGAGCGTGGCCTGCTTCTCGGGATAGCCGTGCATCGACTTCATGTTGAACTGCAATCCGTAGGGCGCGACGAGGATCGCGCCGGTCTTCTTGCCGATCTCCACCGCGTCCTTGACGTGGTCCCAGTGCCCGTGCGTGAGCAGGATGTAGTCCACCCGCCCCAGCTTGGCGAGCGCTTCCTTGTCCGGGTTGGTCGGCGAGCCGAACCAGGGATCGACGAGGATCACGCCGCCGGTGGGCGTCTCGATCTTGATGCTGGCGTGGCCGTACCAGTGGATCCTGGTCTGCTGCGCGAACGCGGCGGTGGCCGACAGCAGGACGAGCGCGAGCAGCGCGCGGGCGAGGTTCATGGCGGATCTCCCTAGGGTCGAAGCGTGCGCTATTAGGCCGGGATCGCGGCGCAGCAATCAAGCCGCGCGCAAAAGCACGCGCCCGGGGCGCGCGCCGCTCGGCTTGCCGTCCCGCCAGACGACTTCGCCGTTGACGATCACCGCCTCGATGCCTTTCGCCGGCTGGATCGGCCGCGCGAAGGTCGCCGCCTCGTCCACCGTGCCGGCATCGAAAACCGTGATGTCGGCGGCGAGGCCTTCCTTCAACACGCCGCGATCCTTGAATCCAAAGGTCTTTGCGGTGAGCCCAGTCATCTTGTGCACCGCGGTTTCCAGGGGGAACAGCCCCAGCCCGCGCGCGTAGTGCCCCAGCACGCGAGGAAAGGTTCCCCACAGGCGCGGGTGCGGCGCAGCATCGTGCGGCAACCCGTCGGAGCCGACCATGGTGTTCTCGAAGGCGAGGATGCGCTGCACGTCGTTCTCATCCATCGAAAAGTAGATCGCGCCCGCCGGCAGGAGCTTCGCGATCGTCTCCTGCGTGGAGAGCCCCATCTTCTTCTCGATCTCCCCGAGCTCCATGCCGGCGAGCTCCGGATGCGGCTTCGACCAGGTGACGAGCACCCTGGTGGCGACGCCGATGCGGCTCGCGGTGAGGATGGTGGAGGAGGCGCAGTAGGGATAGCAATCCAGGCCCACCGCCTGCTCGCGCATGCGCTGCTCGATGAGCGGCAGCGTCTCGGCCGAGCGGCCGTAGTTCGATAGTCCGACCACCTTGTGGTGCGACACGACCACCGGCACGCCGAGTGCACGCCCGATGCGGAAAGTCTCCTCGAGAGAGTCCATGACGCGGTCGGCCTCGTCGCGCATGTGCGTGCAGTAAAGGCCGTTGCGCCTCGCGAGCGGCCGGCACACCTCGATCACCTCCTCGGTGGTCGCGGCCGCCGCGGGCTCGTAGTAAAGGCCGGTCGAGACGCCGATCGCGCCCGCGGCGAGCGCCTCGTCGGCGAGCGCGCGCATGCGCTCGACCTCGGCCGCGCTCGCCGGGCGATCGAGCCGGTCCATCGTCTGCACGCGCAGCGTCGAGTGCCCGACGAGGAGCGCCGCGTTGGTCGCCGCGGGCTTCGCGCGCAGCTCCTCCACGTACGCGGCGAAGCTCGGGAACCGGTACCACGCGCCCGTCTCGTCCAGCAGGTCCATCGGCGGCACGGGCTTCTCCCCGGCGGGCAGCGGCGCGAGCGAGATGCCGCAGTTGCCCGCGACCACCGTGGTCACGCCCTGGCTCGCTTTCGGCGCCATGGACGGATCCGAGAGCAGCAGCCGGTCGTCGTGCGTATGCGCGTCGATGAAGCCGGGGGCGACGATCTTCCCGGAGGCGTCGATCTCGCGCTCGGCGCGCGCCTCGTCCAGCCGCCCGATCGCGGCGATGCGGCCGTTGCGCACCGCGACATCGGCGGCGAAGCGCGGCGCGCGCGTGCCGTCGATCACCGTGCCGCCGCGGACGAGGAGATCGAAACGAGCGCTCATGGCGCCCGCATTCTGGCACTAGAATTCCCGCCATGGCGCTCGAGTTTCGACCGCTGCATCCCGTCTTCGCCGCCGAGGCGGGCCCGATCGACCTGCGCGCGGTGGCCGACAAGCCCGCGCTCGAGGCGATCCGCGCGGCGATGGACCGCTACGCCGTGGTCGTCTTCCGCGACCAGGACCTCTCGGGCGAGGAGCAGCTCGATTTTGCCCAGCGCTTCGACGGCAAGCTGCACGCCAAGACCGGGATCTCCGTGCTCGGCAAGAACCGGCTCGGCGACGAGGCGCTCACCGACATCTCCAACGTGGACGAGGCGGGCTCGATCCTCGGCGCCGAGGATCGCCGGCGCATGTACGCGCTCGGCAATCGCCTCTGGCACACCGACGCCTCGTTCCAGGATCCGCCGGGGCGCTACTCGATGCTGCACGCGAAAGTGGTGCCGCCGGTGGCCGCCGACACCGAGTTCGCCGACACGCGCGCCGCCTACGACGCGCTGGACGAGGAGACGAAGGCGCGGATCGCGGACTTGCGCGCCCACCACTCGATCGCCTTCTCGCGCCAGACGCTCGGCTTCGAGTTCTCCCGGGAGGAGGCGGAGAAGCTCCCGGGCGCGGTGCACCCGCTCGTGCGCGTCAATCCGCGCACCGGGCGCAAGGCCCTGTATCTCGCCTCGCACGCATCGCGCATCGAGGGCTGGCCGGTGCCCGAGGGGCGGCTGCTCCTGCGCGAGCTCACCGAGCTCGCCACGCGCCGCGAGCTTGTCTACCGCCACGCCTGGCGCGTGGGCGACCTCGTGATCTGGGACAACCTGGCCACGTTGCATCGCGGCGTGGCCTACGAGGACACGAAGCACCGCCGCGAGCTGCGGCGCGTCACCACGCTCGATCTGCCGCTCGTCGCGGCCTGATCCCCCTTGTCCGCCGCGCGCGCGCCGCGATTCGCCCGCGCGCCGCCCCCGCCTCGCCTCAATCGGCGTCCATGCTGTGCCCGTCGAAACCCCGGGAGACGCCATGAAGCTCGCCGCCGCAAAGCCCGTCGTCATCGCGCTGCTCGCGCTCGCGCTCTTCGTGCCCGTCACCATGATCCAGGGCCTGATCGCCGATCGCGAGGCGCGCCGCGACGAGGCGGTCGCCGGCATCGCGCAGGGCTGGGGCGCGCGCCAGACCATCTACGGCCCGTACCTCGCCGTGCCTTACGAGCGAACGCGCGTCGAGGTGGTACGCGAGACGGTGGACGGCAAGCCGCGCGTGCGCCGCACCGAGCGCACCGAGTCGCAGGTGCTGCGCTTTCCCGCGCAAGCAGTGGACTGGCGCATCCAGGCGCGCGTGGGCGAGAAGGCGCGCGGCATCTACAAGGCGCGGCTCTACGAGGCGCGCGCCGAGGCGCTCGCGCGCTTCCAGCTGCCCGCGAGCTTCGGGCTGGACGAATCCGCGGGAAGGATCCGGTGGGGCGTGCCGCGGCTCGTGCTCGGCGTGTCCGACGCGGGCGGCATTCGCGAGATCTCGGCGCTGCAGGCGGGCGCGGGCGAGCGCGCCTTCGAGGCGGGCGCGGGCGACGACTCGGGATTGCCGGGCGGCGTGCACGCGCCGCTGCCGGACTTTCGCGGCGGCGCGCTCGAGCTCTCCTTCGAGCTGGCGCTCGCCGGGTCGGAAGCGCTCGCCGTCGCGCCGCTCGGGGCGGACGCGTCCGTGCGCATGCGCTCGGACTGGGCGCACCCCTCCTTCGCCGGGCGCTTCCTGCCGCTTACGCACTCGATCGGCGCGGAGGGCTTCAGCGCCGAGTGGCGCGTGTCGCGCTACGCGGCGCCGGGCGTCGCCGGCCGCCAGGCGCTCGCGGTCTCGTTCATCGAGCCCGCGGGGCTCTACCAGCGGCTCGAGCGCGGCTCCAAGTACGGCTTCCTCTTCATCGGGCTCACGTTCGCCGCGTTCCTGCTTTTCGAGCTGCTGCGCCGGCTCGCCATCCACCCGATCCAGTACGCGTTCGTGGGCCTCGCGCTCGCCCTGTTCTTCCTGCTCCTCACGGCGCTCTCGGAGCACATCGCCTTCGGCTACGCGTATGCGATCGCGACGCTCGCCTGCGCCGGGCTGATCGCCGGCTACCTCGTCAAGGCGCTGCGCAGCCCCGCCGCGGGGCTCGCCTTCGGCGGCGCGCTCGCCGGGCTCTACGGCCTGCTCTACGCGCTCATCCGGGCGGAGGACTACTCGCTGCTCGGCGGCGCGCTGCTGCTCTTCGGCCTGCTCGCCGCGGCGATGATCGGCACGCGCCGCGTGGACTGGTACGCGCTCACTGCAGCCGGTACGGCTCCATCTGCAAGTCCTCCAGCCGCGCGCCCAGCATGACGATCGCGCCGCTCCTGCGGTTGTCGCCGGTGTCGGAGAACTCGAAGCTGTAGGTGCGCCGCAGGCGCAGCCGACCGTCGCCGTCGCGCGCGAGGCGCAGCCGCGCGAAGGCCACGGTCTCGTCGAGCAGCTGCAGCCCGTAGCGCGCGCAAGCCGTGCGGCCGGCCGCGATCGCCTGCTCGCGCACGCGCAGGCTGTCGAGCCAGAGCCACACGCCGGCGAGGCCGAGCGCGAGGCCGAGGATCTCCCAGGTCATGCGCGGGATTGTCCCCCAGCCGGCCCCGCCCCGCCGGCGCATCGGCGCAGCCATGTCAGACTGCGCGCTTTCCGACCCGGAGGAGCGAGCGATGGCGAAGCGCAGCAAGGCGTACGAGGCCGGCATGAAGATGCGCCGGCGCTGGATGGGCAAGGCCTACGTGGAGAAGGCCTTCCGCGAGGCCGACGACTTCACCGTCGACCTGCAGCACTTCGTCACCGAGCACGGCTGGGGCGCGAGCTGGGGCCGCGGCGGGCTGCCGCTCAAGATGCGCTCGATCATGAGCCTGTCGATGATCTTCGCGCTCAACCGCCCGCACGAGCTGGAGATTCACCTGCGCGCGGCGCTCAGGAACGGCATCACCAAGGCCGAGATCAAGGAGCTCCTGCTCCACGGCGCGGTGTACTGCGGCGCGCCGGCGGCGCTGGACGGCTTTCGCGTCGCGAAGCGCATCCTCGCCGAGCAGAAGGCCGCCAGGCCATGAGCGCGCCGACCTGCGAGGCCACGACGAAGGCCTGCCTCGAGCGCGTCCGCGCGCGCGAGGACGCCGTGCGCGCCTGGGCCTGCCTCGATCCCGACCAGGCGCTCGCGCAGGCGCGCGAGCTCGACCGCGCCTCGCGCCGCAGCCGCCTGCACGGCGTGCCCTTCGGCGTGAAGGACATCATCGACACCGCCGACATGCCGACCGAGTACGGCTCGCCGATCTACCGGGGCCACCGGCCGCGAGCGGACGCCGCGTGCGTGGCGATCCTTCGGCGCGCGGGCTGCCTGATCCTGGGCAAGACGCACACCACCGAGTTCGCGAACCACTACCCCGCGCCGACGCGCAATCCGCACGATTCCGCGCACACGCCGGGCGGGTCTTCCAGCGGCTCGGCGGCCGCGGTCGCGGACGGCATGGTGCCGCTCGCGCTCGGCACCCAGACGGGCGGCTCGGTGATCCGGCCCGCGTCCTACTGCGGCGTGTATGCCGTGAAGCCGAGCTTCGGCAGCATCAACCGGCAGGGGACGAAGTTCGTCGCGGAGTCGCTCGACACGATCGGCGTCTTCTCGAAAAACGTGGAGGACCTCGCGCTCGCGCTCGAGGTGCTTTCGGACCGCCCCGCGCCCGACTTCGCTTCCTTCACGGGCAAGCCCCGGATCGGGCTTTGCCGCACGCCGCGCTGGGGCGACGCCGATCGGCACGTCCAGGCGAACCTCGAAGAAGCCGCGCGGCGCCTTGCGAAGGCGGGAGCGAAAGTGGCGGACTTCGAGCTGCCGCCGGGCAGCGACGTGCTCTTCGACCGCCACAAGGCGATCATGGGCTACGAGAGCGCACGCGCGCTCGCCTGGGAATGCACGAGCTACCCCGGGCAGGTGAGCCAGACGCTGAAGGCGCGGCTGGACGAGGGCTGGCGCGTGTCGCGCGCGGAGTACGACGAGGTGCGCGAGAAGGCGCGGCTGTGCCGGCGGGCCTTCGCCGATCGCGTGCGCGAGGTGGACTTCCTGCTCACGCCGAGCGCGCCCAGTGAGGCGCCGCGATCGCTCGAATCCACGGGCGACCCGGTGTTCAATCGCGCCTGGACGCTGCTGGGCGTACCTTGCGTCAACGTGCCGTTCGGCAAAGGCGCGCACGGGCTGCCGCTCGGCGTGCAGCTCGTGGGGGCGTTCGACGGGGATACGGCGCTGCTGGGATGGGCGAAGTGGGCGGCGAACGCGCTCGCCTGAGGTGACGCGCCCGGCCTACTACGGCATGTTCTTCCTCTCGGGGGCGGGGGCGCTCGCCTTCGAGGCGGTGTGGTTCGCGCAGGCCGGGCTCGTGGTGGGCAACGCCGTGTGGTCGGCGGCGATCGTGGTGGGCGCGTTCATGGCGGGGCTCGCGCTCGGCAACGCGCTCGCGATGCGCTACGCGCCGCGCCTCGCGAACCCGGTGCTCGGCTACGCGGCGGTGGAAGTGGTCGCCGCCGTCTCGGGCGTCCTGCTGGTGCTCGCGTTCCCGTATCTGCCGGAGCTCCTTCGCCCGCTCTTCGCGCCGCTGCTGGGCGAAGCCTTTACCCTGAACCTCGCGCGCGCGGGCGTCGCCTTCCTCCTCATGGCCGTTCCCGCCACGGCGCTCGGCGCGACGCTGCCGCTGCTCGCCAAGCCGCTCGAGGCCGCGACCGGGAGCTACGGCCTCGCGCTCGGCCGCCTCTACGGCGTGAACACGCTCGGGGCGGTAGCGGGCGTGCTCGCCGCGGAGCTCGCGCTCGTGCCGGCGCTCGGCCTGCGCGCGAGCGGCTTCGCCGCCGCGGCCTGCAATCTCGGCGCCGCCGCGATCGCCTGGCGCATCGCGAGCGGGTTTTCCCGGTCGCTGCCCGCGCCTGCGCCCACCGGGAATCGCATACGCGTGCTCGCGGCCGCCTTCCTCGCGGGCGCGGCGCTGCTCGCGCTGGAGGTGGTCTGGTTCCGGTTCCTCCTGCTCTTCGTGGACGGCACGACGATCGTCTTCGCCGTGATGCTCGCCTGCGTGCTCGCGGGAATCGGGCTGGGCGGCCTCGTCGCCGCGTGGCTCGCGCGGCGCGGGCGCATCGCGCACCTGTCGCGCGCGGCCGCCGCGAAGGCGGGCGTGTGGGTGGTGCTCGGCTACTGGGCCTTCGAGTACCTCGCCGACGCGCTCGCCGGCGTGCGTCCCGGCTCGCCCTGGCGCGCCGCGGCGCTTTGCATCTTCCTCATGGCGCCCGGGGCGATCCTCTCCGGTTTTCTCTTCACCGCGCTCGGCGAGCGCCTGCGCGCGGGCGTGGCCGACGCGGGCGCGGCGACCGGCATGCTCACGCTCGCCAATACCCTGGGCGCGATGCTCGGCTCGCTCGTCGCCGCGTTCGTGCTGCTGCCCTTCCTCGGCATGGAGAAGTCGTTCTTCGTCCTCGCGGCGCTCTATGTCGCCTGCGTGCTCGCGATCCCGGGCGAGGGCGCGCCGGAGCTGCGCTTCGTGCCCGCGCTCGCCGCCATCGCCGCGCTCGCGCTCTTTCCCTTCGGCAGGATGGCCGGGGACTACTACCGCGGGGTGGAAAAGCGCTTCGGCGGCAGCCTCGTCGCCGCGCGCGAGGGCGTGTCGCAGACCACCTTCTACCTGCGCCACGACTTCCTCGGCGAGCCGCTCTTTCACCGCCTCGCCACCAACTCCTACTCCATGGCCTCCACCGCCGTGGGCGTGGAGCGCTACATGAAGCTCTTCGCCTGGCTGCCCGCCGCGCTGCATCCGAATCCGGAGGACGTGCTCGTGCTTTGCTTCGGCGTCGGCGCCACGGCGAGCGCGGTGGCGGCGATTCCGGAGGTGAAGCGCGTGGACGTGGTGGACACCTCGCGCGACATCCTGGCGATGAGCGAGGTCGTGTTTCCGGATCCCGCGCGCCATCCGCTGCGCGATGCGCGCTTTGCGACCCACGTGGAGGACGCGCGCTTCTTCCTGCAGACGACGGAGCGTCGCTACGACCTGATCACCGGCGAGCCGCCGCCGCCGAAGATGGCGGGCGTCGCGCCGCTCTACACGCGCGAGTATTTCTCCCTGATGAGGCAGCGGCTGAAGGACGGCGGGCTCGCCACCTACTGGCTGCCCGCGCACCTGCTGCTGCAGGCGGAGGCGCTCGCCGTCATCGGCGCGTTCTGCGACGCCTTCGACGATTGCTCGCTGTGGTCGGGGCTGAATCGCGACTGGATCCTGATGGGCAGCCGCGGAGGCGTGAAGCCCGTGAGCGCGGCGCACTTCTCGCGGCTGTGGAAGCTGCCGATGGGCGAGGACCTGCGGCGGCTCGGCATCCACGATCCCGGCCAGCTCGCGGGGCAGTTCATGGCGGACGCCGCTTTCCTCGAGTCGTACGCCGCGGGCGCGGCGCCGCTTGTGGACGACCGTCCGCGGCGCATCCGCTCCGAGCTCTACGCCGAGCCCCGCACGCCGCGCTACGACGACCTGATGAATGCCGGGCTCTCGAGCGACCGGATGCACGCGAGCCCCTGGCCCGCCATCCTGCCGCCCGAGATTGTCGCCGCGAGCACGGAAGGGTTCCTCTACCGCGGCATGCTCGAGGCGGCGTTCAACCCGGCGCTGCGGCCGGCGCGCTACGACTTCTGGGAAGACGTCGCGGACCTCGTCCGGCACACCGACCTCGTGGAGCAGCCCCGGTGGATGCTGGGCAGCGGCGCGCGCGCGGCGCAGATCGCGAAGACAAAGGGCTGGGAGGATCCGGTCGCGGCGGAGCACCTCGCGATCGACGCGCTCGCCAGCCGCCGCGCGCCGCCCGAGCAGCTCGCCTCCCTGACGCCGCGCGCGCAGGCGGTCGCCGTCTTCCACCACTGCCTCGCGGACCCGGCGCGCGGGCGCGAGCTGATCGGGCGGCTGCGCGGGCTGCCGCCGGACCTGCTCGCCTGGGCTAGTAGCGGTTGCCGCTGAGGAACTCGCGCTTCAGGCGCGCGACCTCGCGCCGGAGCGCCGCGACCTCGTCGCGCGAGGCCTGCGCCTGCCTGAGCAGCGCGTCGTCGGGCGCGCCGCCGTGCGCGGCGAGCGCCGTGTGCGCCGCGCGGTGGCGCTCCATGGCCGCGTTCCAGCGCTCGACCAGCGCCTTTTCCTGCGACCGCCACTTCTCGATCCTGCGCGCGCTCATGCCTTCGCCTTTCTGGAAGTGAAAACAAAAAGGCCCGGTTTCCCGGGCCTTCGTGGTGCTTCGCGGCCTGCTTACGCCGGGCGCACGTTCGTCGCCTGCGGGCCTTTCGGGCCGCTGCCGGCGTCGTACTGCACCTTCTGGCCGTCGGCGAGCGTCTTGAAGCCGCTCGACTGGATGGCGGAGAAGTGGACGAAGAGGTCCTTGCCCCCGTCGTCGGGCGTGATGAAGCCGAAGCCCTTGGATTCGTTGAACCACTT
>JBFWWT010000009.1:0-83731 GCA_050246035.1 Burkholderiales bacterium
GCGTCCGGCTGGTCGAAGGAGAGCGCCTCCTTCTTCTCGTCGTAGTAGTAGGAGTAGGCGCTCAACGGCGGCGTGACCTCGAGCGAGCGAATGCGATCGACGAGCCGGCGCACGAGCGCGAGGAACGCTTCGGGCCCGCGCGAGCGCGCGAGGTAGCGCGCCGGCAGCAGCCCGGCGGCGATGCCGAGCGTCCGGACATAGGAACGCAGCCACGAGCGCGTAGGACGGCGATGCGGCGCGAGCAGCTCCCGCCAGGCAGGGGGCCTGCCCTCGCAGTTGCAGGAGCGCGACGAGAGCAGGTCGCGCGCGATCGGGTACTCGCCCCGTGCCATGAAAAGAAGCGGCAGGATCATGTAGGGCAGGAGCATTTTCTGCGCCACGGCGAAGCGCGCGTCGGCGTAGCCGGCCGCCCCGAGCCAGGCGGCATCGGGCAGGCTTTCCTTCTGGACCAGGGACAGGAAGTCCACGAAGACCGGCGACGTATGGTCGAACAGGATGTTGTTGGGAAGCGCATCCTTCAGCGTCAGTCCGATACGATCGAGATCCTCGAACAGCCTCAAGTGGAACAGCACGGCGTCCTTGTACATACTCGCCGGCCACTCGTACGGATATGACACCACGAGCTTGCGGTGCTCGAGGTCACCGTCCGGGCGCAGTGTGGTGTCGACGATGCCCATGTCGGCGAGACCGCATTCCACGTACAGCCGGTGCAGGGTGCGCACCTGGTCCTTGAAGCCCGCTCTTATGCTTCGCAGGATGAGCTGTCCGGACTCGTAGACACGACCATTCTCGTCGAACCCGAGTAGTTGCTTCCCGGGGAGCGTACTAGGCGAGCTGCGGATCAATGAGCTCTCCCGGAAGAATGAACTCGCGACCATCGAGAACGCGCTGAAGCACGAACTCTACATACCGGTCGCCGTGCGGCGCGAGGAGACCCGTCGCGCTCGGCTGGAAACGCCAGAACCCCTGCTCGCGGTGCGCCCGCGGATTTCGTACCGGCGGGAAAGGAATCTGGCGCTGGATGAAATAGACATGGGCATAGCGCAACGCCAAGCGCCTCTGGCGGTCCGAGAGCGGCGCCAGACTCTGCGCCTGCCCTAGCAGATCCAGATACTCCCGGATGGTGCCGGGATCATATGTGAAGCCCTTCTTCGAGTAATGCGCGTCGCCGGCCACGATGACCGGCTTGCCGAGGCACGCGATCTCCAGACCTGCGGTACCGTAGACCGTGACGGCGCCGTCGATGAGACTATAGAAATCGAGCGGACTGATGTTGTCATCGAAGCCGACGAGGTGGACATGCTCCGGCAGCCTCGGAAACATGCGGCCGATTAGCGCCTGCATGCCCGTAGTCGGGTTGTCCCATGCCTCCGCCGGATGAATCTTCACCAGCCAGTCGACTGAGTCGATAGACTGGATCCGACGCATGGTCGCGATGATCCACTCTTCGAAATTTGCGAACAGCATGGGAGCATAGTCAGTGACCGCGTCCCAGTTGACGTGCACCATCACGCCCCAGACTTTGCGGCCGGGGCGCAAGCCATAGTGCGCCCTGATTGAATCGGTCTCGCCGCGATAGGACTTTGTCCTCTTCAGGTCGAAGGTCTGCCCCTTGACGTATCTGTTGTCGAGGTATGTGCGGACGCGGTTCTCCTCTTCCGCTGTGAGTTGGCGCTTGCTTTCCTGCGTCCAGGTTGATTCTTCCAGCTTTTGGAAATCGAGATCGATGCGGTAGTCAGTTGGGTGCCGGAAATAGAATCTCGCCGGCAGGTAGGAAGCGGCCCAGCAGGTGGCGCGCAAGCCTTGCGCGAGAGCAACCCGGAGCGCTGGGCCCCAGTCCACGTAGATGCCGTGCGACATGAAGACGTTCGTGGGCGCGTGCATCGCGTACGATCTCTTGGCGGCCGCGAGCGTGACGAGGGCGCTGAAGGCGTACTCCTGCACCAGGCGCGGATCGCCGTTGTAGCCGGCACCCTTGAAGTAGCGCAGGATGCTTGACTGGACGTTCTTGCCGAGCTTGGTTCCTTCATACTCGAAGTTGGCCAGGGTCTCCCAGGTCAGAGTCGACGCGACAGCCCGCAGCTTGGGCAACTGGTCGGCGTCGACGTAGTCGCCGACATATGAGTGCCCGATGTCAAAGCTCTCGAGTCTTGCCTTGCATGCCTTCCTGCACGCGGCACATTCCTGTGCCCAGGTATCCAGGTTCGAATTGATGCCCGCCTCGCGCCTCACGCAGGCGATGGCGACCCCATCGCAGATGATGGCGTGGACCTTGTGCCCGCGCAGGATGAGAGCCTGTGCGATCGCGCCCTCGACATCCAGCATCAACGGCATGCCGCCGGGCACCCAGAAGAGAAAGCTTTTCTGCTCGGCCGCGGGCAGAGAGACCTTGCGCTTCTGCAGGCGCCTGAACCGCGCTCTCATCAGCCGGTCGCGCACGAAGGGGCGAAGCCTGCTCAGCACTTGGATGGCTTTCCTCATGCAAGGAGCGACCAGGACAACGGCGTTCCGGCGGGAACGTCGCAGTTGATTCGCCGGCCGAGAGCCATTTCAAGGTACTTGGGCGGCAGGCCGAATCCGGGTCGCACGATGCGCAGGTTGTCGCGCGTCAATTGGTCGCCCGCCTTCATGTCGCGGGCGATATAGAGCGTGCGCCGGAACGCGCGCGACTTCTCCTCGGCCTGCGTGCCGCCGTAGGTCACCTTGCCAAGGGCCTGCCATGCCCGTTCCGTCTCCGCGCGCAACAGCCGGAACTCCTCGGGCTCGAGCGAGAAGGCCGAGTCCACGCCACCTTCGGCGCGCCGCAGGGTGAAATGCTTCTCGATCACAGTCGCGCCGAGCGCGACGGAGGCGACCGCCGCGCCGCAGCCCATGGTGTGATCCGACAGGCCAACTTCGCAGCCGAAGGTCTCCCGCATGTTGGGGATCGTGCGCAGATTGGTGTTTTCCGGCGACGCCGGATAGGTGCTGGTGCACTTGAGGAGCGCAAGGTCACGGCAACCGGCCTCGCGCGCGACGCAGACTGCTTCGTCTATCTCGGCCGCGGTGGCCATGCCAGTGGAGATGATCATCGGCTTGCCGGTAGCGGCGACTTTGCGGATCAGCGGCAGGTCGGTGTTCTCGAAGGAGGCTATCTTGTAGGCCGGGACCGCGAGCGACTCCAGGAAATCGACCGCCGTTTCATCGAAGGCCGAGCTGAAACATTGCAGCCCGAGCTCGGCGGCGCGCGTAATGATGGGCGCGTGCCACTCCCACGGCGTGTGCGCCTCCTTGTACAGGTCGTAGAGTTGACGGCCAGCCCACGGGCTATCCCGGTCGTCGATGACGAAGCCCGTGCCGCGCACGTTCAGCGTCATGGTCTCCGCCGTATAGGTCTGAAGCTTGATGGCATCCGCCCCGGCCCCTGCCGCGGCTTCCACGATCGCCAAGGCGCGCTCGAGAGACTGATTGTGATTGCCCGACATTTCCGCGATGAGGTACGGCCTGTGCTCCCGGCCGATTGGTCGTTCACCTATGCGCATGGGCTGAATTCCTGGGCTGTTTGATCGGCTAGTCGATGCGGCGCGAAAGCTCGAACGCCTCGGCGGCAGCGCAACCGACAGTGGCGCCGCGCCAACGCGCCAAGTGCTCGACGCCCTTTAGGGAGCGCGGATGCGGGAACTCCCGCATCTCGCTGGCGTAGGCCTGCAGGGCGCGCAGTTTGCGCTTGAGCGTTCCGGAGATGTCGACGAACACGCTCGGGCAGAACGCGGCGGCGGTGCGCGAGCCGTGCCATTCGGTACTCGAGGGCACCTCGAAGTGCAGGAGCTCGCGGACGGGTGACCCCGGCAGCGGCCGGCAGGCGGCAGCCACCGCCCGCTGAGTGATGAAATGGTCGACGTTCACATCACCAGGGTGATGCGTCAGTACACGCGAGGGCTCCACGCGCCGAACCTCAGCCTCAATGCACTTGACAATGTCGAGCAGATCGACGCCGTCCATCCGGTTGTCGGGAAAGCCCTCAAGCCGGACCGAGCACGCTCCCAGGATCTTGGCGGCCCGGCGCGCGCTGCCCTGCAGTGCGGACAGCTCGGCACGCCGGCCGCCGCGGTCGCGCCTCGGCGCCCGGCTGGTGGCGCCTTCGGCGAGGATGAGGATGCTGACCCGCCAGCCCTCCCGCGCCATGCGGGCGATGGTTCCGCCACAGCCGAGCACTTCGTCGTCAGGATGCGCCGCGATCACCAGTGCACTCTTGCTCACGTGTCGTCCCTCTCCGGGATGAGCGAAATACTTACGTCGGCCAGCACTACGTCGGGCCGGCGGCTGGCGCGCCCGAACTCAAGGCGCAGGCGCCCGATCTCGATGAAGGCGCGCGGATACCCGTCCGCGTCAAGCATCCTGATGATGTCGTGCACCTTCTCCAGCGTTTCGGCAGTACTGAGGTCGCCCTGATCGGGTGTGCGGCGCTGGAACAGCACCGGAGCGCCGGTCTGCGGCTGCGGGCGCACGTCTCGCTCGACGATCTCGACGATCATCGACTCCATGAGCGCGGCCGCGCGCAGCAGCACTTCCTCGGCGCTGCCGAGTAGCGACAGCGGTCGCTTGAGGTAGACCGGTCCTGCATCCAGCGTTTCGGTGCAGAGCAGCGCCGAGAGCTTTGTATCTTCGATGCCGCGCACGATGAGGTTTTGCAGCGGGGTCCCGCCGCGGCCGAACGGTAGATCGGTCATGTGAAACACCACGCAGGTGAAGCCTTGCCATACTTCCGGCGGGATCTTCCAGGACCAGTGCGGGAAGAACAGGTGGCTCGGTGCGTGCGCCTTCAGATTCTCGGCGCTTAGCTCGCCGCGATCGCGGATACGCAGGACGCTGAAACCGTGCTTGGAGGCGAGCGCGACTTCCAGCGCGTCATGCCGGCTATGCGGGGTCGCAAGAACGATGCGCCTATCGTTGGGCACTTGACGTCTCCCAGGTCCAGTCGAGTGCGCCCACGCGCGTGAAACCCGCGCTGGAGAAAGCGGCCGCGGATACGCTGTTGCCTTCCATGACGTGCGCTGTCAGGCGACGCAACGAAGGCTCCTCCGCGGCAATCCAGCGCTTTGCTTCAACCAGCAACCGGGTGCCAAGGCCGATCCCGGTTAGTTCGGGGTCGAGGTACAGCGAGATCTCCGCCGAGGAGGCCGAAAGATCGAATCGTAGGATGCCGACGGGCAGGCGTCCGCAACAGGCTACCAGCAGGCGGCGCAGCGGATCCTGCAGCGCTTCCTTCCACCACGACGTATGTGCTTCCCAGGGCACTTCCCTTGAATCTCTGAAGCGCGACCGCGTTCGCGGGTCCTGACGCCATTTATGCGCGATGCAGGCGTCCGACTCCACTGCGGGGCGCAGACGCAGCTCTGCGCCGAGAAGCGCAGCCGCGACGCGCAAGGCGCCGCGGCCGTCGACTTGTGCCCTCGAGCGCTCCACCATGGCGCGCCGGTCCGGCGCATCCTCGATCAGTCGCGCGACTGCGTCGCCGATGTCCTCGACCGTGGTCGATCTCGCCGTCCTGGTGATTCCCCCCGCGACCAGCGCTTGCACCACGACCGCCTGGTTTTCGGCGCCGACCAGCGTCAATGTCGGTACGCCGATGCAGCAGCGCTCCCAGCTTGCACCGCCGCCGGCGCCGATCTGCAGGTCGTGCCGGGCGAAGAAGTCGCTCAGGTCGCGCAAGTCGACGGCCAGCGTGGTTCCCGTCGAGTCGGCGCACGCCTGGCGAAGCGTTGCTAGCTCCGGATTCGCGCTCGTCGTCACGATTTCGATCGGCCCGCGAAAGCCAGCGACCGATCGGCAGGCTTCGAGCGCGCGTGCGGATAGCCCTGCGATATCGGCTCCGCCCAGGAAGATGCCGATGCTGCGCACTTCCTCACGCCATGAGTACTTCGGCGCCGCGGCGTACTCGGGCCGCAGAAGCGCGTACCGCGGCCCCCCGAGCAGGGGCCGGTCTGCCGGCCAGCGGCCGCTGTACTTGGCGCGAAAGTCCACGGCCAGGTTCTGGTCGATGAGCAGCGCCGCATCGAGGGCGCGGTCCCCCAGATCGTCGACCACTGCTATCCGCGTGCGCAGCCTCGCACCGACTTCGCGGTGCCAGCACGCGTCAAAGGCGTAATGGTCGACCACCACCCAGGCGGGCGACCAATCCGCGAGGGCCGCCGCCGTCTGCGCGGCATCCTGCTCCCAGGACACCTGCGCCCAATCCGCGTGGCGCGGAGACCCGCGCTTCGATCCGCCTGCGCCGCTCGGCGCCGCGAGCGATTGATGCGCCACCCCCGCACGGCGCGCGAGGGCCTGCGTATCCACGCCTAGAGACCGGCTTAGGAGACAGGACTCGGTCCCCGCTCCTTCCAGTGCCTGCGCTAGAGCGAGGCAACGAGTCACATGCCCGATACCCATTTCGGCAGACGCGTCCGCGCGCAAGGCGATACGCATCGCGGTCAACCCGACCCCGCCACGAAAGTGCTTCGAACCGGAATGCCTGCAGCGTGTAGCGCCTGCTTAGCCCCGGACGGTGTCTGCTCAGTAAAGTGAAACATGCTCGCAGCCGCTACGGCCGAAGCACCCGCCTTCAGGACCGCGTCGACCAGATGCTGGTAGGTGCCCGCGCCACCCGAGGCGATGACCGGGATGGCGATCGCTGCTGACACGCGTTCGATCAGCTGCAGGTCGTACCCCTGCATCGTGCCGTCGCGATCGATTGAGGTCAGCAGGATCTCGCCCGCGCCCCTGTCGGCCAGCTCGCGCGCCCACTCCACGGGATCGCGCCCCGTGTCCTGCGTCGCGGAACGGATCCAGACAACCACCCGGTCGTCCGTCTCGCGCCGCGCGTCGATGCTGGCGACAATACACTGCGCGCCGAACTTCGCTGCCGCCTGATTGATCAACTCGGGCCGCTCGACCGCCGAGGAATTGATGCTCACCTTGTCCGCACCCGCGTGCAGCAGCGCCACGATCTGCTCTAGGCGGCAAATTCCGCCGCCCACGGTCAGTGGCACCGCGCATTCATTGGACAGGTCTGCGACCGTGACGTAGTCCGGCGCCTCGCCGGTTTGCGAGGCGACGATATCGAGCAGCACCAGCTCGTCCACGTCGCGCGCATTGTAGACCTTGATCGCGGGCAGAACAGGTCCGACCCTCCGCCAGCTGTTGAAGCCGACGCCCTTCACCAGGCCCGGACCCTTCCACAACAGGCTGGGAATCACGCGCACTTTCAGCACGGCACGTAATCCAGGAAATTGCGCAGCAGCTGGCGGCCGACCTTGGAGCTCTTCTCCGGATGGAACTGGGTGCCGAACACGTTGCCCTGGCCGATCGCCGCCACGATTGGCACGCTGTAGTCGGTAGTGGCGGCGACATCCGCCTCGCGCCGCGCGTGGAAGGCGTAGCTGTGGACGAAGTAGAAGTCGGATCGCTGCGGAATGTGGGCAAAGAGCGCGCGTGCGGCAGCGCCGGCGCCGTAGCAGAGGTCGTTCCAGCCTACGTGTGGGATGCGCAGGCGGCAGCCCAGGCTATCCAGGCGCACGACGTCGCCTTCCACGAAGCCCAGTCCCGGCGTGCCGCCGCCCTCTTCACCGCGGCTGGCGAGCATCTGCATGCCCAGGCAGATGCCGAGCAGCGGCCGGCGGTGGTCCCGGTTGAGCTTATGCAAGGCATCGGCCCAGCCGCCATCGCGCAGGCGCGTCATGCCTTCCAGAAAGGCGCCCACGCCAGGAAGCACCACGCGGTCGGCTTCGTAGAGCGCGCCCGGATGGTCGGCGATGAACGCCTGTGCTCCCAGATCCTCGAGCGCGCGGCGCACCGAGCCGAGGTTTCCCATCCCATAGTTGACGATGCCGACCTTCACGGATTGTCGTAGTTGACCTTCTCGAGGTTGCCGTGCTTGTCCTTGAGCAGCGCGCCCGACCCATCACGCTTGAAGATCTTCTTGTTGGTGAACTTGTCGCAGACGCGGATGAACTCCTCGACCGACATGTCGAGCGGCTCGAGGATCGCCGCCAGCGGCTTGCCGAGGTAGGTCCAGGGGAATTTTCCGTCGCGCTTGCGCACGATCTCCAGCGCGTCCTGGCGGGTCAGGCGGCCGCGGCGCACGTGCAAGCAGGCGATGTCGGTCGCGCGCGAGAAGCCAAACTTGAGGAACTTGAAGTAGTCGTGGATGCCGGTCTGGTGATTGTCGAGGTTCTCGTAATTCACCATCGAGCCCTCGACGGCCGCCGGCAGCGAGGTGAACCCGTTCGCCTGCGAGATCAGCGCGTTGGACAGCCCGTCCCAGGGAATGTAATGGCCGAGAAACAGCCCGGTCACGCCAGCGCGCTGCAGGTCAGCGTCGCTGGGGTACTGGTAGGGCAGCAGGTGCCGGCGCTCGAAGCCATAGCTTTCGGGCAGGTCGGCGACCCTGAGCCCCAGCAAGCCGCCAAACTCTTCCAGCCAGCGGCGCGTGAGGACGTTGTTCTGCGCCGCCGCTGCGGGGCCTCCATACTCATTCTGCGAGTTCTCGCCCCACACGATCAGCGGCACGTTGAACTGCACGGCTGCCCGCACCGGGATGGTGAAGATGCCGACGTGCTCGGGCCAGGAAATGTCGCCTACCTCTGTCAGTCCGATACGGTTCAGCCTTGCGCGCACCAGCGGATTGGGCGAGAACTCGATGTAGTCGACGCCGAGGTGCTTGATGTTCTCGATGTTCTTGCGCCCGATATCGGAAAGGTCGCAGGTCGTGGAAGTCACGCACAGGGGATTGAGATCCAGCTGCAGCATCCGGATCACCTGGTACGTGCTGTCTTTTCCGCCGCTCACCGGCACGATGCAGTCCCAGTTCTCGCCGTTGCGCCGGTAGCGCTTGAGGATTTCGAGCAGTTCCTTGCGCCGCTGCTCCCAATCGACCGCCGCGCGCAGCTCGTAGGCACGGCAAGCATTGCACACGCCTTCCTCATCCAGGTGCAGATCGGGTTTGGTGTGCGGCATCACGCACTTGACGCAGTACTTCAGCATGGTCTGACTATTTCCGGAGTAGGAACCAGGAGATGTCGTCCTGCGGGAAGACCGGATCGCGCCGGTAGGCGAAGCCGTAGTCGACCAGTGCGAGCCCGGGGTAGGCTTCCAGCATTTCGCCGGCGAAATCGCGCTTGAACAGCCGGTCGCTGTGCCCGCGGTAGGGGATGGCTACAGGGGATGGATTGTAGTACTCGCAGATCAGAATCCATCTGCGCGAGGCTTGGTAGAGCTTGCTGTAGGCGGCAGGCAGCATGTCGGGATTGATGTGGATCAGCACTCCCTTGCTCAGCGTCAGGTCGGCCGGCTCGGCCGGCTGGAAGTCGAACATCGAGCCGCAGTACACTCGCTCGTCGCCGAGCAGCTTGGCCAACTCGGCGGCCGCGTCGCGGTTGATTTCAATGCCGCGCAGGGAAATTTCGGGGTAGAGCACGCGCAGCGCGCGCAGGTTCATGCCGATGTTGGCGCCGAACTCGACGCATGACGAGATCGTCCCCGCGCCGCGCAGCGCTCTGGCGAAGAGACCGACGTTCGCGGCCAGCAGCGCCTTGCTTTCGTTGCGGGCAATGTAGTCCGTGCCGAACTGGCCGGCCCAGAACCCTTCCTGCTCGGTGTTGTACGGCATCACGCCTCCTTGGACGCGTGCGCAACCGCGCGCTGGGCCACATGGCGGTTGAGGTTCTCCCAACTCGGATTCCTTCTCAACACGGCAAGCACGTCCTCGAGCCTGAAATCGGCATTGCGGGCGGCGAGCTTGCCGAGGATGCGGCTTATCAGCTCGAAATCCTCCGGGGTATCCACTGTCCAACGATGGCGGCTGAGATCTGGCTCCCGGGTCAGCGATCTGAGCCGGTAGCGGTCGGGGCGGCGCCAGATGAAGGGGGTGACATGCTCACGTTCGTCGGGGTCGGTCGCTTCCGCGTTCGCTTCCGCCAGGCAGCGTCGAGAGAAAACCTCCACCGCCATGCCGTACGGCCAGGTTGGCTGCAGCATGTTGGACACAAAGTCGGGCTTGTCCGGCGATTCGCGGAATACCCGGATGGACTCGTCGATCAGGTCGGGGTCGATGAGTGGGCAGTCGGCGGTCACGCGCACTATCGCCGATGCACCGCACGCCGCGGCAGCTTTCTCATAGCGGGAAAGAACATCCAGCTCTGGACCGCGCACCGATGACACTCCCTCCTCGCAGCAAAGCTCATCGATCGGGTCGTCCGCCTTGGAAGTCGAAGTGGCAACCACAATTACGTCGGCCCTCTCGACAGCCCTGAGGCGCTCTAGCTGGTACGACAGCATCGGGCGCCCTTCGATCGGCAGCAATACCTTCCCCGGCAGCCGACTGGAACCCATCCTGGCCTGGACAATGATGGCGGTGGTCATGAAACGAGTGCAGCCCTAAGAGCGACGATGACCTCGTCCTGCTCTCCCGTGCTCAACGCGGGATACATCGGGAGACTGATCGCTTCGGCATAGTAGCGCTCAGTCTGCGGGAAATCCTGGGGCCGCAGGTCGGGGCGCGAGTGGTACGGCAAGCGGTAGACGGGGATGTAATGGAGATTCACCCCGATTCCCGCTGCACGCATGCCTTCGAACACCTCTCGATGCGAGCGGCGGACCTCCTCCGGCTTCAGCCGCACGACATACAGGTGCCAAGCCGACGCCGTATCCGGGTGCTGCCAAGGCGTCCGCAGCGGAAGACCCGAGAGGAACTCGTCGTAGCGGGCCGCCAGGCGGCGCCGCGCGGCCACGAACTCGTCCACGCGGCGCATCTGGCTCGAGCCGAGCGCGGCCTGCACGTCGGTCATGCGGTAGTTGTAGCCGAGCGCGACTTGCTCGTAGTACCAGGGGCCGTCGGGCTCCTTCGTCATGTCCTCGGCGTCGCGCGTGATGCCGTGCGTGCGCAGGAGCTGCATGCGCTTGGCGAGCGCCGGATCGTTGGTGGTCGCCATGCCACCCTCGGCCGTAGTGATCACCTTCACCGGGTGGAAGCTGAACACCCCGATGTCGCTGTAGCGGCAGTCGCCGACAGGCTCGCCGCGATAGCGCGCGCCGATCGCGTGCGAAGCGTCCTCGACGATCCGGAAGCCGTACTGCTGTCCGAGCGCATGGATCGCCGCCATGTCGCAGGGCTGACCGCAGAGATGAACCGGGATCACCACCTTCGGTAGCTTGCCGCAGGCCTTCGCGCGCTCGAGCTTGGCGGCAAGCGCCTCCACGCTCATGTTGTAGGTTCGCGGGTCGATGTCGACGAAATCGGCGCGTGCCCCGCAATAGAGCGCGCAATTCGCGCTTGCGGCGAAGGTGATGGCGCTCGTCCAGACGACGTCGCCCGGCCCGACGCCGAGCGCGAGGCAGGCGAGGTGCAGCGCGCTCGTGCCGCTGTTCGCCGCCACCGCATATCGGGCGCCGCAGTAGTCGGCGACGGCCCTCTCGAAGTCGGGCACCTCGGGCCCCTGCGTGAGCCAGTCCGAGCGCAGCACGCGCACGACCGCCTCGATGTCCGCTTCGCTGATTGCCTGGCGCCCGTAGGGAATCACGCGAACCCCGCCACGCGGTTGAACTCCACGATCTCGGGCACGCTGAGGAAGCGCTCGTTGCGGCCCGAGTTGTACTCGAAGCCCTGCTCCACGTCGCGGCCGCGCTCGCCCAGCCGGTTCGGCGTGTAGCTGTTGTCGGTGTCGCTGAACGTGATGGTCGGGCGAATCACGTAGTGATCGTCGAACTCCAGGGTCAGGTGCGAGTCGTCGGCCGGGCACATGACCTCGTGGATCTTCTCCCCTGGCCGGATGCCGACGACCTTGCGCGCGAGCTTCGGCGCCATGGCCGCGGCGAGGTCCACGATGCGCACCGAGGGGATCTTGGGCACGAAAATCTCGCCGCCCCGCATGCGCTCGAAGTTCTTCAGCACGAAGTCCACGCCCTGCTGCAGCGTGATCCAGAAGCGCGTCATGCGCTCGTCGGTGATGGGGAGGTGGTCCGCGCCGTCGCGTATCAGCTTCAGGAACAGCGGCACCACCGACCCGCGCGAGCCGACGACGTTGCCGTAGCGCACCACCGAGAATCGCGTGCGATGGGCGCCGGCGATGTTGTTCGCTGCCGTGAAGAGCTTGTCCGAGGCGAGCTTGGTCGCCCCGTACAGGTTGATCGGGTTGGCGGCCTTGTCGGTGGAGAGCGCGATCACCCTTTCCACCTCTGCCTCGAGCGCCGCGTGGATCACGTTCTCCGCGCCGTGCACGTTGGTCTTGATGCACTCCATCGGGTTGTACTCGGCCGCCGGCACCTGCTTGAGCGCCGCCGCGTGGATCACGTAGTCGACTCCGCGCATCGCCTGCACCAGCCGGTCCTTGTCGCGCACGTCGCCGATGAAGTAGCGCATGCAGGCGCACTTCGACGTCGGGAACTCCTGCGCCATCTCGTACTGCTTGAGCTCGTCGCGCGAGTAGATGACGAGGCGCCGCGGCCGGAAGCGCGCGAGCAGGGTGCGCACGTACTGCCGGCCGAAGGAGCCGGTGCCGCCGGTGATGAGAATGGACTTGTCGTCGAGCATGCTTTCTTCCTATCTCGATGCGCGGGCGGCGGCCGGCACCCGGGCGGGGGCGTTCTCCGCCACCACCTTGCCCTGCTCCAGCTGGTAAAGCCGGTCGCAGTGCGCGACCGTGGACAGCCGGTGCGCCACGATGAGCACGGTCTTCGCGCCATGGAGCGCGGTCACGGCTTCCATCACGCCGCTCTCGGTGGCGGTATCCAGGGCGCTCGTCGCCTCGTCGAGGACGAGCACCGCGGGGTCGTGGTAGAGAGCGCGCGCGATGCCGATGCGCTGGCGCTGCCCGCCCGAGAGTCGCACGCCGCGCTCGCCGACGAGCGTGTCGAGCCCCTGAGGGAGCCCCGCAACGAACTCCTCGAGCTGGGCTGCGCGGATCGCACGCTCGACCGCCGCCTCGTCGATCGCATCATCCGGCAAACCGAAGGCGACGTTGCGCCGGAGCGTGTCGTCGGTGAGGTAGATCGACTGCGGCACGTAGCCGATCTGGTCCTGCCAGGCGCGCAGGTCGCGCTGGATGTCCGCGCCGTCGACGAGAATCTGTCCCTTCTGCGGCGTGAGCAGTCCCAGCGCGACGTCGACCAGCGTGCTCTTGCCCGAGCCGCTCGGGCCGACAAAGCCTACGGACTCGCCCTTGCGCACCGCGAGGGAAACGCCGTCGAGCGCGTGGGCCGCTCCTGTCGGGTAGGTATAGCCCACTCCTTCCAGCCGAATGTCCGTTCTGAAGCCGGTGGGCTGGCCGCTACGCGCTGGCGGCTCGGGCGGCGCCAGCTTGACCTCCTCGTGCAGGACGTTCACGACCGGCATGCAGTAGCGCAACGCCTGGAGCGCATTGAGCATCCGGTTTACGGAAGGCATCAGCCGGAAGGCCGCCGCGGCGAACAGTCCGAGCGTGGGCATGACGGTGGCCATTTCGCGGCCCTGCGCCAGCATCGCGATGACGAGCATTGCGAGCCCCGCCACCGCGAGCAGCTCGAGCCACAGGCGTGGCAGCATCTGCGACATCGCCTGGTACTGATTGACCTGCGCGCTTCGCCGGTTGTGCGCCTGGAAGGCGTCGAGGAAGGTTGCCTCCCGGCCCAGGAGCTTCACGTCCTTCGCGCCCGCCAGCCCCTGCCGCAGATGCTGCATGCGCAACCCGTCGTGCAGCTGGCGCGACTCGCCCCAGCGCACGAGGCGCGTGCGCATGAGGCGGTGAAATGCCCACGCCGAGCTGCCCAGCACCACGACGGCGACGAGCGTGCCGACGGGCTCGACGACCAGGAGCAGAGCCGCGATCCCGAGCAGCGCGAGCGCCTCGGTGGCGATGTTCAGCGCGGCGACGATCGCATGGGCGAACAGGCTCACCTCGGTCGTCACGTTGCGAATGAGCTCCGCGGAGTTGCGCTGCAGGTGGAACGTATAGGGCTGGCGCAGGTAGACCGTGAACAGCCGCTGCGAGAGGCGGGCCTGCACGTCGAAGGCAAAGCGTGTCTGATGCCAGGCCAGATAGGCCTGGAAGACGTTCTTGAAGAAGTACACGGCCACCAGCCCCAGCATTACCTTGACGATGAGCTCGGCCTGGCCCGGATTGCCGAGAAGATCGAGCAGGGGCCTGAAGCGCGGGTAGGTCGCTGCGAGATCCTGCTGCATGAGGAGCGCGATCGCCGGGATGACGAGAAACGTCGCGAGCGTCTCGAGCGCCATGCCGATCACCATGAGTCCGACCAGGACGACCGCACCGCGGCGCTCGGCGGCGCTGAGGAGCCCGCGGATCCGGGAGAGCGTGTCGCTCATCGCGGCGTCGGCTCCCCGCGCGTGTCGGCCGGGCGGGAGGCGCCCAGCGCCGCCGCCTCGCGCTGCAGCTCTTCCAGCTCGCGCTTGAGGATCTCGTACTCGTCCATCTTCACGCGCAGGAAGCGCGCGGTCACGCGCGCCTTCTCGTCGATACCGCGCGGCGTGAGCAGATAGAGGTAGGCGCGCTTGTTGGTGCTGTTGCGGAAGTTGTTCGCCTTGACCAGGCCTTTCTTGATCAGCGCCTGCAGGCAGTAGTTGACGCGCCCCAGGCTGATGCCGAGCTGGTCCGCGATGCGGCGCTGGCTCGCCTGCGGGTCGGCCTCGAGGATCTTGAGGATGCGGTAGCGGGTCTCGTCGTCCAGCATCGCCCGCAAGCATCTCACAAATGTTCAGTTCATGAACAAGGCTATCTTAACTATTTGATTCTACGTACATCCTGAAGCCCCTGCCGCGTTCAAATCGTGAACACGGAGGTCTAGCGCGTCTGCAGCAGCCTCGCGTAGGCTTCCTGCGTGGCCCGCGCGCAGGCCTCCCAGGTGAACATCGCCGCACGCCGCCGACCCCGCTCGCACAGGTCGGCCGCCACGCCCGGAGAGTCCAGCACCGCCTCCATCGCCGCGCGCAGCGCCTGCGCATCGCCCGCCGTGAACATCCGCGCCGCCTCTCCCGCCACCTCGGGCAGGGACGCCGCGTCGCTGCACACCACCGGGCAGCCGAGCGCCATCGCTTCGAGCGGCGGCATGCCGAAGCCCTCATAGCGCGACGGGTAGGCGAAGAGCGCGGCGTGCCGGTAGTGCGCGGCGAGCGCCGCGTCGTCTCCGAAGGCATGGCATACGCGCTCCCGCTGGACGCCGAGCGCATCCATGCGGCGCAGCTCGTCGCGCGAGAAGGGCGCGTCGCCGAAGCACACGAGCCGGTATTCCCGCTGCACCGGGCCCGCGTACGCCTCGAGCAGCGTGTCGAAGCCCTTGTAGCCGCCGCGCTTGCCGACGAAAAGCACGTAGGGCCCGGCGACGGGGCGCGGGGCGTCGCCGGCGGGAATGGAAACGCCGTGGCGCACGACCGACACGTGCGCCGGGTCGATGCCGGTGATCTCGAGCAGGTCGCGGCGCGTGCTCTCCGAGACGCAGATCACGTGGTCGGCGCGCGCGAGCGCGGCGCGCTTGGCCGCCGCGATGCGCTGCGTGCGCGGCGCGTAATCCGGGAACTTCTCGTGGATCATGTCGTGCACGGTGAGGACCGTCGGCATGCCCGGCGGCGCGGTGCGCGCGTGCGAGTAGTAGGTCTCGTGCACGAGGTCGGCGCCGTGGCGCGCGAGCCAGCGGCGCGCGGCGGCCTGGTTGGCGCGCGCGAGCGGCCGCCGCAGCGGCTCGGGGATATCCGGCATGCGCCGGCCGACCACGCCTTCGCCGGGCTGCAGGTAGCCGTTGATGTGCGCGAAGGCGAGCACCGATACGCGCGTCTGCGGCAGCGCGCGCAGGCATCGCGCCAGCTCCGCGACGTAGCGCGACACGCCGCCGTAGGCCTGGAGCGAAAACGTCTGGGGATCGAAGGCGATGTGCAAGCGTCCTAGCATGGCACAATCGCCCGAGCCATGGACAGCGCGGCGCGCCCCGAAGTCACCGTCGTCATCGGCGTGCGCAACGGCGCGGCGACGCTGCAGCGCTGCCTCGACAGCATCGCCGCGCAGGACTACGGCGCGCGCGAGACGGTCGTCGTGGATGGCGCTTCCGACGACGGCACGGTCGAGCTCATCGAGCGCAACGCGCGCGAGGGGAAAATCGACGACTGGATCTCGGAGCCCGACGGCGGCGTCTACAGCGCCTGGAACAAGGCGATTCGCCGCAGCCGCGGGCGGTGGCTCTCGTTTCTCGGCTGCGACGATGCTTTCCACGACGCATCGTCGCTGCGCGCGCTCGTCGAGGCGGCCGAGGCGGGAGACGGCCGCGCGCGCGTGGTCTATGGCCGTATCCATCGCGTCGCGGCGGGCGGCACGCTCGTGGAGACCATCGGCGAGCCGTGGCAGGCCGCGAGAAGCGCGTTCTTTCGCGGCGCCAACATCCCGCACCCGGGCACGCTGCACCGGCGCGACCTCCTCGAGCAGCGGGGACTCTTCGACGAGTCCTACCGCATCGCCGCCGACTATCACCTGCTGCTCGGGGAGTTCCTCGAGCGCGACCCCGCCTTCGTCGATCGGGTGGTGCTCGACATGGGCTTCGGCGGCATGAGCTCGCGCCCGGGGAACATCCTCACCTCGCTGCGCGAAGTGGCGCGCGCACGGCGCGCGCACGGGCTTCGCGGCACGCCGCTGTGGCTGCAGGGGCGCATCGCCGCGGCCACGTTCGGCGCGTTCGTCTACCGGCTGCTGGGCGATGCGGCCTACCGGCGCCTGGCGGACCGCTACCGGGCGCTGCGCGGGCGACCGCCCATCTGGACCGTCCAGCCTTGATCCGCGTTCTCACCTTCGGCCGCTACGCCGACGACAATTTCGGCGGGCTGGAGCGCTACGTGATCGAGCTCGCGCACGCGCTCGAGGGCGAGGCGTCCTTCGTCAACATCGTCGCGCACCGCGGCGCGCCGCCCGACATCCCGATGGCGGGGGAGACGGTGTACGCGCGCGCGGCTGCGAGCATCGGCGATACGCCGGTCTGCCCCTCGATGCCCTGGCATGCGCTGCGCCGCCACCGCGCCGCGCCCTTCGACATCGCGCACCTGCAGTTTCCCGCCGACCCGATGGCGCACCTCGCCTACGAGCTGCTGCCGCGCCCGGTGAAGCGGGTCATCACCTGGCACAGCGACATCGTGCGCCAGCAGGGGCTGCTCAGGCTCTACCGGCCGCTGCTCAACCGCACCCTGCGGCGCGCCGACGCGATCATCGCGCCCACGCCGGCACACATCAGCGCCTCGCGCCAGCTCGATCCGGTGCGCGAGACGGCGCGCTTTCGCATCGTGCCTTTCGGCTTCGAGCTCGCGCGCTTTCGCGATCGGCCGGCGCTCGCCGAGGACATCCGGCGGCGCTACGGCGGCGAGTTTCTTCTCTTCGCGCTCGGCCGGCACGTGTACTACAAGGGCTTCGAGTTCCTCATCCGGGCGCTCGCCTCGGTGCCGCAGGCGCGGCTCGCGCTGGGCGGGCAGGGGCCGCTTACCGGAGACCTGCAGCGCGTCGCGCGCGACGCGGGCGTTGCCGAGCGCGTGGACTTCGTGGGCCGCATCCCCGATGCGGAGCTCCCCGCCTGGTATCACGCCTGCGACGTCTTCTGCCTGCCTTCGGTAGAGCCCGCGGAGGCCTTCGGCATCGTGCAGGTGGAGGCGATGGCCTGCGGCAGGCCAGTGCTTTGCTGCCAGCTGGGCAACGGGGTGAACTGGGTGAACCGGGACGGCGAGACGGGGATCGCGGTGCCGCCGGCGGACGTCGGAGCGCTTGCTGCGGCCCTGGAGCGACTGCGCGCCGACCCGGAGCTCGGGCGGCGCCTCGGTGAGGCTGGGCGGAAGCGCGCCTACGCGCTCTTCAGCGCCGAGGCCATGGCGAAGGGGACGCTGGAGGTTTACCGCGAAGTGCTGTCGCGGTTGTAGCTGTCCTCCAGCCGCACGATGTCGTCCTCGCCGAGGTAGTCGCCCGACTGCACCTCGACGATGAGGAGCGGCTCCGCGCCGGGATTCTCCAGGCGGTGCTTGGTGCCGAGCGGGATGTAGGTGGACTGGTTGCGCTCGAGGTCGAACACGTCCTCGCCGCGCGTGACGCGCGCCGTGCCCGAGACCACCACCCAGTGCTCGGCGCGCTTGTGGTGCAGCTGCAGCGAGAGCTTGTGCCCCGGCTTGACCATCAGCCGCTTCACCTGGAAGCCCGGGCCTTCGTCCACGCTTTCGTAGTAGCCCCAGGGCCGGTGCACGCGCGAATGCGAGATGTGCTCGCTGCGCTTCGCCCGGTCGAGCCCTTCCACGACTTCCTTCACGTCCTGCGCGCGGTCTCTTGCCGCGACGAGGATCGCGTCGTCGGTCTCGACGACGACGAGGTCGCGCGCGCCGAGCACCTGCACGTGGCGGCGCTCGGCGTGCACGTAGCAGCCGGCGGCGTCGCGCAGCTCGACGTCGCCGCGCGCGACGTTCTCCGCCCCGTCCTTCTCGCCCACCTCCCAGAGCGCCGACCAGGAGCCGACGTCGCTCCAGCGCATGTCGGCGCGCACCATCGCGCCCGCGCCGGTGCGCTCCATCACGGCGTAGTCCACCGAGTCGGCGGGCGAGGCGGCGAACGCCTGCGCATCGAGCCGCTGGAATCCCAGGTCCGGGACGGCCTTGTCCATGGCGGCGCGCACGGCGGCGAGGATTTCCGGGCGCGCGCGCCCGAGCTCCTCGAGATAGCGCGCGGCGCGGAACACGAACATGCCGCTGTTCCAGTAGAAGCCGCCCTGCGCGAGAAAGCCCCGCGCTTTCTCGAGGCTCGGCTTCTCGACGAAGCGGCGCACGCGAAAGACCTCGCCCGCGATCGGCTCGCCGGCCTCGATGTAGCCGTAGCCCGTGGCGGGCTCGGTGGGGCGGATGCCGAAGGTGACGAGCAAGCCCTCGCGCGCCGCGGCCGCGGCTTGAGTGACTGCGGCGTGGAACGCGGCGACGTCGCCGATCACGTGGTCCGAGGGTTGCACGAGGAGCACCGCGTCGGGATCGCCGCGCATCGCGGCGAGCGCGGCGGCGGCGACCGCGGGCGCGGTATTGCGGCCCGCGGGCTCGAGGAGCAGCGCCGACGGCCGCACCCCGATCTCGGCGAGCTGGTCGGCGGCGAGAAAGCGCTGCTCCGTGTTGGTGACCACGATCGGCGCGCCGGCGCCCGCCAGTCCGCGCGTGCGCAGCACCGTTTCCTGGAAGAGCGTGCGGCTGCCCGCGAGCGGCAGGAACTGCTTGGGCAGCAGCCGGCGCGACATCGGCCACAGGCGGCTGCCCGAGCCGCCGCAGAGGATCACCGGGACGAGGGAAGAAGGCAAAGCAAGGTGCGCGCGAAGGTGGGCCGCTATTCTAAGGGCGATAATCGCCGGCCATGCGCATCCACGTCACCGGCGCCGGCGGCTTCATCGGCGGCCATCTGTGTCCCGCGCTCGCCGCGGCGGGCCACGAGCTGCACGCGACGCTCGAGGGCGCCGACGCGGTCGTGCACCTCGCGAACATCGCGCACACCGCGGCGAGCCCGGCAGACCTGCACCGGGTCAACGTGCAGGGCACGCTCGCCACCGCGCAGGCCGCGGTGGCCGCGGGCGCGCGGCGCTTCGTCTATCTGAGCTCGCTCAAGGCCGCCGCGCCCGCCGACGCCTACGGCCGCGCGAAAGCGATCGCCGAGCAGGGCCTGCTGGGGCTAGAGGGCCTCGAGCCCGTGATCCTGCGCCCGCCGCTCGTCTACGGGCCGCGCGTGAAGGCGAACTTTCTTTCGCTCCTGCGCGCGATCGATCGCGGCTGGTGGCTGCCGCTGGCGAGCGTCGCGAACCGCCGCAGCTTCCTCTACGTCGAGAACCTCGCCGACGCGGTGCTGCGCTGCCTCGAGGCGCCCGTCGCCGCGAAGCCCTACGCGCTCGCCGACGGCGCACCGATCTCCACGCCCGAGCTATGCCGCGCGATCGCCCGCGCGCTCGGGCGGCCGGCGCGGCTCCTGCCGTTTCCGCCGCCGCTGCTGCGGCTCGTGCCGCGTACGGCGCGGCTCGTCGAGTCGCAAGTGGCCGACGACCGGGAGTTGCGCGAGGCGCTCGGCTGGACGCCGCCCTTCGACATGGCCGAGGGCCTGCGGCGCACCGTCGAGTGGTACCGCGCGCAGGGCGGCTAGAATGCCCGCCATGCCCGCGCTGGCGCCGCTCGCCGCGTTCGTCGTCGCGCTCGCAACGGCGCGGCTCCTCGTTACGCCGGCGGGCCGGCGCGTCGCGCTCGACAGGCCGAACGAGCGCTCACTGCACGAGCGGCCCGTGCCGCGCACCGGGGGGCTCGCCATCGCCGCGGGCGTCGCCGTGGCCTGCGCGCTCGCGCCGCCGGGCTTCGCCGCGCTCCTTGCCATCGCGGGCGGTCTACTGCTCGCGTCCTTCGTGGACGACGTAAACGGCCTGCCGGCTGCGCTGCGTCTCGCGATGCACCTCGCCGCCGCCGCCGTGTTCGTCGCGCTCGCGCTGCCCGGGACGGGCCTCGTCGCCTTTCCGGTCCTCGTGCTCGCGCTCGCCTGGAGCGCGAACCTGTACAACTTCATGGACGGCGCCGACGGCCTCGCCGGCGGCATGGCGCTCATCGGCTTCGGGGCGTACGCGATCGCGGCGGCCACGGCGGGGCTTGCGCCGCTCGCGCTGCTCGCGGCGGCGATCGCGGCGAGCGCCGCGGGGTTTCTCGCCTTCAACTGGCATCCGGCGCGGCTCTTCATGGGTGACGCGGGCTCGGTGCCGCTCGGCTTCCTTGCGGGCGCGCTGGGGCTGCAGGGCTGGCATGCGGGGGCCTGGCCGCTCTGGTTTCCGCTGCTCGTCTTCGCGCCGTTTGCGCTCGATGCGACGCTCACGCTCGCGCGGCGCCTCGCGCGCGGCGAGCGCGTCTGGCAGGCGCACCGCGAGCACTACTACCAGCGGCTGGTGCGCCTGGGCTTCGGCCACCGCGGCGCGGCGCTCGCCGAGTACGCCCTGATGGCCCTGTGCGCGGGGCTCGCGCTCGCGGTCTTTCGCGCGCCCGCCGCGGCGCAGGGCATCGCGCTCGCGCTCGCCGGCGTAACGCTCGTGGGCGCGGCGCTCTGGGTGGACCGGCGCTGGGAGAAGGCGAGATGAGCGCCGCGCTGCAGTTCGTCGTGCGCGCGCTCGCGGCCTTCCTGCACGACGTGGCGGCGGTGGCGCTCGCGTGGCTCGGCGCTTACTGGCTGCGCTTCAACCTCGAGGTGCCGCCGCCCGTCTTCCTGCAGACCGCGTTCGTCGCGCTGCCCGGGGTCGTCGCCGTGCACGCGGTCGCCTTCTGGCTGACGGGCCTGTACCGGGGCCTGTGGCGCTACGCGAGCTTGCCGGACCTGCGGCGCATCCTCGTCGCGGTGGGCGTCGCCGCGCTCGCCACGCCGGCGCTGTTCACTCTCATCGCCTTTCCTTCCGTGATCCCCCGCTCGGTGTATCTCATCTGCCCGGTGCTGCTCGTTTTCGCCATGGGCGGCAGCCGGCTGCTCTACCGCGGCTGGAAGGAGGGCGCGCTCCTCGGCATGGTGCGCCAGCCGCGCGCCAAGCCGGTGCTCGTCCTCGGCGCGGGCGATGCCGCCGCGAGCCTGCTGCGCGAGCTCGCCCACAGCGACGACTGGCGCGCGGTAGGGCTGCTGGACGACGACGCCGGCAAGCAGGGCAGCGCCATCCAGGGCGTGAAGATCCTCGGGCCGCTCGTTGCCGTCGCCGGTCACGCGCGGCGCCTGGGCGTGCAACGGGCCATCATCGCCATGCCGGGCGCGACTCACCGCGAGCGCCGGCGCGCCGTCGAGCTGTGCGACGCGGCGGGCCTCGCCGTGATGACCGTGCCGTCCTACGCCGACCTCGTCGCGGGCAAGGTGAGCGTCTCGGCGCTCCGGAACGTCGAGCTCGACGACCTGCTCGGGCGCGACCCGGTGCAGCTGGACGAATCGGGCCTGCGCAGCCTGATCGAGGGCAAGTGCGTGCTGGTCACCGGGGCGGGCGGCTCCATCGGCTCGGAGCTCTGCCGCCAGATCGTGCGCTACGACCCGGCGCGGCTCGTGCTCCTCGACCTTTCCGAGTTCGCGCTCTACGCCATCGAGCAGGAGTTCCGCGACCGCCACCCCGAGGTGATCGTCTCGCCGCAGATCGGCGACGCGAAGAACGCCGGGCGCGTGGGCGACCTCTTCGCGCGCTATCGGCCCGAGCTCGTGTTCCATGCCGCGGCCTACAAGCACGTGCCGCTCCTCGAGCGCGGCAACGCCTTCCAGGCGGTGTCGAACAACGTGCTGTCCACCGTGGTCACGGCGCGCGCCGCGCAGGCCGCGGGCGCGGCGAAGTTCGTGCTCGTCTCCACCGACAAGGCGGTGAACCCGACCAACGTCATGGGCGCCTCCAAGCGCCTCGCCGAGCTCGCCTGCCAGGCGCTCGCGCGCGCCGACGGCACCCAGTTCGTCACCGTGCGCTTCGGCAACGTGCTCGGCTCCACGGGCAGCGTCATCCCGCGCTTTCGCGAGCAGATCGCGCGCGGCGGGCCCCTGACGGTCACTCACCCCGAGGTGCAGCGCTACTTCATGTCCATCCCGGAGGCCGCGCAGCTCGTGCTGCAGGCCGCGCTCATGGGCCGGGGCGGGGAGATCTTCGTGCTCGACATGGGCGAGCCGGTGAGAATCGTCGACCTCGCGCGCCAGCTCATCCGGCTCTCGGGCTACGGCGAGGCCGACATCCGCATCGAGTACACGGGCCTCAGGCCCGGCGAGAAGCTCTACGAGGAGCTGCTCGCCGACGCGGAGGCGACGCTGCCCACGCCGCACCCCAAGCTGCGCGTGGCGCGCGCGAGCGGCGCCGCGGACGGCGCGCTCCTCGCCGAGGTGCTCGCCTGGATCGAGGCGGCGCGCGACCCGGGGCCGGAGGCGGTGCGCGAGAAGCTGCGGGGGTGGGTGCCGGAGTACTCGCCTACGGCCGGTACGACCTGACCCACTCGGCGAAGCGCGCGAGGCCCGTCTCGAGCGGCGTATCCGGCGCGAACCCCGTCACGGACCTGAGCGCGCGCGTATCGGCATAGGTCGCCGGGACGTCGCCCGGCTGCATCGGCTTCATTTCCATCGACGCCTTGCGCCCGAGCGCCTTCTCCAGCAGCGCGATGTAATCGAGCAGCCGCACCGGCTGGTGGTTGCCGACGTTGAGCACGCGCCAGGGCGGCGTGCCGGCGCTCGGGCGATCGAGCACGCGCAGCGTCGCCTCCACCGCGTCGTCGATGTAGGTGAAGTCGCGCTGCATCTCGCCACGATTGAACACCTGGATGGGCTCGCCGCGCAGGATCGCGTCCGCGAACAGCATCGGCGACATGTCCGGGCGCCCCCACGGACCGTACACCGTGAAGTAGCGCAGGCCGCTCGTCGGCAGGCCGAAGAGGTGGCTGTAGACGTGGGCGGTGAGCTCGTTCGACTTCTTCGTCGCCGCGTACAGGCTGATGGGATAGTCCACGTTGTCCGTCTCCGACCAGGGCAGCCTGGGATTCGCGCCGTAGACGCTCGAGCTCGAGGCGTACACGAGATGCCGCGGCGGGCGCGCCCGGCAGGCCTCCAGCAGGTTGGCGAAGGCGACGAGGTTGGAGTGGATGTAGGACTGGGGATTCTCCAGCGAGTAGCGCACGCCCGGCTGCGCCGCGAGGTGCAGCACGCGCTCGGGCTTCGTCTCGGCGAAGAGCGCTTCCAGCGCGCCGGCGTCCGCGAGATCGAGCCGCGCGAAGCGAAAGCCCGGCTTGCCCTCGAGCTGGCGCAGCCGCGCTTCCTTCAGCGCCACCGGGTAGTACGGCGAGAGGTTGTCGGCCCCGATCACCTCGTCGCCGCGCGCGAGCAGCCGCGCCGCGCAATGCATGCCGATGAACCCGGCGCAGCCGGTGACGAGAACGCGCATCGCCTTATCATAGGGCACCTTGCGCGCTCTCTACACGCTCCTGCTCTACGCGGCCGCGCCCTACTTCCTCGCGCGGTTGTGGTGGCGCGGGCGCCGCGAGCCGGGCTACCGGGAGGGGATCGCCGAGCGCTTCGGGCACGGCACGCTCGAGCCCAAGCCGAAGCTGCTTTGGGTGCATGCCGTATCGGTGGGCGAAGTGCGCGCCGCGGCGCCGCTCGTGCGCGCGCTCGCGCGCGACTATCCCGATCACGACGTTCTCGTCACCTGCCTCACGGCGGGCGGGCGCGAGATGGCGAAGCAGGTATTCGGCGAGTCGGTGCTGCACGCGTGGCTGCCCTACGACCTGCCGCGCGCCGTGTGGCGCTTCCTCGAGCATTACCGGCCGCGCCTCGGGGTGCTCGTGGAGACCGAAATCTGGCCCAACCTGCTCGCGGCCTGCGCCGAAGACGGCGTGCCGGTCGTCCTTGCGAGCGCGCGCCTTTCCGAGCGGTCGGCGCGCGGCTATGCGCGCCTGTCCGGCCTCTCGCGTCCCGCGGCGCAGGCGCTCGCCGCCGTTTGCGCGCAAAGCGAAGCCGACGCCGCGCGGCTGCGCGCGGTCGGCGCGCGCGAGGTCACGGTGGCGGGCAATCTCAAGTTCGACGTGGAGCCCGATCCGTCGCAGGCCGAGGCGGGGCGCGCGTTCCGCGCCGCGCTCGGCGAGCGCAAGGTGCTGCTGCTGGCGAGCACGCGCGAGGGCGAGGAGGAGCGGCTGCTCGGCGCGCTGGGGCCGCGGGACGACGGCACGCTGGTGGTGCTCGTGCCGCGGCACCAGCGGCGCTTCGACGAGGTGGCGGCGCTCGCCGCGCGCATGGGCTATCGCCCGGCGCGCCGCAGCCGGGGCGAAGCGCCGGGGCCGGGCGCGCGCCTGTACCTCGGCGACACCATGGGGGAGATGGCGTTCTATTACGCGGCGAGCGACGTCGCCGTGATCGGCGGCAGCTTCGAGCCGCTCGGCGGGCAGAATCTGATCGAGGCCTGCGCGGCGGGGGTGCCGGTGGTGACCGGCCCGCACATGTTCAATTTCGCGGACGTGACGCGCCGCGCGCTCGAGGCGCAGGCGGCGCTGCAGGCGGGCGACGCCGCGGCGGCGATCGCGCAGGCGCGCGCGCTGCTCGACGATCCCCCGCGACGGGCACGCATGGCAGAGGCGGGGCGGCGGCTGTGCGCCGAGCATCGCGGCGCGACCGCGCGGCATCTCGCCGCCTGCCGCGCGCTGCTCGCTACGGCGCGAGGACCCGGTTGACTTCCTCGAGGTCTTCCTCGCGCAGCGCGCCGGCGGCGGCCTTCAGGCGCAGGAAGCTGGTGATCGTGTTGTAGCGCGCGAGCGCGAGATCGCGCCGGGTGGAGAATACCTGCTGCTGCGCGTTCAGCACGTCGATGTTGATGCGCACGCCGACTTCGTAGCCCAGGCGGTTGGACTGCAGCGCGCTCTCCGAGGACACGAGCGCCTGCTCGAGGGCGCCGACCTGCGCGATGCCGTTCATCACGGCGAGGTAGCCCTGGCGCGCGGCGAGCGCGGAGGTGCGCCGCGCGTTCTCCAGCTCCTGGCGCGTGCGCTCGAGGTTGTAGGCGGCCTCGCGCTCGCGCGAGCTGATGGCCCCGCCCTGGTAGAGCGGCAGCTGCAGCTGCAGCGACACCGAGTTCGAGGTGATCTCGCTGCCCACCGAGGTGATCTGGGAGGCGCTCTGGCTGGTGTAGTTGTGGCTCGCCACGAGGTCGAGCGTCGGGTGGTGGCCGGCGCTGTTCCTCTTCAGCTCGAGGCTCGCGATCGCCACCCCGGCGTCCTGCACGAGCACGGAATAGGCCTGCTTCTCGGCGAGATTCACCCAGCTCTGCATGTCGGTCGGCTCGGGCGGCGCGAGCCGCACGTCGGCCCGCAGCGGCTGCAGCATCCCGTACTCCTTGCCGGTGAGCTGCTGCAGCGTGCGGCGCCGCACCTCGACATCGTTCTGCGCCGAGATCTCCTGCGCGAGGATGAGGTCGTAGCGCGCCTGCGCCTCGTGCGTGTCGGTGATGGTGGCCGTGCCCACCTCGAAGTTGCGCTTGGCCTGCGCGAGCTGCTCGGCGATCGCCGCCTTCTGCGCGCGCACGAGCCCCAGGCTGTCGTCGGCCGCGAGCGCGTCGAAATAGGCCTGCGCCACGCGCAGCATCAGGTCCTGGCCCGCCTGGCCGAAGGCGAACTCGGCCTGCTTCGCCTGCAGCTCGGCCTGGTCGGCCTGCAGCCAGTTCTGCCGCCGGTAGATCGGCTGCGTGAAGGTGAGCGCGTAGCCGTGCGAGTCGATGTCGCGCTCGAAGCTCGGCTGCGCCGACGGGTTGTCGGACTCCGACTCGGTGCGCGAGCGCGTGGCGTTCGCGCTCAGGTTGAGGCTGGGCAGGAGGAGCGCGCGCCCCTGCGTGACGCGCTCCTGGCCCGCGAGCAGCGCCTGGCGCGCGGCGCCGTACTGCGCGTCGTAGCCGAGCGCGTCGCGATAGACCTGGGCGAGGTTCTCGGCCCCCGCGCCGAGCGGCGCGATCGCGAGGAGGCTTGCGAGGGCGAGGTGCCGCATGCGGCCGCCGCTAGAAGCGGAACCTCGGCGCGCGCTCGGCGTTCAGGAGCGGCGCGAGCAGCGTCTCGAAAAGGTCCGTCGCCGCGCAGGCGCCGGGCGCGCTGCAGACCACCAGGCGCGCGCGCATCACCGGCGGCTCGCCGACCACGGCGAAGAGCCGCCCGCCGGGGGCGAGCTGATCGAGCAGCGCGCGCGGCAGGACGGGCGTCGAGCCCGTGAGGACGATGACGTCGTACGGGGAGCGCTTCGGGTCGCCGTGCGCGCCGTCCGCGACGTCCAGGGTCACGTTGTCCGCGCCGTGGCGAAGGAGGTTGCCGCGCCCGAGGGCGGCGAGCGCCGGCCGGATCTCGAGCGAGTACACGTGGCCGGCGCAGTGCGCGAGCAGCGCGGTCAGGTAGCCGCTGCCGGTGCCGACCTCGAGCACGCGGTCGGTCTTGCGCGGCGCGAGCGCCTGCAGGATGCGCGCCTCGATCCGCGGCGCCATCATCGTCTCGCCCTCGCCGATGGGGATCTCCATGTCGGCGAACGCGAGCTTGCGCCAGGCCTGCGGCACGAACTCCTCGCGCGGCACCGCGTAGAGCAGGTCGAGCACCGCCTGATCGAGCACCTCCCAGGTGCGGATCTGCTGCTCGACCATGTTGTGGCGGGCCTGTTCGAGGTTCATGGATGCCGGGCAGGAAGGGCCGCCATTATACGGGCTGGGTTGTTTCCCGCGGCACTTTGGCGTAGCGTAGCTGCCTTGCGCAGGGGTCCTGGGCAGGGCTGCCCGGGTGAGAGAAACCCTTTGAACCTGATGCGGGTAATCCCGCCGAAGGAAGCGATCATGAGCGCCAATCCCAAGTTCCTGGCTGCCACCGCCCACGTCGACGAGGCGGCGGTCCAGCCCTTGCCCAATTCGCGCAAGGTCTACGTGCCGGGCTCGCGGCCCGACCTGCGCGTGCCGATGCGCGAGATCCGGCAGGCCGACACGCCGACGATGTTCGGCGGCGAGGCGAACCCCCCGATCTACGTCTACGACTGCTCGGGCCCGTACACCGATCCCGAGGCGAAGATCGACATCCGCTCGGGCCTGGCGCCGCTGCGCGGGCGCTGGATCGAGGAGCGCGGCGACACCGAGCTGCTCGACGGACCGAGCTCGCGCTACGGGCGCGAGCGCCTGGCCGATGCGAAGCTCGCCGAGCTGCGCTTCAACCTCAAGCGCGCGCCGCGACGCGCGCGGCCGGGCGGGAACGTCACGCAGATGCACTACGCGCGCCGCGGCATCGTCACGCCCGAGATGGAGTTCATCGCCCTGCGCGAGAACCTGCAGCGCGAGCGCTACGTCGAGAGCCTGAAAGCGACGGGCAAGACGGGCGAGAAGATGCTGGAGCTGCTGCTCAGGCAGCACCCCGGCCAGTCCTTCGGCGCGGCGATCCCGGCGCGCATCACGCCCGAGTTCGTGCGGGACGAAGTGGCGCGCGGGCGCGCCATCATCCCCTCGAACATCAACCACCCGGAATCCGAGCCGATGATCATCGGCCGCAATTTCCTCGTGAAGGTGAACGCCAACATCGGCAACTCGGCGGTGTCCTCGGGCATCGGCGAGGAGGTCGAGAAGATGACCTGGGCGATCCGCTGGGGCGCGGACACCGTGATGGACCTCTCGACCGGCAAGCATATCCACGAGACGCGCGAGTGGATCGTTCGAAACTCTCCCGTGCCGATCGGCACCGTGCCCATCTACCAGGCGCTGGAGAAGGTCGACGGCAAGGCCGAGGACCTCACCTGGGAGATCTACCGCGACACGCTGATCGAGCAGGCCGAGCAGGGCGTCGACTACTTCACCATCCACGCCGGCGTGCTGCTGCGCTACGTGCCGCTCACCGCCAAGAGGATGACCGGGATCGTGTCGCGCGGCGGCTCGATCATGGCGAAGTGGTGCCTCGCGCACCACGAAGAGAGCTTCCTCTACACGAAGTTCGACGAGATCTGCGAGATCATGAAGGCCTACGACGTCGCCTTTTCGCTCGGCGACGGGCTGCGCCCCGGGTCGGGCTACGACGCGAACGACGAGGCGCAGCTCTCCGAGTTGCGCACGCTCGGCGAACTGACCCAAGTGGCCTGGACGCACGACGTGCAGGTGATGATCGAGGGCCCCGGGCACGTGCCCATGCAGCTCATCAAGGAGAACATGGACATCCAGCTGAAGGAGTGCCACGAGGCGCCCTTCTACACGCTGGGGCCGCTCACCACCGACATCGCGCCGGGGTACGACCACATCACGAGCGCGATCGGCGCGGCGCAGATCGGCTGGTACGGCACGGCGATGCTGTGCTACGTGACGCCCAAGGAGCACCTGGGGCTGCCGAACAAGAAGGATGTGAAGGACGGCATCATGGCCTACAAGATCGCCGCGCACGCCGCCGACCTCGCCAAGGGCCATCCGGGCGCGCAGATCCGCGACAACGCGATCTCCAAGGCGCGGTTCGAGTTCCGCTGGGCAGACCAGTTCAACCTCGGCCTCGACCCGGACACCGCCAAGGACTTCCACGACGAGACCCTGCCCAAGGACTCGATGAAGGTGGCGCACTTCTGCTCCATGTGCGGGCCGCACTTCTGCTCGATGAAGATCACGCAGGACGTGCGCGACTACGTCGAGAGCGGCATGAAGGAGAAGTCGGTCGAGTTCGTCCGCAAGGGCGGCGAGCTATACCACAAGACCTGATCGCGACGCTGCTCAAGGTCGTCGTCGCGGTCGCGGTCGGCCTGCCGCTCCTCGTCTATCTCGCGCAGGACGGGCTGATCTTCCACCGGCAGCCGTTATCGGAGGCGCGGCGCGCCGAGATCGCGCGATTGCACCCGCAGGTGGAGAGCGTCACGCTCACGGCGGCGGACGGCACCCGCGTGCACGCCTGGTACCGCAAATCGGGACCGGCGCTGGTGCTCTACTTCGGCGGCAACGCCGAGGAAGTGTCGTGGATGCTCGACGTCGTGCGCGCCGAGGCGCCGGAGGTTTCCTGGATGCTCTTGGACTATCGCGGCTACGGCCTGAGCGGGGGCTCGCCGTCGGAAGCGGCGCTCGTCGCCGACGCGCTCATGCTCTACGACCACGCCGCGAAGCTGCCGGGCGTGAACGCGAAGCGCATCCACGCCTTCGGCCGCAGCCTGGGCAGCGGCGTCGCCGTGGCGCTCGCCGCCGAGCGGCCGCTCGCGGGCGTCGTGCTGGTCACGCCGTTCGACAGCCTCGCGGCCGTGGCGAAGCGCTATTACTGGTACCTGCCCGTCGACTGGATGCTCAAGCACCGCTTCGACTCGATCGCGCGCGCAGCGGGCATCGGAACCCCGATGCTCGCCTTGATCGCCGAGCGCGACGAGGTGATCCCGCCCGTGCACGCGGAGCGGCTGCTCGGGGCCTGGGGCGGCGCGAAGCGCAAGGTGACGCTGCCCTCCCTGCACAACGGCACGGACGGCGCGCCCGCCTTCTGGCCGGAGATCCGGCGCTTCCTCGAGGCCGCGTGACGGAGCTGCCGCAGACCATCGGCCGCTACACGATCGAGCGCGAGCTCGGCCGCGGCGCCTCGGCGCGCGTGCTCCTCGCGCGCGACGGCTTCACCGGGCAGCCGGTGGCGATCAAGGTGTTCACCCACGGCGCCGACGACGCCGGCGCGCCCGCCGGCCAGCACCGCACGCTGTTCCTGAACGAGGCGGCGCTGGTCGGCAAGCTGAAGCACCCCCACATCGTCTCGCTCATCGACGCCGCGGTGGAGCGCGATTTCAGCTACGTGGTGATGGAGTACGTGGCGGGGGGCACGCTCGCGCGCCACGCCGCGCCGGACGCGCTGCTGCCGCTGGAGCAGGTGGTCGAGATCGTCTACAAGACGAGCCGCGCGCTCGAGTACGCCCACCACCACGGCGTGATCCACCGCGACATCAAGCCCGCCAACATCCTGCTCACCGACTCGCTCGACGTGAAGGTCTCCGATTTCGGCGCGGCGCTGCTCGCCAACGTGACGCACACCGCCCTCGACATGGTCGGCTCGCCCGCCTACGCCTCGCCCGAGCAGCTCGCGGGCCGGCCGCTCGACCTGCAGACCGACGTCTGGTCGCTCGGCGTGGTGACCTACCAGCTGCTGTGCGGGCGGCTGCCCTTCATGGCCTCCACGCACGCCGGCCTCATGTACCAGATCCTCAACCATCCGCCGACGCCGCTCGCCACGCTGCGCCAGGGCGTGCCGCCGGGCTTTCTCGGTCTCGTCGAGCGCGCGCTGCAGAAGGACCCGCTCGAGCGCCACGCCAGCTGGAACGAGTTCGCCGTGGACCTGGCGAGCCTGGTGCGCGAGCTCGACGCGCCGCGCGAGGACGAGCTCTCGGACGCGCGCAAGTTCGAGGCGCTGCGCGCGCTCGCCTTCTTCCGCGACTTTCGCGAGGTCGAGATCTGGGAGACGCTGCGCGCCGGCACCTGGCGCACGGTGCCCGGCGGGTTCACGATGATCCGCGAAGGCGAGCGCGGCGACAGCTTTTACGTCCTCGTGGACGGCGAAGTCGAGGTGAGCCGCGCGGGCCGCCCGCTGGCGACGCTGATCGCCGGCGCGTGCTTCGGCGAGATGCTGTACTTCGAGGAGCGGCACGCGCTGCGCACGACCACCGTGCGCACGCGCGGCCCGGCGACGGTGCTGGAGATCCGCGCCGCGTCGCTCGCCGCGGCGAGCGACGCCTGCCAGGTGCAGTTCAACCGCGCCTTCCTGCGCATCCTGCTCGGGCGCCTCGACGACGCCGCCCGCCGGCTCGCGGGAGACTGAGCGCGGGGTGCTACGATGCGCGGCGCATGCCGGACACGCCGCTGCTGCACGCGCTCATCCTCGGCGTCGTCGAGGGACTGACCGAGTTCCTGCCGATCTCGAGCACCGGGCACCTCATCCTCGCGGGCGACCTGCTGGGCTTCAACGGGGACCGGGCCAAGGTTTTCCACGTCGCCATCCAGACCGGCGCGATGCTCGCGGTGGTGTGGGAGTACCGGCGGCGATTTTTCGCCGTGGACACGGCGCTCTGGCGCAACCTCGCCGTCGCCTTCGTGCCCGCCGCCGCGCTCGGGCTGGCCTTCGGCGGCCTGATCAAGACCTACCTCTTCGCGCCCGTGCCGGTCGCGCTCGCCTTCATCGCCGGCGGCGTGATCATCCTGCTCGTGGACCGCGGCGCGCGGCCCGCGCGCGTGCAGAGCGCGCGCGCCATGACGTGGCGCGACGCGCTGAAGGTCGGCGTCGCGCAATGCTTCGCGCTCATTCCCGGCACCTCGCGCTCGGGCGCGACCATCATCGGCGGCATGCTCTTCGGGCTGTCGCGGCCGGCGGCTACCGAGTTCTCCTTCTTTCTCGCCGTGCCGACGCTGGTCGCCGCCGGCGCCTACGACCTGTGGCGCCACCGCGACCTGTTCTCGGCGGACGACCTGCGGATGGTGGCCGCGGGGTCGGTCGTTTCCTTCTTCTCCGCGCTGGTCGTGATCCGCTGGCTGATCCGCTACGTCGCCACGCACGACTTCCGGCCGTTCGCGTGGTACCGGATCGCCTTCGGCCTGGTCGTGCTCGCGACCGCCTACACGGGCGCCGTGCGCTGGAGCGGCGCCTAGCCCTGCACCCAGGGCAAGCCGGCCTTGCGCCAGCCGTTCACGGTGCCGCGGTGCTGCTCGGCATCCCGGTCGCCCTCGAAGCCCTCGAGGACGTTGTAGGAGTCCTTGAATCCGGCCTGCGTCGCGACAGCCGCCGCCGCGTGCGAGCGGGCTCCCGAGCGACACAGGAACATCAGCGTGTCATCCGGGCCGACCTGCCCGGCAAGCTGGTCGAGGAACTCCGGATTGCGCGCGTTGTTGGGATAGCTCGCCCACTCCACGAAGAGGCTGCCGGGCACTCGCCCGACATACATCAGCTCGGGGATCGTGCGCACGTCCACCAGCTTCGCACCTGCATGCATCAGCGCGTAGGCCTCGGATGGGGTGAGCGCGCCGGCGTAGGGCAGGCCCAGCTCCCGGCCGCGTTGTTGTGCGCGCTGCCGGACCTCCTGGATATCGTCTTTCGAAGCCATTGCTGCCCCGCATTATAAAAGCCCGGCCCGGGTGCATCGAGGGCACCGGGCCGGTGCACGGCCGAAAAATTCGCACCAACATCGTGCAATCTCTTCCACTAGAATGGCCGCGGCAAGGCGTCGCAAGGGCGGAAAGGGGAAGCCCCCTCGTGGCACGGAACCTGCTCCTACCTGCGCGTCCGGCCGCCTCGAGCGGCCGCAATCCGTTGCACACACTCAGGAGATTCGCAGATGGCCATGACGGCTGATGACGTCTTGAAGATGGCGAAGGACAAGGAAGTCAAGTTCGTCGACTTCCGCTTCACCGACACGCGCGGCAAGGAGCAGCACGTGCAGGTGCCGATCCGGCACTTCACGAAGGACAAGTTCGAGTCCGGCCACGCGTTCGACGGCTCGTCGATCGCAGGCTGGAAGGGAATCCAGGCCTCCGACATGCTGCTCATGCCGGATCCCTCGACCGCGCGCATGGATCCTTTCGCCGACGAGGCGGTGCTCAACATCAACTGCGACGTCTTCGATCCGACGGACGGCAAGCCCTACGACCGCTGCCCGCGGGGCATCGCGCGGCGCGCCGAGGCGTACCTCAAGTCCACCGGCCTGGGCGACGTCGCCTACTTCGGCCCGGAGCCCGAGTTCTTCATCTTCGACGGCGTGACCTGGAACGTCGACATGTCCGGTTGCTTCGTGAAGATCAAGTCGGAGGAGGCGCCGTGGTCGACCGGGATCGACTACGAGTCGGGCAACATGGGCCACCGCGCGCCGGTGAAGGGCGGCTACTTCCCGGTGCCGCCGCAGGACACGCTGATGGACATCCGTAACGCGATGGCGCTCGCGCTCGAGCAGCAGGGCGTCGAGGTCGAGGTGCATCACCACGAGGTCGCCTCGGCCGGCCAGTGCGAGATCGGCACGCGCTTCGCGCCGCTGGTGCAGCGCGCCGACTGGATGCAGATCCTGAAATACACGGTGTGGAACGTCGCCGCGTCCTACGGCAAGACGGCGACCTTCATGCCCAAGCCCATCGTCGGCGACAACGGCTCGGGCATGCACGTGCACCAGTCGGTGTGGAAAGGCTCGCAGAACCTGTTCGCCGGCAACGGCTACTCGGGCCTGTCCGAGTTCGCGCTGCACTACATCGGCGGCGTCATCAGGCACGCGCGCGCGCTCAACGCCATCACCAACCCGGGCACCAACAGCTACAAGCGGCTCGTGCCGGGCTTCGAGGCGCCGATCAACCTCGCGTACTCGGCGAAGAACCGCTCGGCGTCCTGCCGCATCCCGTACGTGGCGAGCCCCAAGGCGCGGCGCGTCGAGGTGCGCTTCCCTGACCCCACGGCCAATTCGTACCTGGCGTTCGCGGCGCTGCTCATGGCCGGGCTGGACGGCGTGCAGAACAAGATCCACCCGGGCGACCCGATCGACAAGAACCTCTACGACCTGCCGCCCGAGGAGGCGAAGAAGGTGCCGACCGTTTGCCACTCGCTCGACCAGGCGCTCGCCGAGCTCGACAAGGACCGCGCCTTCCTCACCAAGGGCGGCGTGTTCTCGGACGACTTCGTCGACTCCTACATCGCCCTCAAGGAAGAGGAGGTCACGCGCTTCCGCATGACCACGCACCCGGTCGAGTTCGACATGTACTACTCGGCGTAAACCGGGGAGGGTTCGCGATGTCCAAGGAGGGACGGCCTGGCCCGTCCCTCGTTTTTTTCTGGTATGTTCTTGATCGTGCGCCGATTTTTCATGACCTCCGGATTCCTGCTCGGCGTCGTGCCGGCGCTCGCGGCGGCGCAGGCGACCGAGGAGATCACGATCTGGAGCTGCCGCGACAAGGACGGTCGCACGCACGTCACCAACCTGAAGGAAGACACGGCCGGCATGAAGTGCCGCATCGTCCAGCAGACGCGCGTGCAGGTCGTGCCGTCGCCGGAAGCGGCCCCCAAGCCCGCGGCCAAGCCCGCGGCGCCCGGCGTCTTCCCGAAGGAGAACGCGCAGGCGCGCGCCTCGGCGCGCGATCGCCAGCGCGAGATCCTCGAGCGCGAGCTCAAGCAGGAGGAGGAGCTGCTCGCCAAGGCGCGCAAGGCGCTCGAGGAGCAGGAGTCGGTGCGCTACGGCGACGAGCGCAACTACGCGCGCGTGCTCGAGCGGCTGCAGAAGTACAAGGACGCGGTCGAGCTGCACGAGAAGAACGTCGAATCGCTCAGGCGCGAGTTGACCCTGCTGTACCGCTGAGCCCGGCGGGCTGAGCCGTGGCCGCCGACTTCAGGGGCCTGGAGTACCTCGCGACCGCCGTGGTCGCGCTCGACGAGCACGCTGTGATCCGCTACGCGAATGCGGCTGCGGAAAGCCTGCTCGGCGCGGGCGCGAAGAGCCTTATCGGGCAGCCGTTCCTGCCGCTCTTCGAGCCGGACGCGGCGCTGGAGAGGGCCCTGGGCGAGGCGCTCGCCACGCATTGGGACTACTCGTCGCAGATCGTCGGCTACCGGCGGCCCGGGCGCGAGCCCCTGCCGCTCGCCTGCGTGCTCACGCGCATCGACGCGAGCGCCACGCCGCTGCTTGCCGAGCTGCGCCCGATCGAGCAGCTGCTGCGCCAGGCGCGCGAGGAGCGGGCGCTCGGCGAGCAGCAGGCGAGCCGGGAGCTGATCCGCAACCTCGCGCACGAGATCAAGAACCCGCTCGGGGGCCTGCGCGGCTCGGCGCAGCTGCTGGAGCGCGAGCTCGACCGGGCCGAGCTGCGCGAGTACACGCAGGTGATCATCAAGGAGGCCGACCGCCTGCAGTCGCTCATGGACCGCCTGCTCACGCCGCACCGCCAGCCGCGGCTCGCGCCGCTCAGCATTCACGAGGTGCTCGAGCGGGTGCGCAGCCTCGTCCTCGCGGAGTTCTCGAGCGGCGTGGCGATCGAATGCGACTACGACCCGAGCCTGCCCGATCTGGTCGGCGACCGGGAGCAGCTCATCCAGGCGGTGCTCAACGTCGTGCGCAATGCCGCGCAGGCGATCGCCGGCAGCGGCCGCGCGGGCAGGATCACGCTGCGCACGCGCGCCGTGCGCCAGGTGACGCTGCTCCGGCAGCGGCACAAGCTGGCACTAGAATTGCAAGTGATCGACGACGGGCCCGGAGTGCCGGAAGACATCCGGGAAAGGATTTTCAACCCCCTGGTGTCGGGGCGCGAAGGCGGAAGCGGGCTGGGCTTGTCGCTCGCGCAGACCTTCGTCCATTACCACCGGGGTGTCATCGAGTGCGACAGCCGCCCCGGGCGCACCGTATTCAGGATCCTGCTGCCGCTCGCATGAAACCGGTCTGGATCGTCGACGACGACCGCTCCATCCGCTGGGTGTTCGAGAAAGCACTCGAGCGCGAGGGCATCGCCTGCAGCTCCTTCGCCTCCGCCGAGGAGGCGATGGACGCGCTCGCCGGGGGGCCGCCGCAGGTGCTCGTGTCCGACATCCGCATGCCGGGCCCCTCGGGGCTGGAGCTGCTGCGCAAGGTGAAGCAGGAGCATCCCGCGGTCCCGGTAATCGTGATGACCGCCTACTCGGACCTCGAGTCCGCCGTCGCCGCGTTCCAGGGCGGCGCCTTCGAGTACCTGCCGAAGCCCTTCGACGTGGACCAGGCGGTGGACCTCATCCGGCGCGCGCTGGACGAGAGCCGGCGCGAGGAGGCGACCGGCGAGCCGCCGGTGGCGGCGCCCGAGATCCTCGGCCACGCGCCGGCGATGCAGGAGGTGTTCCGGGCCATCGGGCGGCTCGCGCAGTCGAGCGCGACCGTGCTGATCACGGGCGAGTCCGGCTCGGGCAAGGAGCTTGTCGCGCGCGCCCTGCACCGGCACGGTGCGCGCGCCGCGCGCGCGTTCGTCGCCATCAACACGGCGGCGATGCCGAAGGACCTGCTCGAGTCCGAGCTCTTCGGGCACGAGCGCGGCGCGTTCACCGGCGCGCAGCAGCAGCGCCGCGGCCGCTTCGAGCAGGCCGAGGGCGGCACGCTCTTTCTCGACGAGATCGGCGACATGCCCGCGGAGCTGCAGACGCGCCTGTTGCGCGTGCTCTCCGACGGCACCTACTACCGCGTCGGCGGACACCAGCAGCTGAAGGCGAACGTGCGCGTGATCGCGGCCACGCACCAGGACCTGGAGGCGCGCGTGCGCGAGGGCGCGTTCCGCGAGGACCTCTATCACCGGCTGAACGTGATCCGCATCCGGCTGCCGTCGCTGCGCGAGCGGCGCGAGGACATTCCGCTGCTCGCGCGGCACTTCCTCGCACGCAGCGCGCGCGAGCTCGGCGTCGAGGCGAAGCGGCTCTCGGACGGCGCGCTGGAGCATCTGCAGCGGCTGGACTTTCCCGGCAACGTGCGCCAGCTCGAGAACCTGTGCCACTGGCTCACCGTGATGGCGCCCGGCCAGGTGGTCGAGGTGGGCGACCTGCCCGCGGAGTTTCGCGGGGCGCTCGCCGCGGCGGGCACGGGCGACTGGGTGGCGGCGCTCGAGCAGGAGGCCGAGCGACGCTTCACGCGCGGCGAGACCGGGATCCTGGAGGTGCTCTCGCGTCAGTTCGAGCGCAGCCTGATCCAGCGCGCGCTCGCGCGCACCGGCGGCCGGCGCATCGAGGCGGCGAGCCTCCTCGGCATGGGCCGCAACACCATCACGCGCAAGATCCAGGAGCTCGGCATCGAGGCCGAGGACGAGAAGTAGCTATTGCTTCGCGGCGCGGTTCTTCTCGAGCTGCGCGTCCACCAGCGCGACCACCTCGTCGAGCGCCGCGGAGCGCATGCCCTTCTGCGCGGCGATCGCCTTGACCAGCCGGTCGACGCGCTCGATGTTCGGCGCGCCGCCGTAAAGCGCGCGCGCGGCCGAGGACGGCCCGGTGAGGCCATTCGCGGCGGCCGCGTACTTCTCGAACGGCACGAGGTCCTTCGGCTCGGCGCCGAGCTTCGTGCACAGCTCGACGACCCACTCGTACACGGCGCGCGCGGCCCCGAGGTCGGAATGCACCGCGTCCTTGATCGCGCGGATGCCCGCCGGCGTGACGCAGCGGTAGTTGCCCGCCATCAGCATCGCCCACTTGGCGAGCGGCACGAAGACGGACTCGTGCACCTTGAGCTTGACCGGCAGCGCCATGCCCTCGAAGCGCGAGGCCTCGATGTCGGCCTCCAGCCGGCGCAGGATCGCGGTGTGCGCGTCGGAAGCAAAGCGCGCCGACTTGAAGTTGGTCGGCAGCCGGACCTGCAGCACGTTCACCTTCTCATCGGGCGGCCGCGACGCCTGCGGGTCCGGGCTGCACAGCGTCATGCAGGCGGGGTCGAAGCTGTCCCACACCGAAGCATCGGTATAGCAGTCGCGGCAGGCGGCGGCGTCCACGCCCGGGATGCGCGCGAGGTAGGGCAGCGGCGGCATGTTCATGATCGACATGCAGGGCACTTTCGCCCTCGCCACCGCATCGAGCAGCTCGCGCACGCCGCTCGAGCGGTATTGCGGCTCCTGCATGGCGAGGGCGACCAGGTCGAAGTCCTTTGGGTTCACCCCTTCGGCGCCGCCGGCGACGAGCTTGCCGGGGAGCTTGCGCGAGTCGATTTCCACCAGGCCATCGCGACCCTTCACCGGCAAGCGCACGCGCGCGCCCTCGCGGTTCATCAGCTCGGCCTCCGCCGGCAGGCAGATCAGCTGCGCGTTGTGGCCGGCGAGCAGCAGCTTCGTGGCGAGCAGCGAGCCGTAAGAGGCGCCGAAAATCAGAATGTCGTAGGACTTCGCCATGGCTGCACCTCCGGTCCGGACCGTCTCGCAATGTGAAACGGAAAATCGCCAATCGAAAAAAAGCCTACACCCATAAAGCTCGCTTTTCATGTTGCGACGCCACATGGCGGTGCATAGAATCGGCCGCACCCTATGCCGACCTCACTTCCCAAGGGCGTTTCAATTGCCGGGCGCATGACGCCCGAATTCGCGCAGATCCTGACGCCCGAGGCCCTGGCGTTCGTGGCTGCGCTGCATCGCCAGTTCGAGCCGCGCCGCCGGGAGCTGATGGCGCGGCGCGCGGCGCGACAGAAGGAGTTCGACAGCGGAAAGCTGCCCGATTTCCTGGCCGAGACCCGGCAGATCCGCGAATCGGCATGGACGATCGCCCCGCAGCCGAAGGACATGCTGGACCGGCGCGTGGAGATCACGGGACCGACCGACCGCAAGATGGTGATCAACGCGCTCAACAGCGGCGCCTCCACCTTCATGGCGGACTTCGAGGACGCCAACTGCCCGACCTGGTTCAACATGATCGACGGGCAGGTGAACCTGCGCGACGCGGTGCGCCGCACGATCACGTTCGAGCAGGGCGGCAAGCGCTACGCGCTGAACGACAAGACCGCGGTGCTCATCCCGCGCCCGCGCGGCTGGCACCTGGTGGAGAAGCACGTGACGGTGGACGGCGCGCCGGTCGCCGGCGGTATCCTCGACTTCGGGCTGCTCTTCTTCCACAACGCGAAAGAGCTCCTCGCGCGCGGCAGCGGGCCGTACTACTACCTGCCGAAGATGGAGTCGCACCTCGAGGCGCGGCTGTGGAACGACATTTTCAGGGCGGCGCAGGACGCGCTCGGCGTGCCCCAGGGCAGCATCAAGGCGACGGTGCTCATCGAGACCGTGCTCGCCGCCTTCGAGATGGACGAGATCCTCTGGGAGCTGAAGGAGCACTCCGCGGGCCTCAACATCGGCCGCTGGGACTACATCTTCTCCTGCATCAAGAAGTTCCGGTCGAACAAGGATTTCTGCCTCGCCGACCGCGCGCAGGTCACCATGACCGCGCCGTTCCTGCGCGCCTACGCGCTGCTGCTGGTGAAGACCTGCCACCAGCGCGGCGCGCCGGCGATGGGCGGCATGGCAGCGCAGATCCCGATCAAGAACGATCCCAAGGCGAACGAGGCGGCGCTGGAGAAGGTGCGCCTGGACAAGCTGCGCGAGGTTACCGACGGCTGCGATGGCACCTGGGTCGCGCACCCGGGCCTCGTGCCCGTGGCGAAGGCGGTGTTCGACGAGCACATGCCGAAGCCCAACCAGTACGAAAAGCAGCGCCCGGACGTGAACGTGACCGCGAGGGACCTGCTCGACTTCCGGCCCGAGGCGCCCATCACCGAGGCGGGCCTGCGCAACAACATCTCGGTCGGCATCCAGTACCTGGGCGCCTGGCTCGCGGGCAACGGCTGCGTGCCGGTGTTCAACCTGATGGAGGACGCGGCCACCGCGGAGATCTCGCGCTCGCAGATCTGGCAGTGGATCCGCAGCGAGAAGGGCAAGCTCGACGACGGCCGGCGCGTGACGAAGGACCTGTTCCGCAAGCTGCTCGCCGAGGAGCTGCCGAAGGTGAAGGACTACCTGGGCGAGCAGGCCTTCGCGGCGGGCAAGTACGCCGAGGGCGCCGAGCTCTTCGAGAAAATCACCGCCGACGACACCTACGTCGAGTTCCTCACGCTGCCGGCCTACGAGCGCATCGACTGATCAGTCGATGCGCCATTCCCGGGCGCACTCGCGGCAGCACACCATCATGTCCCGGGAGGTCGCGCCCACCAGCCGGTAGCGGCCGTAGGTGCCGCACTTCGGGCAGGTCGAGCGCTCGGCGAGGCGCTGCGCGCGCAGCACCATGAAGAGATAGCGGGTGAGCGCGTACCACGCGATCAGGCCGCCGGCGAACGCGATCACCAGCGGCAGCAGCGCGTCGGCGCCCATGCGGCGCAAGCTGAGCTCCTCGATCTCCGCAAGGGCAGCGAAGGCCGCCAGGATGCAAGCCGCGAGCCACGCGTGCGCGAGCAGCAGCTCGCGCTCGTACCACTTGCGGAAGCCGAGCTTGCCGATCGCGCCGGCCGGGCTCATGCGGGCGATTCTGCGCCCAGCTCGGCGAGGACCGGCGCGTGGTCGGAAGGCCGCTCGAGCTTGCGCGGCGCCTTGTCGATGCGCGCGGCCGTGCAGCGGCGCGCAAGCGGCGCGGACAGCAGGACGTGGTCGATCCTCAGCCCGGCGTTGCGCCGGAAGCCCATCATGCGGTAGTCCCACCACGAAAACGACTTCTCCGGCTGCTCGAAGAGGCGAAAGCTGTCCTCGAGGCCGAGCGCGAGCAGGGCGCGCCACGCGGCGCGCTCGGGCTCGGACACGTGCACCTGGCCTTCCCAGGCCTTCGGGTCGTGCACGTCGCGGTCTTCCGGCGCGACGTTGAAGTCGCCGGCGACCGCGAGCGCCGGGTGCCGGCGCAGCTCGGCGGCGAGATAGTCCTTCAGCGCGGCGAACCAGCGCAGCTTGTAGTCGTACTTGTCGGAGCCCACCGCCTGGCCGTTCGGGCAGTAGACGCACACCACGCGCACGCCGAGCGCGGTGGCCGCGATCACGCGCCGCTGCTCGTCCGCGAAATCCGGAATGCCCGCCACCGCGTTCTCGAGCGGCGCGCGCGACAGGAGCGCGACGCCGTTATAGGTCTTCTGGCCGCTCACCGCGCAGGCGTAGCCGGCGGCCTCGATCGCCTCGCGCGGGAAGGCCGCGTCCTCCGTCTTCAGCTCCTGCAGGCAGACGACGTCGGGGCGCTCGGCGGCAAGCCACTCGAGCAGCTGCGGCAGCCGCACCTTGACGGAATTGACGTTCCAGGACGCGAGCTTCATGCCGCGTGCGGCGGCGCGCTAGCGCGGCGCGTACGGGCCCTTCGGCTCGTCGGGCTCCTCGGCGGACGCGTCCTCCGCCGGCGCGGCCGACGCCGGCGCGGCCTGCGGCGCGGGCGCGGACTGGCTGCGCGGCGGGAGGATGCCGGTCGCCGGATAGCCCGCGCTGTCGAGCAGCCCGTGATAGGCGCCGCTCTCGAAGCCTTTCTGCACGCGCGTGCCGACGCGCACCGTGGGCACCGAGAGGCCGCCGGCCACCTGCTGGAGCTCGGCCTGCTGCTGCTCGTCGACGACGCTCACCTCGCGAAAGGGCACGCCGCGCTTGTTGAGCAGGGCGCGCGCCTCGCCGCAGGGGGCGCAATCGGGCGCCGTAAAGAGCGTGACGGGATAGTCCTTCGCGGCGCGCTGCAGGGCAAAGGGCAATGGCGCGCTCGCCGCCTCGCCGTAGCCGGCTGCGGGCCGGCTTTGCACGTTCTTCGCGGTGCGCGGCGGGGGCGTGTCGGTGATGTGCACGCGGCCGCGCTCGTCGGTCCAGCGGTACATCTGCGCGCTCGCGGCGGCGGCGGCGCCGAGCAGCGCGGCGAGGATCAAGAGTCGCACGAGGCGGCCTCCGGTTGCGCGGTCGCGGCGATCATACCACTGTGCCGCAGCAGCGCCTCGACGCGCGGCTCGCGCCCGCGGAAGGCGCGGAAGGAATCCTGCGCCGGGCGGCTGCCGCCCACCGCGAGGATTTCGTCGCGAAAGCGCGCGCCGGTGCGCGGGTCGGCGATCTCGGGCGCTTCCTCGAACGCGCCGTAGGCGTCCGCCGAGAGCACCTCGGCCCACTTGTAGCTGTAGTAGCCCGCGGCGTAGCCCCCGGCGAAGATGTGCGCGAAGCTGTTGGGGAACCGGTTGTACGCGGGCGGCACGAGCACGGCGACGCTCGCGCGCACCTCCTGCAGGAGCTCGAGCGCGCTGCGGCGCGAAGCCGGGTCGTAGTCGTGGTGCAGCCGCATGTCGAAGACCGAGAACTCGATCTGCCGCAGCATCTGCAGTCCCGACTGGAAGTTCTTCGCCGCGAGCATCTTCTCGTAGAGCGCGCGCGGCAGCGGCTCGCCCGCGTCCACGTGCCGCGTCATGTCCTTCAGCACGTCCCAGGTCCAGGCGAAGTTCTCCATGAACTGGCTGGGCAGCTCGACCGCGTCCCACTCGACGCCGGCGAGCCCCGAGACGCCGAGCTCGTCCACGCGCGTGAGCAGGTGGTGCAGGCAGTGGCCGAACTCGTGGAAGAGCGTCAGCACGTCGTCGTGCGTGAGCAGCGCCGGCTTGCCGCCCACCGGGCGGGCGAAATTGCAGTTGAGATAGGCCACCGGCGTCTGCAGCCCGGCGCCGCGGCGCCGCCGCGCGCGCGCATCGTCCATCCACGCGCCGCCGCGCTTGGTCTCGCGCGCGTAGAGATCGGTGTAGAACTGCCCGACCAGGGCGCCGCTCGCGGCATCGCGCAGCTCGAAGAAGCGCGCGTCCTCGTGCCAGACGGGCGCCGAGGCCAGCGCGATGCGCACGCCGTAGAGCCGCTCGGCCAGGCGGAACAATCCCGCGAGCACGGCGTCCTCCGGGAAGTACTGCTTCACCGCCTGGTCGGAGAAGGCGTAGCGCTGCTCGCGCAGCTTCTCGGAAGCGAAGCCGACGTCCCAGGCCTCGAGCCGCGCAAGGCCGAGCTCGTCGCGCGCGAACGCGCGCAGCTCGGCGAGGTCGCGCTCGGCGTGCGGGCGCGCGCGCAGCGCGAGGTCCTCGAGGAAGCCGAGCACCTGCGTGGGCGAGTCCGCCATCTTCGGCACGAGCGACACCTCGGCGTAGCTCGCGTAGCCGAGCAGGCGCGCCGCCTCGTGGCGCAGCTGCAGGATGCGCTCGATGACCGGCGTGTTGTCCAGGCGGGGCTCGCCGAACTCGGCGGCGCGCGTGGCGCTCGCGCGGTACATCTCCTCGCGCAGCGCCCGGTCCTCGGCGTACTGCATGACCGGCAGGTACGAGGGCATGTGCAGCGTGAACTTCCAGCCGCCCTCGGGCTGGCGCGCGGCCTCCCGGGCGTCGTCCGGAATGCCGGCCAGGCGGCGCTCGTCCTCGATGCGCAGCGTCCACGCGTTGGTCGCATCGAGCAGGTTCTGCTCGAACTTCGCCCCGAGACGCGCGAGCTCGTCCTGGATGGACGCGTAGCGCACCTTCGGCTCCGCGGCGAGCTCCGCGCCGCCGAGACGAAAATCGCGCAAGGCGTTCTCGACGACGCGCCGGCGCTCGGCGGATAGCGACGCGAAGGCGCCGGAGGCGCGCAGCGCCCGGTAGCGCTCGAAGAGCCGCTGGTTCTGGCCGAGCTCGGTCCAGTACTGGGTGACCTTGGGCAGGTTCTCGTTGTACGCGGCGCGCAGCTCGGGACTGTCCAGTACCGCGTGGAGGTGCGCCACCAGACCCCAGGCGCGGCCGAGCCGCTCGTTGGCGTCCTCGAGCGGCGTGACGAACTCGTCCCAGGCGGGGCGCGCGCCTTCCGTCGCGGCGACGGCCGCGCGCGCTTCGGCCAGCAGCGTGTCGATTGCGGGCGCGACGTGCTCGGGCCGGATGTCCGCGAAGCGCGGCAGTCCGGAGAAATCCAGCAACGGGTTACTCAAGGGCAAGCTCCGCGGCGCGCACCGTGTTGGCGACGAGCATGGCGACGGTCATCGGCCCGACGCCGCCCGGCACCGGCGAGATCCATCCGGCGACGCTCTTGACGGCGTCGAAATCCACGTCGCCGACCAGCTTGCCGTCCGGCCCGCGGTGAATGCCCACGTCGATGACGCAGGCTCCCGGCTTGACCATGTCCGCGCCGACCAGGCGCGCCTTGCCGGCCGCGGCGACCAGCACATCGGCGCTGCGCGCCAGCTCCGCCAGATGCGTGGTCCTCGAGTGGCAGATGGTGACGGTGGCGTCCTTTTGCAAGAGCAGGAGGGCCATCGGCTTGCCGACGATGTTGGAGCGGCCGATGACCACCGCGTGGCGGCCGGCGAGCGGCACGCCGGCGTGCTCGAGCATGCGCATGACGCCGGCCGGCGTGCACGGCGCGAAGCGCGGCGCGCCGCGCACCAGGCGCCCGAGATTGTCCGCGTGGAAGCCGTCCACGTCCTTGGCGGGCGAGACCGCCGCGAGCACGCGCTCGGGGTCGAGGTGCGCGGGCAGCGGCATCTGCACAAGGATGCCGTGCACGCGCGGATCGTCGTTCAGCGCCGCGATGCGCTCGAGCAGCGCCGCCTCGCTGACCTGCGCGGGAAAGGCGTGCTGCTCGGAGCGCACGCCGGTTTCCTCGCAGGCGCGCACCTTGTTTCGCACGTAGACCTGCGAGGCCGGGTCGTCGCCGGCGACGACCGCTGCGAGGCCCGGGCGCGCGCCGCGCGCCGCAAGCGCCTCGACCGCGGGCTTGAGCGCGGCGCGCACCTGCGCGGCGAGCGCCTTGCCGTCAATGATTCTGCCAGTCATGTGTTGCATAATACGACGACCCAACGACGTATCCCGAAAGCCACAAGCTGGAGGAATGCATGTCCGCCGTTCCGCAACACCCCGCCGCGAACGACAGCGACACCCTGGAAACCCAGGAGTGGCTCGACGCGCTGGAGACCGTGCTCGAGCGCGAAGGGCCCGAGCGCGCGCATTTCCTGCTCGAGCGCCTCGTGGAGAAGGCGCGCATGAGCGGCGCCTACATCCCGTTCTCGCCGTACACGCCGTACGTCAACACGATCCCGCCGCACCTCGAAGAGCGCTCGCCCGGCGACCACGCGCTCGAGGAGCGCATCCGCTCCTACTGCCGCTGGAACGCGATGGTGATGGTGGCCCGGGCGAACAAGTCCGACGACGAGCTCGGCGGCCACATCGCGAGCTTCGCGTCGGTGGGCACGCTGTTCGGCATCGGCCAGAACCACTTCTGGCACGCCCCGCACGAGGGCCATGGCGGCGACCTGATCTACTGGCAGGGACACTCATCGCCGGGCATCTACGCGCGCGGGCTGCTCGAAGGGCGCCTCTCGCAGGAGCAGCTGCTCAACTTCCGCCGCGAGGTGGACGGCAAGGGCGTGTCGTCGTATCCGCACCCGTGGCTGATGCCGGACTACTGGCAGTTTCCGACCGTGTCGATGGGACTCGGCCCGATCCAGGCGATCTACATGGCGAGGTACCTCAAGTACCTGCACGCGCGCGGGCTCGCCGACACCGCCAACCGCAAGGTGTGGGTGTTCTGCGGCGACGGCGAGATGGACGAGCCCGAGTCGCTCGGCGCCATCGGGCTCGCCTCGCGCGAGAGGCTCGACAACCTGATCTTCATCGTCAACTGCAACCTGCAGCGCCTGGACGGCCCGGTGCGCGGCAACGGCAAGATCATCCAGGAGCTCGAGGGCGACTTCCGCGGCGCGGGCTGGAACGTGATCAAGGTGATCTGGGGATCGTACTGGGACCCGCTGTTCGCGCGCGACAAGGACGGGGCGCTGCTGCGCGTCATGGAGGAGACGGTCGACGGCGAGTACCAGAACTACAAGGCGAACGACGGCGCCTTCGTGAGGAAGCACTTCTTCGGCAAGGATCCGAAGGCGCTGGAGCTCGTCTCGCGCATGACCGACGAGGACGTCTGGCGCCTGAACCGCGGCGGGCACGATCCGCACAAGATCTACGCGGCGTACGCGGCGGCGACCCGGCACAAGGGCCAGCCGACGGTGATCCTCGCCAAGACCATCAAGGGCTACGGGCTGGGCAAGCAGGGGCAGGCGAAGAACCCGACCCACCAGCTGAAGAAGGTCGACACCTCCACCATCAAGGAGATGCGCGATCGCTTCAACATCCCGATTCCCGACGACCGGCTGGCCGAGCTGCCCTTCTACATCCCGGCGCCCGATTCGCCGGAGATGCGCTATCTGCACGAGCGCCGCAAGAGCCTCGGCGGCTTCCTGCCGCAGCGCCGGCAGAAGGCCGACAGCGCGCCGGCGGTGCCGCCGCTCTCGGCGTTCGAGGCGGTCTTGAAGGGCTCGGGCGAGGGCCGCGAGATCTCCACCACGATGGCGTTCGTGCGCGTGCTCACCGCGCTGGTGCGCGACAAGGAGATCGGCAAGCGCATCGTGCCGATCGTGCCCGACGAGGCGCGCACCTTCGGCATGGAGGGCATGTTCCGGCAGCTCGGCATCTTCGCGCCCGAAGGGCAGAAGTACGAGCCGGTGGACCGCGACCAGGTGATGTACTACCGCGAGGACAAGGCGGGGCAGATCCTCGAGGAAGGCATCAACGAGGCCGGGGCGTTCTCGTCCTGGATCTCGGCGGCCACCTCGTACAGCCATTCGAACGTGGTGACGATTCCCTTCTTCATCTTCTACTCGATGTTCGGCTTCCAGCGCGTCGGCGACCTCGCCTGGGCGGCCGGCGACCAGCGCGCGCGGGGCTTCCTCCTCGGCGCGACCGCAGGGCGCACCACGCTGAACGGCGAGGGCCTGCAGCACGAGGACGGCCACTCGCACATCCTGTCTTCCGTCATCCCGAACTGCGTGTCCTACGACCCGACCTACGGCTACGAGCTCGCCGTGATCGTGCACGACGGCCTGCGCCGCATGGTGGAGAAACAGGAGGACGTCTTCTACTACCTCACGGTGATGAACGAGAACTACGAGCACCCGGCCATGCCGGAGGGCGCCGAGGAGGGCATCCTCAAGGGCATGTACCTGCTGCGCGAGTCCGGATCGAAGGCGAAGGCGCGCGTGCAGCTCATGGGCTCGGGCACCATCCTGCGCGAGGTGGAGGCCGCCGCCGAGCTGCTGGAGAAAGACTGGGGCGTGGCCGCCGACGTCTGGAGCGCGACGAGCTTCACCGAGCTGCGTCGCGACGGGCTCGCGGCAGAGCGCTGGAACCTGCTGCACCCGGAGGCGAAGCCGCGCGTGCCCTACGTCGCGCAGATGCTCGCGAAGCGCCCCGCCGGCCCCGTGATCGCGGCGAGCGACTACGTCAAGACGTTCGCCGATCAGATCCGGGCGTTCGTGCCGAAGGAGCGCGCCTACCGCGTGCTCGGCACCGACGGCTACGGGCGGTCGGATTCGCGCGCGAAGCTGCGGCACTTCTTCGAGGTAAACCGCTACTTCGTCGTCCTGGCGGCGCTGCAGGCGCTCGCCGAGCAGGGCGAGGGCAAGGCGAAGCGCGTGGCCGAGGCCATCAAGAAGTACGGCATCGATGCCGACAAGCCGGATCCGAGCACGGTATGAGGGAAGTCAGCGTCCCGGACATCGGGGATTTCAAGGAAGTCGAGGTGATCGAGGTGCTGGTGAAGGCCGGCGACGCGATCGCGCCCGAGCAGTCGCTCATCACGGTCGAATCCGACAAGGCGACCATGGAGATCCCGGCGCCCGGCGCCGGCGTGGTGCGGGAGATGCGCGTCAAGGTGGGCGACAAGGTCTCGCAGGGCACGCCGATCCTCGTGCTCGAGGAGGGCGAGGCGCCTGCGGCGGCTCCGGCGAAGGCCGAGCCGAGGAAAGCCGAGGCCCCGACGCCTGAGCCGGCCAAGCGCGAGCCGGCGAGGCCTGAGCCGCAAGAGCCGGCCGCCGCCGGGCCGATGACGGTGAAAGTGCCCGACATCGGCGACTTCAAGGACGTGTCGGTGATCGAGGTGCTGGTGAAGCCCGGCGATGCCGTGACGGCCGAGCAGTCGCTCATCACCGTGGAGTCCGACAAGGCGACGATGGAGATACCCTCGCCCGCGGCCGGCAGGGTGACGTCGCTCAATCTGAAAGTGGGCGACAAGGTCTCCGAGGGCTCGCCGATCCTCGTGCTCGATGCGGCGTCCGCGGGTGCGGCGGCCGCACCCGCGCCGCAGGCCAAGCGCGAGGAGGCGCCCGCGGCTGCCGCGTCGCCCTCCGTGCCGCTGCAGCGCCCGCCCGTGCCGCCCGAGCCGCGCGAGGCCGTGCAGGCCAAGCCTCACGCGAGCCCTTCGGTGCGCAAGTTCGCGCGCGAGCTCGGCGTCGATCTCGCGCGCGTAAAGGGCAGCGGCGACAAGGGGCGCATCCTGCACGCCGACGTGCAGGCGTTCGTGAAAGGGGCGCTCGCGGCGGTGCCTGCGGGCGCGCCGGCCGCGAAGGGCGGCGGCCTGCCGTTCAACCTGCCCGCCTGGCCCGAGGTGGACTTCGCCAAGTTCGGCCCGGTGGAGACGAAGCCGCTCACGCGCCTGCAGAAGCTCTCGGGCCCGAACCTGCACCGCAACTGGGTCTCGATCCCGCACGTCACGCAGTTCGACGAGGCCGACATCACCGAGCTCGAGGCGTTCCGCAAGTCGAACTCGGCGGAGACGGAGAAGCAGGGATTCAAGCTCACCATGCTCGCCTTCCTCATCAAGGCCTGCGTCACCGCGCTGCGGCAGCATCCGGTGTTCAACGCGAGCCTGGATCGCGGCGGCGAGAGCCTGGTGATCAAGAAGTACTACAACATCGGCGTCGCGGTGGACACGCCCGAGGGCCTGGTGGTGCCGGTGGTGCGCGATGCCGACCGCAAGGGCGTGTTCGACGTGGCCAAGGAACTCTCCGAGATCTCGAAGGCCGCGCGCGACAAGAAGCTGCGCCCCGGGGACATGCAGGGCGGCACGTTCTCGATCTCGAGCCTCGGCGGCATCGGCGGCACGGCGTTCACGCCGATCATCAATGCGCCGGAAGTGGCGATCCTCGGCGTATCCCGCGCGGTGCTGCGGCCGGTGTGGAACGGCAAGGAGTTCGCGCCGCGCCTGATGCTGCCCCTGTCGCTCGCCTACGATCACCGCGTGATCGACGGGGCGGCCGGCGCGCGCTTCACCTCCTACCTCGCGAGCGTGCTCGCGGACATCCGCCGGTCGCTGCTGTAGATGGCGGATCTCGACTGCGACGTCGTCGTGCTCGGCGCGGGGCCCGGCGGATACTCGGCCGCCTTCCGCGCCGCGGACCTCGGCCTGAGGACGGTGCTCGTGGAGCGCTACCCGACGCTGGGCGGCGTGTGCCTGAACGTCGGCTGCATTCCCTCGAAGGCGCTGCTGCACACCGCTGCCGTGATGGACGCGGCGCGCGCGCTCGAGGCGCACGGCATCGCCTTCGGGGAGCCGAAGCTGGACCTCGCGAAGCTGCGCGCGTTCAAGGACAAGGTGGTGGGCAAGCTCACGGGCGGCCTCGCCACGATGGCGAAGATGCGCAAGGTCACGGTGGTGCAGGGCGTGGGCGCCTTCACCGGCCCGAACGCGCTCGCCGTGGAGGGCAAGGAGAAGGCGAGCGTGCGCTTCAAGAGCGCGATCGTCGCCGCCGGCTCGCAGGCGGCGAAGCTGCCGTTCCTGCCCGAGGATCCGCGCATCGTGGATTCCACCGGCGCGCTGGAGCTGAAGGCGGTGCCCAAGCGCATGCTCGTCATCGGCGGCGGCATCATCGGCCTGGAGATGGGCACGGTGTACTCGACGCTCGGCGCGCGCCTCGATGTCGTGGAGATGATGGACGGGCTCATGCTGGGCGCCGACCGGGACCTGGTCGCCGCCTGGCAGAAGTTCAACGCGAAGCGCTTCGACCGCGTGATGCTGAAGTCGAAGACGACGAAGGCCGCCGTCGCCAAGGATGGGGTTCGCGTGGAAATCGAAGGCCAGGAGCCGAAGACCTACGACCTCGTGCTCGTGTCCGTGGGGCGCGTGCCCAATGGCAAGCGAATCGGCGCGGAGAAAGCCGGCATCCGGGCGGACGAGCGCGGCTTCATCCCGGTGGACTCGCAGATGCGCACCAACGTGGCGCACATCTACGCCATCGGCGACATCGCGGGCAACCCCATGCTCGCGCACAAGGCGGTGCACGAAGGCCACGTCGCCGCCGAGGCGGCTGCGGGCATGAAGTCGCACTTCGACGCGCGCGTCGTGCCGTCGGTGGCCTATACGGATCCCGAGATTGCCTGGGTCGGGGTGACCGAGGACGAGGCGAAGAAGTCAGGAACCAAGATCGGGGTGGCGAAGTTTCCGTGGTCCGCCTCGGGAAGAGCGATCGCGAACGGGCGCGACGAGGGATTCACCAAGCTCCTCTTCGACGAGGAAACGCACCGCGTCGTCGGCGGCGGCATCGTCGGCACGGGCGCGGGCGATCTGATCGGCGAGATTGCCCTCGCCATCGAGATGGGCGCGGACGCGACCGACATCGGCAAGACCATCCATCCGCATCCGACGCTGTCGGAGTCCTTGGGCATGGCCGCGGAGCACTACGAGGGCGTGTGCACGGAGCTCCTGCCGCGGCGCAAGAAATGACCCAGGACGAGCTGAAGAAGCAGGTCGCGCGCGCGGCGCTCAAGTGCGTGGTGGAAGACGCCATCGTCGGCGTCGGTTCGGGCTCGACGGTGGACCACTTCATCGACGCGCTGGCCGGCATGAAGGGGCGCATCGAGGGGGCGGTGGCCGCGTCCGAGCGAAGCGCGGAACGGCTGAAGAGGCACGGCATCCACGTGTTCGACCTGAACGCGGTCGACGAGCTGCCCGTGTACATCGACGGCGCCGACGAAGTGACCGAGCACCTTTACATGATCAAGGGCGGGGGCGGCGCGCTCACGCGGGAGAAGATCGTCGCGGCGGTGGCGAAGACGTTCGTGTGCATTTGCGACGCCTCGAAGCTCGTGCCTGTGCTCGGCAAGTTTCCATTGCCCGTCGAGGTGATCCCGATGGCGCGCAGCCACGTCGGGCGCGAGCTGCGCAGGCTCGGCGGGCATCCGGAGCTGCGCCAGGGCTTCACCACCGACAACGGCAACGTGGTGATCGACTGCCACGGCCTCGCCATCACCGACCCGCCGAGGCTGGAAGCCGAGCTGAACAACATCGCCGGCGCGGTGACGAACGGCTTGTTCGCGCGGCGCGCGGCGGACCTTCTGCTCCTTGGCGCGCCCGAGGGCGTGAGGACGCTCAAGGCAAAGGCCTAGGGCTTGTCGCCGAACCGCTCGCTCCGGCTGTGCGCGGCGCTGCTCGCGTGGGCGGGGCTCGCCGCTGCGCAGGACCCGGGCCCGGTGTACGAGGCGCCCTATGTTCCGTCGCCGATGTCCACGGTGGACGAGATGCTGCGGCTTGCCGAGGTCGGCCCGGAGGACGTCGTCTACGACCTCGGCGCGGGCGACGGGCGGGTGGTGATCTCGGCCGCGGCGAAGTTCGGCGCGCGCGGCGTCGGCGTGGAGATCGATGGCGAGCTGGTCGCGATGGCGCGCGCCGCCGCCGCGCGCGCGGGCGTGACCGACCGCGTGCGCTTCCTGCAGCAGGACCTGTTCAAGACCGACCTGCGCGAGGCAACGGTGGTGGCGCTCTATCTCGCGCCCAACTTCAACCTGCAGCTGCGCCCGGCGCTGCTCGCGCTGCCTCCGGGCACGCGCATCGTCTCGCACTCCTCCGGCATGGGCGACTGGCATCCCGACCGGCAGACCGCGATCCGCAAGGACGTGCTGCTGTGGATCGTGCCGGCGAGCGTGGCCGGGCGCTGGAGCGCGCGCATCGGCGAAGGACCGGGGGCGCGATTGCTGGAGCTCGAGTTCGCGCAGCGCTACCAGGGCGTGAGCGCCTCGGCGGTGCTCGACGGCGCGCCGACGCACGTCTGGGAGGCGAAGCTGCAGGGCGACCGATTGAGCTTCGTGCTCGTCGAAGGCCACGGCACCGAGCGCGAGGCCGGGCTCTACTTCGAGGGTCGTGTCGCAGGCCGTGTCATGGAGGGCACGGTCACCCGGGGCGTGGGTGACATGCGCGAAGCCCTGCCCTGGCGAGCCGGGCGCTGAATCGGCGTAACATCCCTGTCACATCAAGGCGATAGGCTGCCCGACCATGCCCGAACATACCTCCAAGCAATTCGACGCCGAGCTCGAGGCCGTGCGCTCGCGCGTGCTGCAGATGGGCGGCCTGGTCGAGGAGCAGATCGTGCGCGCCATGGACGCCCTGGCGGATGGCGACATGCCGGCGATCGAGAAGGTGATCGCCGACGACCACCGCGTGAACGCGATGGAGGTCGAGCTCGACGAGCTGTGCAGCCACATCATCGCGCGCCGCCAGCCCGCCGCGGTGGACCTGAGGTTGCTCATCACCGTGATCAAGACCATCACCGACCTCGAGCGCATCGGCGACGAGGCCGAGAAGATCGGGCGCATGGCCAAGCTCATCCACTCCGCCGGCCGCCAGCACCTGCCGCGCCTGGACCTCTCGCACATGGCCGACCGGGCGCTCGCCATGCTGCGCCAGTCGCTCGACGCGTTCGCGCGCCTCGACGTGACCGAGGCGATGCGCGTCGTGAAGCAGGACCACGAGGTGGACGACGCCTTCCGCGCCATCATGCGCCAGCTGATCACCTTCATGATGGAAGACCCGCGCACCATCACGCGCTCGCTGGAGATCCTCTTCGTCGCCAAGGCGATCGAGCGCATCGGCGACCACTCGAAGAACATGGCCGAGTACGTGATCTACATGGTCAAAGGCCGCGACGTGCGCCACACCTCCATCGAGGAGGTGGAGAAGGAAATACTGCAGTAATTGGGGACGGACCTCAATTAGCGCTGGCGGCAGCCGCCGCCAATGCTAATTGAGGTCCGTCCCCAATTACTGTTTCGGCGGCACGTAGCCGGACGCGATGTCGGCGCCCTCGCCGAAGAAGTGCTTTTCCATCTGCTCGGCGAGGTACTTGCGCGCGCGCGGGTCCGCGAGGTTCAGGCGGTTCTCGTTCACCAGCATGGTCTGGTGACGGATCCACTGCTGCCAGGCTTCCTTCGACACGTTCTCGAAGATGCGCTTGCCCAGCTCGCCCGGGTAGGGGGGGAAGTCGAGCCCCTCGGCCTCGCGGCCGAGCTTGATGCATTTCACCGTTCTCGCCATGGGGTCTTAGATCCGCTTGAGGAACACCTTGGAGCCGCGCTTCCAATTATAGAGCGCCTGCCGCTCCTGCGGCAGCGCCGAGGGCGCCGCGGGCTTGAAGCCCTGCTCGAGGAACCAGTGCTCGGCGCGCGTGGTGAGCGCGAACAGCCGCCGCATCTTCTGCTGCCGCGCGCGCCATTCGCAGGCGCGCAGCAGCTGCTCGCCGAGGCCGCTGTCGCGCGCCCCCGGCGCGACGGCCAGGCACGCGAGCTCGCCGCTCTTCTCGGGTAGCGGATAGAGCGCGGCGCAACCGAGCAGCGCGCCGTCGTGCTCCAGGACGACGAAGTTCGCGATCTCGCGCTCCAGGCGCTCGCGGCCGCGCTTGACCAGCGTGCCGTCGGCCTCCAGCGGCTCGATGAGGGCGAGGATGCCGCCGACGTCCTGGATGCTCGCCTCGCGCATGCGCTGCATGGGCTCCGCGGTGATCATGGTGCCGACGCCGGAGTGGGTGAAGAGCTCGAGCAGCGCCGCCCCCGGCGTGCGCCGCGAGAGCAGATGCGCGCGGCCCACGCCGGCCTTCAGCGCGTCGAGCGCATGGCGCAGCGCGCGCGTGGTGTTCGGACCGAGGTCGGACTTCTTGAGCAGCGCCTCGGCCTCGCGCGCCGTGAGCTCGCCGATCGCCGCGCCCTTGCGGTCGGCGGGCAGGCGGTCGACGAAGAGCAGCAGCTTGTCGGCGCGCAGCGCGGTGGCCACGTTTTGCGCGACGTCCTCCCAGGAAAGGTTGAACACCTCGCCGGTGGGCGAGTAGCCGATGTGCGGCACGAGCACGACTTCGCCCGCCTGCAGCCGCCGGTGCATCGCCTCGGCGTCGACCTTGCGCACGAGGCCCGTGAACTGGTAGTCGACGCCGTCCAGCACGCCGATCGGCTGCGCGGCGATGTAATTGCCGGAGGCGACGCGGATCTCGGCGCCCGCCATGGGCGAGCTCGGCAGCCCCTGGGAGAGCAGCGCCTCGATCTCCACGCGCAGCGCGCCCGCAGCGTGCTTCACCGCCGTCATGGCCGCCGGATCCGTCACGCGCACGCCCTTGACGTAGCGCGAGCGCAGGCCTTTCGCCTTCAGCTCGGCCTCGATCTGCGGGCGCGCGCCGTGCACGAGCACGAGGCGGATGTCGAGCGCGGCGAGCAGGTTCACGTCCTGGATGAACTGGGCGAAGCGCACGCGCTCGGCGATCAGCTCGCCGCCGAAGCCGATGACGAAGGTGCGCCCGCCGAAGGCGTGCAGGTAGGGCGCGGTCTGGCGGAACCAGCGGACGAAGTCTTCGGGCGACGGCGGCGTGCTCATCGCGGGCGATTCTAAGGCAAGGCTCAGAAATCGCCCGCGAGCGCGTTGAGCGCGGCGAGCGCGGCGAGCGCCGCGGTCTCGGTGCGCAGCACGCGGGGGCCGAGCCGCACCGGCTCGTAGCCTGCCGCGATCAGCATCGCCTCCTCGTCGGCGGTGAACCCGGCCTCGGGCCCGGCCGCGAGCGTCACGGGCGCCTCGATCCTGGCCGCGCGCAGCCCCCGCGCCGCGAGCGGCGACAGGAGCAGGCGCGAGCCCGCGCGGGCGTCCTGGCGGCAGTGCTCCGCGAGCGGCACCACGGGATGCACCGCCGGCACTCGATTGCGGCCGCATTGCTCGCAGGCCGCGATCACCACGCGCTGCCAGTGCGCGCGTCTGGCGGCCGCGCGCTCGCCGGCGAGTCGCCCGAGCGAGCGCGCCGCAATCACCGGCTGCAGCGCGGCGACGCCGAGCTCGGTCGCCTTCTGCACCGTGAAGTCCATCTTCTCGCCCGCGGACACGCCCTGCACGAGCGTGACCGCGAGCGGCGACTCGCGCTCGATCCCGCGGTACTCGAGCAGCGCCACGCGCACGCGCCGGCGTTCCGCGGCCGCGATGCGCCCGGCGAACTCGCCGCCACGCCCGTTGAACAGCATGATGTCCCCGCCGGCGCGCAGACGCAGCACGTGCACGGCGTGGTGCGCGGCCTCGTCGGGGAGGATCAGCTCATCGCCCACGGCGAGCGGCGCGTCCACGAAGAAGCGCGCAACGCGCGCGGTCTTTTCCGGCATACTCGGATTCTGCATGAAGCATCCCTGGCATGCGACGCCGCGCGACGCGCAGGCCGCGCCGATTCCCGAAGGACGGCGCTCGGCCGGGATCCTGCGCAACGGCAGCCTCGAAGTGCGCTGGTACGCGCCGCGCGGCACCGACCCGCAGACGCCGCACGAGCGCGACGAGCTGTACGTCGTGGCGAGCGGGCGCGCGGAGTTCGTGCGCGGCGCCGAGCGCGTGGCGGCGGGACCGGGAGACGTGCTCTTCGTGCCCGCGGGCATGGCGCACCGCTTCGAAGGCATGAGCGGGGACTTCGCCGCCTGGGTCGTCTTCTACGGGCCCGCCGGCGGCGAGCGCGACAACCCCTTCGTCTAGAGCACTGGCAGGCAGGCGCGTGCGCCGTCGAGCGCCGCGATGCGCACGTCCACGCCGTAGACCTCGCGCAGGTTCGGCGCGGTGATGACCTCGTCGGGCGTGCCCTGGCGGAACGCGCCGCCGTGCGCGAGGAGCAGCACGCGGCCCGCGGCGAGGAAGGCCTGCCCCGGGTCGTGCGTGGAGAAGACCACGGCGTAGCCCTCGGCCGCGAGGCGCCGGATTTCGCGCAGCACGCGCACCTGGTTGCCGAAGTCGAGGCTCGCGGTGGGCTCGTCGAGCACGAGCAGGCGCGCCCCCTGCGCGAGCGCGCGCGCGATCAGCGCGAGCTGACGCTCGCCGCCGGAGAGCTCGGTGACCACGCGCTCGGCGAGCGCGCCGATGCCGAGCGCCGCGATGGCCTCCTCGGCCGCCGCGCGGTCCGCGGACCCGGGCGCGGCGAACAGGCCCACGTGCGCCGTGCGTCCCATGAGCACCGCCTCGCGCACCGTGAAGGCGAACTGCGCCGCGCTGCCCTGCGGCACGTAGCCCATGCGCCGCGCGACCTCGGCGCGCGGCAGCGTCGCGAGCGGCGCGCCCTGCAGCCGCACTTCGCCCGCCTGCGCGGGCAGCAGCCCCAGCAGGGTGCGAAAGAGCGTCGTCTTGCCGCCGCCGTTCGGCCCGAGCACGCAGAGCACTTCGCCCGCGCCGAGCGCGAGGTCGAGCCCGCGCCCCACCGCGCGCGCGGGATAGCCGTAGCCCAGGCCGCGTGTTTCGAGCATTACTGCCACGCGCGCCTCGCGGAGGCGAAGATCCAGAGGAAGAAGGGCGTGCCGACGAGCGCCGTGAGCACCCCCGGCGGCACCTCGATCGGCGCCACGGTGCGGGCGAGCGTGTCGACGGCCAGCAGGAAGGCCGCGCCGAGGAGCATCGCGAGCGGCAGCAGGCGCGAGAACTCCGGGCCGACGAGCATGCGCGCCGCGTGCGGGATGAGCAGGCCCACCCAGCCGATGATCCCCGAGATCGCCACGGCCGAGGCGGTCATCAGCGTCGCCGCGCACACCACGGCGAGGCGCAGCCGCCCCACCGAGATGCCCAGCGCGCGCGCCTCGTCGTCGGCGAGCGAAAGCAGGTTCATGCGCCAGCGCAGCAGGTACAGCGGCACGAGCCCCGCGAGCGCGAAGGGCGCGGCGAGCGCGAGATCGCGCGGCGACACCGCGGCGAGACTGCCCATCAGCCAGTAGGTGATCGCCGGCAGCTGGTTGTAGGGATCGGCGAGATACTTGATGAGCGCGATGAGCGCGCCGAGGAGCGTGCCCAGCACGATGCCCGCGAGGATGAGCGAGAGGATGGGGTCGTGGCGGCGCACGCTCGCGCCCACCGCGTAGACCAGGCCGACCGCGGCGAGCCCGCCGGCGAAGGCCGCGAGCTGGATGACGAGGGCGCTCTGCGAGAAGAAGATGCCGAGCACTGCGCCGAGCGCCGCGCCCGCGGAGACGCCGAGAATGTCGGGCGAGACGAGCGGATTGCGGAACATGCCCTGGTACGCCGTGCCCGCGGCCGCGAGCGCGCCGCCGACGAGGAGCGCGGCGAGGATGCGCGGCCCGCGCACCTGCAGGACCACCGTCTCGGCCGTGGGGGCGATGTCGTAGCTCGCGCCGAAGAGGTGATTGGCGAGCAGCGCCGCGAGCTCGCCCGCGGACACCGGAAACCGGCCGAGCCCGAGCGCAGCGAGCGTGAGCAGCGCGAGGCCCGCCGTGGCGAGCGCGTAGGCGGCGGCCGAGCGCGCCGTCATCGCGGACCGACCCCCGCCTCGCCGAGGAGCGCATCGAGCTGCGCCTCGCTCGGCCGGCGGTGATAGAAGCGCTCGTAGAACTCCGCGGCCGTCGCGCGCAGGTCCTCGGGGAAGCGCGCGGGGTAGAGAAGCTTGCCCGCCCAGTACAGGCCGACGATGCGATTCGCCCCCGGCGGGAAGTCGAACCAGCCGAAGGGCAGGTGCGGCGAGAGGTGCACGCGCTTCGTGCGGACCGCGGCCACGGCAGCCCAGCGCGCGTCGCGCCACACCTCGCGGTAGAAGTTGGGATCGTTGGTGAAGATCACCTCCGGATCCCAGGCGAGCACCTGCTCGAGCGAAACCGTGGCGAGACCGCCGCGCGTCTCGCCGGCGACGTTGCGCGCGCCGAGATACTCCATGACCTGGACGTTGATCGAGCCGCCCAGGCCGGTGACGAGGCCGTGCGGGCCGCGCGCGTAGTAGGCGCGCGGGCGCGCGGACGCCGGCACGCTCGCGACGCGCGCGGCCACCTCGGCGAGCGCGCGCTCGCAGTACTCGGCGAGGCGCTCGGCGGCGGCCTGGTCGCCCATGGCGTGGCCGAGCGCGCGCAGCGTCTCGGGAATGGCCTCGAAGCGCCCGTCGAGGAGGAGGTACGGCAGCCCGGTCTGCTGCTGCACGCGGTCGGCGAGCGAGACGAACACCGGCGCGGTCGCGCCGACGTCCACGACGAGGTCGGGCCGCGCCTTGAGAAGGACCTCGACGTTCGCGGTGTTGCCGCGACCGGTGAGCCGGCCGAGCTCGGGGAGACTCGCGTACTTCTCGGGAAAGAAGCGCGCCTCGTCCGGGCGCATGGCGCGCGTCCAGCCGATGAGCTTGTCGGGGTTGATGGCGTAGACCAGGATGGAGGCGGGCGGCCCCGCGGCGTAGACGCGCCCGACGCGCTCGGGCACGACGACGTAGCGCCCGGCGCTGTCGAGCATCTCGCGCTGCGCGAGCGCAGGTGAAACGGCGAGCGCGAGGGCGGCGAGCGCCGCCGCGGTCACATGGTCGCGCCGACGACCCAAGGCGCGAACTCGTCCTCGCCGAAGCCGAGCAGCTCCGACTGGGTCTTCTTCCCGGAGGCGGTCTCGAGGATGAGCTGGAAGATGCGCTCGCCCACCTGCTCCACGGTCTCGGTGCCGTCGACGATCGTGCCGCAGTTGACGTCCATGTCCTCTTCCATGTGCCGGTAGAGGCGGCTGTTGGTGGCGAGCTTGAGCGAGGGCGCGGGCTTGCAGCCGAACACCGAGCCCCGCCCGGTGGTAAAGCACACGATGTTCGCCCCGCCCGCGACGTGGCCGGTGACCGAGACCGGGTCGTAGCCCGGCGTGTCCATGAAGACGAAGCCCTTCGCGGTCACCTTCTCCGCGAACTCGTAGACGTCGACGAGGTTCGTCGTGCCACCTTTCGCCGCGGCGCCGAGCGACTTCTCCAGGATGGTGGTGAGGCCGCCCGCCTTGTTGCCGGGCGAGGGGTTGTTGTTCATCTCCATCCGGTTGCGCTGCGTGTAGTCCTCCCACCAGCGGATGCGCGCGAGGAGCTTCTCGCCCACCTCGCGGCTCACGGCGCGGCGCGTGAGCAGGTGCTCCGCGCCGTAGATCTCCGGCGTCTCGGAAAGGATCGGCGTGCCGCCGTGGCGCACGAGGAGGTCGGCCGCGTGGCCGAGCGCGGGGTTCGCGCTGATCCCCGAGTAGCCGTCCGAGCCGCCGCACTCGAGCCCGAGGATGAGGTGGCTCGCGGGCACGGTCTCGCGCTTCGCCTTGTTCGCTTCGGGCAGCAGCGCCTTCACGCGCGCGATGCCGTCCTTGACCGCCTTGGTGGTGCCGCCCTTTTCCTGGATGGTGAAGGCCTGCAGCTTCTCGTTGATCTTGAGCTTCGCGCTGCCCAGCCACGTGGCGATCTGGTTCGCCTCGCAGCCCAGCCCGATGCTCACCACGGCGTGGAAGTTGGGATGCTGCGCGTAGCCGGTGAGCGTGCGGCGCAGGAGCTCCATGCCCTCGCCCTCGGAGGCCATGCCGCAGCCGGTCTTGTGCGTGAGCGCGACCACCCCGTCCACGTTGGGGTAGTCGGCGAGGTTATTGCGGAAGTGGTCAGCGACCATGCGCGCCACGGTCGCCGAGCAGTTCACGCTCGTCAGGATGCCGATGTAGTTGCGCGTCGCCACGCGGCCGTCGGCGCGCACGATGCCCTGGAAGGTCGCGGGCGGACTCTCGTAGTCGACCGGCTTCACGCCCGCGCAGAACGCGTAGTCGCGCTCGAACTCGCCCATGGCGAGGTTGTGCACGTGCACGTGATCGCCGGGCCGGATGGCCTTCGTCGCGAAGCCGATCACCTGGTTGTAGCGCCTCACGGGCTGGCCCGGCTCTACGGCGCGGGCCGCGACCTTGTGGCCAGGCGGGATGAGCGCTGCCGCGCGCACGTTCTCGCGCGGCACGAGCGTGCCCGCCGGAATCTCGACCCGCGCGATGACGACGTCGTCGTCGGGGTGAAGGCGGATCGTGAGGTCGGCGGCCTGGAGCATCCGCTAGTGATTATCGCGCGGAACGAAGTCGCCGCTCCCGCCGACGAGGAAATCGAGGTCCGCGCCCTCGTGCGCCTGCAGCACGTGGTCGAAATAGAGCTTCCAGTAGCCGCGCGCGAGCGGCGCCTTCGGCTTCTTCCACTTCGCCCGCCGCTTCGCGAGCTGCCGCGGGGGCACGAGGAGGTGCAGGCGCCGTTTGGCCACGTCGAGCTCGATCCAGTCCCCGTTCTCGACGAGAGCGAGCGCGCCGCCCGCCGCCGCCTCGGGCGAGACGTGCAGGACCACGGTGCCGTAGGCCGTGCCGCTCATGCGCGCGTCCGAGATCCTCACCATGTCGGTGATCCCCTTCTTCAGGAGCTTGGGCGGCAGCGGCATGTTGCCCACCTCGGCCATCCCGGGGTAGCCCTTGGGGCCGCAGTTCTTCAGCACCAGGATCGATTTCGCGTCGACCTCGAGGGTCGGATCGTCGATGCGCCGGTGGAAGTCCTCGATGTTCTCGAAGACCACGGCACGCGCCTTGTGCCTGAGCAGCTTCGGCGTTGCCGCGGAAGGCTTGATGATGGCCCCGTCCGGGCAGAGGTTGCCGCGCAGCACCGCGATGCCGGTGTCCTTCTTGAAGGGCTTCCTGAACGTGTGGATGACGTCGCGGTTCCAGCAGCGCGCGTCCTTGCTGTTCTCCCAGATCGAGCGGCCGTTCACGGTGAGCGCGTTCCGGTGGAGCTTGCCGTTCTCGCCCAGCTCGCGGATCACCACGGGCAGCCCGCCCGCGTAGTAGAAGTCCTCCATCAGGTACTTGCCCGAGGGCATGAGGTTGAGGAGGGTGTGCACGCCGCGCCCGAGGCGATCCCAGTCGGCGAGCTTCAGGTCCACGCCGATGCGACGCGCGATCGCCGTCAAATGGATCACCGCGTTGGTCGAGCCGCCGATCGCCGCGTTCACGCGGATCGCGTTCTCGAACGCCTGGCGCGTGAGGATTTTCGAGAGGCTCAGCTTCTCCCTCACGAGCTCGACGGCCCGCCGGCCCGCCATGCGCGCGAGCACGTTGCGGCGCGCATCGACCGCGGGAATCGCCGCGTTGCCGGGCATGCCGACGCCGAGCGACTCGACCATCGAGGCCATGGTGGAGGCGGTGCCCATGGTCATGCAGTGCCCGTGCGAGCGGTGCATGCAGGACTCGGCCTCGTGGAACTCCTCCAGCGAGATCTTGCCCGCGCGCAGGTCCTCCGACATCGACCAGACGTTGGTGCCCGAGCCGATGTCGGTGCCGCGATACTTGCCGGAGAGCATGGGGCCGCCGGAGACGGCGATGGTCGGCAGGTCCACGCTCGCCGCGCCCATGAGGAGCGCCGGCGTCGTCTTGTCGCAGCCCACGAGGAGCACCACGCCGTCGAGCGGGTTGGCGCGGATCGACTCCTCCACGTCCATGCTGGCGAGGTTGCGGTAGAGCATGGCCGTGGGCCTGAGCAAAGTCTCGCCGAGCGACATCACCGGGAACTCGAGCGGGAAGCCGCCCGCCTCGAGCACGCCCGCCTTCACGTGCTCGGCGATCGTGCGGAAGTGCGAGTTGCAGGGCACGAGCTCGGAGTAGGTGTTGCAGATGCCGATCACGGGCCGGCCGTCGAACTGGTCCTGCGGGATGCCGCGGTTCTTGGTCCAGCTGCGGTAGATGAAGCCGTAGATGTCCTGACGGCCGAACCACTGCACGCTGCGCAACGGGATGGTCCTGCGGGTCTTCTTGGCCATGTCAGTAGGTCGCCCTGCCTCCGGAAATGTCGAACACCGCTCCCGTCGAGAACGCGCAATCGTCGCTGGCCAGCCAGCAGACGAGCGCCGCGATCTCCTCGACTGTGACGAAACGCCCCATTGGAATCTTGGAGAGCATGAACTGGATGTGGCTCTCCGTCATCTGCTCGAAGATCGCGGTCTTCGCTGCGGCCGGCGTCACGCAGTTCACCAGCACGCCGGACTGCGCGAGCTCCTTGCCCAGCGACTTGGTGAGCGCGATCACGCCCGCCTTGGAGGCCGAGTAGGCGACCGCGTTGGGGTTGCCCTCCTTGCCGGCGATCGAGGCGATGTTGACGATGCGCCCGTAGCCCGCTTTCACCATGTGCGGCGCCACTGCGCGGCAGCACAGGAACTGGCTGGTGAGATTCACGCGCAGGACCCGCTCCCACTCCTCGATCGGGTACTCCGCCGTGGGCTTGTTCATGCCTGCGACGCCGGCGTTGTTGACGAGGATGTCGATGCGGCCGAAGTCGGCGAGCGCGCGCGCGGTCGCGCGCTCGATCGCCGTCGGGTCGGTGACGTCCACCGGGTCGTCTTTCGAGCCCACGTCCCAGACGCGAACCGTCGCGCCGGAGGCCTTCATGCGCTCGGCAATCGCCGCGCCGATGCCGATGCGTCCCCCCGTCACCACGGCGCAGCGGCCTTCGAGATCGAGCTGGTTCATCGCTGCCGTCACGCCTCCTTCCAGTCCCTGCTGTAGCGCTTGCGCGTCATGTCCATGTGGCGATGCATGGCGGCGCGCGCGGCCGCGGGATCGCGAGCGGCGATCGCGCGCAGCACGGCCGCATGCTCGCGCAGCGTGTCCCCGGCCATCGCCGGGTATTCCAGCTTTTTCTCCAGGGCGCGGTACAGCGGCCCTACGCGCTGGTCCCACAGCGTCTCCACCACGAGCACGAGGGCGCTGTTGCCGGTCGCCTCCGCGATGCGCACGTGGAACGCGCGGTCCGCGCCGAGCGGATTGTGGTTCGTCTTCGCTTCGCGCTGCAGCTCGGCGTGCGCCTTGCGGATCGCGCGCAGCTGGGCGGCGGTGCCGTGCCGCGCGGCGAGCGCCGCGCAGTCGCCCTCGATCATCCAGCGCGCGCGGATGACCTCGAAGGGCCCGGAGTCGTCGCCGAGCGGCAGGGCGGCGGGCTTGGCGCGCGGCTGCGCGACATAGATGCCCGAGCCCACGCGTACCTCGAGCAGGCCCTGCACCTCCAGCGCGATCAGCGCCTCGCGCAGGCTCGGGCGCGACACGCCCAGGCGTCGCGCGAGCTCGCGCTCGGCGGGCAGGCGCTCGCCCGGCGCGATCGAGCCCTTCCGGATGAGCCTGCGCAGCTGCTCCGCGATCTGCAGATAGAGGCGGCGCGGCTCGACGGCCTGCAGGCGCATGGTCGGAGGAGACTAGTGGGGGTGCCGGGAATTGGTCAAGTGGTCAGACCACTTGGGCCATGCTGCGCCGCGCCAGCGCGTTTCCGCTTGACGCCCGCCGTGCCGGTGTGATTTCCTGCGCGCGGTAGCCAAGGCAGCATCCGGAGGACCGCGGGACGGGAGACCTGCGGCAAGGGAGGAGATGCGCTTGACGCAAGCCAGGGTCAGATTCGTCGTCCGCGCGCTGGACCGCTTCGCCGAATGGTGCGGGCTGGTCTTCTGCTGGATGATCATTCCGCTCGTCTTCGCCATGGTGTACGAGGTGATCGCGCGCTACGGCTTCCACGCGGCGACCATCTGGTCCTACGACGTCTCCTACATGCTGTACGGCTCGCATTTCATGCTGGGCGCGGCCTACACGCTGCTCAAGGGCGGGCACATCCGCACCGACGTCTTCTACATGAACTGGAGCCCGCGCACGAAGGGCATCGTGGACGCGAGCCTGTACCTGTTCTTCTTCTTCCCCGGCATGGCGCTCTTCTTCTGGATGGGCCTGCAGGAGGCGCTGCACTCCTGGGACATCCGCGAGGTGTCGGACGCAAGCCCCTGGCGCCCGCCGATCTATCCGCTGAAGTCGACCATCCCGCTCGCCTGCGCGCTGATCTTCGTGCAGGGCATCTCGGAGTTCCTGAAGAGCGCGTACGCCGCCGTGAAGGGCGAGCCGCTGTGAGCAACGAGTACCTCGGCCTCGTCCTGCTCGGGGCGCTGCTCGCCGGCATCTTCGTCGGCTTCCCGATCGCCTTCACGCTGATCATCCTGTCGGTGGTGTTCGGCTACATCGGCTTCGGCGACACCGTGTTCTACCTCATGGTGTTCCAGACCATCGGGCTGATGAAGGAGGAGACGCTCGCCGCGGTGCCGCTGTTCATCTTCATGGGGCACGTGCTCGAGCAGGCCGGTCTCATGGAGCGATTGTTCAAGTCGTTCCAGCTCATCCTCGCGCCGGTGCGCGGCTCGCTCTACCTCGGCGTGCTCCTCACGGCGACGCTCTTCGCCACGGCGACGGGCATCATCGGCGCCTCCGTCACGGTGATGGGCCTGATGGCGGCGCCCGCCATGATCAAGGCCGGCTACGATCCGAAGATGTCCGCGGGCGCGATCACGGCCGGCGGCACGCTCGGCATCCTGATTCCCCCCAGCGTCATGCTCGTGGTCATGGGCCCCGTGGTCGGCGTGTCGATCATCAAGCTGTTCGCCGCCGCGATCGTGCCGGGCCTCATCCTCGCCGGCTTGTACATCGGCTATTGCATGGTGCGCAGCTACCTGGACCCGAAGCTCGGGCCCCCGCTGCCGCGCGACCAGTGGGCCACCTCCGCGTGGCAGGTCATCTGGGAGTTCCTGGCCGGCATCGTGCCCATGGCGACGATCATGTTCTGCTCCCTGGGCAGCATCATCTTCGGTCTTGCGACGCCGACCGAGGCCGCCGCCATGGGCGCGGCGGGCGCGGTCCTGCTGACGGTCATGTATGGCAGGCTCAGCCTCAAGTCGATCCGCGAGGCCTGCCTGAAGACGCTGGAGACCTCCAGCCTGGTGCTGTTCCTGGCGGTCGCCTCGAACGTCTACGGCGCGGTGTTCACGCGACTGGGCACCAGCACGATGATGGCGGAGACGATGCTCGCGCTCCCGGTGTCGCCGGACGCGATGCTGCTCCTGCTGATGGCGCTGATCTTCCTGCTCGGCTGGCCGCTCGAGTGGCCGGCGATCGTGTTCATCTTCCTGCCGATCTTCATGCCGGTGGTCCAGGCGCTGAAGATCGACCTCGTGTGGTTCTGCACCCTGGTCGCGGTCAACCTGCAGACGGCGTTCCTGTCGCCGCCGGTGGCGATGGCGGCCTACTACCTCAAGGCGGTGGCGCCCAAATGGGAGCTCGGCCAGATCTACCGCGGCATGGGCGCGTTCATGCTGCTGCAGATGGTGGGCCTCGCCATCGTGTTCCTGTTCCCGCAGACGGCGCTGTGGCTGCCGGACCTGCTCTTCGGCAAGAACTAGCGCCATTCACTCACCCGAAAGGGAATCACCCGCAAGAGGAGGACATATGCAGAAGCTAGCTCGTGCAGCAATCGCCGCGGCGGCGCTCGGTGTCGCCGCGGCGGGACCGGCCTGGTCCCAGAAGCCGATCGTCCTGAAGGGACAGTCGTCGCATCCCGCGTCGTCCAACTTCCACCTGGTCTTCAAGACCTGGGGCGAGACGGTCGAGAAGATGTCGGGCGGCAAGGTGAAGATGGAGACCCTGCCCGCCGGCGCGGTGGTGCCGGCGTTCGAGGTGTTCGACGCCACCTCGCGCGGCGTGCTGGAGGTCGGGGCCTCGCCCTTCGGCTACATCCTCGGCAAGAGCCTCGCCGGCATTCCGCTCTCGCACGGGCCGCTCTTCGGCATGGACGGGGTGGACTACTTCGGCTGGTACTACGACGGCGGCGGCATGAAGCTGCTGGAGGAGTTCTACCGCGATGTCATCAAGCTGAACCTGGTGAGCTTCCCGGTGCCGACCGACTACCCGCAGGGCCTGGGCTGGTTCAAGAAGCCGATCAAGAGCCTGGAGGATCTGAAGGGCATCAAGTACCGCATCTACGGCATCGGCGCGGAGACCTACAAGCGCCTCGGCGTCTCCGTGGTCACGCTGCCGGGCGGCGAGATCGTGCCGGCGATGGAGCGCGGCGTGATCGAGGGCTCGGAGTGGATCAACTGCACGGAGGACAAGAAGCTCGGCCTGCACAACGTGGCCAAGCACTACTACACGCCCGGCATGCACGAGCCCGTCACCGGCGGCCAGCTGATGATCAACGGCAACACGTGGAAGAAGCTGGGCGCGGACGTGCGCGAGATGATGCAGGTGGCGAGCGTCTACGCGGTGACCAAGCGGAACGCCGAGTTCGTGCGCGAAACCGCCGAAGCCTGCAAGGAGCTGATCGCGGGCGGCGTGCAGATGCACCGCACGCCGGACGAGATCCTGATCAACTTCCTGAACGAGTGGGAGAAGATCCAGTCCGAGTACGCGGCGAAGGACCCCTTCTACAAGAAGGTGATCGACAGCCAGCGCAAGTACGCCGAGCTCGTGGTGCCGTTCCGCCTGTCGTGGTATCCGCCGTACGACTTCGCGGGCAACTTCTACTGGAAGGACAAGGTGTACCTGAAGAAATAGTGGCGCAGCGAAACGAGCGTCCCACGCGACGGGCGCCGGGGTTCCCCCGGCGCCCGCCGCATTTATAATCGCTGCCCGCTCGGGGAGATCCAGGTGGCAGGCAGACTCGCAGGCAAGACCGCATTGATCACCGCAGCCGGCCAGGGCATCGGCCGCGGCGCCGCGCTCGCCTTTGCGCGCGAAGGCGCCAAGGTATGGGCGAGCGACGTGAACGCCAGGGCGCTCGCCGAGCTCGAGGGCCGGGACGGCATCCGCACGCGCGTGCTCGACGCGACCGACGAGGCCGCGATCGCCAAGGTCGCGGCCGAGGTCGGCGCGATCGACGTCCTGTTCAATTGCGCCGGATTCGTGCACCACGGCACGATCCTCGAGTGCACGCCGAAGGACTGGGACTTCAGCTTCAACCTCAACGTGAAGTCCATGTACCTGGTGACGCGCGCCTTCCTGCCCGGCATGCTCGCCAAGGGCAAGGGCTCGATCATCAACATGTCCTCGATCGCCTCGAGCGTGAAGGGGCTGCCGAACCGCTTCGTGTACGGCGCCACCAAGGCCGCGGTCGTGGGCCTCACCAAGGCGATCGCCGCGGACTACGTGAAGCAGGGTATCCGCTGCAATTGCATCGGACCGGGCACGGTGGATACGCCGTCGCTCGGCGAGCGCATCAACGCCTTCGCCGACCCGGTGCAGGCCAGGAAGGACTTCATCGCCCGCCAGCCGATGGGACGGCTCGGCACGGTCGAGGACATCACCGGGATCCTGGTGTTCCTCGCCTCCGACGAGTCGCTCTTCGCGACGGGCAACATGTACTCGATCGACGGGGGAATGACGATATGAAGCTGTGCCGCTACGGCAAGAACGGGTTCGAGAAACCCGGCATGATCGACGCGCAGGGGAGGCTCCGCGACCTGTCCAAGGTGGTGCAGAACATCGGGCCGAACGAGATCTCGCCGCGCGGCCTGAAGATGCTCGCCAAGGTGAAGCCCGAGGCGCTGCCGCTCGTCGCGGGCAGCCCCCGCTTCGGCGTGCCCTACGTCGGCATCGGCAAGTTCGTCGCCATCGGGCTGAACTACAGCGACCACGCCCGGGAGGCGGGCATGCCGATCCCGGCAGAGCCGATCGTCTTCTCCAAGGCCACCAGCTGCATCAGCGGGCCCAGCGACGACATCGTCCAGCCCAAGCACTCGACCAAGCTCGACTGGGAGCTCGAGCTCGGCGTGGTGATCGGCACGAAGGCGCAGTACGTGTCGGTCGACGAGGCGCTCGGCCACGTCGCCGGCTACTGCGTGGTGAACGACGTATCCGAGCGCGCCTTCCAGTTGGCCACCAGCCAGTGGGACAAGGGCAAGGGCTTCGACACCGCGGGGCCCATCGGGCCGTGGCTCGTGACCGCCGACGAGGTGGGCGATCCGCAGAACCTCGACATGTGGCTGGATCTCAACGGCAAGCGCATGCAGTCGGGCAACACGCGCACCATGATCTTCAGCTGCGCCCAGATCGTCTCGCACGTCAGCCAGTACATGACGCTCCTGCCGGGCGACATCATCACCACCGGCACCCCGCCGGGCGTGGGCATGGGCATCAAGCCCAGCCCCGTGTGGCTGAAGCCCGGCGACGTGCTCACCCTGGGCATTCGCGGCCTGGGCGAGCAGAAGCAGAAGATCGTCGCCTGGCCCGGCTGAGCGCCTAGAACATCGAGCTGGAGAAGCCGCCGTCCACCGGCAGCGCGGTGCCGGTGACGAAGTCGCTCGCGCCGCTGGCGAAGAACACCGCCGTGCCGGCGAGGTCCGCGGGCTCGCCCCAGCGCCGCGCGGGCGTGCGGCCCACGACGCGCTCGTGCATGCCCGGGATGTTGCGCCGCGCGGCCTGCGTGAGCTCGGTGTCGATGAACCCGGGCAGGATGCTGTTCACCTGGATGTTGTCCTTCGCCCAGGCCGCGGCGAGGCTCTTGGTGAGCTGCACCACCGCGCCCTTGGTTGCCGCGTACACCGGCCCGACGTCGAAGCCGAAGATGCTGGTCATCGAGCCGATGGTGACGATCTTGCCGCCGCCGCGGCGCTTCATCTCCGGGTAGGCCGCCAGGCAGCACTCGAACACGCTCGACAGATTCGTGTCGACGATGCGGTGCCACTCCTCCATGGAGTAGTCCTGCGGCGGCTTGCGGATGTTGATGCCGGCGTTCGCCACCAGGATGTCCAGGCCGCCGAAGGCCGCGACGGTCTCGGCCACCATGCGCTTGACCTGGGCGCCATCGTTGACGTCGGCGACGATGCCGATCGTCCTGCCGCCGAGCGCCTGCCGGGCCGCGGCGTTCTTCGCGTCGTTGCGGCCCGCGATTGCGATCTCCGCGCCCGCTTCCCGCAGCCCCCGGGCGATGCCCAGGCCGATGCCGCCGTTGCCGCCGGTCACGAGCGCGACTTTTCCCTTGAGCTCGAAAGGATTCATGGGAAAAGTGTAATGGGGTAAGCTTGGCCGCAGCAATCGCCGCCATGGACAGCCTGCGCATCAACGCCGACCGGCTCTGGAGCTCGCTCATGGAGCTCGCGCGTATCGGCGCGACCCCAAAGGGCGGCGTGAAGCGCCTGACGCTCACCGACGAGGATCGGCACGCGCGCGATCTGTTCGCGCAGTGGGCGCGCGAGGCGGGACTGGCGGTGGAGGTGGACGCGATCGGCAATGTCTTCGCGCGCCGCCCCGGCACGGACCCGGGCCTGCCACCGGTCGCGATGGGCAGCCACCTCGACTCGCAGCCCTCGGGCGGCAAGTTCGACGGCGCCTACGGCGTGATGGCCGGGCTGGAGGTGCTGCGCACGCTGAACGACGCGGGCGTGCGCACGCGCGCGCCGCTCGAGGTCGTCTCCTGGACCAACGAGGAGGGCTCGCGCTTTACCCCGGTGATGATGGGCTCCGGCGTGTTCGCGAACGTCTTTTCGCTCGAGCACGCGCGCGCGCAACGCGACCTCGGCGGCGTCTCGGTGGGCGAGGCGCTCGCGCGCATCGGCTACGCGGGCGCGGCCGGCGCGCACCGCCTGGGCGCGTACTTCGAAGCGCACATCGAGCAGGGCCCGGTGCTCGAGAACGAGCGCAGGACCATCGGCGTGGTGCAGGGCGCGCTCGGGCAGCGCTGGTACGACGTCACAGTGACCGGGCAGGACGCGCATGCCGGCCCGACGCCCATGGCGCTGCGCAAGGACGCGCTGCTCGGCGCGAGCCGGCTGGTGCTCGAGGTGAACCGCATCGCGAACGCATTTCCGGACAACGCGCGCGGCACCGTGGGCTTCATGCAGGTGAAGCCCAACTCGCGCAACGTGGTGCCGGGCGAAGTGCGCACCACGGTGGACTTCCGCAACGCGAAAGTGCCGACGCTGGACGCGATGTGCGCCGAGCTCGCGCGCGCCGCGCAGGCGATCGAGCGGGACTGCCGCGTGTCGATCGAGCTGCGCGAGAACACGTACTTCCCGCCCTGCGAGTTCGATCCCGGGCTCGTCGCGAGCGTGCGCGCGGCCGCCGCCGCGCTGGGCTACGGCCACCTGGACATCGTGAGCGGCGCCGGACACGACGCCGTGTACATCGCGCGCGTCGCGCCCACCGCCATGATCTTCGTGCCCTGCGCAGGCGGGATCAGCCACAACGAGATCGAGAGCGCCACGCCCGCGGACCTCGCCGCGGGCTGCAACGTGCTGTTGCGCGCGGCGCTCGGCAAAGCCGGCATCGCGGGCGCCGCCCGCGCCGCCGCGTAGGAGAAGACCCATGAACGACCGCGTACCGCTTCCCGCCACCCTCGAGCAGTCTGCCTTCTTCATGCCGTTCAGCATGAACCGGCAGTTCAAGAAGGCGCCGCGCCTGCTCGCGCGCGCCGAGGGCATGTACTACTACACGCCGGACGGCCGCAAGCTGATCGACGGCACCTCGGGCCTGTGGTGCGTGAACGCCGGGCACTGCCGCAAGCCGATCGTCGAGGCGGTGCAGCGCCAGGTCGCCGAGCTCGACTTCGCGCCCGCCTTCCAGATGGGCCATCCGCTCGCCTTCGAGTTCGCCGACAAGCTCGCGGCGATGGCGCCGGGCGATCTGAAGCGCATCTTCTTCACCAACTCCGGCTCGGAGTCGGTGGATACCGCGCTCAAGCTTGCGCTCGCCTATCACCGCGTGCGCGGCGAGGGCCACCGCGTGCGCCTCATCGGCCGCGAGCGCGGCTATCACGGCGTAAACTTCGGCGGCACCGCGGTGGGCGGCATGGTCGGCAACCGCAAGATCTTCGGCGCCCTGGTGGCGGGCGTCGACCACATCCGCCACACGCACGACGCGGAAAGGAACGCCTTCTCGCGCGGCCAGCCGAAGCACGGCGCCGAGCTCGCCGACGACCTGGAGCGCCTGTGCGCGCTGCACGACCCGTCGACGATCGCGGCGGTCATCGTCGAGCCGGTGGCCTGCTCGGGCGGGGTGCTCGTGCCGCCGGTGGGCTATCTCGAGCGGCTGCGCGCGATCTGCGACAAGCACGGCATCCTGCTCATCTTCGACGAGGTGATCACGGCCTGGGGGCGCCTCGGCAAGCCCTTCGGCGCGCAGCACTTCGGCGTGCTGCCCGACATGATGACCACCGCGAAGGGCATCACCAATGGCACCGTGCCGATGGGCGCCGTGTTCATGCGCGAAGGCATCTTCCAGGCTTTCATGACCGGGCCGGAGCTCGGCATCGAGATGCCGCACGGCTATACCTATTCCTCGCACCCGCTCGCCTGCGCGGCGGGCCTCGCCACCCTCCAGGTGTACGAGGAGGAGGGGCTGCTCACGCGCGCGGCGGAGCTCTGGCCCTACTGGGAGGAGCAGGCGCACGCGCTGAAGGGCCTGCCCAACGTGATCGACATCCGCAACATCGGCCTGATCGCCGCCATCGAGCTCGCGCCGCGGCCGGGGGCGCCGGGGGCGCGCGCGCTGGAGGCGCACGTGCGGGCGTTCGAGAAGGGCGCCTACATCCGGGTGGCGGCGGATATCATCGCGCTTGCCCCGCCGCTCATCATCGGCAAGGGCGAGATCGATCAGCTGTTCGACGTCGTGCGCGGCGTGCTCAAGGCGACGGGCTGAGCCGGGACAGGGGAGGGGACCTATGACGGGAATCGGCAGGACCATCAGGATCGGCGCGGCGATCGCGCTCGCCACCGCAGGACCGGCGCTCGCCCAGGCCCCGGCCGGGACGCCGGCCAGGCCGGCGGCGTCGGTCGTCGAGCAGCTGCGCGCGCTCGGCGCGCCGCCGGTGACCCCGAAGTACAACGACGTCATGACTGCGGTGCTCTATCGCGACCGCGGCGCGGTGGGGCAGCTCCTCGACCTCGGCCGCTGGGTCGACAAGCCGGACACGAATGGCCTCACGCCGCTCATGGCGGCGGTGATGATGGGAGACGCGGAGATGGCGGCGCTCCTGCTCGAGCGGGGCGCGGATCCGCAGCAGCAGGCGCCCGGCGGCGACGTCGCGATCGACATCGCGCGCGCCAACGGCCACGGCGCAATCGAGCAGCTGCTGCTGGACGCCGAGCGGCGGCGCTAGCGCCGCCGCTCGGGGCTACTTGGCCGCGGCGCGCACCACGCCCAGGCGCCGGCCCCGGGTCTGCTGCTTGAGGCGCGGGGGCGTGACGAGGTCGCGCACGTAGTTGGGCAGGGCGAACACGCCCTCGTGCGTCTCGCCGTTGTAGTAGCGCAGCTCGGTCATCTTCCTCTGCTCGATGCGCCGGTCGATCTCGTCGGCCGTGTAGGCCTTCGGGTCGAGCTTGTCCGAGCACACCGCCATCGCCCATAGCGAGCCGTACAGCGGGATGTACATCGTGTACGGCCGTACGATGCGGAAGATGCCGTTCAGGCGCTGGGCGAGCTCCTCCACGCGCTGCGGCCGCGCCACCGGCGAGCCGATGTGCAGGACCAGCGCGCCCCCGGGGGCGAGCGCCTGGCGGCACTGCTGGAAGAACTCCGCCGAATAGAGCGCCTCGGCCGGCCCCATGGGGTCGTTGAGGTCGAGCGCGATGAGGTCGAAGCGCTCCTGGGTCTCGCGCACGAACTTCATGCCGTCGCCGACCAGCACGCGCAGCTTCGGGTTGTCGAACACCCCGTTGTGCACCGCCCGGAAGTGCTCCTTCGCGACCGCGATCACGTCGGGGTCGATCTCGCACATGGTCACCTGCTCGACAGAGGGGTGCTTGAGCGCCTCCTCCGAGGAACCCCCGTCACCGCCGCCGATGATCAGCACCTTCCGCGGCGCCGGATGCGCGGTGAGGGCGGGGTGGATCAGGTTCTCGTGATAGACGAACTCCTCCTTCTCGGAGGTCATGTTGAACCCGTCGAGACGGAAGATCTTGCCGTAGTGCGGCGTGTCGTAGATCTGCAGGCGCTGGAACGGCGTCCGCTGATCGCTGACCTGGCGCGCCGCCTTGATGTAGAAGCCGGTGGAGTCATTGAGCGGCTCCATCAGCAGGTGGCCGCCACGCTCCACCTCGTGGCGCGCGACTTCCGCCGGGTCGAAGTAGGCGACGATGTCCTCGAAGAGCTTGCGCGCCTTCGCGCTGTTGTCGTCGCTGTAGTTGCAGACGTAGACGTCGAGCGTCAGCCCCTGCTTCTCAGGCCAGGTGTGGATGGCGAGGTGCGACTCGGCGAGCACGACGGTGCCGGTGAAGCCCGAGCCCTCGAACTGATGGAAGCTCGCGTCCATCGTCGTCAGGCCCGAGTCGCGCACGAGCTCGAGGCACTTGTCCTTGAAGGACGCGCCGTCGAGGAGCAGGCGCGGCTCGCAGCGGCAGCCGCTCAGATCACCGATCAGATGCAGACCATTCATGCCCGTTCCCCCCGAAAAACGAGAAGGCGCAACCCTGCACGTTCTGCTCCAGGCTGCGCCCCCGTGTTACCGCCTTGCGGCGAAAAACCGAGTTGCTCAATATCGGTCAATTCGTGCAACACCCCGCTTGGGCCGCCCGCACTGACGCATGCGGGCTAAGCGCCGGTTGAAATTTGGCGCCGGATCTCCGCAGAAACCGCGTCGATCAGGCGCCGCGCGATCGAGATTTTGCTTGGAAGTTTAGGCAATTGCAATACATCGAACCAGTCGGCGGCCTCGATTTCGCCGTCCTGCGCGCGGATCTCGCCCTCCACCCACTCGCATACGAAGGCGATCATCAGGCTGTGGGGAAAAGGCCACGACTGGCTGGCGAAGTAGGCGAAGTTGGCGACGCGCACGCCGACTTCTTCCCCGACCTCGCGCGCCAGGCACTGCTCGAGCGACTCGCCGGGCTCGACAAAGCCCGCGAGCGCGCTGTACATGCCCGGCGGAAAGTGCGGGCTGCGCCCGAGAAGGAGCTCGCGGCCGCGGCGCACCAGCGCCATCACCGCGGGCGCGACGCGCGGATAGGCCGACAGCCCGCAGGCCGGGCACTGGCGCGCGCGCTCCTCGGCGCGAGCCACGGTCGGCGTGCCGCAGCGCCCGCAGTACTGGTGGTCGCGATCCCACTGCAGGAGCTGCAGCGCGCGTCCGGCGAGCGCGAAATGGGCGTCCTCCAGCACCGAGAACAGGCTGCGCAGGCCGGCCCAGGCGAGCCCCGCGGGGGCGCTCTCGTCCCCGAGCTCCCCTGCCCAGCAAGGCACGCCCCCCAGAGACCCTAGATATAGGGCCCTGGCGGGGTCGAACCCCAATGTATTGTTGTTTTTCTGCAACGGCAGCCGTGCCCAGGAGGGCCGCTGGCGCACCCGCGGGTCGTCGCTCGGCCGCGGATCCGGGGGGCCGAGCTCGACCAGGAGCCGGTCCTGGCGGAACAGGAACCACAGCGCCGGGGCCTCGGCCGCCGCCGGCGGTGGCGTGACGGCCGGCGCGAAGGCGAGGGGGCTGTCGAAGGGCAGCGGCGTCATGCGCGGATTCTAGGGATTTCCACCGAGCGCGAGCGCGATCATGCGCGCGCCGCGCTCGACGAGGAACGACTTGAAGGCCTGGGCCACCGGGGAGAGGCGCTTGCGCTCGCGATGGATGACGTACCAATCGCGCATCACGGGTGTCCCGGCCACCTTGAGCACGACGAGGCGCCGCGTGGCCACCTCGAGGCCCACCGTGTGCATGGAGATGAAGCTCACGCCCATGCCGGCCATCACCGCCTGCTTGATGGTCTCGTTGGAGCTCATCTCGATCGTCTCGCGCGGGGTGAAGCGGTGCTTCGCAAAGAAGCGCTCCATCGCATTGCGCGTCCCGGATCCGCGCTCGCGGATGATGAAGGTCTCCTGCGCCAGGCGCTCGAGGGGCACGCGCCGGCGCGCGGCGAGCGGGTGGCCCGGCGCCGCGACGATGGCGATCGGGTGCCGCGCGAAGGCGACGGCCGCCGTATCGAGGCCGCGCGGCGGCGTCCCCATCACGGCGAGATCCACGGTGTTCTCGGCGAGGTCGCGCACGACGGCCTCGCGGTTGCTCACCGACAGCCGCACGCGCACCTCGGGGTGCGCGCGCCGGAACTCCGCGAGGAGCTTCGGCACGTGGTACTTGGCCGTGCTCACCGTCGAGATGGCGAGCTCGCCGGCGCGCGATCCCTTGAGCGCCTCCAGCGACTCGGCCGCGGCGCGCAGGCGCTCGAGCAGATCGCGTGCGCAGGCGACCACCTCGCGCCCGGCGGGCGTCACGTCCAGGCGCCGACCCATCTGCTCGAGGAGCGGCAGGCCGATCTCCGCCTCGAGCTGCTGCACCTGCATGGACACGGCCGGCTGCGTCAGGTGCAGCTCGGCGGCGGCGCGCGAGAACGACCGGTGGCGCGCCACGGCCTCGAACACGCGCAGGCGCCGCAAGCTGGTGTGCCTGAGAGACATTGTCAAGTAGATCTTATAGTACGGATAAGAAACTGTGAATTGTGCTTATAGCCGGGCGAGCCTACAAAGGAGGCCGTCATCACGGGGGACGCATGGGCAAGCGGGAATCGATGAAGACCGTTTCCGAGGCGGGCGCGCGCTACAAGGCGGGCGTCCTCAAGTACGCGCAGATGGGTTACTGGGAGCCCGACTACCGGCCTCGCGACACCGACGTGCTGGCGCTGTTCCGCATCACGCCGCAGGACGGCGTCGATCCGGAGGAAGCGGCGGCCGCCGTGGCGGGCGAGTCCTCGACGGCCACCTGGACCGTGGTATGGACGGACCGCCTGACCGCGTGCGACATGTACCGGGCCAAGGCCTACAAGGTGGAGCCCGTGCCGGGCGCGCCGGGCCAGTACTTCGCCTACATCGCCTACGACCTGGACCTGTTCGAGCCGGGCTCGATCGCGAACCTCACGGCCTCGATCATCGGCAACGTGTTCGGCTTCAAGCCGCTCAAGGCGCTGCGCCTGGAGGACATGCGCATCCCGGTGGCCTACGTGAAGACCTTCGACGGCCCGCCCACCGGCATCGTCGTCGAGCGCGAGCGCCTGGACAAGTTCGGCCGGCCGCTCCTCGGGGCGACGGTGAAGCCCAAGCTGGGCCTCTCCGGCAAGAACTACGGCCGCGTGGTCTACGAGGCGCTGAAGGGCGGCCTGGACTTCACCAAGGACGACGAGAACATCAACTCGCAGCCTTTCATGCACTGGCGTGACCGCTTCCTCGCCTGCATGGAGGCGGTGAACCGGGCGCAGGCCGCGAGCGGCGAGGTCAAGGGGCACTACCTCAACGTGACCGCGGGGACCATGGAGGGCATGTACGAGCGCGCCGAGTTCGCCAAGGCCCTCGGCAGCAACATCGTCATGATCGACCTGGTGATCGGCTACACCGCGATCCAGTCGATGTCGAAGTGGGCGCGGCGCAACGACATGATCCTGCACCTGCACCGCGCCGGCCACAGCACCTATACGCGCCAGAAGTCGCACGGCGTGTCGTTCCGCGTGATCTCGAAGTGGATGCGCCTCGCGGGCGTCGATCACATCCACGCCGGCACCGTGGTCGGCAAGCTCGAGGGCGACCCGAACTCGGTGCAGGGCTTCTACAACGTGCTGCGCGAGGAGCACAACGCGGTCGACCTGCCGAGAGGCCTGTTCTTCGAGCAGGACTGGGGCGGGCTGCGCAAGGTGATGCCGGTCGCCTCGGGCGGCATCCACGCCGGGCAGATGCACCAGCTGCTCCACTATCTGGGCGAGGACGTCGTGCTGCAGTTCGGCGGCGGCACCATCGGCCACCCGATGGGCATCGCCGCCGGCGCCACCGCCAACCGCGTCGCCCTGGAGGCGATGGTGCTGGCGCGCAACGAGGGCCGCGACATCTGGAACGAGGGCCCGCAGATCCTCGTCGACGCCGCGCGCCACTGCGCCCCCCTCAAGGCGGCGCTCGACGTCTGGGGCGAGGTGACCTTCGACTATGCCTCGACCGACACGCCGGATTTCGTGCCCACGCCCACCGCGGCCTAGAGGACGACGCCATGAGACTGACGCAGGGGACCTTCTCGTTTCTGCCGGACCTGAGCGACGCGCAGATCCGCGCGCAGGTCGAGTACTGCCTGAAGCAGTGCTGGGCCGTGTCGCTCGAGTACACCGACGACCCGCATCCGCGCAACACCTACTGGGAGATGTACGGCCATCCGATGTTCGACCTCAGGGACGCCGCCGGCGTGATGGCGGAGCTCGAGGCCTGCCGCAGGACCTTCCCGAACCGCTACGTCAAGCTGAACGCCTTCGACGCCACCCAGGGCTGGGAGTCCCTGCGCCTGTCGTTCATCGTCGCGCGCCCGCGCACCGAGCCCGGCTTCGGCCTGGTGCGCGCGGAGGGCGAAGGCCGACGCATCGGCTACACGACGCACGCCTACGCGACCGATCGCCCCGAAGGAGAGCGCTACTGAGCCGCGGTGCCGCCGCCGCCGCGCCGGACGCCGCGCTCGACCTCGACGCGCTGTATCGCGAGTCGAACGTGCGCGACGCGCTCGATGCGCTCGAGCGCGAGCTGGTGGGGCTCGCGCCGGTGAAGACGCGCGTGCGCGAGATCGCCGCGCTGCTCCTGGTGGAGAAGCTGCGCCGCTCGATCGGGCTGCAGGCCGAGGCGCCGCCGCTGCACATGAGCTTCACCGGCAATCCGGGCACCGGCAAGACGACGGTGGCGATGAAGATGGCCTCCATCCTGCACAGCCTGGGATACGTGCGCAAAGGCCACCTCGTGGCGGTAACCCGCGACGACCTCGTCGGCCAGTACATCGGCCATACCGCGCCCAAGACGAAGGAGGTGCTCAAGCGCGCCATGGGCGGGGTGCTCTTCATCGACGAGGCGTATTACCTCTACCGCCCGGAGAACGAGCGCGACTACGGCCAGGAGGCGATCGAGATCCTGCTGCAGGTGATGGAGAACCAGCGCGACGACCTGGTCGTGATCCTCGCGGGCTACAAGGACCGCATGGCGCGCTTCTTCGCCTCCAACCCCGGCATGGCCTCGCGCATCGCGCACCACATCGACTTCCCTGACTACGCGGAGACGGAGCTGTTCGCGATCGCCGGCCTGATGCTCGAGCGCATGCAGTACCGGCTGAGCGATGCCGCGGCGCAGGCGCTGCGCGAGTACATCGCGCTGCGCAAGGCGCAGCCGCACTTCGCCAACGCGCGCTCGGTGCGCAACGCGCTCGACCGCGCGCGGTTGCGCCAGGCGAGCCGCCTGTTCGAGCGGCGCGGCGCGCCGCTCGCCGCGGGCGAGCTGATGACCATCGAGGCAGCCGACATCCGCGCCAGCCGCGTGTTCGCCGCCGGCGCACGGGAGGGGAACCGATGCTCGAAGCCCTGATCTTCGACCTCGACGGCACGCTCGCCGACACCGAGGAGACGCACCGCCAGGCGTTCAACGCGGCGTTCATCGAGCTCGGCCTGTGGTGGGACTGGAGCCCGCCGCTCTACGCGCGGCTGCTCGCCGTGTCCGGCGGCAAGGAGCGCCTGCGCCACTACATCGGCACGCTGCGCGTGCCGGCCGCGGAGCGCGAGCGGCTGCGGCAGCTCGTGCCCGGCATCCACGCGACCAAGACGCGCATCTACACCGAGCTCCTGGTGCGCGGCCAGCGGCCCTTCCGCGAGGGCGTGCTCGCGCTGCTCGGCGCGGCGCGCGCGGCGGGCCTGAAGCTCGCCATCGCCTCGACCACCACCTCGGCGAACGTGAGCGCCCTGCTCGAGGCGAACCTGGGCCGCGCGCCCGGCGTCGCCTTCGACGTCGTCGCCTGCGGCGACCAGGTGCCCGAGAAGAAGCCCGCGCCCGACATCTACCGCCTTGCGCTCGCGAGCCTGCGCCTGCCGGCCGAAGCCTGCGTGGCCTTCGAGGACTCGCTGAACGGGCTGCGCGCGGCGAAGGCCGCGGGCCTCGTCACGGTGGTGACCCCGTCGCGCTGGACCGCCGAGGAGGATTTCTCCGGCGCCGATCTCGTCCTGCCCGCGCTCGAGGGGCTCGGGCTCGAGCGGCTCGAGCGACTCCTGGGGGAAGCCCATGCCTCAGCTTGAGACCACGATCACCGAGTACATCATCGGCGAGCAGCGCCGGCACCCCGGCGCCACCGGGGGCTTCACGGCGCTCGTCAACGACGTTCGCCTCGCCTGCAAGCGCATCGCGTATCTCGTCGGCAAGGGGGCGCTCGCCCGCGTGCACGGCGGCACCGGGGTGACGAACGTGCAGGGCGAGGAGCAGCAGAAGCTCGACGTGCTCGCCAACGAGATCTTCCTGCGCACGAACGAATGGGGCGGGCATCTCGCGGGGATGGCGAGCGAGGAGCTCGAGGCCCCGTACCGGATCCCCGACGAGCACCCGCGCGGGCGCTACCTGCTCGCCTTCGATCCGCTGGACGGCTCCTCGAATATCGACGTCAACGTCCCGGTGGGCTCGATCTTCTCGGTGCTTGCCTGCCCGGAGGGCATGGCCGGGGACGAGGAGCGCGCCTTCCTGCAGCCGGGCGCGCGCCAGGTGTGCGCCGGCTACGCGATCTACGGCCCGGCCACGATGCTCGTGCTCACCTTCGGGCGGGGCACCCACGGCTTCACCCTCGACCGCGAGATCGGCGAGTTCGTCTACACGCACCCGGACATGCGCGTGCCGGAGGAGGCGAGCGAGTTCGCCATAAACACCTCGAACGCGCGTTTCTGGGAGCCCGCGGTCAAGCGCTACGTGGAGGAGTGCCTCGCGGGCAGGAGCGGCCCGCGCGGCAAGGACTTCAACATGCGCTGGATCGCCTCGCTCGTGGCCGAGGCGCACCGCATCCTCATGCGCGGCGGCGTGTTCCTCTATCCGCGCGACGAGCGCGAGCAGGGGCGGGAGGGGCGCCTGCGCCTGCTCTACGAGGCGAACCCCATCGGCATGGTGATCGAGCAGGCGGGCGGGCGCGCGAGCACCGGCTACGGGCCGGTGCTGGAGACGGCGCCCGCGGCCCTGCACCAGCGCACGGGCTTCGTCTTCGGCGCGCAGCGCGAGGTGGAACGCATCGAGCTGTACCACCGCGACCACAACCAGAAGCCCTTCGACGCGCCGCTCTTCGGCTCGCGCGGGCTGTTCCGCGCCGCCTAGCGCAAGGGGCCGCCGTGTCCGAGAAGCACCCGGTCATCGCCATCACCGGCTCCTCCGGGGCCGGCACCACCTCGGTGATGCGCACCTTCGAGGAGATCTTCCGCCGCGAGGGCGTGAAGGCCGCCTTCGTCGAGGGCGACGCCTTCCACCGCTACGACCGCGCGGAGATGAAGCGCAAGATGGCCGAGGAGCTGGCGCGTGGCAACGAGCACTTCAGTCACTTCGGCCCGGAGAACAACCTGTTCGAGGAGCTGGAAGCGCTGTTCCGCGACTACGGCGCCTCCGGCGGCGGCCGCACGCGCAAGTACCTGCATAACGCCGAGGAAGCCGCGCCCTTCGGGCAGGCGCCCGGCACGTTCACCCCGTGGCAGGACATCGAGCCGGACACGGACCTGCTCTTCTACGAAGGGCTGCACGGCGCGGTGGTGACCGACAAGGTGAACGTGGCGCGGCACGCGGATCTGCTCATCGGCGTCGTGCCGGTGATCAACCTGGAGTGGATCCAGAAGCTGCACCGCGACCGCGCGGCGCGCGGCTACACCACCGAGGCGGTGACCGAGACCATCCTGCGGCGCATGCCCGACTACGTGCACTACATCGTGCCGCAGTTCGCGCAGACGCACATCAACTTCCAGCGCGTGCCGGTGGTGGACACCTCCAACCCGTTCATCGCGCGCCACATCCCGAGCGCGGACGAGAGCTTCCTCGTCATCCGCTTCGCCAACCCGCGCGGCATCGACTTCCCGTACCTGCTCACCATGCTGCACGACTCGTTCATGTCGCGGCCGAACACCATCGTCGCGCCGGGCGGCAAGATGGACCTCGCGATGCAGCTCATCTTCACCCCGATGATCTGGCGCCTGATGGAGCGCCGGAAGCTGGCGCTGCAGAAAGGCTAGGAAAGGACCCATGGCCCTGGTTTCCCTGAGGCAACTGCTCGATCACGCCGCCGAGAACGGCTACGGCGTGCCGGCGTTCAACGTCAACAACCTGGAGCAGATCCAGGCGATCCTGCAGGCCGCCGAGGAGACCGCGAGCCCGGTGATCCTGCAGGCCTCCGCGGGGGCGAGGAAGTACGCGGGCGAGGCCTTCCTGCGTCGCCTCGTGGAAGGCGCGCTCGAGACCTACCCCGAGATTCCCGTCGTCATGCACCAGGACCATGGTGCGAGCCCCGCGGTGTGCCAGAGCTCCATCCGCTCGGGTTTCTCGAGCGTGATGATGGACGGCTCGCTGCAGGAGGACATGAAGACCCCGGCGAGCTACGACTACAACGTCGAGGTGACGCGCAAGGTCGCGGAGATGGCGCACGCGGTCGGCGTCTCGGTCGAGGGCGAGCTCGGCTGCCTCGGGTCGCTCGAGACCGGCGAGGCGGGCGAGGAGGACGGCGTCGGCGCCGCCGGCAAGCTCACGCGCGAGCAGCTGCTCACCGACCCGGAGCAGGCCGCCGATTTCGTCGCGCAGACCAGAGTGGACGCGCTCGCGGTGGCCATCGGCACTTCGCACGGCGCGTACAAGTTCACGAAGAAGCCCACGGGCGACGTGCTGGCGATCGACCGCATCAAGGAGATCCACGCACGCATTCCCGGCACCCACCTCGTGATGCACGGCTCTTCCTCGGTGCCGCAGGAGTGGCTGAGCATCATCCGCGAGCACGGCGGCGCGATCCCGGAAACCTACGGCGTGCCGGTCGAGGCGATCGTCGAGGGCATCCGGCACGGCGTGCGCAAGGTGAACATCGACACCGACATCCGGCTGGCGATGACGGGCGCCATGCGCCGGGCGATGGCCGAGGATCCCGCGGAGTTCGACCCGCGCAAGTTCCTCAAGGAGGCGACGAAGGCCGCGCGCGCGCTCTGCAAGGCGCGCTTCGAGGCCTTCGGCTGCGCCGGGCAGGCGACGCGCATCAAGCCGCTGCCGCTGGAGAAAATGGCGGCGCGCTACGCGTAAATTGCGATCCGCGCCTTCCGCGCGCGGCACGATTCCGAGATAATTGCGGCCTTTCCGGCCATGACTTCCCCCGCCGCATCCGACGCCGACCTCGCCAACGCACTGCGCGCGCTGGCGATGGACGCGGTGGAGGCCGCCAAGTCCGGGCACCCCGGCATGCCGATGGGCATGGCCGAGATCGCCGTGGCGCTCTGGCACCGGCACCTGCGGCACAACCCCGCCAACCCCGCCTGGGCGAACCGCGACCGGTTCGTGCTCTCGAACGGGCACGGCTCGATGCTCCTCTACGGGCTCCTGCACCTCACCGGCTACGACCTGCCGATGGCGGAGCTCAAGCGCTTCCGCCAGCTCGGCTCGAAGACGCCGGGCCATCCCGAGCACGGCCACACGCCGGGGGTGGAGACCACCACGGGCCCCCTCGGCCAGGGCGTGGCGAACGCCGTCGGCATGGCGCTCGCGGAGAAGCTGCTCGCGGCGCAGTTCAACCGCCCCGGCTTCGAGCTCGTCGACCACCACACCTATGTGTTCCTCGGCGACGGCTGCCTGATGGAAGGCATCTCGCACGAAGCCTGCTCGCTCGCCGGCACGCTCGGCCTCGGCAAGCTGGTCGCCGTGTACGACGACAACGGCATCTCCATCGACTCGGAGAAAGGTCACATCGCGAACTGGTACACCGACGACGTGCCCAAGCGCTTCGCCGGCTACGGCTGGCAGGTGATCCCGAACGTGGACGGCCACGACGTCGAGGCGGTGCACCGGGCGATCCGCAAGGCGAAGCGCGAGACCTCCCGGCCGAGCCTGATCTGCTGCAAGACGGTGATCGCCAAGGGCGCGCCGAAGAAGGCGAATACGGGGGCCGCGCACGGCGCGCCCCTGGGCGCGGAGGAGATCGCGGCGACGCGCGCGGCCATCGGCTGGCCGCACTCGCCGTTCGAGATCCCGCAGGCGGTCTACGACGGCTGGGACGCGCGCGCCGCGGGCAAGCGCGCCGAGCGCAAGTGGAAGAAGCTCTTCGAGCAGTATGCGGTGCAGTTCCCGGAAGAGGCCGCGCAGTTCCTGCGCCGCCAGTCGGGCGAGCTGCCCGCGGGCTTCGAGGACAAGGTGAACGCGCTCATCGCCGAGACGCACGCGAAAGCCGAGACGCTCGCCACGCGCAAGGCCTCGCAGAACGTGCTCGAGACCCTGGTCCCGCTCCTGCCCGAGCTGGTCGGCGGCTCGGCCGACCTGACGGGCTCGAACCTCACCATGGCCAAGGCTTCCTCGGTGATCACGCAGGAGCAGGGCGGCAACTACCTGTTCTACGGCGTGCGCGAGTTCGCCATGTGCGCGATCATGAACGGCGTCGCGCTGCACGGCGGCTTCATCCCCTACGGCGGCACCTTCCTCGTCTTCTCCGACTACGCGCGCAACGCCCTGCGCATGGCGGCGCTCATGCGCCAGCGCGTGGTGTACGTGTTCACGCACGACTCCATCGGGCTCGGGGAGGACGGCCCCACGCACCAGCCGGTGGAACATGCGGCCAGTCTGCGACTCATACCCAACATGGACGTCTGGCGACCCTGCGACACGGTGGAGGCCGCGGTGGCCTGGACCTGCGCCCTCGAGCGCCGGGACGGCCCGAGCGCGCTGCTCTTTTCGCGCCAGAACGTCGCCTTCGCGCTGCGCGGCGCGGAGGCGCTCGCCCAGGTGCGGCGCGGCGGCTACGTGCTCTCGGACGCCCCCTGGGCCAAGGCGGTGATCATCGCCACCGGCTCCGAGGTGCCGCTCGCGCTGGAAGCGCAGAAGCGCCTCGCCGAGGCCGACATCCCGGTGCGCGTGGTCTCCATGCCTTCCACCACTGTCTTCGACCGCCAGGATGCCGCCTATCGCGACTCCGTGCTGCCGAAGGCGCTGCCGCGCGTGGCCGTCGAGGCGGGCGTCACCGCCGGCTGGCGCAAGTACGTCGGCCCCGACGGGGCGGTGGTGGGCATCGACCGCTTCGGCGAGTCGGCGCCGGCGGGCGAGCTGTTCAAGCACTTCGGCTTCACGGCCGAGCATGTCGAGCAAGCAGTCAGGAGCGCAATCCCATGACCCTCAAGATCGCCATCAACGGCTTCGGCCGCATCGGCCGCAACATCCTGCGCGCGCACTACGAAGGCGGCAGGAAGCACGACCTGCAGTTCGTCGCCATCAACGACCTGGGCGACGCGAAGACCAACGCGCACCTGCTCCAGTACGACACCGCGCACGG
>JBFWWT010000010.1:0-49348 GCA_050246035.1 Burkholderiales bacterium
GAGCACGGCATCGGCATCGGCAAGCAGCCCTACCTCGTCGAGGAGCTGGGCGAAGCCGTCGAGCTGATGAAGGACCTGAAACGCTCCTTCGACCCGGAGAACCTGCTCAACCCCGGCAAGGTGGTGCCGCTATGAGCGCCGAGCGGCGCCTGCAGGAGCTTGGCATCGGCCTCGGCACCGTGTCGGCGCCGGTCGCCAACTACGTGAACGCGGTGCGCACGGGCAATCTCCTCTTTCTCGCCGGCAAGGGCCCACGCGCGGTGGACGGCAAGCGTCCCCGCGGCAAGGTCGGGCGCGAGTACACGGCCGAGCAGGCCTACCAGCACGCGCGCACGGTGGGCTTGGACCTGCTCGCGGTGATGAAGGCCGAGCTCGGCAGCCTCGATCGCGTCAAGCGCGTGGTGAAGCTCCTCGGCATGGTGAACGCGGTGCCCGAGTTCGAGGACCACCCGAAGGTGATCAACGGCTGCTCCGACCTCTTCGTCGAGGTGCTGGGCGAGGCCGGCAAGCACGCCCGCTCCGCCGTCGGCGTGGGCTCGCTCCCCATGGGCATCCCCGTGGAGATCGAGTGCATCGTGGAGGTTAATTAGGGACTGTCCCTAATTAAACGCTCAACAGGGTGCGGCGGTAGTACTTCAGTTCCTCGATGGAGTCGAGGATGTCGGCGAGGGCCTCGTGCTTGCCTTCCTTCTGCAGCCCCTTGGCGATCTCGGGCTTCCAGCGCCGGGCGAGCTCCTTCAGGGTCGAGACGTCGAGGTTGCGGTAGTGGAACCAGGCCTCGAGCTTCGGCATCCAGCGCGCGAGGAAGCGCCGGTCCTGGCAGATGGAGTTGCCGCACATGGGCGAGGCGCCCGCGGGCACGTGCTCGGCGAGGAACGCGAGCATCCGCGCTTCCACCGCCGCCTCGTCGAGCGTCGAGGCCTTCACCTTGTCGACGAGGCCGGACTTGCCGTGCACGCCCCTGTTCCATGAATCCATCGCCGCGAGCACCTCGTCGGGCTGGTGCACGACGAGCACCGGGCCCTGCGCGACCACGTCGAGCTGCGCGTTCGTGACCAGGAGCGCGATCTCGAGGATGCGGTCGATGTCGGGCGCGAGGCCGCTCATCTCCATGTCGATCCACACGAGGTTGTTCGGGTCCGCGGCCATGGCGTATTCTCTCATGGCGACATGAACGCCTTCGGCTGGCTCTTCCTCGCCGCGCTCGCGGCCGCGACGCTCACGCGCCTGTGGCTCGCCCGCCGGCAGATCGCGCACGTGCGCGTGCACCGCGACGCGGTGCCGCCCTCCTTCGCCGGCAACGTGCCGCTCTCGGCCCACCAGAAGGCCGCCGACTACACGGTGGCGCGCACGCGCCTCGCCATGGTCGAGGCGCTGCTCGCGGCGGCGTGGCTGCTCGCGCTCACGCTGGGCGGGGGCCTCGCCTGGATCGACGCGCGCTGGGCCTCGGTGCTCGAGCCCGGGGGGCTCGCCCACGGCACCGCGCTCATCGCGAGCGTCGCCGTGCTGCTCTCGGCGCTCGAGCTCCCCGTGTCGCTGTACCGCACCTTCGTCGTCGAGGCGCGCTTCGGCTTCAATCGCATGAGCCTGCGGCTGTATCTTGCCGACCTGGCGCGCAACGCCGCGCTCGGCGCGGCGCTCGGCCTGCCGCTCCTCGTGCTCGTGCTCTGGCTCATGGAGCGCTCCGGCGAGCAGTGGTGGCTCGCCGTCTGGCTCGCCTGGGCGGGCTTCAACGTGCTCGTGCTGCTCATCTACCCGACGCTCATCGCGCCGCTGTTCAACCGCTTCACGCCGCTCGAGGACCCGGCGCTCGCCCGGCGCATCGAGGCGCTGCTCGCGCGCTGCGGCTTCAGCTCGAACGGCCTGTACGTGATGGACGGCTCGCGCCGCTCGGCGCACGGCAACGCCTACTTCACCGGCCTGGGCGCCGCGAAGCGCATCGTGTTCTTCGACACCCTGCTCGCGCGCCTCGCGCCCGGCGAGGTGGAGGCCGTGCTCGCCCACGAGCTCGGCCACTACCGGCGCCACCACGTCTGGAAGCGGGTCGCGCTGCTCTTCGCGCTCTCGCTCGGCCTGCTGTGGATCCTGGGGCGCCTGATCGACGAGCCCTGGTTCTACGCGGGACTGAACGCGGGCGAGCCCGCGACCGCGATGGGGCTGCTCCTCTTCGTGCTGGTGATGCCGGCGTTCACCTTCTTCCTGCAGCCGCTCACGAGCCTGTACTCGCGCCGGCACGAGTTCGAGGCCGACGCCTACGCGACCACGCACTCGAGCGCCGCGGAGCTGGTCAAGGCGCTGGTGAAGCTCTACCAGGACAATGCGGCGACGCTCACGCCGGATCCCCTGCACTCGGCGTTCTACGACTCGCACCCGCCGGCCGCGCGGCGCATCGCGCGCCTGCAGGCCGGGGCCCAGGAGGCGGCATGAGCGACCTCGCCACGCGCAAGTGCAAGCCCTGCGAGGGCGGCGTCGCCCCCTACGGTCCCGAGGAGGCGCAGGCGATGCTCCAGCGCCTCAAGGGCTGGGTGATCCTCGAGGGCAAGCTCGTCAAGGTCTACGCGTTCTCGAACCATTACCAGACCATGGCCTTCGTCAATGCGCTCGCCTGGATCTCGCACCGCGAGGACCATCACCCGGACCTCGCGGTCGGCTACAACCAGTGCCGGGTCGCCTACTGGACGCACGCCATCGCCGGGCTGTCGGAAAACGACTTCATCTGCGCGGCGAAGTGCGACGCGCTTTTCACGCTGTAGCGCCCGCTCGCGGTGCGCCGCGTCTTCAGCTCCTTCGATCGCATCGCGGTGCACCACGCGAGGAACCTCCTGGACGCCGAGGGGATCCGCGCCGAGGTGAGGAACGACCGCCTCGCCTCGGCGATGGGCGAGCTGCCGCCCGCGGAGTGCCAGGCCGAAGTGTGGGTGGCCGACGAGCGCGATGTCGCGCGCGCCGAGCGCCTGCTGCGCGAGGGCGCGGGCGCGGGCGGCGTTGCCTGGACCTGCGCGGGATGCGGCGAGCACCTGGAGCCGCAATTCACCCAGTGCTGGCGCTGCGGCGCGCCGCGCCGCGCCGAGCGCTAGAGCGCGCTCGCCACGGCGGCGAGCAGCAGCACGAACACCCAGACCACGAGCGCGCGCCACACGAGCCCTACGACACGGTCCAGGTACGGCACATCGGCCGCCTCGCCCGTGCCCAGCTCGGGTCGCACCTCCACGCCGTCCACCGACGTGACCGGCATGCCGAGGCGCACGCCGAGCGCGCCCGCGCCGGCGGCGAGCACCACGCCCGCGTCGGGCTCGGGCCAGGCCGCGGCCTGCGTGCGCCAGCAGTAGACCGCATCCTCGAAGTCGCCGACCACGGCGAAGGAGGCCGCGGTCAGGCGCACCGCGGGCCACTCGAGAAGCCGCGCGGCGCGCCCGGCGAACTCGCCGAAAGCGCCGAGGGGTTGCCAGCGCCGGCGCAGGTACTGCGCGAGCCGGTAGAGCACCGCGCCGCTCGGCCCGGGCAGCAGCACGAACCAGAAGAGCACCCCGAAGACGTGGCGGTGCGAGGCGACCAGGGCTTCCTCGATCGCGAGGCGGATCACTTCCTCGCGGCCGAGGTGCTGCGCCGGCTCGCCGCGCCAGGCGGCGAGCAGCTCGCGCGCGCGCTCGAGGTCGCCGGCGCGCACCGCCTGCTGCAGGTCGGTGAAGTAGTGGCTGAACTGGCGAAAGCCCAGGGTGAGATAGAGCATGGCCACGTTGAAGGCGAGCGCGAGCAGCGGGCTCGCCCAGGCGAGCAGGGCGTAGAGCGCGAGCGTCGCGGCGAGCGGCGGCAAGAGCGCGACCAGCCAGGCGATGAGGCCGTGGCGCGGCTCGCCCCCGTTGAACGAGCGCTCCAGCCATCCCGCCCAGGCGGCGAGCGCTTCGCCATAGCCTTTTTTCCCGCCGAGCGGGCGCCATTGCTCGAGCAGCAGCGCGGCGATGACCGCCAGCGCGCTCACGCCGCCTCCCGCCGCCCCTGCGCGAGGAAGCGGTACAGGTTCACGAGCATGCCGGCGGTCGCGCCCCAGATATAGTGGTCGCGGTAGGGTATCGCGTAGTAAGGCACCTGCCGGCCCTGGAACTCGCGCGCGTGGCGCAGGTGGTTGGCCGGGTCGAGCAGGAAGGACAGCGGCACTTCGAAGGCTTCCTCCACCTCGCAGGCGTCCAGCCGCAGCTCGAGCGGCGAGGTCACCAGCGCCACCACGGGGGTAACCCGGTAATCGGTGCGCGTGTGGTAGTCCGAGAGCCGGCCGAGGAGCTCCACGCGCGCGGGATCGAGGCCGATCTCCTCCTCGGCCTCGCGCAGCGCGGTGGCCTCGGCATGCGCGTCTCCGGGCTCGGCGCGACCGCCGGGAAACGCGATCTGGCCCGAGTGGGACTTCAGGTGGGCGGTGCGGCGCGTGAAGAGGACCGTGAGCGCCTCGGGCCGCTGCACGATCGGCACGAGCACCGAGGCCGGCCGGCGCGCCGCAGCGCGCTCGGCGTCGATGCCCTGGTCGCCGTAGAGCATCTCGACGCGGCCGCCGGCGGCGAAGCGCCGGCGCAGCCAGACGGCGTCCAGCTCGACCGGGGTGTCGTGGATCAGCGTCGCGCGCATGGGGAATACTCGAGGGTCATCTGGCGTTCTCGGTGCACCCGGGATGATAATCCGACCCGGCATTCCAACCCGAACGAGGAGGTACCGTGAAAAGACTCATGATTGGCGCTGCGCTCGCCCTCGCGAGCGCATCCGCCCTTGCCTTTCATTGCCCCAAGGACATGAAGGCGATCGACGAGGCCCTGCCCAAGGCGAAGCTGAGCGCGGCGCAGATGCAGGAGGTGAAGAAGCTGCGCGCCGACGGCGAGGCGGCCCACAAGGCGGGCCGGCACGCCGAGTCCGTGGAGCACCTGGGCAAGGCCAGGAAGCTCCTGGGCATCTGAAGGCCGGCACGTCCGGAAGCGAAAACGCCGCCCGCGGGCGGCGTTTTCGCTTGGCGTACAGGCGCGTACGGCGGGCCGATGGCCCACCCTACGGCACGAGGATCACCGAGCCCGTGGTCTTGCGGCCCTCCAGGTCGCGGTGGCACTGCGCCGCGTCGGCGAGCTTGTAGCGCGCCGAGATCTCGATCTTCACCTTGCCCGAGAGCACCACGTCGCAGAGCGACTTCCAGGTCGCCTCGAGGTCGGCGCGCGAGGCCGTGTAGGTGACGAGCGTCGGCCGCGTGAGGAAGAGCGATCCCTTCTGCGCGAGGATCAGGGTGTTGATCGGCGGCACCGGGCCCGAGGCGTTGCCGAAGGTCACCCACATGCCGAGCGGCTGCAGGCAGTTCAGGGACCCCTCCCAGGTGCTCTTGCCCACCGAGTCGTACACCACCGGCACGCCCTTGCCGCCGGTGATCTCCTTCACCCGGGCGACGAAGTCCTCCTTGCCGTAGTCGATCACGTGGTCGGCGCCGTGCGCCTTGGCGAGCTTCGCCTTCTCGGGCGAGCCGACGGTGCCGATGACGGTGGCGCCGATCGCCTTCAGCCACTGGCAGGCGATGAGGCCCACGCCGCCGGCGGCGGCGTGCCAGAGCACGGTGTCGCCCTTCTTCACCGGGTAGGTGCGATGGATGAGGTACTGCACGGTCATGCCCTTCAGCATCATCGAGGCGGCGGTCTCGTCGCTGATGCCCTCGGGGATCTTCACCAGCCGGTCGGCGGCGATCAGGCGCTCGCCACAGTAGGAGCCTACCTGCCCGGTATAGGAAACGCGGTCGCCCTTCTTCAGGCCGCTCACGCCCGGGCCGACCGCCTCGACCACGCCCGCGCCCTCGTTGCCCGCGGTCTGCGGCAGTTGCATCGCATACAGCCCCGAGCGCTGATAGGTGTCGATGAAGTTCACGCCGATCGCCGTGTGGCGGATGCGCGCCTGGCCCTGCCCCGGCTCGCCCACCTGCACCTCGTCGAGCTGCAGGACCTCGGGTCCCCCGGTCTTGTGGAATCGAACTGCCTTGGTCATTGCGTCGGTCTCCTCTCCAGATTGCTCGGTTTCTTCAGGTCTTGCGTGCCTTGTCGTCGTCCTTCGCGGGCGGCGCGGCCGGCGCTCCCGGCGAGGCGCTCATCGCCTGCTGCAGCGCCGCCCAGGGCCACATCATCGCCCCGGCGCCGGTGGCCGCCAGCTCGGCGAACGCGCTCGGCGGCGCGCCCGGCTCGGCGCCCGCGCCCATGGCGAGGAGCGCCGAGCGCTGCAGTTCCAGGCCCTGCACGGCGAAGCGCACCATGTTCAGGTTCACCTGCAGCCAGGCCTCGACGGAGCGCAGCTCGGCGAGGCGCCGGTCGACCTCCTTCGGATCGAGCGTCGGCATCGCCATGCCCGGCACCGGCACGCCGAGCGGTCCCCAGAGCTGGCGGAAGGTCTCGAACGGGTCCTGCGGCCCCTTGGAGTCTGCCATGGATATCCTCAGCGTGCGGGAAAGAAGTCCTTCACCTCGGCCTCGCGCGCCAGCGTGTCCTGGTAGCCGAGGTCGATGAGCGCCCTGCAGAACGAGGACTCGAACAGCAGGTAGCTCGCCAGGTTCGAGCCCGAGCGCGCGAGCGCCCCGGTCGGGCGCAGCACGAAGCGCACCGCGCGCGGCAGCTCGTGCAGGAAGCGCGCCGCGAGGCGCTCGATGGGCTGCGACGGCGTCATGAACAGCACCTTGACGGGCCGCAGGCTCACGCCCGCCTCGCGCAGCGTCTCCTCCGGGATCACGCTCACCGTGCGGTTGATGCGCTCCAGCCGCTCGATGTCCACGGCCAGGCTGTCGAGGAAGATTGAGTTGAGCGCGTGGCCCGCGATCTGCGCGAGCGAAGGATAGAGGTTGGAGCGCACGCGCGCCTGGTCGAGGCCCTGACGTCCCGTGCCGACGATGAACACGCGGTCGGCGCCCAGGTGCAGCGCCGGGCTCACCGGCGCGATCTGGCGCATGGAGCCGTCGCCGAAGTACTCGCGGTGCAGCTTCACCGCCGGGAAGAGGAACGGCAGCGCCGCCGAGGCGAGCAGGAACTCCGGCTGCAGCACGACCGCCGCTCCGATCCTCTGGTTGCGCTCCCAGCCCTCCAGCCCCGAGCCGCCCTGGAAGAAGGACACGCTCTGGCCGCTCGTATAGCCCGAGGCGGTCACGCTCACGGCGTACAGCGCGCCGGCGTCGATGTTCGGCTGGATGCGCTCGAAGGGAAGCGTGTTCGCGAGCAGCTCGCGCAGCGGCGCGTTGTCGAGCAGCGAGACGGGATTCTCGCGCGACAGCAGCATGAGGGCGCGCAGCCAGCGCGCGCCGCTGCGCGCGATGCCCGCGAAATCCGTGCGGTAGACGTGCTCGCAGCGCATGTTCTCCCAGATCTCCAGCAGCCCGCCGACGGCACGCGAGTAATCGTCGGCGTAGGCCGCGAGGGCCGCGGCGTTGATCGCGCCCGCCGAGGTGCCGCAGACGATGGGAAAGGGGTTGTGCGCCGGTCGGCCGAGGATGTCGCGCACCGCCTTCAGCACGCCCACCTGGTAGGCGGCGCGCGCGCCGCCCCCGGTGAGCACGAGCCCCGCCCGCGGCCGGGCGCGCGCCTGCGGGAAGGGGGCCACGTTGCTCGAGCTCGCGCCGGGGCCCATGGCGCCTAGAACAGGCTCTGCTCCATGCCGGCGCGCGGCGCGTTCACGTCCACCACGGTGAGCGCCGTCATGTTGACGATGCGCCGCACGGTCGCCGAGGGCGTGAGGATGTGCACCGCGCGCGACGCGCCGAGCAGGATCGGCCCGATGGTGACGCCGTCGCCCGCCGCGGTCTTCAGCAGGTTGAAGGCGATGTTGGCGGCGTCCAGCGTCGGCATGATGAGCAGATTCGCCTGGCCGCGCAGGCGCGAGCCCGGGAAGACCTTGAGGCGGATCTCCTCCGAGAGCGCAGCGTCGCCGTGCATCTCGCCCTCCACCTCGAGCTCCGGCGCGCGCTCCTGCAGCAGGGCGAGCGCACGCTGCATCTTGGACGACGAGGGCAGCTCCAGGGAGCCGAAATTCGACGCCGAGAGCAGCGCCACCTTGGGCGTCAGGCCGAAGCGGCGCAGCTCGTCGGCGGCGAGCAGGGTCATCTCGGCGATGTGCTCGGCGTCGGGGTCGGGCGTCACGTAGGTGTCGCAGATGAACACAGTGCGGTTGGGCATGACGAGCGCGTTCATCGCCGCGTAGTGCCGGATGCCCGGCAGCAGCCCGATCACCTGGTCCACGTAGTGCAGGTGCAGCGCGTGCGTGCCGAAGGTGCCGCACAGCATGCCCTCGGCCTCGCCCTTGTGCATGAGCATGGCGCCGATCAGGGTATTGCGCCGTCGCATCTCCACCTTGGCGTACTCGGGCGAGACGCCTTTTCTCTCGGTCAGCTTGTGGTAGGTGCTCCAGTAGTCGCGATAGCGCGGGTCGTCGCCGGGATCGACCAGGTCGAACTCGCGCCCGGGGCGCACGCGCAGGCCCAGCCGCGCGATGCGCTGCTCGATCACCTGCGGCCGGCCGATGAGCGTGGGATGCGCGAGACCCTCGTCGACCACGATCTGCACGGCGCGCAGCACGCGCTCGTCCTCGCCCTCGGCGTACACGATGCGCTTGGGCGAGCTTTTGGCAGCCGCGAACAGCGGCTTCATGATGAGGCCCGAGTGGTAGACGAACTGCGCGAGCGACTCGCGGTAGGCGGCCAGGTCCTCGATCGGCCGCGTGGCCACCCCGGAGTCCATCGCCGCCTGCGCCACGGCGGGCGCCACGCGCGCGATCAGGCGCGGATCGAAAGGCCGCGGGATCAGGTACTCCGGCCCGAAGCTGATCGACTCGATGCCGTAGGCGAGCGCCACCTGCTCGGAGGTCTCGGCCTGCGCGAGGTCGGCGATCGCGTGCACCGCGGCGAGCTCCATCTCCGTGGTGATGGTGGTCGCGCCCACGTCGAGGGCGCCGCGGAAGACGAACGGAAAGCACAGGACGTTGTTCACCTGGTTCGGGTAGTCCGAGCGCCCCGTGGCGATCACGCAGTCCGGGCGCGCCTCGCGCGCGAGCTCGGGTCGGATCTCGGGCTCGGGGTTGGCGAGCGCGAGGATGAGCGGCCGCTCGGCCATCTTCTTCACCATGGCCGCCTTGAGCACCCCGCCGGCCGAGAGCCCGAGGAACACGTCCGCGCCGCCGATGACCTCGTCGAGCGTGCGCGCCTTCGTCTCGCGCGCGTAGCGCGCCTTGTCCGCGTCCATCTCCTCCTTGCGGCCCTTGTAGACGACGCCGTGGATGTCGGTGACGGTGATGTGCTCCGGGGGCAGCCCCATCTTCACGAGGAGATCCAGGCAGGCGAGCGCCGCCGCGCCGGCCCCGGAGGTCACCAGCCGCACCTGCGCGATGTCCTTGCCGACCACGCGCAGCCCGTTCAGCACCGCCGCGCCGACCGTGATCGCGGTGCCGTGCTGGTCGTCATGGAACACCGGGATCTTCATGCGCGCGCGGAGCTTCCTCTCGATGATGAAGCACTCCGGCGCCTTGATGTCCTCGAGATTGATGCCGCCGAAGGTCGGCTCGAGGCTGGCGATGATGTCCACGAGCTTGTCGGGGTCGCGCTCGTCCAGCTCGATGTCGAAGCAGTCGATGCCGGCGAACTTCTTGAACAGCACGCTCTTGCCTTCCATCACCGGCTTGGCCGCGAGCGGGCCGATGGCGCCGAGGCCGAGCACGGCGGTGCCGTTGGTGACCACCGCGATGAGGTTGGCGCGCGAGGTGTAGCGCACTGCCTGCGACGGATCGCGCAGGATCTCCTCGCAGGCCGCCGCGACGCCGGGCGAATAGGCGAGCGCGAGGTCGCGCTGGTTGACGAGCTGCTTGGTGGGAAGGATCGAGATCTTACCGGGACGGGGCAGGCTGTGATACTCGAGGGCGTTCGTCTTCAGCTGCTCGTCCACATCGTCCTCCTCGAGACCGCAAGGAAAAATTATAGCAACGTCTCCTTATAATCGGCCCTCCCGGCCCGCGCGCACGATGAGCGAATCACGCATGCTGGCGGCGCGTCGCGCCGCCGAGATCGAGCCCTTCCACGTGATGGACGTGCTCGCGCGCGCGCACGCGCTCGAGGCCGCGGGACGCAGCGTGGTGCACCTGGAGATCGGCGAGCCCGACTTTACGGCGCCCGCGGCCGTGGTGGAGGCCGGCGTGCGCGCGCTGCGCGACGGCGCGACTGCGTACACCGCGGCGCTCGGCTTGCCGCGGCTGCGCGAAGCGATCGCCGCCCACTACGCACGGCGCTTTGCCCGGCCGCTCGACCCCGCGCGCGTGGTGGTTACCGCCGGCGCCTCGGGGGGGCTGCTGCTAGCGCTGGCGATGTACGTGGACCCCGGCGACGAGATCCTGGTCCCCGACCCCGGCTACCCCGCATACCGGCACTTCGTGCGCGCGTTCGAAGGCGTTCCCCGTCCGCTCGAGCTGTCGGCGCGCGCCGCGTTCCAGCCCACGCTCGAGCAGGTGCGCTCGGCCTGGGGCCCGCGCACCAAGGGACTCGTGCTCGGCTCGCCTTCCAATCCGACGGGCACCGTCGCCGACCCCGCGGAGCTCGAGCGCATTGCCGCCTTCGTGGCGGAGCGCGGCGGCATGCTGATCGCCGACGAGATCTACCAGGAGCTGGTCTACGACGCGCCGCCCGCGACGGCGCTCGGCCTGCCCGGGGAGGTGCTGCTGGTAAACAGCTTCTCCAAGTACTTCTGCATGACGGGCTGGCGGCTGGGATGGGTCGTGCTGCCGGCCGCGCGCGTGCGGGACTTCGAGAAGCTCGCGCAGCACTTCTTCATCTGCGCACCGAGCGCGGCGCAGCATGCCGCGCTCGAAGCCTTCGCGCCCGAGACGCTCGAGGTCCTGGTGGCGCGCAGGGCGGAATTCGGCCGCCGCCGCGACTTCCTGCTGCCGGCGCTCGAGCGCGCGGGGCTATCGGTTCCCGCCCGGCCGGCCGGCGCGTTCTACGTCTACGCGGACTGCAGCGCCTTCGAGGCCGATGCGCGCCGCTTCGCGCTCGGGCTGCTCGAGGAGGCGGGGGTGGCAGCCACGCCCGGGCTCGACTTCGGTTCGCACGGCACGGCCAGCGCCGTGCGCTTCGCCTATACGCGCGGCCTGGCCGAGCTCGAGGAGGGCGCGGCGCGCATCGCCCGCTATTGCGCGGCGCGCCGCCGGCGCTAGCGGCGACTCAGGCCTCTTGCCCCGTCCGCGTGCGGACGCGCTGCAGGCGCGCCTTTTCCGCCAGTACCTTGCTGGCGTACTGCGCTGTAGGCTCGTGGAACGCGCCCGCGTACTTTTGCAGCGCCGGCTCCAGCTCGCGGAAGCGGCGCAGGTACTCGTGCAGGACGAGCGCACCCACGCGGATGTTGATCGCGGGATCGAGCAGGGCCTCCTCGCCGCCGCCGTGATCCTCGAGCTTCTCCGGGTGGTAGCGCGGAATCACCTGCATGAGACCCAGGGCGCCCATGGAGCTGCGCGCCACGGGGTTGTACCCCGACTCGATCGCCATGACCGCGAGGATCAGCAGCGGATCGAGCGACAGCTGGGCGCCGGCGTCGTAGGCGGCGCGCACGAAAGCCCCGCTCGCCTGCTCGGCAACCCGGTAGCGGCGCGCGATAAACCGGGCAATCGCGCCCTGCTCCGGCGTCAGCTCGTCGCCGCCCTCGGCCGTTTGGCGCGCGGCGACCTGCTCAAGCGAAGTCGCGGCGATTGCCACGGCGGTCGTTTCGGGCCTTTCTGCGGCCGCGGCCAAGGTCGTCGCGTGCTGCAGAAGCCCCTCCCGCGCCAGCGGCCAGGCGACGGCGGTCACCGTCACGAGACCCGTCAGCGCGAGAACGGCTCGCATCAGTCTGAACAATCCGCCCAGGTAAGTCGTTGCATCCATGTCGTGGTCCCCCAGACCCGGCCGGAAAGGCACACCGGCCAAGCGCCTTCAATGTCGGTATTTTCTCACGCTATTGCGCTGCAGCATTACGGGAGTTTTGTATTTTTGTTTATCAATATCAATGTATTACTAAAGTCATAGCGACGATACTGCGGCAGCGCAGTATCCGCCGGACGGATCTTTGAACCAGATACGCCAGGCTTGCCGGGGGGCCGCTAGAATTGAGGCCCCTGTGATGGAGAGCTGGCGGCATCCCCGCCAGGGTTGCAGGGAAGCCTCGCGGACCGGCCTCAGCCTTTCAGTTGCGCCCGAACGACCAAGGCGGTCCGCTGAGCTTCGAGGGCCTGGCAGGGGGCTTTCGCCCCCTGCCACATTCCCGCTCGGTACCCGGTTACGGCCGGGAGCCGGTTGGAAACGGCCAAGCGGCCGCCGGATTCAGCGCGGTTCGCGCGCCGGGAGTCGCGGCGGAGGACGCCGGCGATACGACCGCCGTCATCTTTCCCGCAGAGCTGGCCTTAGGTTTAACGGGCTTCGCCTTTTTTTTCTTGGCGGTTTTTCGCTTCCGGCCCGCTGCCTTCTTCTTGGATGACTTCTTAGCTGCTGACTTCTTCTTTTTCTTTGATGATTTCTTCTTCTTCTTTTTCTTGCCGCCTTTTTTGGCTTTTTTCTTCGCCATGACTAGCTCCTTACTGGTAGTTGGACAAAAGGAGCCCGGCCATCCCTGGCCGGACTATTCAACCGCGCCGGGAAATCGCTTCCCCGGCGCGGACTGAATTCCTCGCACCTGCGCATCAGCGTGCACCTCTCGCCGCCACGTCCTGGTACAGGATGTCGGGGTCGAGCCGGATCCCGCCTTCCCAGGTGACGGTGGCCGTCTCCGGATCCACGCTCACTTTCTCGAACTCGCGCACGTCGCGCCACAGCTTGAACGCGCCGATCTCGAGCAGATTGCCCAGGAAGACGCTGCCCTCCAGCCCGTCGTCGAAGCGCAGCCAGAGCTTGTAGTCGTCCTCCACCTTGCAGGCGGTCACACGGCGCATTGGGGGCCTTTCCTCTCGCATCATCAGTCCCAGCTCAACGCGCCGCCGGTCTGGTACTCGATGACGCGCGTCTCGAAGAAATTGCGCTCCTTCTTCAGGTCGATCATCTCGCTCATCCACGGGAAGGGGTTGGTCGCCCCCGGATAGAGCGTATCGAGCCCGATCTGCTGGCAGCGCCGGTTGGCGATGTAGCGCAGGTACTCCTTGAACATCGGCGCGTTGAGCCCCAGCACCCCGCGCGGCATGGTGTCCTCCGCGTACCGGTACTCGAGCTCGACGGCCTTGCGGAACAGCTCCTGCAGCTCGTCGCGAAAGCGCGGGGTCCACAGGTGCGGATTCTCGAGCTTGATCTGATTGACGAGGTCGATGCCGAAATTGCAGTGCATCGACTCGTCGCGCAGGATATACATGTACTGCTCGGCCGAGCCGGTCATCTTGTTCTGACGCCCGAGCGCGAGGATCTGCGCGAAGCCGACATAGAAGAACAGGCCCTCCATCAGGCACGAGAAAACGATCAGGCTCTTCAAGAGCTGCTGGTCGGCCTCGGGCGTGCCGGTACGGAAGGCGGCATCGGTCAGCGTATCGATGAACGGGACCAGGAACTCGTCCTTGTCCCGGATCGACCCGACCTCGTGGTAGGCGTTGAAAACCTCGCCTTCGTCCAGGTCGAGGCTCTCCACGATGTACTGGTAGGCATGCGTGTGGATCGCCTCCTCGAACGCCTGGCGCAGGAGGTACTGGCGGCACTCGGGCGCCGTGATGTGGCGGTAGGTGCCGAGCACGATGTTGTTCGCCGCGAGCGAGTCCGCCGTGACGAAGAATCCGAGGTTGCGCACCACGATGCGCCGCTCGTCGGCCGTCAGCCCGTTGGGATCCTTCCACAGGGCGATGTCGCGGCTCATGTTGATTTCCTGCGGCATCCAGTGATTCGCACAGGCCGCGAGGTACTTCTCCCAGGCCCACTTGTACTTGAAGGGAACCAGTTGGTTGACGTCGGCCTTGGAATTGATGATGCGCTTGTCCTCGACCGTGATACGCCGGAACGCATTGCCGGCGGCAAAGCGCTCCTCTTTGGCGGGCGCGGACGGGACAAAGCCGGCGCCGGGATCGAGCTTCAGCATTACTGGCAGGCCTCGCACTCGGGGTTGTCGATGGCGCAGAATTTCGGCTCATCGGCCGGGGCGGTGCCGATGCCACCGTCGGAAGGAACCGCGTTCAGCTGCCCCGCCTTCGACGTGGACTTCTCGGCGTGCGTAGCTCCCATCGAGCGCAGGTAGTAGGTGGTCTTCAGCCCGCGTATCCAGGCGAGCTTGTAGGTTTCGTCGAGCTTCTTGCCCGATGCGCCCGCCATGTAGATGTTGAGCGATTGCGACTGGTCGATCCACTTCTGGCGCCGCGCGCCCGCCTCGACCAGCCATTTCGGCTCGACCTCGAAGGCCGTGGCGTACAGCCGGCGCAGCTCGGCGGGCGCGCGGTCCACCCGCGCGAGGTTGCCGTCGAAGTACTTCAGGTCGGCGATCATCACCTCGTCCCAGAGCCCTGCGCGCTTCAGATCCGCCACCAGGTGGTCGTTGACCACCGTGAACTCGCCCGACAGGTTCGACTTCACGTAAAGGTTCTGGTAGGTCGGCTCGATGGAGGCCGAGACACCCACGATGTTCGCGATGGTGGCGGTCGGCGCGATCGCCAGACAGTTCGAGTTGCGCATGCCGTGCCGCCGGATTCGCTCGCGCAGCGGCTCCCAGTCAAGGGCTGCGGAACGATCCACCTCCACGTACCCGCCGCGCTCGGCTGCCAGCAGGTCGAGCGAATCCTGCGGCAGGATGCCGCGATCCCACAGGGAGCCGGGAAAGGAACTGTAGCGGCCGCGCTCCTCGGCAAGCTCCGTGGAGGCCCAGTAGGCGCAGTAAGCCACCATCTCCATGGACCGGTCGGCAAACTCCACGGCCTCGGGCGAGGCGTAGGGAACGCGCATCAGGTGCAGGCAGTCCTGGAACCCCATGATGCCCAGCCCCACCGGGCGATGGCGCAGATTGGAGTTCTTGGCCTTGTCGACCGCGTAATAGTTGATGTCGATGACGTTGTCCAGCATGCGCATCGCGGTACGAATGGTGCGCTTGAGCTTCTCGAAATCGAGCCCGCCGGCCGTCATGTGCGCCACCAGGTTGACGGAACCGAGGTTGCACACCGCGATTTCGTCGCCGGACGTGTTGAGCGTGATCTCGGTGCACAGATTGGAGCTGTGCACCACGCCGACGTGCTGCTGGGGGCTGCGCAGGTTGCAGGGATCCTTGAACGTGATCCAGGGGTGGCCGGTCTCGAAAAGCATCGAGAGCATCTTGCGCCACAGCTGCACCGCCGGCAGGCGCTTGTAGAGCTTGAGCTCTCCGCGCGCCACCTTGTCCTCGTAGCGCAGGTAGGCTTCCTCGAAAGCCTTGCCCACCTTGTCGTGCAGTTCCGGCGCGTCCGAGGGGCTGAACAGCGTCCAGTCGGCGTTCTCCGCCACGCGCTTCATGAACAGGTCCGGGATCCAGCTGGCCGTGTTCATGTCGTGGGTGCGACGTCGGTCGTCGCCGGTGTTCTTGCGCAGCTCGAGGAACTCCTCGATGTCCAGATGCCAGGTCTCGAGGTAGGAGCACACCGCGCCCTTCCTCTTGCCGCCCTGGTTCACCGCGACCGCCGTGTCGTTCACCACCTTCAGGAACGGCACCACGCCCTGCGACTTGCCGTTCGTGCCTTTGATGTGCGAGCCGAGAGCGCGCACGGGCGTCCAGTCGTTGCCCAGGCCGCCGGCGTACTTCGCGAGCAGCGCATTCTCCTTGATGGCGTCGTAGATACCGGTGAGGTCGTCGGCGACCGTCGTCAGGTAGCACGACGAGAGCTGCGAGCGCTGCGTGCCGGAGTTGAACAGCGTCGGCGTCGAGCTCATGAAGTCGAACGTGGACAGCACATCGTAGAACTCGATGGCGCGCGCCTCGCGGTCCTTCTCGTTCAGCGCGAGCCCCATGGCCACGCGCATGAAGAAGGCCTGCGGCAGCTCGATGCGCCGCCCACGCACGTGCAGGAAGTACCGGTCGTAGAGGGTCTGGAGCCCCAGGTACCCGAACTTGAGGTCGCGTTCGGCCTTCAGGGCCCGTCCGATCCGATCGAGATCGAAACTCGCGAGCTCCGGGTCGAGGAGCTCGGCCTGGATGCCGCGCCGCACGAACTCGGGAAAGTAGGCCGCGTAGCGGGATGCCATGTCGGCGTGCGCCACCTCCTCGCCCAGGACTTCGAGGCGGATGGTGTTGAGCAGCAGGCGCGCCGTGACATAGCTGTAGGCGGGGTCCTTCTCGATCAGCGCGCGGGCGGCGAGCACCGCGGACTTGCGCACCTCCTCCATCGGCACGCCGTCATAGAGGTCGCGCAGCGTGGTCTCCAGGATCGCGTCCGGTTTCGCGGCGCCCTCCAGGCCCTCGCAGGCCGAAGACACGAGCCGCCGCAGGCCCGGCACATCGAGAGGCCGGCGCGCGCCGTTGTCGACCACGTGCAGCACCGCATCGGCGCCCTGGCGCGCCTGACCGGCCTTCTCGGCCGCACGGGCGCGCGCCCGCTCCTCGCGGTACAGGACGTACGCGCGCGCGACATCGTGCTCGCCGGAGCGCATGAGCGCCAGTTCCACCTGGTCCTGGATGTCCTCGATGTGCACGGTGCCGCCCTGCGGCTGGCGCCGTTGCAGGGCGCCGACGACCTGCTCCGTCAGCCTGGCGACCAGCTCGCGTATGCGCGCCGAGGCCGCGCCCTGGCTGCCGTTGACCGCGAGGAACGCCTTGGTCATCGCCACCGAGATCTTCGCCGGCTCGAAGCCGACGACCGCACCATTGCGCCGGATCACCTTGTAGTCGGCGTACGTGCTCCGGATCGCGGCACTGGAGTCGGCAACGGTCGCACCGGCGACGGGGCTGGTTGCGGGACTCTCTTGCGCGATCTGCATGTTCCTTCCTCCACTGCGTTGCTGCCCGCCGCCCCGCCCGCCTCGTTGCGGTTTCGTGACGACCTGCACTAAAACCACAATATTTAGTGCTGGGACACTGATTGCTAACTATTTCTAGTGGCCGCAATGTACCACGGGATTTTTATTTTGCAAGCGGCCTGCGCGCGCCGGCGCGGTCGCGCCAATTTTGCGCGCCGCAGCGTGGCCACAGCGGGTTGAGTACGGAAGTCCTGCGTCTACTAGATTTAGTGTTCGAGCAGCCGTGCGAGCAGGCCGGACCACTCGAAGCGCGCACCGGGATCGCGCTTGCGGCCCGGCGCGACGTCGCTGTGCCCCGCGCAGGCGCGCAGCGGCAGGCTCGAGAGGAGAGCGCGCGTCAATGCGGCGAGCGCTCGGTACTGCGCCCGGGCGAAGCGCTCGCCCTCGAGTCCCTCGAGCTCCACGCCGATCGAGCAATCATTGCAGCGGTCCTGCGCACGCCAGCGGGAAGCGCCCGCATGCCAGGCACGCAGCTGCACCGGCACGAACTGCTGCACTGCACCGTCGCGGCGCACGAAGAAATGGGCCGAAACTCGCATGTGCACTTTGTCACGGAAGTAGGGATGCGCGCGTGCGTCGAGTCGGTTGGTGAACAGCCGCTCGACGCCATCGCCCTCGTAGACCCCCGGCGGCATGCTGATGGAATGCACTACGAGCAGCGACGCACGCGCGCCGGCAGGACGGGCGTCGCAGTTGGGCGAGGCGATGAAACGCGCGCCCCTCAGCCGCCCGTCAGGGCCGATGCTCATCGGTGATGCCGAGGCGCTGCATCCGGTAGCGCAGAGTGCGAAAGGTGATGCCGAGGAGCTTGGCCGCCGCCGTGCGGTTGAACTGCGTGCGCGCCAGCGCACCGAGGATCGCCTCGCGCTCCACGCGGTCGAGATACTCCGGCAGCGGCACGTCGAGCGCACCTTCCGCGGGACGGCCCCCGGGCTCGTCCACCAATGCGGGCCGCAGCATCAGGTCCTCGGGCCCGATGACCCCGCTGGCCGACAGCGCCGTGGCGCGCTCGAGGATGTTCTCCAGCTCCCGGATATTGCCGGGAAAGTCGTAGCGGGCGAGTTCCTCGAGCGCTGGCTCGGACAGGCGCGCCGGAGCGGCGCCGCTCGAGCGGGCAATGCGCGCCAGGATGCTCTCCGCGATCTGCGGAATGTCCTCGCGGCACTCGCGCAGCGGCGGCATCTTCAGCTCGATGACGTTGAGCCGGTAGTAGAGGTCCTGCCGGAAGCGCCCGGCCTCCACCAGGCGCGCGAGTTCCTGGTGCGTGGCGCTGATGATGCGCACATCCACCGGCTCTTCCTGCGTGGCGCCCACCTTGCGGACTCGCTTCTCCTGAATTGCGCGCAGCAGCTTCACCTGCATGGCGAGCGGAAGGTCCGCGACCTCGTCCAGAAAGAGCGTGCCGCCGCTGGCCGCCTGGAAGAAACCGTCGCGATCCTGCTCCGCGCCCGTGAACGCACCCTTCTTGTAGCCGAAAAACTCGCTCTCCATGAGGGACTCCGGGATCGCGCCGCAATTCACCGGCACGAAAGGGCCCTCGCGCCTCGCGCCCTGCCCGTGGATCAGCCGCGCCGCAAGCTCCTTGCCGCTTCCCGACTCGCCGCAGACCTGCACCGGGGCCTGGGTACGGGCCAGTTTCGAGATGAGCTCGCGCGCCTGCTGCAGCGGTGTGCTCGTGCCGAGCAGCGGCAGGTCGCGCGCAGGCGCCGCGCCCTGCTCGGGCAGCGAGAGCGCCGACTTCACCAGCGCGCGCAGCTGTTCCAGCCCCACGGGCTTCGACACGTAGTCGAAAGCGCCCGCCTTCAGGGCGGCCACGGCGTTCTCTGCGCTGCCGTAGGCGGTGATCACGGCAACCGGCACGTCCCTTTCCTGGCCCGCGATGTGGCGCACCAGGTCCAGGCCCTCGCCGTCGGGCAATCGCATGTCCGTCAGGCACAGGTCGAAGCGCGAGCGCTTGAGCTGCTCGCGCGCCTCGCCGATACTGCCGACGGCCACCACGCCCAGACCCATCTTGACCAGCGTGAGCTCCAGCAGCTCACGGATATCCGGCTCGTCGTCCACGACGAGCACCTGGCTCGCGGCGGCCACAGCCTTGCGCTCGGCGCGGCTCACACCGACGCCCCGCCCCGGCATACCAGCCGGAAATGCGCCCCCGCCCCCCCATCGACGTACTCGAGCAGGGCGCCGTTGGCCGAGGACAGCTCGCGCGCCAGATAGAGGCCGAGGCCCGTGCCCTTGCTGTCCGTGGTGAAGAAGGGCTCGAACAACTGCCCCTGGATGGCCTTCGGCACGCCCGGTCCGTTGTCAATGATGCTCAATTCTACTTTGTCACCAAAGACGCGAGCCCCCAGGCGCACGCCATTGGGCCCGGCGCGCGCGTAGCGCACGGCATTTCGCAGCAGATTCCACAGCACCTGGCGCAGGTGCTCGCGGTCGAACTCGAGCCAGGCGGCAGCGGGGCACTCGACCACGATGCGATCCGCCGGAATCGACTCGTTGGCCGCGAACTCCTCGAGAAATGCGCGCAGCCAGGGCTGCAGCCCGATGCGTTCCGCGGCGACCCGATCGCGGCGATTCAGCTGCAGGACATCCGCCACCATCCTCTCCAGCCGGAAAGTATTGTCCTGAATGATGCGCGTCAGCCGGCCCCGGTCCTCCTCGCGCCGTTCCTCCGCGAGGAGTTCCGAGGCGTGGCTGATGGCCGACAGCGGATTGCGGATCTCGTGCGCGATATTGGCGGTGAGACGGCCGAGCGCCGCCAGTTTCAATTGCTGCGCCTGCTCGCGCGAGCGGGTCATGTCCTCGACGAACACCACGGTGAGCTCGTCCTCCGTGTCGGTATCGAGGAGCCGGAGCCGGACCTCCCTGCCGCGCACCTCGAGATCGACGGACGCCGACGCACGCCCGCCCGCCAGCCGCCAGCGGCGCCAGGGCTCCTCCAGCCCCGCCAGCACGTCCGCCAGCGCCTGCCCACGCAGGGCGCCCGCGCCAAGCAGGCGCATGGCCTGCGGATTGTGCTCGACGATGCCACCATGCCGGTCGAGGATCAGGACGCCGTCCTGCATGTCCGCGATCACCATCTGATTCACCCGGGTCTGGTTGGCGAGGGCCCGCCCGCGCTCGCGCGCCAGACGCTCGTTCGCCGCCAATCGCTGCGCCAGCCAGCCGGTCGCTCCGGCCGCGACGAGATAGCCCATCGACAACAGCGCGGCGGGCACCACGCTCGCCGAAGGCAGGTCGAGGGCCAGCACCCAATAGATTTCCTCGAGAAGGACTGCAATGGAGGCCAGCGCCGCGTAGAGAAAATTCAGGCGCAGGGGCGCCACCAGCCCCGCGCCGGTCAGCGAGATGAGCAGCATCACCCCGAGGCCGCTGCGAATGCCGCCGCTCGCGTACATGAGCAGCGGGATGACCAGGATATCGGCGAGCGCATGCACCGACAGCTGGAGATTGAAGCGCTCGCGCATGGCTCGCAGCACGAGCTGCTGGGCGATGCCCAGCACTAGGTAGACGACGCACACCGCGCGGAAAAGGCGCATGTCGTGCGCACCGAAATTGGCGTGCTCGAAGTCGAGGTAAGTCGCGCCAAGAAAAAGTAGCGCGATCAGGATCCGGTACAGGTTGAAGTACCGCAGCGAGATCCAGAAGGACTCCGGCGGCTGGTACTCGCGCGAAAAGAGCGGCGAATAGGCCAGCATCGGCGTCACGACCGGCGCGGGCCGAGCCGCGCGTGTTCTTCCCCGCAGTAGTGCTCGCCCTCGCGCTGGAGAGACTCGAGGCGGGGCAGGTGCACGCCGCAGTGGGCGCAGGCGACGAGCTCGCCCGCCTGACTGGCGGCGTCCGGAGCGCCCCGCCGGGTCGCCTGCGCCGGCCGCCCGCCCAGCGCGCGGCGCAGCAGCCAGACGAGCGCCGCGACCGCGAGCGCGAGCAGGATCAGGCGTGCCATGACCCTATTCTAGGAAAGTGGGGTTGGTCGGGGTGAGAGGATTTGAACCTCCGACACCTGCGTCCCGAACGCAGTACTCTACCAGGCTGAGCTACACCCCGACGCGCCGCGCTCTAGCTGCGGCGGGTGACCGAAAAGGCGGCCAATTCTAGCAAAGAATTCCTGCAGGCAGAGTGCGGCAGGCCATCGATCGCTTGCACGGCAACGCCGATCTCGCGTCGCGCGGCCTCCCGCGCGTACTCCAGGGCCCCGGTCGCGCGCATGGCCGCCAGCACCGCGGCAAAGTCGTCCCGCCCGCCCTCGCGGATCGCGCGGCGCACGACCTCCCGCTCCTGCGCGCTGCCGGTCTGCATGATGTAAATCAGGGGTAGCGTCGGCTTGCCCTCGGCAAGGTCGTCCCCCAAGCACTTGCCGATCTCCTGCGCCGCCCCGGAGTAGTCGAGCACGTCGTCGACCACTTGAAAGGCGGTCCCCAGGTGCATGCCGTACGCCGCCAGCCCCACCTCCTGCTCGGCATTCGCTCCGCCCAGGATGCCACCGATCCGAGCCGCCGCTTCGAAGAGCTTCGCCGTCTTGCGCCGGACCACGTCCAGATAGCGCGCCTCGTCCACGTCGGGATCGTGGCAGTTCATCAACTGCAGCACCTCGCCCTCGGCGATCTGATTGGTGGCGTCGGCAAGCACGCGCATCACGCGCATGTCGTCCACGCCCACCATCATCTGGAAGGCCCGCGAATACAGGAAGTCGCCGACCAGGACGGACGCCGCATTGCCGAATGCGGCGTTCGCGGTGCGCTGACCGCGCCGCAGCTGCGACTCGTCGACTACGTCGTCGTGCAGGAGGGTCGCCGTGTGAATGAACTCGATCACCGCCGCCAGCTCGTGATGGGCCGTCCCGCGGTAGCCGAGCGCGCCCGCGCTAAGCAGAAGCAGGGCCGGCCGCAGGCGCTTGCCCCCCCCTGCAATAATGTGCTCCGCGACCTGGCGGACCAGAGGAACGTCGGAATCCAGACGGGTCCGGATCCGCGCGTCCACCCGCTGCAGGTCTTCGGCAACGGGGGCAAGAATGGCGCTGGCGGAGGTCTGCGTCATGTCGGGCGCGGCGCGGCCGCGAAGCGTAGCATACCGGCCTTTGACGCAAAGGGCGGAAATCTCCTATAATTCCAAGTCTTTGCAAGTCATTTCCGGCGAGAGACCCATGTACGCAATCATCAAGACTGGCGGCAAGCAATATCGCGTGCGCGCGGGCGAGCAGGTGCGCGTTGAGACGCTGCCCGCCGAGGCTGGCGCGAACGTTTCCTTCGACGAAGTGCTGATGGTCGGCGCTGGCGACGGCGTGCGCGTTGGCGCGCCGCTCGTTGCGGGGGCCAAGGTCAAGGCGACGGTGCTCGGCCACGGCCGCGGCGAGAAGGTCAAGATTTTCAAGCTGCGGCGCCGCAAGCATTACCAGAAAACGCAGGGACACCGCCAGAACTACACCGAAGTCCGGATCGACGACATCGTCGCCGGCGCTTGAGTACGGAGCAAGGGACATGGCACACAAGAAAGCAGGCGGCAGTTCCCGCAACGGCCGCGATTCGCAGGCCAAGCGCCTCGGCGTGAAGACGTACGGCGGCGAGCGCGTCAGCGCCGGGCAGATCCTCGTCCGGCAGCGCGGAACGGTGGTGCGCCCCGGACCGAACGTCGGCGTGGGGCGCGACCATACGCTCTACGCGCGCATTGCCGGCACGGTGCAGTACGCGGCGAAGGGCGACGGGGGCAGGAAGATCGTCAGCGTGGTTCCGGCCTGACGGCCGCTGCCTGAGGACGCGAAGCCCTATCGGAAGCGATAGGGCTTTTTAGTTTCTGGGTCATGAAATTCATCGACGAAGCGAAGATCGAGGTGCATGCGGGCAAGGGCGGCGACGGCAGCGCCGCCTTCCGGCGCGAGAAGTACGTCCCGCGCGGCGGGCCGAGCGGGGGAGACGGCGGCCGCGGCGGCAGCGTGTGGGCCGTGGCCGACCGCAACCTGAACACGCTCATCGACTACCGCTACGCGCGGCTGCATCGCGCCGAGAACGGCGCGGCGGGCGGCGGATCCGACAAGAACGGCCGTTCCGGGCTGGACATCGAGCTGCGCGTTCCGGTCGGCACGATCGTGCGCGACGCCCAGTCGGGCGAGCCGCTCGCCGACTTCCTGCGCGACGGCGATCGTGCCTTGCTCGCCCGCGGCGGGCGGGGGGGCTTGGGCAACCTCCACTTCAAGTCGAGCACCAATCGTGCCCCGCGGCAGTTCACGCGCGGGGAGCCGGGCGAGAGCCGCGCGCTCACGCTCGAACTGCGCGTGCTCGCGGACGTGGGTCTGCTCGGGCTGCCGAACGCGGGCAAGTCCACGTTCATCCGGGCGGTGTCCAGCGCACGCCCCAAGGTCGCAGACTACCCGTTCACGACGCTCGACCCCTCGCTCGGCGTCGTGCGCGTGGCGCACGACGCGAGCTTCGTCATCGCCGACATTCCCGGGCTGATCGAGGGCGCCGCCGAGGGCGCGGGGCTGGGCCACCAGTTCCTGCGGCACCTGACGCGAACGCGGCTGCTGCTGCACCTGGTAGACATCGCCCAGGACGAGAGCACGGCCGACACGGTTCGCGCGGTCCGTACCATCTCGAGCGAGCTGCGCAAATATGACGCGGCGCTGTACCGCAAGCCGCGCTGGCTGGTGTTCAATAAGATCGACCTGGCGGCCGAGGCCGACGAGCGCATTGCGCGCGTACTGCGCGCATCGCGCTGGCGGAGCCCCTGGTTCAAGGTGAGCGCCCTGAGCGGCGCGGGCTGCCGCGAGCTGTGCAATGCGATCTACCGGCACTTGTCGGGTTCCGGGGGCGAGCGGCGCGCACGTCGCGCCGCCTGAGGCCATGGACAGGCCCGTCGCCGCCGCGAAGACCCTGGTCGTCAAGGTCGGCAGCTCGCTGGTCACCAACGACGGCCGCGGACTGGACCGCGAGGCGATCGCGCGGTGGGCGGCCCAGATCGCGCGCCTGCGCGCGCAGTCCAAGCGCTGCGTGCTCGTCTCTTCCGGCTCGATAGCCGAAGGGGTGCAGCGCCTGGGATGGACGCGCCGCCCCCGTGTCCTGCACGAGCTGCAGGCGGCGGCCGCCGTCGGCCAGATGGGGCTGGCGCAGTGCTACGAGTCGTGCTTTCGCGAACACGGGCTGGCGACAGCGCAGGTTCTGCTCACGCATGCCGACCTCGCCGACCGGCAACGCTACCTGAACGCGCGCTCGACCCTGATGACGCTGCTCGGACTCGGCGTGATCCCGGTGATCAACGAAAACGACACCGTGGTCACCGACGAGATCAAAGTCGGCGACAACGACACGCTGGGCGCGCTCGTCGCGAATCTCGTCGAGGCGGACGTCCTCATCATACTCACCGACCAGGCAGGGTTGTACGAGGCGGATCCGCGCCGCCATCCTGGCGCGCGACTGGTCGAGCAGGCAATCGCCGGCGAGGTGCGCCTCGAGGCCATGGCGGGGGGCGCAGGCACCGCCATCGCGCGCGGCGGCATGCTGACCAAAGTGCTCGCCGCGAAGCGCGCGGCACGCAGCGGCGCGCACACGGTGATCGCTTCGGGCCGCGAGGCGAACGTGCTGCTGCGCCTGGCCGGCGGCGAGGGCATAGGGACCCTGTTGTTGGCGCAAACCACGCCGCTCGCGGCCCGCAAGCAATGGCTTGCCGACCACCTCACCGTGGGCGGGCGCCTCACGCTCGACGCGGGCGCGGCGCAGGCGCTGCGCCGCGAGGGCAAGAGCCTGCTCCCGGTCGGCGTGACGGCAGTGGAGGGGGAGTTCGACCGCGGCGCCGTGGTCAGCTGCCACGATCCGGAGGGGCGCGAGCTCGCACGCGGCCTGGTGAACTACTCCGCGTCTGAGACGCGCCGCATCATGCGCCGGCCGTCCGCGGAGATCGAGGCGATACTCGGCTACGTCGACGGCCCCGAGCTCATCCACCGCGACAATCTCGTGCTGGTCTCCCGCACCTAGTCGCCGGTCAGCGCGCGGCTGGGGTGATCGCCTCGGCGCAACGCCAGTACGCCCTCGGCGGCGCCGCGAATCGGCCGGCCGGAAGGGCAGAAATACTCCTTGGCGAGGGCGTTGTGCCAGCGCGCCACGCGGCGCGGATCGATCGCGCGCCACGCGGCGCGGGCCGGCGCCCAGCGGCCTGGCGCGACGCCCGTCGCATAGATGCGGTACTCGGACGTGCTGCAGCGGATGCCTTCGAAGCTGACGCTCTGGGCGCCTTGTGCGCTGCGCGCGACGAGCACATAACGCACCACGCCGTCCTCGCCGACGGAAATGGAGGTTGTGTCCACGAAGAACGAGAAATCACTCGCAGCGCTGACGTAGAACGGCAGCAGGTTCTCCGGGCGCGGATAGGCCGGCGTCGGGGTCTCGATCTCGCGCCACGCGAGCTCCTCCTGGTGTCGCTCCCATTCGGATTTTTCCGGCTGCGCGCGCGCGGCCGTACCCGGGATCGCGGACAGCAACCCCGCGGCAACCATGGCCGGGATGAAGCGGATCAGGCGAGATCCGCGGCGAGCGCAGCGCGCACTGCCGGGCCGGCCTCGACGCTCGCCTGGTACTCGGGGTGATCGACGCCAATCGCAAGGCCCGCCCCGCGGCGCAGGGCCTCGCGCATGGCGGGCGCCAGCTCGAAGCGCAGAAAATGCACGGCAGACGTCTTCTCCTCGTTCTCCCGATCGAGGTCCTCGTCCGCAATGGCGTAAACGCGCGCGCAGTCGGCCACCTGCACCCAGACTCGGTCTTCGATACCCTTGAGGCGCGACAGCCGCCGCTGGCGCTCGGCGACGTCGGGATACTCGATCATCATCGTCGCCTTCAGGTTCGTGCCGTCAGGCACGAGGGGATTGTAGGCATCCAGCTCGTGCTGGATGCCCTCCTCCTCGAATATGCGCTCGATGCGCAGCATCTCCTGGATCTGGTAGCGGATGGTGAGCTCGTCCTCGAAGATGAGGGTCACATGCTCGCCCAGTGGCACCGTACGGTGCTTCTTGTGCTCGATGACCCGCGCGCGGAACGCATTGCGCTCCCGCGCGTAGGCCTCCAGCGACAGCAGGCTGCTGCGCTCGACGCGAGCCATGCTCAGTCCGCCAGGGCGTCCAGGGCCTTCTGGAAGCGGTTGGCGTGCGAGCGCTCGGCCTTGGCCAGTGTCTCGAACCAGTCGGCAATCTCCGTGAAGCCCTCGGCGCGCGCATCCTTCGCCATGCCGGGGTACATGTCGGTGTACTCATGCGTCTCGCCCGCGACCGCCGACTTCAGGTTCTCGCGCGTGCGGCCGATCGGCAGTTCGGTGGCCGGGTCGCCGACCTGCTCCAAATACTCGAGATGGCCGTGCGCATGTCCCGTCTCGCCCTCCGCGGTCGAGCGGAACAGCGCGGCCACGTCGTTCTGGCCCTCCACGTCGGCCTTCGAAGCGAAGTACAGATAACGGCGATTGGCCTGCGATTCGCCGGCAAACGCGTCTTTCAGATGCTGATGGGTCTTGGTGCCTTTGAGGGATTTCATGTTCGTGCCTCCTAGTGGGTTCAGCCTGTCTGGCGCGGTGAAGTTACGCCCGCACCCTCAATCGATCAAATCGATTTTCGCAATACTCGCAATTGACCAGTCCTATCCGGCGGCATGGCGCGCGACGCCCGCTCAGCGCGGCTCGGCAGCGACCTCGGGCTCGCGCCGGCGCCAGTCGGCGCCGAGGTAGCGGTGCAACTCGGCGAGCGCCTGGCGATAGACCTCGCGCTTGAACTCGATCACGGACCCCAGCGGCACCCAGTACGCCTGCCAGCACCAGGCGTCGAATTCCGGTTTCTCGCTGCCGCGCAGCTTCACGTCGCAGTCCCGGCCGACCATGCGCAGCAGGTACCAGATCTGCTTCTGCCCACGGTAGGTGCCGCGCCAGTCCCGACGCACCCATCTTTCCGGCACCTCGTAGCGCAGCCAGTCCCGCGTGCGACCGAGAATGCGCACGTGCTCCGGGCGCAGGCCCACCTCCTCCTCGAGCTCGCGATACATCGCCTGCTCGGGCGACTCGCCGCGCTTGATGCCGCCCTGGGGAAACTGCCACGCGTGCTGGTTGACGCGCTTGCCCCAAAAGACCTCGTTGCGGCAGTTGGCGAGGATGATGCCGACATTCGGACGATAGCCGTCCCGGTCGAGCATGGCCACACCACCTAAGTTAGAATCCACTCGCATTTTTCCACAGGCGAACCGCAAAGACAACGCGGCACGCGAACCATGCGGACATCGCGATTCCATCTCGGCACGATCAAGGAGGCGCCGGCCGACGCCGAACTCGTCAGCCACCGGCTCATGATCCGGGCCGGGTTCGTGCGACGCCTCGCCGCTGGCATATACACCTGGCTGCCGATGGGCGTGCGCGCACTGCGCAAGGTGGAGCGCGTGGTGCGGGAGGAGATGGAGCGCGCGGGCGCGATCGAGCTCGTCATGCCCGCCGTGCAGCCCGCCGAATTGTGGCAGGAGTCGGGCCGCTGGCAGGACTACGGCCCGGAGCTGCTGCGCTTCAAGGACCGTCACGAGCGCGACTTCGTCATCCAGCCGACTTCCGAGGAGGTGATCACCGATCTCGCGCGCACGGAACTGAAGAGTTACCGGCAGCTGCCGCTGCATTTCTTCCAGATCCAGATGAAGTTCCGCGACGAGCGGCGCCCGCGCTTCGGCGTGATGCGCGGGCGCGAGTTCGTCATGAAGGACGGCTATTCCTTCCACGTGGATTACGCGGACCTCGAGCGCGAGTACCGCAACATGTACGAGACTTACACGCGCATCTTCACGCGCCTCGGCCTCACGTTCCGGGCGGTCGCGGCGGACACCGGGGCGATCGGCGGCACCGGCTCCCACGAGTTCCAGGTGCTCGCCGAGTCGGGAGAGGACGCGATCGCCTACTGCCCGGATTCCGATTACGCGGCGAACGTCGAGCTCGCCGAGGCGCGCGCGCCTGCCGACGCGCGCGGCACGGCAACGGAGTCGATGCGCAAGATCGCCACGCCCGGAAAGACGCGCTGCGAGGACGTGGCCGAGCTTCTCGAGCTGCCGCTCGAGCGGACGGTGAAGGCAATCGCCGCGATGCGCGACGACCGACTCCACCTCCTGCTGCTGCGCGGAGATCACACGCTGAACGAGGTGAAGACGCAAAAGGCGATCGGCGCGTTCCGGTTCGCGGAGGACGCGGAGATCCGCGCCTTTCTGGGCACCCCGCCGGGTTACATCGGGCCGGTCGGCGCGCCCGCCACCGTGCGCGTGGTCGCCGACCGCACGGTCGCGGCGATGGCGGACTTCGTCTGCGGCGCAAACGAGCCGGGCTTTCACCTTGCCGGGGTGAACTGGGTTCGCGATCTGCCGGAGCCTGCCCAGGTCGCGGACATCAGAAGCGTCAAGGAAGGCGACCCCAGCCCCGATGGCAAGGGGCGCCTGCGCATCCAGCGTGGCATCGAGGTGGGCCATATATTCCAGTTGCGCACCAAGTACTCCGCAGCCATGAAGGCCACGGTACTCGACGCCACGGGCGCATCCCGGCCGCTCGAGATGGGGTGCTACGGCATCGGGATCACGCGCGTGGTCGCTGCCGCTATCGAGCAGCACCACGACGAGCGCGGCATCGCGCTGCCGGCGGCGCTTGCGCCCTTTGCCGTGTGCCTGGTGCCGATCGCCTACGGCAAGAACGAGAAGGTGCGCGACGCGGCGGATCGCCTGTACGACGAGCTCCGCAGCTCGGGCCTCGACGTGCTCATGGACGACCGCGACGAGAGGCCCGGTGTGCTGTTCGCGGACATGGACCTGATCGGCGTCCCTCACCGCATCGTCCTTTCGGAGCGCGGTCTTGCCGCCGGCGAGGTCGAGTACAAGGGCAGGCGCGACGCCGCTGCGCAGCAGGTGCCGCTCGCCGCCGTCGCCGCGTATCTCCGGGAGCGCCTGGCGACGGCATGAGGCGCACCGCCCTGCACGCGGCCCTGCTCGCCGCCGCGCTGCTGTGGGTGCCGGCCGCCATCGCGGGCGCGCAGCGCTACGAGGAGCTCGCCGCCAGCGTGCGCAATCGCCTGTCCGCCGCGCTTGCCGATCGCGCGGTGCCGGAGTTGCACTTTCGCAGCCGGGAAGATGCCCACAAGTGGCTTTTCGAGATGTCGCGGAGACTCGAGAGGCGCGTACCGGACCGCAGGCAGCGCATCGAGCTGCTGCGCTCGGTGCACTTCGAGGCTCTGCGCGCCGGGCTCGACCCGCAGCTCGTCCTCGGCGTGATCGAGGTCGAAAGCCGGTTCCGCAAGTACGCCGTTTCGCGCGCGGGCGCGCGCGGCTACATGCAGGTCATGCCGTTCTGGGTGAAGCTCATCGGCTCGCCGCGCGACAATCTCTTTCACCTGCGCACGAACCTGCGCTACGGCTGCGTAATCCTGCGCCACTATCTCGACATGGAGAACGGCGACTACTTCCGGGCGCTAGGCCGATACAACGGCAGCCTGGGCAAGCCCGACTACCCGCGCGCCGTGCTCGCCGCGTGGAAGGTGCGCTGGGGCTACAAGGGAGCGACCAGCTGAGATGATGCGCGCACTGATTGCGGATCCGCGCCTGCGCACCTGGCTGCGCGGCGAGCGGCGGCCCGAGCGGGGCGCCATCACGCTGGGCCAGCGGCGCGTCTACATACTGCCCGCGCGCGCGGGCTGGTACTTCGGTGCGACCGTCGGCATCCTGCTCCTCGGCTCGATCAACTATGCCCTCCAGCTCGGCTTCGCGCTGACTTTCCTCCTGGCGGGAATGGGATTGGCGGCGATGGTGCACACGACGCGAAATCTCGCCAGGCTGACGTTGAGCGCGAGCCGCGCCCAGCCCGTATTCGCCGGCGAGGTCGCGCAGTTTTCCCTGCATCTCGAGAACGCCGCTCCCTATGACCGGCCGAGCATTCTCATTCGCCACCTTGCCAGTGGCACGCAGGTCGTGGTCGACGCAGCGGCGGGCGCGTCCGTCACCGCGCGTCTGTCCGTCCCCGCGCGCCAGCGCGGCTGGCTGCCACTCGGTCGGGTGATGCTCGAATCGCGGTTTCCACTCGGATTGTTCCGGGCATGGAGCTATGTCGAACCCGACATGCGCACCCTGGTGTATCCGACGCCCGAGCGGGCAAGGCTGCCGGCACCGACAGGCGCATCCGATGCCGGGACAGCCCGCGCCCAATGGCAAGGCAGCGAGGATTTCTCCGGGCTGCGCGCCTACCAGCCCCAGGATTCGCCGCGGCACGTCGCGTGGAAGGCGGCCGCACGGTCGGACGACATGCTGACCAAGCAGTTTGCGGGGGCGGCGGCGAGCGAGCTCTGGCTCGACTGGACGGACCTGCCACCGGGGATGGACGTCGAGCATCGCCTGTCGCGCCTGACCGGCTGGGTGCTGGTCGCCGAGCAGGAGGGAGCGCGCTACGGCCTGAGGCTGCCTGGCCGGGAACTGGGGCCGGATCGCGGCGAGGCGCACTGCACGGCGTGCCTTCAGGCGCTCGCGCTGCACGACATCGCATGAGCGTCGCGCATCCCCTCGCCCCCGAGCAGCGCGCCGTATCCCTGCGCGAGCTCGCCGTGCTGCTTGCCTGCCTCGCGCTGGTGACGGTGCCACACGCACTGCGCATTCCCTGGTGGCTGTCGCTGCTGCTCGCCGGCCTGTACGCGTGGCGCCTGTACCTGGGGCTCCAACGCGCGGCGCTCCCCTCTCGATGGCTGGTGCTTGGCATCGCGCTGCTGGCCATTGGCGCCGTGTATCTGGAATACCGGACCGTCTTTGGGCGAACTTCGGGCATCGTCCTGCTCGTGCTCTTCTCCGGCCTGAAGATCATGGAGACGCGCACGCACCGGGACGCCGCGCTCGTGGCGTTCCTGTGCTACTTCCTGGTCATGACCAATCTGCTTTACACGCAGAGCATCCCGACCGCTCTGCTGATGGCGGTCGCACTCGTGGCGGTGACCGCTGCGCTGGTCGGCATGAGCGCCCCGCTGCGATCCCTGCGTGCCAATCTGCGCACGGCGGGGACGCTGCTCGTGCACGCCGCGCCCGCCGCACTGGTGCTTTTTCTGCTCTTTCCCCGCGTTCAGGGCCCCCTGTGGGGTCTACCGCAGGACGCCTACGCGGCGATGACGGGCTTGTCGGACTCCATGTCGCCCGGTACCGTGTCGCAGCTGGCGCAGTCCGATGCCATCGCGTTCCGGGCGGAATTCGAGGACGAGCCGCCGCCGCCCCAGGATCGGTACTGGCGCGGCCCGGTGCTCTGGGATTTCGACGGCCGCACCTGGCGCATGGGCATGGGCTGGATCGCGGACTTCGCGGCGCCCGCGGGCGCGGAACGCTACGATTACGTCGTGACCCTCGAGCCGCACAATCGCACCTGGATGTTCGTGCTGGAAAGCGTCGCGCGGCTGCCGGTGCGCTCGCGCATCACCAACGACGGCATGGTCGTCGCCCACGGACCGGTACGCGCGCGGCTGCGCTATGACGCCGCGTCGCTCGCGCGCGTTGCGCCCGGCGCTCCTGAGGGCGCGAGCAGCCTGATGCGCGCGCTCGCGCTACCGGAGCGGGGCAACCCGCGTGCCCGCGAGCTCGCCCGCACGTGGCGACGAGAGGGGGCGGAACCGCGTGAAATCCTGAAGCGCGCCGTGGATCACTTTCGCGGCTCGGGCTTCGCCTACACCCTCGATCCGCAGCTCCTCGGACCCGATTCGGTGGACGAGTTCCTGTTCGAGACACGCGAGGGCTTCTGCGAACACTTCGCCTCGGCCTTCGTCTTCCTCCTCCGGGCGGCCGGCGTACCCGCACGCGTGATCACCGGCTATCAGGGCGGCGAGGTGAACTATGTGGACCGCATCATCACCGTGCGCCAATCCGATGCCCACGCCTGGGCGGAGGCGTACCTGCCTGGCGAGGGTTGGCTGAGGGTGGATCCGACCGCCGCGGCCATTCCGGGGCGCGTCATGTCCGGCCTGGCGCGCGCGGTGCGCGAGGGCGATCCCGTGCCCCTGCTCATGCGCCCGCAGCTCGAATGGCTGCGCGGCCTGCGCAGCAACTGGGAAGCGCTGGTGCACCGCTGGAACGTCTGGGTGCTCGGCTACGGCGTGGACCGCCAGCGCGACCTCATGTCGCGCATCGGCATGCGCGACGCCGACTGGCGCAAGCTGACCGTGGCCATGGCCTCCGTACTCGGCGGCTTCACGTTGCTGCTCGTCCTGTGGTCGCTGCGGCGACTGGAAAAGCCCGATCCCGTGCAGCGCGCGTGGCTCGCCTTCTGCCGCAAGCTCGGCAAGCGCGGCGTCGCCCGCATGCCGCACGAGGGACCGCGCGATTATTCGGCGCGGGCGGCGGCGCGCCTTCCCGTCGCGGCGACCGCGATACAGGACATCGCCGCTCTCTACATCGGGGCGCGCTACGGACGCGACCCGGCCCGCGAGCGCATCGCCGAGCTGCGGCGCCGCGTCCGGGATCTGCACCTCGCATGAGGCGACGCCTCGCCCTGCTGCTCATTGTGCTGCTCGCGTCCCCGGCGCGCGCCGAGGACGCGGCGCCCACCGGGTACGCCCTGCGCGCCGACGTCGAAAAGTTCATCGGCGATCTCGTGTCGCGGCACGCCTTCGACGCCGGCGAGCTGCGCGAGGTGTTCGCGCGTGCGAAACGCGAGGACGCGGTGCTCGAGGCCATGCGTGCCCAGCCGAAGCAGGCGGAATCCTGGGAGGCCTACCGACGCCTGTTCGTGAACGATCGGCACGTTCGCACCGGGCTCGAGTTCTGGCGGGAGCACCGCGAGGCGCTCTCGCGCGCACAGCGCGAGTACGGCGTACCTGCCGAAATCATCGTGGCCATCATCGGCATCGAGACCTTCTACGGCCGCAATACCGGGCGCTGGCGCGTCATCGACGCGCTCGCCACGCTCGCCTTCGACTACCCGCCGCGCGCGCCCTTCTTCCGCGGCGAGCTGGAGAACTATCTGCTGTTCGCCCGCGACCTGCAGCTCGATGTGTTCGCGGTCAAAGGCTCCTATGCGGGCGCCATCGGCATTCCGCAGTTCATGCCGGGGAGCTACCTGCGCTACGCGGTGGATTTCGACGGCGACGGCCACACCGACCTGCGTGCGAACCCCGTGGATGCCGTCGGCAGCGTCGCCAACTTCCTGTTGCGCCACGGCTGGAAGCGCGGCGAGCCCGTGCAGCGTGCGGCGCGCGTGTCCGGAAGCGAGCACGAAGCCCTGGTCGACGGTGGCGTGCTGCCGCGCCACACGATCGAAGAGCTGCGCGCGCACGGCGTGGAGGTGCAGGGCGCCCCCCTGCCGGAAGGTACGCGCGCCGTGCTGCTGCGCCTCGAGACTCCCGAGCGGCCGGCAGACTTTCGCATCGGCCTGCACAACTTCTACGTGCTGACGCGCTATAACCGGAGCGTGTTCTACGCCCTGTCGGCGGCCGATCTCGCGCGGCAGATCCGCGCCGCGCGCAGATCTCAGGAAGGACGGTCCCCCGGCAGGTAGCGCATCGGGTCCACGGGCTTGCCCGCCTTGCGGATCTCGAAGTGCAGCTTGGGCCGGTCGGCATCGGTGTCGCCGAGCTCGGCGATGCGCTGTCCGCGCGAAACCGCCTGGCCTTCCTTCACGAGGATCTCGCGGTTGTGGGCGTAGACGCTGCTGTAGCCGTTGTCGTGGCGGATGACGATCAGCTTGCCGAAGCCGCGAATCCCGGTGCCGGTATAGAGCACCTGCCCGGCGGCCGCGGCGACCACGGGGTCGCCGGGCTTGCCCGAGATGTCCACCCCCTTGCTGTTCGGCTCTGCGAATTTGGCGAGCAGCGAGCCCTTGGCGGGCCAGATGAAATCGATCGCACCGGGTTCGCGCGTCGCGGCGTCGCTCGGCGCCGGCGGCGCCGCGGGCGGCGCCACCGCGACCGGCGTCGGTGCCGCAGGCGACGGAGGAGCGGCCCCGGCTGCGGGCGTTTCGCCCTTTTGCAGCATCGCCAGGTTCTCCGGCGAATACGGCAGGCGCAGCGCCTTGGGCGCGACCTTGGTGCCACCGTCGCCTTGCATCGCCGACGCACGCGCTTCGCCATCGAGCGGGCGCGACTGCAGCGGCGCGGGCCCGCGCGCAGCGCCGACCTGCACTGCGGGCTGCCCCTCGGGAGGCGTCACGCGAATGACCTGTCCCACCGAGATCTTGGTGGGATCATCCAGATTGTTCCAGCGCGCCACGTCCCGGTAGTTCGCGCCGTGCTCGAGGGCCACGCTGTACAGGGTGTCGCCCTGCTTGATCACGTAGTGACCCGGTGGCACGCTCGGAACCACGGCCTGCGACGAGGGCGCAACAGGCGCCGCGGCCGCCGCCGGCGGCGGTGGCGGCCGGATGTCGGCGACCGGCGCCTGCACGGGCTCGGATGCGCAGCCCGCCAGAACCGTTATTGTCGCAGCGAGGAGCGCTCCCCCGCATCGCTTGTCCAGTAGCGTCATATCTTTCCCGCTTCGAGGGGCACGAAGAGCACCTCTTCGAGCACCGATTCGCTGAAGCCGCGCCCGTCCCGCTCGTACAGCATGAGGCGCTGCGCGCCACGGGATCCCGACCTCAAGGGCACCACCATTCTGCCACCTCGCGCAAGCTGCTGTAAAAGGGACTGCGGCACAGCCGGCGCGGCCGCGGCCACGACGATCGCATCGAACGGCGCTGCCTGCTCCAGCCCGAGGTTGCCGTCGCCATGGCTGAGCCGCAGATTGGACAGGCGCAGCGCGCGAAGATTCGCGCGCGCGCGCTCGAGCATGCCGCGAATTCGCTCGACCGAGTACACCTCGCGCGCCAGATGCGCCAGCACTGCGGCCTGGTAGCCGCAGCCCGTGCCGACCTCCAGCACCTTGTGCGGCGCATCCCTGTCGTCCAGCAGCGACTCGATCATGCGAGCCACGACATAGGGCTGCGAAATGGTCTGGCTGAAGCCGATGGGCAGCGCCGTGTCCTCGTAGGCCCGGCTCGCGAGCGCCTCGTCCACGAACAGGTGCCGCGGCACCGCAGCCATGGCGGCGAGCACGCGCTCGTCGTGGATGCCCTGCTCGCGCAATCGCTCGACCATGCGCAGGCGAGTGCGCTGCGAAGTCATGCCGATGCCGCTCAGGTCTCGCGGGCCGCGCGCGTTCATGGCGCGAGCCACTCGCGCAGCGCGGTGCATTGCGCGGTGAAGGTGAGATCCACTTGCAGCGGGGTCACCGAGACAGAGCCATTCGCCACCGCATGGAAATCGGTGCCGGGCCCGGCGTCGGCAGCGCCGCCCGCGGGGCCGATCCAGTAGGCCTGCTCGCCCCGCGGCGTGCGCAGCTTCACCACCGGCTCGGCTTTGTGCCGGCGGCCCAGCCGCGTGACGGCAAGCGGGCCTAGCGAGCCCCGCGCCACGTCGGGCACGTTCACGTTGAGCAGCACGGGCTGGCCGAACGGCGAGCGACTGAAGCGCTCGACCAGCTCATGCGCGACTTGCGCCGCGGTCTCGAGGTGACGCCCTTCCTTGCTCGTCAGCGACACGGCGAGCGACGGAATGCCGAGCAGGAAGCCCTCGGTCGCGGCGGCAACCGTCCCGGAGTAGATCGTGTCGTCGCCCATGTTGGCGCCCAAGTTGATGCCCGAGACCACCATGTCCGGCAGGAAATCGAGCACGCCGGTCACCGCGAGATGCACGCAATCGGTCGGCGTGCCGTTGACGAAGTAGAAGCCGTTCGACGCGCGGCGCACGGTCAGCGGCCGGTCCAGCGTCAGCGAGTTCGAGGCGCCGGAGCGATCGCGCTCCGGCGCCACGACGGTCACCTCGCCGAGCGTGCCGAGCCGCTCGGCCAGCAGCGCGATCCCGGGTGAAAAGTAGCCGTCGTCGTTGGAAACCAGGATCCGCATCGCGCTCGGCCCGATTGTAGCCGAGCGCAATGCCGCGCCCTAGAACGAGCGCGGCAGCCCGAGCACGTGCTCGGCGACGTAGGACAGGATCAGGTTGGTGGAGATCGGCGCCACGAGGTACAAGCGCGTCTCGCGGAACTTGCGCTCCACGTCGTACTCGGCGGCGAAGCCGAAGCCGCCGTGCGTCTGCAGGCACACGTTTGCCGCCTCCCACGACGCCTTGGCGCACAGGTGCTTGGCCATGTTGGCCTCGGCCCCGCAGTGCCGCTTGGCGTCGTAGAGCGTCGCCGCCCTGTAGCGCATCAGGTTGGCGGCCTCGACCTCCATGTAGGCCTCGGCGATCGGGAACTGGATGCCCTGGTTCTGGCCGATCGGCCGGTCGAACACCACGCGCTCCTTCGCGTACCGCGTCGCGCGCTCAACGAACCAGTAGCCATCGCCGATGCACTCCGCGGCGATCAGGATGCGCTCGGCGTTCAGGCCGTCGAGGATGTAGCGGAAGCCTTTGCCCTCCTCGCCGATCAGGTTCTCGGCGGGAATCTCGAGATTGTCGAAGAACACCTCGTTCGTCTCGTGGTTCACCATGTTGCGGATCGGGCGCATCGTCAGGCCCTTGCCGAGCGCTTCCTTCTTCTCCACGAGGAACACGGACATGCCGTCGGACTTCTTCGCCACCTCGGCGAGCGGCGTCGTGCGCGCGAGCAGGATCATGAGATCCGAGTGCTGCAGCCGCGACGTCCAGACCTTCTGCCCGTTCACCACGTAGCGGTCGCCCTGCCTGACCGCGACAGTCTTGATCTTCGTGGTGTCGGTGCCCGCCGTGGGCTCGGTGACGCCCATCGCCTGCATGCGCAGCTCGCCCGAGGCGATCTTCGGCAGGTACTTCCTCTTCTGTGCTTCCGAGCCGTTCCTGAGCAGCGTGTTCATGTTGTACATCTGCCCGTGGCAGCAGCCCGGATTGCCGCCCGAGCGCGAGATCTCCTCCATGATCACCGTCGCTTCGGTGAGCGACAGCCCGGAGCCCCCGTACTGCTCGGGAATGAGCGCGGCCATCCAGCCGGCTTTCGTCAGCGCGTCGACGAACGCCTCCGGATACGCGCGCGCCTCGTCCACCTTCTGCCAGTAGGCGGAGTCGAACTGCGCGCACAGGCCGCGCACGCCCTCGCGCAGCTCGGCGTGCGCCGCCGCTTCGGTCAGAGCGGATCCCACGTGAAGACGTCCTGGGTGCGATCCAGGGGATGGAAGCTCGCGCGCAGCGCCGGCATGCCGTGCGCGGCGATGTCCTGGGGCGTCCAGCCGCCCGCGCGGTGCACCGAGCGCACGGGACGGCTCTGCGACATGAGAAAGAGCTCGTTCGCGCGCACGGCGAAGATCTGGCCCGACACGTCCTTGGCCGCATCGCTCGCCAGGAACACGGCGAGCGGCGCGATCTTGGCCGTCTCCATGACCTTCATCTTCTCCACGCGCGCCTTCTGGTCCGGCGTCTCGGTGGGGATCGAGCCGATCATGCGGCTCCAGGCAAAGGGCGCGATGCAGTTCGAGCGCACGTGGTAGCGCGCCATGTCGAGGGCGATGGACTTCGACAGCCCGGCGATGCCGAGCTTCGCCGCGGAATAGTTCGCCTGGCCGAGGTTGCCGATCAGGCCCGAGGTCGAGGTCATGTGCACGTAGCACCCCGCGTTCTGCCCCCTGAAATGGGGCGCCGCGGCCCGCGACACATAGAACGACCCGTTCAGGTGCACGTCGATGACTGCCTTCCATTCCTCGACAGACATGTTGAAGAAGAAGCGGTCGCGCAGGATGCCGGCGTTGTTCACCACGCAGTCGAGGCGGCCGAAGGCGTCGATCGCCGTCCCGACGATGCGGTTGGCGGACTCCCAGTCGGCGACGCTGTCGGTGCTCGCCACCGCCTCGCCGCCGCGCGACCGGATCTCGTCCACCACCTTCTGCGCCGGGCCGGCGCTCGCGCCCTCGCCGGCGACCGAGGTGCCCAGGTCGTTCACCACGACCCGCGCGCCATGCGCGGCGAAGGCGAGCGCGAAGTCGCGGCCGATGCCGCCGCCCGCGCCGGTAACGATGACGACTTTGTCTTTGAGCATCCGGGAAATCGCTGGTCGGGGCGGCGAGATTCGAACTCGCGACCACCTGCACCCCATGCAGGTACGCTACCAGGCTGCGCTACGCCCCGAGGCGTGGAATTCTATCAGGCGCGCAGCGCCTCCAGCAGCGCGCGCAGCTCGCGCCTGATTGCGGCCAGATCGGCCGCCACCGCCGGGCGCGCCGCGGGCTCGGCTCGCTCCTCGACCGCGAGCGCGGCGTTGTCCAGGCGATTGCGCGCGCCGCTGATGGTGAAGCCCTCTTCGTACAGGAGCTCGCGAATGCGCCGGATGAGCAGCACCTCGTGGTGCTGGTAGTAGCGCCGGTTGCCGCGTCGCTTGACCGGTTTCAACTGCGTGAATTCCTGCTCCCAGTAGCGCAGCACGTGCGGCTTGACGCCGCAGAGCTCGCTCACCTCACCGATCGTGAAGTAGCGCTTCGCCGGGATCGGCGGCAGCTCAGCTTTCTTGCTGGGGCTGCGGCTTTCCATGGCGCGCCTTTTCCACCATCGCCTTCAGCTTCTGGCTGGCGTGAAAGGTGACCACGCGGCGGGCGCTGATGGGGATCTCTTCGCCGGTCTTGGGGTTGCGCCCCGGTCGCTGCGGCTTGTCCCGCAGCTGGAAGTTGCCGAAGCCGGAGAGCTTGACGCTTTCGCCCCGCTCGAGGGCCCCGCGAATCTCCTCGAAAAAGGCTTCGACCATGTCCTTGGCCTCGCGCTTGTTCAGCCCGACCTTCTCGAAAAGCAGGTCGGCCAGTTCGGCCTTGGTCAACGTCATCACAACTCCCTGATTTCTTTATTTATACGCGGGTTGTCGCACCGAAACGACGGCCCCACAGCTCGACGAGGGCATCGCGGGCCGCGTCGACCTCCGCATCCGTGAGGGTTCGTTCAGTATCTTGCATAACTACCCGGAAAGCAAGGCTTTTTTTCCCTTGAGGCACCCTGTCACCCTGGTACAAATCGAACAGGCGGATCGACCGGATGATGCCGGGCCTTTCTCCTCCGATTGCGTCGAACATCGCCTGTACGCCGACGTTCGCGTCCACAACTACCGCAATATCCCGGAAGACCGGTGGAAACCTGGATGGAACCCCTGGTGCGGGCAGATCGACTGCCTGAAGCAGGTCTGCATCGACCTCGAAATATGCAACTGGCTGATTTAATTCGTATTTCTGTTGCCACTGCGGATGCAGCTCTCCGAGCCAGCCCAGTTCTCGGTCTCCGAGCAGAACGCGGGCCGAGCGACCGGGATGGAAAGCGGGGTGAAGGCCCGCCTCGAATCTCAGCTCCAAGGGGGAAGCGAGCGCTTCCAGGTCTGCCTTGAGGTCGAAGTAGTCAACTGGCCGAACGGGCAGCCCCCATTGCTCCTCGTCTGCCGGGCCGGTGGCCACCGCCGCCACGCGCATGGGCTGGCGCACGCCTGAGACCTCGAGCGGCCCGTCGCGCACATCCGCGTCGCGGCGGAATACGCGCCCGACCTCGAAAGCGCGAATGCGAGCAACTTTGCGCGCGGCGTTGTATCGCACGTTGGCGAGCAAGCCCCCGAGCAACGTCGAGCGCATGACCGAGAGTGGGCTCGCGATGGGGTTTAGCAGCCGGATCGGGTTCGGTTCGCCTGCGAGGTCGGATTCCCATTGCGGCTCGACGAAGCTGAACGTAATGACTTCCTGATAGTCGCGGCCGGCCAGACGCTCGCGCAGCTCATGCAGCGAGCGCCGTCGCTCGCTCGCCGGCGCCATCGCGGCCCGGGCGCGCGGCGGGTGCGCAGGGATTCGGTCGAAGCCGTGCACCCGAGCGACCTCCTCGATCAGGTCTTCCTCGATCGCGAGGTCGAAGCGGTGCGAAGGCGGCTCGACGGTGAACACGCCAGGGCGATGACGGAAGGGAAAGCCAAGGCGGCGGAATACCGCGCCGATCTCCTTGATACCCACCGGCACGCCGATCACCTTCTGCGCGCGCGCGACGCGCATGCGCACGGACTTGCGCTTGGGCAGGCGCTTGACGAGGTCCACGGTGGGCCCCGGCTCGCCGCCGCAGATTTCCAGGATCAGCTGCGTAGCGCGCTCGATCCCCTCGACGTTGTTGCCGAAGTCCACGCCCCGCTCGAAGCGGTGCGAGGCATCGCTCGTGAAGTTGAAGCGACGCGCGCGCCCGGCAATGGCCTCCGGGAAGAAGAAAGCAGACTCGAGGAAAATGTGGCGGGTGGTGAGCTCCGCCTTGGTGGTCTCCCCACCCATGATCCCGGCGAGGCCTATGGGCCCCGAGTCGTCGGTGATGCACAGCACGTCCGGGCCGACCTCGACCTCCTGGCCGTTCAGCAGCAGCGCCTTCTCGCCGGCGCGGCCCCAGCGCACGTCGATCGGGCCCGAGAGCTTGTCGAGGTCGTAGACGTGAAGCGGCCGACCCATCTCCAGCATGACGTAATTGGTGACGTCCACGAGCGCCGAAATCGAACGCTGGCCGGCGCGCTCCAGCCGCCGGCGCATCCAATCCGGTGTCGGCGCCGTCGCGTCGACATCGCGGATCACCCGACCGGCGAAGCGGCCGCAGCCGGCCGGGTGCGTGATGCGCACCGGATGCTTCGCCTTGCTGCGCGCTGCCACCGCCTTCACGACAGTCCGCTTGAGCGGCACGCCGGTAAGCGCCGAGACCTCGCGCGCGATGCCGAGCACGGACAGGCAGTCGGCGCGGTTGGGCGTGAGCTTGAAGGTGAGCACCTGCTCGTCGAGATCGAGGAGCTTGCGCAGGTCCGTTCCGGGCTTGGCATTCGCCGGCAGCTCGAGCAGTCCCGAATGATCCTCGGACAGGCCGAGCTCGCGCGCCGAGCACAGCATGCCGTGGCTCTCGACGCCCCGTATCGCCGCGGCGCGGATCGGATTGCCGCCGAGCTCCGTACCGACGAGCGCGAGCGGCGCCTTCATCCCCGCGCGCGCATTGGGCGCGCCGCATACAACCTGCAGCCGCTCGCCGCCTGCGTCCACCGTGCACACCGAGAGCTTGTCGGCGCTCGGGTGTCTCTCGACCTCGACGATCTCGCCGACGACCACGCCCGTGAATGCCGGGGCCGCCGGCGTACAGGCCTCGACCTCCAGCCCGGACATGGTGAGCAGGTGCGCGAGCTTGTCCGTCTTCAGCGACGGATTGCAGAGGCTCCTCAGCCAGCGCTCGGGTACGTTCATGCGAACTGCCTGAGGAACCTCAAGTCGCCGTCGAAGAACAGGCGCAGGTCGTCGATGCCATAGCGCAGCATGGTCAGGCGCTCCAACCCCGAACCGAAGGCGAAGCCGATGTAGCGCTCCGGGTCGAGGCCGAAGTTGCGCACGACCTGCGGATGCACCTGGCCGGCCCCGGAAATCTCGAGCCAGCGACCCTTCAGCGGCCCCGCAGCAAACTGCAGGTCGATCTCCGCGGAAGGCTCGGTGAACGGAAAGTACGACGGGCGGAAGCGCACCTCGAGCGCGTCGGACTCGAAAAAGCGGCGCAGGAAGTCCGTGTACACGCCCTTCAGGTCCGCGAAGCTCACGTCTTCGTCGATCCAGAGGCCTTCGACCTGGTGGAACATGGGCGAATGCGTGGCGTCGGAGTCCACCCGGTAGGTGCGGCCCGGGGCGATCACCTTGATCGGTGGCTTGTGCTGGCGCGCGTAGCGCACCTGCATGGGGCTCGTGTGCGTGCGCAGGAGCAACGGCAGCCCCTGCGCGTCCCTCAGGTCGACGTAGAACGTGTCCTGCATCGAGCGCGCGGGATGGTTCTCCGGATTGTTGAGCGCCGTGAAGTTGTACCAGTCGGTCTCGATCTCGGGCCCGTCGGCGACGTCGAAGCCGATCGAGCCGAAGATGCGCTCGACCCGCTGCCAAGTGCGCACGATCGGGTGGATGCCGCCGCGACCGCGCCCGCGCGCGGGCAGTGTGACGTCGAGCGCTTCCTCGGCGAGCCGCGAGCGGAGCTGCTCGCCCGCCAGCTCGGCGCGGCGCGCCTCCAGGGCCTGCTCGATGCTCGCCTTCGCGGCGTTGATGCGCGCGCCCGCGTCACGGCGCGCCTCGGGCGCCAGCGCGCCCAGGCCTCTCAGCAGCTGCGTGAGCTCGCCGCCCTTGCCCAGGAAGCGCGCCTTGGCGTCCTCGAGCGCCGCCGGCCCGGCGGCGGCGCTGAAGTCGGCGCGCGCCCGCTCGACGATGCGCTCGAGGTCTTCCATCCCCGCGCCTCCCGCGACGGGGCTAGTGGGCGAGGCTCGCCTTGACCTGGCCGGCGATCTTGGCGAAGGCCGGCTTGTCCGCCACCGCCAGGTCGGCCAGCACCTTGCGGTCGATCTCGATATTGGCCCGCTTCAGCCCCGCCATGAACGTCGAGTAGCTCATGCCGAGCTCGCGCACGGCCGCGTTGATGCGCGCGATCCACAGCGCGCGGAAGGTGCGCTTGCGGTTGCGGCGGTCGCGGTAGGCGTACTGCCCCGCCTTCATCACCGCCTGCTTGGCGACGCGGTAGACGTTGCCGCGACGGCCGCGGAACCCTTTCGCCTGCTTCAGGACCTTCTTGTGGCGCGCGCGCGCCGTGACTCCACGCTTGACTCTAGGCATGGCGGCTCCTTACGACGCGTACGGCAGCATGGCGCGCACTGCCCGCTTGTTGGTCGCATGCACCTCGGTGGTGCCGCGGAGATGGCGCTTCCTCTTGGTGGTCTTCTTGGTGAGGATGTGGCGCATGTAGGCCTGCGAGCGCTTGATGCCGCCGGAGGAGCGGATCTTGAAGCGCTTCGCCGCCGACTTCTTCGTCTTCACTTTCGGCATGACAGTCCTTCCTTTTATAGCTTGACGCCGGGCGTCCCGCCGCGCGGGCGCTTGGTGGCCGCGGCCATCACTTGTGATCCGCCGCCGGTCAGGCGGCGGGCTTTGCTGCTTCCTTCTTCTCCGGTCTGGGCTTGGCCTTGGGCGGCACGCTCTTTTTCTTGGGTGCCAGCACCATGACCAACTGCCGCCCCTCGAGCTTCGGGAACTGCTCCACCACGCCCACGCCCTCGAGGTCGGCCTTCACGCGCTCCAGCAGCCGGACGCCGAACTCCTGGTGCGCCATCTCGCGGCCGCGGAACCGCAGGGTCACCTTCGCCTTGTCGCCATCCTCGAGGAACTGCAGGAGCTTGCCCAGCTTGATCTTGTAGTCGCCCTCGTCGGTGCCCGGGCGGAACTTGATCTCCTTGACCTGGATCTGCTTCTGCTTGAGCTTCGCCTCGTGGGCCTTCTTCTGCTCGCGGTAGCGGAACTTGCCGTAGTCCATCAGCTTGCAGACCGGCGGCTGCGCCATGGGCGCGATCTCCACCAGGTCCACGTTGCGCTCTTCCGCCATGCGCAGGGCCTCGGCGACCGTCACGATGCCCAATTGCTCCGCATTCTCTCCGACCAGCCGCACCTGCGGCGCGGTGATCTCCCCGTTGATGCGCTGCGATCTCTCGAGTGCGATGAGTGACAGCTCCTCTGACCGTTCAAAAAAACAGCCGTGCTACTGCGCGTTCGCCTCGCTCCGGAGGCGTGCGATGAAGGCATCGAGGCCCATTGCCCCGAGGTCTTCACCGCCGCGCGTGCGCACGGCCACCGTTCCAGCCTGCTTTTCCTTGTCCCCGACCACCACCTGGTAGGGAAGCTTCTGCAAGCTATGTTCGCGAATCTTATAAGAAATTTTCTCGTTTCGCAAATCTTCCACGACCCGAAAGCCTGCGTCGCGGAGCGTCACCGACACCCCCCTGGCATAGTCCGACTGGTGCTCGGAGATGTTGAGCACCGCGACCTGCTCCGGGGCGAGCCACAGGGGGAACGCGCCCGCGTAATGCTCGATGAGGATGCCGAGGAAGCGCTCCATCGAACCGATGATGGCGCGGTGGAGCATCACGGGGGTGTGCCGGGCGTTGTCCTCGCCCACGTACTCCGCGCCCAGGCGCCCGGGCATGAAGAAGTCCACCTGCATGGTGCCGCATTGCCACACGCGGCCGATGGCGTCCTTCAGCGAGTACTCGATCTTCGGGCCGTAGAAGGCGCCCTCGCCGGGCGAAAGCTCGAACCGGACGCCCGAACGCTCCAGGGACTCCACCAGCGCGCGCTCGGCCTTGTCCCAGGCGGCGTCCTCGCCGATGCGCTTCTCCGGGCGCGTCGCCACCTTGTAGATGATGTCGTCGAAGCCGAAGCGCGCGTACACCTTCTGCAGGAGCGCGGTGTAGCGCACACACTCGTCCATCACCTGGTCCTCGGTGCAGAAGATGTGGCCGTCGTCCTGGGTGAAGCCGCGCACGCGCATCAGGCCGTGCAGGGCCCCGGAGGGCTCGTTGCGGTGGCAGGCGCCGAACTCGCCGAGGCGGTACGGCAGGTCGCGGTAGCTGCGCACGCCCTTGTTGTAGATCTGGATGTGTCCCGGGCAGTTCATCGGCTTCACCGCGTAGTCGCGGTTCTCCGACGAGGTGGTGAACATGTGCTCCCGGTAGTTCTCCCAGTGGCCGGTCCGCTCCCAGAGGCTTCGATCGAGGATCTGGGGCGCGCGCACCTCCTGGTAGCCGTTGTCGCGGTACACGCGCCGCATGTACTGCTCGACCTGCTGCCACAGCGCCCAGCCCTTCGGATGCCAGAAGATGAGGCCCGGGGCCTCCTCCTGCATATGGAAGAGGTCCAGCTGCGTGCCCAGGCGCCGGTGGTCACGCTTCTCGGCCTCCTCGAGCATCCTCAGGTACGCGTCCTGGTCCTCCTTCCTCGCCCAGGCCGTGCCGTAGATGCGCTGGAGCATCTCGTTCTTCGAGTCGCCGCGCCAGTAGGCACCCGCGACGCGCATCAGCTTGAAGACCTTGAGCTTGCCGGTCGAGGGCACGTGCGGGCCGCGGCACAGGTCCACCCAGTCGCCCTGCCCGTACAGCGAAATCGCCTCCTTCTCGGGGATGGAAGCGATGATCTCGGCCTTGTACACCTCGCCCTGGTCGCGGAAGAACCTGACCGCTTCGTCCCGCGGCATCTCGCGCCGGTGCACGGGCAAGTCGCGTTTGGCGATCTCGGCCATGCGCTTCTCGATCGCCGCGAGGTCCTCGGGCGTGAAGGGCCGCTTGTAGGCGAAGTCGTAGTAGAACCCGTTCTCGATCACCGGGCCGATGGTGACCTGGGCCTCGGGATAGAGCTCCTTCACCGCCTGGGCAAGCAGGTGCGCGGTGGAGTGGCGCAGGATCTCCAGGCCTTCGGGGTCCTTGTCGGTGACGATGGCGAGAGCCGCGTCCCGCTCGATGCGGTGGCTCGTGTCGACGAGGCGGCCGTCCACCTTGCCGGCGAGCGCGGCGCGTGCGAGCCCCGCGCCGATGGACTGCGCCACCTCGGCGACGGTCACGGGGCCCGGGAAGCTCTTCACCGAGCCGTCTGGAAGCTTGATATTCGGCAAGATGTTGGTAGGCGCGATTGGACTCGAACCAACGACCCCTACCATGTCAAGGTAGTGCTCTAACCAGCTGAGCTACGCGCCTGGTGGAACGAGGAGCGGAATTCTAGCCGATGCGACATGTCCGAGGAACCACCGCGCGCCGGGAGCGCTCCTAGCAGCATGGACCTGATCCTGTGGCGGCATGCCGAGGCCGAGGACGGCCCGCCCGACCTGGAGCGGCGGCTCACGCCCCGCGGCCAGAAGCACGCCGCGCGCGTGGCGGACTGGCTGCTGCAGCGGCTGCCCGCGAAGTTCACGGTGCTCGCCAGCCCGGCGCGCCGGACTCAGGAGACGGCGCACGCGCTCGGGGTGGCCGTCCACACCGTACGCACGCTCGCTCCCGGCGCGAGCGTGCGCGAAATGCTCGCGGCGGCGGAGTGGCCCGATCGGAAAGGCGCGGTGGTTCTGGTCGGCCACCAGCCCGACCTCGGCCGCGTGGTGGCGTTTCTCCTGTCCGGCACGGAGTCCCCCTGGAGCGTGAAGAAGGGCGGCCTGTGGTGGTTGAGCGACCGGGCGCGCGAGGACGGCGCCCAGGTTGTGGTGCGCGCAGTCGTGACGCCCGACTTCGTCTAGCCCCGGCTGAGCACCGACACTTTCCGGTCGGACAACCCGCTCACCGCGAGCTTCATACCGGCCGATTTCCAGTGGCGGGCTTCGTCTTCCAGCGCCGCCGCCGACAGCGGATTGTCGTCCAGCCAGGACTGCGCCAGCTCGATCTCGAATCCCCCCGCGTCGCCCGCGACGCGCAGCAGCGGCAGCTTGACCTCGTTGCGCCGGCGCAGGAGCAGCGCGGCGAGGCGCAGCGCGAACACGAGCGGCCAGTCGACCGCGTCCAGCCCCGCGTCGTGCAGCTTGCCGAGCTTGCCGCGGTGCGCGAGCACGAGCCGCGCGAGGCGCTGCTGCTCCATCTTCGAGAAGCCCGGCATGTCGGCGTGCTGCAGGACGTACGCCGAATGCTTGTGGTACTGCGCGTGTTCGATCGACAGGCCGATCTCGGCGAGGCTCGCCGCCCACTCGAGCACCTGCCGGTCGGCGTCGCCCTCGCGCTCGCGCCCCGGCGCGAGCGCGTCGTAGAGCGCGAGCGCGAGACGCCGCACGCGCTCGGCCTGCGCCGCGTCGACGTGGTAGCGCCGGCCGAACTGCGCCACGGTCGCCGCGCGCATGTCGCGATGCTCGACGCGTCCCAGCAGGTCGTAGAGCACGCCGTGGCGCAAACCCGCTTCCGAGACGGCCATGCGCTCCACGCCCAGTTCCTCGAGCACGGCGCCCAGGATCGCCAGCCCGCCCGCGAGTACCGGCGCGCGGTTCGGGCGCAGCCCGGCGATGCGCCCGGGGTCGGCGCGCTCGTGCTTGATGAGCTGCGCGCGCAGGCGCTCGACGCCCTCGCGCGTGATGCCCTGCTCGGCGTAGCCGCACTCGCGCAGGATGTTCTCGATCGAGCGCGCCGTGCCCGAGGAGCCGACCGCCTCCTGCCAGCCCGCGGCGCGATAGGCGAGCGCGATGCCGGAGAGCTCGTGGCGCGCGGCCAGCTCGGCCGCCTTGAAGTGCGGCTTGTCGATGTGCCCGTCCGGGAAGTAACGCAGGCTGTAGCTCACGCAGCCCATGTAGAGCGACTCGGTGAGCTGCGGCTCGAGCCCTTCGCCGACGATGAACTCGGTGGAGCCGCCGCCCACGTCCACCACGAGGCGCCTGTGCGGCGCCGGCGGCATCGAGTGGGCCACGCCCAGGTAGATGAGGCGCGCCTCCTCGCGGCCGGCGATCACCTCGATGGGAAAACCCAGCTCCTGGCGTGCCTCGCGCAGGAACTGCGGCGCGTTCTTCGCCACGCGCAGCGTGTTGGTGCCCACCGCGCGCACCGCCTGGCGCGGAAAGCCGCGCAGACGCTCGCCGAAGCGGCGCAGCGCTTCCAGCGCCCGCGCCTGCGTGGCGCGGTCGATGCGCTTGTCCGAGGTGAGGCCGGCGCCGATGCGCACCACCTCGCGCAGACTGTCCAGGGGGTAAATCTGGCCGTCGACCACGCGCCCGATCTGCAGGTGGAAGCTGTTCGAGCCCAAGTCGACGGCGGCGAGCGTCTCGTGGCGCGGCATGGTGCTGCGAGCATAGCGCAGTCGCGGACCGTGCGCGGCGGTGTCATCTTCCTGTCATGGCGCGGGCGTAGAATGACCGATCCCGCGAGCCGGGCCGCCCGGCGACACCGCGATGAAAAGAGACCTGCCCACCGCGCAATTCCTGAACCGCGAGCTCGGCATCCTCGCGTTCAACCGGCGCGTGCTCGCGCAGGCCGCGGACGACTCGGTGCCGCTGCTCGAGCGCCTGCGCTTCCTCACCATCGTCTCGTCGAACCTCGACGAATTCTTCGAGATCCGCGTCGCGGGCCTGAAAGAGCAGATCGAGCTCAAGCTCCCCGAACCGGGGCCCGACGGCAAGGGGCCGCAGGAAGTGTTCGACGCGGTGAGCCGCGAAACGCACGCGCTGGTCGCCGAGCAGTACCGCCTGCTCAACCAGGTGCTGCTGCCCGCGCTCGCGCAGGCCGGCGTCGTCTTTCCGCGGCGCGAGGAATGGACGAGCGCGCAGCGGCAGTGGATCCGCGACTACTTCTTCCGCGAGCTGCTGCCGGTCCTGACGCCGATCGGGCTCGATCCCGCGCATCCGTTTCCCAAGGTGCTCAACAAGAGCCTGAACCTCGCCGTCGAGCTCGTGGGCCGCGACGCCTTCGGCCGCAGCTCGCGCGCGGCGATCGTGCAGGCGCCGCGCGCGCTGCCGCGCGTCATCCGCCTGCCGCGCGAGCTCGCCGGCGGCCAGCACGCGTTCGTGTTCCTCTCCTCGATCCTGCACGCGCACGTCGAGGAGCTGTTCGCGGGCATGCGCGTGCTCGGCTGCTACCAGTTCCGCGTGACGCGCAACTCCGACCTCTTCGTCGACGAGGAGGAGATCAAGAACCTGCACACGGCGCTGAAGGGCGAGCTCCTGCACCGCCACTTCGGCAACGCGGTGCGGCTGGAGGTGGCCGACAACTGCTCGCCGCAGATGGTCGAGTTCCTGCTGCAGCAGTTCAACCTCGGCGAGGAAGACCTCTACCGCGTCGAGGGGCCCGTCAACCTGTACCGCCTGCGCGAGGTGCCGGAGCAGGTCGAGCGCCCCGATCTCAAGTACCCGGTGTTCCAGCCCGGCCTGCCCGAGCCGCTGCGCGCGCGCGGCGAGCTGTTCGAGCTGCTGAAGAAGCAGGACGTGCTCCTGCATCATCCGTTCCAGTCGTTCGCGCCGGTCATCGACTTCATCCGCACCACCGCCGCGGACCCGAGCGTCATCGCCATCAAGCAGACCGTGTACCGCACGGGCACCGACTCCGAGCTGATGGAGATCCTCATCGACGCCGCGCGGCGCGGCAAGGAAGTGACCGTGGTCGTCGAGCTGATGGCGCGCTTCGACGAGGAAGCGAACCTCAACTGGGCGGCGCGCCTGGAGGAGGTCGGCGCGCACGTGGTCTACGGCGTGGTCGGCCACAAGACGCACGCGAAGATGGCGCTCATCGTGCGCCGCGAGGAGTCGGAGTCCGGCGCCAAGGTGCTGCGCCGCTACGCGCACCTCGCCACCGGCAACTACCACCCGCGCACCGCGCGCTTCTACACCGATTTCGGCCTGCTGACGGCGAACGAGGAGCTGTGCGCCGACGTCGCCGAGGTCTTCAAGCAGCTCACCGGGCTCGGGCGCGCCGGCAAGCACAAGCACGTCTGGCAGTCGCCCTTCACGCTGCACAAGCGCGTGGTCGCCGCGATCCGCAACGAGGCGCGCCTCGCGCGCGAGGGGCGCGCGGCGCGCATCATCGCCAAGATGAACGCGCTGCTCGACCCGCAAGTGATCGACGAGCTCTATGCCGCCTCGCAGGCCGGCGTGAAGATCGACCTCGTCGTGCGCGGCGTGTGCGCGCTGCGCCCGGGGATCGAGGGGCTCTCCGAGAACATCCGCGTGCGCTCGGTCATCGGGCGCTTCCTCGAGCACACGCG
>JBFWWT010000010.1:49448-77191 GCA_050246035.1 Burkholderiales bacterium
CCACGCGGATCACGCCCGGCACCTCGCGCACCGCCGCGGCCGCGCGCCGCAGCTCGCCCAGGTCGCTCACCGGGAAGGAAAAGCGCATGAAGGCGAGCTCGTCGCGGCTCTGCGTGCGCACGGCGCTCACGTTGACGCGCTCGCGCGCGAGCGCGTCGCCGACGTCGCGCAGCAGCCCCGGCCGGTCGCTCGCGGTCACCACGAGGTCCACGTGGTAGGCGCCCTCTCCCCCGCCCCACTCGGCCTCCAGCATCCGGTCGGCGTGCCCCTGTGCGAGGCGCGCAAGGCTCGGGCAGTCGGCGCGGTGGATGGACACGCCGCGGCCGCGCGTCACGAAGCCGCGGATCGGGTCGGGCGGCACGGGCTTGCAGCACTTGGCGAGCTGCGTGAGCAGGCGGTCCATGCCCACGACGAGCACCCCGCCCGCGCCCTTCGCGCTCTTCTTCTTTCTCGGCGCGACGGAGGGCGGCACCGGCGCGAGCCTCGGGCGCGCCGGCGGCTCGGACTCGCGCCCGCCCTCCTGCAGGTTGAACCAGTGGCGCACCTTGGCGCGCGCGCGGCTCGTCTTCAGGAAGCCGCGCTCGGCGTTGAGCCAGTCGCGCGACGGGCCGCCCGTCTTCGCCACCGTGATCTCCACGCGCTGCCCGCTGCGCAGCGCCGTGTCGAGCGGCACGATGCGGCCGTCCACCTTCGCGCCGCGGCAGCGGTGGCCGAGGTCGGTATGCAGCGCGTAGGCGAAATCCACCGGCGTCGCGCCCGCGGGCAGGTCCACGACCTTGCCCTGCGGCGTCACCACGTAGATGGTGTCGTCGAGCGCCGCGGCGCGCGTCTTCTCGGCCCAGCCGCCGCGGCCGGCGACCTCGTCGCGCCAGGCGAGGAGCTGCCGCAGCCAGGCAATCTTGTCGTCGAAAGCGCTGTCGGCGCGCGTCGGCCTGCCCGTTTCCTTGTAGCGCCAGTGCGCGGCCACCCCGAGCTCGGCGTGGCGGTGCATCTCCTCGGTGCGGATCTGCACCTCCAAGGTCTTGCCGGCCGGCCCGAGCACCGCGGTGTGCAGCGACTGGTAGAGGTTCTCCTTCGGGCGCGAGATGTAGTCGTCGAACTCGCGCTCGATCGGCTGCCAGAGGTTGTGCACCACGCCGAGCGCGGCGTAGCAGTCCTTCACTTCCGGCACGATGACGCGCAGCGCGCGCACGTCGTGCAGCTGCTCGAAATCGAGGCCCTTCAGGCGCATCTTGTTCCAGATGGAGTAGATGTGCTTCGGGCGGCCGCTCACCTGCGCCCGCACGCCCGCGGCGGCGAGCTCGCGCTCCAGGGCCGCCATGGCGTCGGCGATGTACTGCTCGCGCTCCACGCGGCGCTCGTCGAGCATCTTCGCGATGCGCTTGTACACCTCGGGCTCGAGGAAGCGGAAGGAGAGGTCCTCCAGCTCCCACTTCAGCTGCCAGACGCCAAGGCGATTGGCGAGCGGCGCATAGATGCCGAGCGTCTCGCGCGCGTAGGCGTCGCGCTCGGCGGAAGGATGCTTGGCGAACCAGCGCAGCGTCTGCGTGCGGCTGGCGAGGCGAATGAGCACCACGCGCACGTCCTCGACCATGCCGAGCACCATCTTGCGCAGCACCTCGCCCTGCTGGGATGCGGTGGTGCGCGTGAGCACGCGCAGCTGGTAGAGCTTCTCGACCCCGTCGGCGAGCCCCGCGATCTCCTCGCCAAAGCGCGCGCGCAGGCCTTCCGGGTCCCGCAGGTACTTCGGCGCCGCGAACAGCACGCCCGCCGCGCGCGCCGCGGGATCGACGCCGATCTCGGCGAGGCTCGCGGCGAGCCCCAGCGCATGCGGCCACACCGGCTCGCCCGTGGACAGCGCGTGCCCCGCGTACAGCGGCTCGGCGAACTCGAGCGCGCGCGCGACGAGCGCGCGCCCCTCGCCGCCGAGCCCTGCGGCGACCGGCGCGAGCGCCGCCGCGCCGTTCTGCGGGTGCAACTGCACGACGGAAACCATGCGGGTATTGTAGCGAGGACCATGCCAGGAGCCGTATGGGTTGGCTGAAGGACTGGAGACGACGGCGCGTGCTCGCGCGCCATCGCATCGACGAGCGCCTCTGGGCGCGCACGATCGCCGCGCTGCCCTTTCTCGCCGGGCTGTCGGCGCGCGAATTGCGCCGGCTGCGCGAGCTCGCGACCCTCTTCCTCGCCGAGAAGCAGCTCAGCGGCGCGCACAACTTTGGGGTGACCGATGCCGTGCGCCTCACCATCGCGGTGCAGGCCTGCCTGCCGATCCTCGAGCTGGGCCTGGACGCCTACGGGGCCTGGAGCGAGATCGTGGTGCACCCGGGCGACTTTCGCGTCCCGATCCGCGAGGCAGACGACGACGGCGTGGTGCACGAGTTCCACGACGAGCGCTCGGGCGAGTCCTGGCCCGGCGGGCCGGTGGTGCTGTCCTGGGACGCAGCGGCGAACGCGCCCGAGATGAACGTCGTCATCCACGAGTTCGCGCACAAGCTCGACATGGCCAACGGCGAGGCCGACGGCATGCCGCCGCTGCACGCGGGCATGGACCGGCGCGCCTGGAGCGAAGCCTTCCGCGCCGCCTACGAGGGGTTCTGCGACGCGGTGGACCGCGGCAAGGAGACCTGGCTCGATCCCTACGCGGCCGAAGCGCCGGGCGAGTTCTTCGCCGTGGTGAGCGAGGCGTTCTTCCTCGCGCCGAACGAGACGCGCCGGCGCTATCCCGACGTGTACGATCAGCTCAGGCAGTACTACCGGCAGGATCCGGCCGCGCGCCTGGCGACATGAAAACTCTGCTCATCGTCTACCACTCCGCCGGCGTGAAGAATGCGCAGATGGCCGAGGCCGTCGCGCGCGGGGCGAGGACCGAGGTCGGCGTCGAGGTGATCCTGAAGCGCTGCGCCGAAGCGGGGCCCGAGGACGTGCTCGCCGCGGACGGCCTCATCCTCGGCACGCCGGAGAACTTCGGCTACATGTCGGGGATGATGAAGGACTTCCTCGAGCGCATCTTCTACGCCTGCGAAGGCCGGATCGAGGGCCGGCCCTGGGCGCTCTTCGTCGGTACCGGGCTGGACGGCGCGGGCGCGGTGAGCTCGGTGGAGCGCATCGTGACCGGGCTTCGGCTGAAGCGCATCGCCGAGCCCCTCGTCGTGGTGAAGGACCTGAAGCCCGAACACCTCGCGCGGCTCGAGGAGCTCGGGCAGGCGATGGCGGCGGGGCTCGCCGCGGGAATCCTCTAGAGCGTCACCGCCGGCGCGCCGGGGGTGCCCGGCGCGAGCCGCCCGTCGTCCTCGGGGGCGCCGAGCACCTGCCGGATCGGCACCACGCCTGCCCAGATCGGCAGCGAATAGTCCTCGGGCTCGTCGATCGGGCCGCCGGTGCGCACCTTGGCCACGGCTTCCTCGAGGTGCAGGCCGAAGACGCTCATCGCCTTCAGCTCCTGCCTGTTCACGGGGCGCAGGTTCTTCCAGTGCCCGGGATAGAGGCGCTCGACGAAGCGCGCCATCTTCTCTTCCTTCTCCGCCGCGTCGGTCACCTTGTACGGCTTGCCGAAGATCATCGCCGAGCGGTAGTTCACCGACATGTGGAAGCCCGAGCGCGCGACCACCAGGCCGTCGAAGAGCGACACCGTGAGGCACAAGGGCGGCGACTTCTCCAGCGCGAGCAGCATGCGGCTCTTGGAGGAGCCGTGCCAGTATACGGCGTCGCCCTCGCGCCAGTAGGCCGTCGGCGTGACGTAGGGCTGGCCGTCGATCGCGTAGCCGAGGTGGCAGACGAAGCCGGCGTCGAGAATCGCGTAGACGGTCTCGCGGTCGTAATGCGCGCGCTTGGGCAGGCGCTTGATGCGGGTGCGCGCGCTGGGGGTGAAGTCTTTCATTCGGGGCTCCCGGTGGCGGCCGCCATCTTAGCAGCGGCGCGCGGCGGATTCGCGAGCCACACCAGCACGCCGAGCGCGACGAACAGCCACCCCGAGAGCCAGAACAGGTCCACGGTGGAGAGCATGCGCGCCTGCGCATCCAGGGTTTGGTCCAGGTACGCGAGCGCCTGCCCGGGCTCGAGCCCCTGCGCCGCGAGCGCCTCGAGCGCCTGCTCCGTGCGCCCGTCGCCGGGGCGCACGTGCTCGGCGAGCTGCGCGCGGTGCAGCTTCGCGCGGTCGTCCCAGAGCGTGATGGCGATCGACGCGCCGATCGCGCCGCCCATGTAGCGCAGGAAGTTCTGCAGGCCGGTGGCGCCCGGCATGCGCTCCGCGGACATGCCGCGCAGCGCGAGCCCGGTGAGCGGCAGGAAGAACATGACGTTCGCCGCGCCCTGGATGAACATCGGCGCCGCGATCGTGAGCCAGTCCGCCTCCAGGCTGAATTCCGCGCGCATGAACGACACCCCGGCGAAGATGAGGAATCCCGCGCTCGCCATGAGCCGCGGATCGATCACGTGCAGGGTGCGGCCGACGACGGGCGCGAGCACGAGCGCGAGCAGCCCGAAGGGCATCATCATCATCCCCGCCCAGATCTGCGTGTAGCCCATGGACTGCTGCAGCCACAGCGGCAGCACGACGATCGCGCCGAAGAACACCGCGTAGCCCACCGAGAGCGCGACGGTGCCGGTCCAGAAGTCGCGGTCGCGCAGCAGGCCGAGGTCGACGATCGGGTGTGGATTGTCGAGCAGCTCCCAGACGAGGAAGAAGGCGAAGCCGGCCGCGGCGACGCAGGCGAGCGCCACGATCTCGCCGGAGGCGAACCAGTCGAGCTCCTTGCCCTTGTCGAGCATCACCTGCAACGCGCCCACCCACACCGCGAGCAGCACGAGTCCCACCACGTCCACCGGCGTGCGCTGGCGCGGCGTCTCGCGGTCGCGGTAGAGGAGCCAGATGAGGCCGCCGCAGATCACCCCCACCGGCACATTGATGAAGAAGATCCAGGGCCAGGAGTAGACCTCGGTGATCCAGCCGCCGATGATCGGCCCGGTGATCGGCGCGAGCGTCGCCGTCATCGACCACACCGAGAGCGCGATGCCCGCCCCGCCCGGCCCGAAGGTGGCGAGCAGCAGCGATTGCGACACCGGCACCATGGGCCCGGCCACCAGCCCCTGCAGCACGCGGAACGCGACCAGCGTGTCCAGGCTGTCGGCCATGCCGCAGAGCAGCGACGACGCCGTGAACAGCAGCACCGACCACACGATGAGCCGCACCTGGCCGAAGCGCCGCGTGAGCCAGCCGGTGAGCGGCATGGCGATCGCCTGCGCGGCGGCATAGGAAGTGACGATCCAGGTTCCTTGCGTCGCGCTCACGCCGAGGTCGCCGGAGATCGTGGCCACCGACACGTTGGCGATGGTGATGTCGAGCACCACCATGAAGGTCGCCACGGCGATCATCACCGCGCCCAGCCAGCGCTCGGCGCCGGCGAGCGGCGCGGGCGCGGCGGCGGCCGGCGCGGCGGCGCTCACCGGTGCGCGTCGATGATCGCGCGCACGCGCGCCTGCGCCCCGGCGACCGGCACCTCGAGCGCCGAGGTGGCGAAGGCGGGCGCGGCCGGCGCCGGCGCGGGCAGCTGCGTGCCGCTCGTGTCGCGCGTCTCGACCTCGACGCGCATGGAAAGCCCGATGCGCAAGGGGCGCTCGCGCAGCGCGGCGGGCTCGAGCTCGATCCTCACCGGCACGCGCTGCACGACCTTGATCCAGTTGCCGGTGGCGTTCTGGGGCGGCAGCAGCGCGAAGGCGCCGCCGGTGCCGGCGGCGAAGCCGGCGACGCGCCCGCGGTACTCGACGCGCGCGCCGTAGAGATCGGCGGTGACGCGCGCCGGCTGGCCGATGCGCATGTCGCGCAGCTGCGATTCCTTGAAGTTCGCCTCCACCCAGACGCCCGCGAGCGGCACCACGGCCATCAGGCGCGCGCCGGGCGCGACGCGCTGGCCCACCTGCACCGCGCGGCGCGCGACCGTGCCGGCGACCGGGGCGGGGATCTCGGCGCGTGCGGCGGCAAGCCAGGCCTCGCGCACGCGCGCCGCGGCGGCGAGCACCGCGGGCTGCGCTTCCAGCTTGATGCCGTCGGTGAGCACGCGGTTGGCGGCGAGGCGCTCGCGCGCGGCGGCAAGCGCGGCGAGCGCCGCGGCCACCGCGCTTTGCGCGGTCTCCAGCTCCTCGCGCGAGACCACGCCCTGGCGCGCGAGCGGCGCGCGCCGCGCGAGGAATTCCTCGGCGCGCTGCAGCTCTGCCTCGCGCTCGCGCACCTCGGCCGCGAGCGCGAGGTTGTTCGCGTAGAGCGTCCTCGCCTCGCGCACCGCGCGCGCGAGCCCGGCCTCGGCCTGTGCGAGCGCGACCTCGGCGTCGGCGCGATCGAGGCGCACGAGCATCTGCCCGGCTTCCACGCGCTGCATGTCGTCGGCGCCGATGGCGACCACCGTGCCCGCGACCTGCGGCGTGACCTCGACCAGGTTGCCCGCGACGTAAGCGTTCTCGGTGGACTCGTAGTACCGGCCGACGCTCTGCCACCACCAGGCCCAGGCGCCCAGCACCGCCGCGAGGGCGACGACGAGCACGACGAGCGCCCCGCGCCGCCTAGCCGCCATTGTCGAGCATCCGCCTGAGGAGCGACTTCGCCTGCTCGAGCTCGCCGCGCGAGAAGCCGCGCAGGTGCTGGTTGAGCACCTTCGCCGCCACCGCCGGCAGCTCCGCGGCGAGCTTGCGGCCCGCGGCGGTGAGCTCCAGGCGCACCACGCGCCGGTCGGTCGCGTCGGGCGCGCGGCGCAGCAGCCGCTTGGCGGCGAGGCGCGCCACCATGCGCGTGGTCGAGCCGGTGCCGTAGTCGAAGTCGCGCGCGATGTCGGCGACGCGGTCGCCGCGCCCGTGCGCGAGGTAGAGCAGGATGCCCATCTGCGCCGCCGAGATGCCCGAGCCGGCGAGCTCGCGGTCCACGCCGGCGAAGATGGACGAGCGCAGGCGCGTCACCAGCCAGCCGACGCTGTCGTCGAAGCGGTAGCTCTCGGCCCGGTACAGGCCCATGACCTCGTCCCCCGGATTTTGCTGCCCGGGCAGCAAACTACCTGCCTGGGCAGCGAAAGTCCAGCCGGGACCCGCTTCGCGCTAGACTGGCGGCATGTCCGCCGACGCGCTCGCCGCCTACGAGGCCCTCACCGGGGGGCTGGCGCGCCCCGTGCGCGTGGACGCGCTTTGCCGCATTGCGGCAGAGCGCTTTCCCGGGATGCTGCCGGAGGCTGCGGCGCTCGCAGCCGAGGCGCAGCGGCCGCAGCGCGACAAGCAGGGCCTGGAGAAGGCGCAGGGGCGATTCCTCGGCGCGTTGCTCGCCGACCCGCGCTGCGGCACTCACCTTTGCCACTCGATGCTCCTGCCGCGCGAGGATTCGGGCGCGCATCTCGCCGAGTTCGAGGCGAAGGGCGTGCTCGAGCTTCCGGGGGCGCGCCTCGAGCGCCGCGGCAAGGCGGCGGTGGTCACGATGAGGAACCCCCGCCACCTGAACGCCGAGGACGAGACCACGATCGACGGCCTCGAGATCGCGATCGACGTCGCCACCCTCGATGCGAAGAGCGAGCTCTGCGTGCTGCGCGGCGACGTCGTCACGCACACCAAGCACGCCGGCCATCGCATCTTCGGCGCGGGGATCAACCTCACGCACCTCTACCAGGGCCGCATCCGCTACCTCTGGTACCTGGTGCGCGACCTCGGGCTCGTCAACAAGCTCTACCGCGGTCTCGCGCGGCCGGGTGTCCACCCCGAAGTGGACTCGATCGAGAAGCCCTGGGTGGGCGTCGTCGAGCGCTTCGCGATCGGCGGGCACTGCCAGATCCTGCTCGCGCTCGACTACGTGCTCGCCGCGGCGGACGCCTACCTGACGCTGCCCGCGCGCAAGGAGGGCATCATCCCGGGGGCCGCCAACCTGCGGCTGCCGCGCTTCGTCGGCCCGCGCATCGCGCGCCAGGCGATCCTGAACGGGCGCCGGCTCGACTGCGACTCGCCCGAGGGGCGCCTCGTCTGCGACGAGATCGTGCCGCAGGCGCAGATGGACGCGGCGCTCGAGCGCCTCATCGCCGAGCTCACCGACTCGGGCGTGGTGAGCGCGGCGGGCAACCGGCGCGCGCTGCGCTCGGGCGAGGAGCCGCTCGACGAGTTCCGACGCTACATGGCGGTGTACGCGCGCGAGCAGGCGGAGTGCCACTTCAGCCCGGCGCTCATCCGCAACCTCGAGAAGCACTGGGACGCGGCGAACCGCCGCGGCTAGCCGAGCAGGAACTCCCGCACGATCGCGATCTGGTCGTCGTGCATGAGCGTCGGCGCGTGGCCGATGCCGGCGAGCTCGACGAGCTTCGCTTTCGGCCCGCGCCGGGTCATCGCTTCGGCCGTCTCGCGCGAGAGTAGGTCCGACTGCGCGCCGCGCAGCACGAGCGTCGGGGAGCGCACCGCGTCGTAGGTCGGCCAGGCCTCGATATCGCCCTCGGGAATCTCCTTGCGGTAGGGCTCGGCGATCTTCGGATCGTAGTGGAAGCGATAGCGCCCGTCGGGCTCCCTGCGCAGCAGCACTTCGGTCAGGTGGCGCCACTCGGCGTCGGTGTGCGGACCGAAGGGCGCGGAGATCGCGCGCACCACCTGCTCGGCGGCTGCCACGCTCGGAAACCGGGGATCTGTGCCGAGGTACTCGCCGATGCGCACGAGCGCGGCGTGCGCGATCACCGGCCCGGCGTCGTTCAGCACGAGCTTCGCCACCGGCGAGTCCTTCTGCGCGGCGAGCGCCAAGCCGATGAGTCCGCCCATCGAGGTGCCGACCCAGTGCACGCGCTCGACGTCCAGGCGCGCGATCAGCGTCACCATGTCCGCGACGTACTGCGGGATCGCGTAGAGCATGGGGTCGGCGAGCCAGTCGGAGTCGCCGCGCCCGGCCACGTCGGGACAGATTACGCGGTAGCGGCCGCAGAGCGCGCGCGCCAGGCTGTCGAAGTCGCGCGCGCAGCGCGCCAGGCCGTGCACGCAGACGAGCACTTCGGGGTTGGCCGCATCGCCCCACTCCAGATAGGCCATGCGGTGCAGGCCGGCGGGCGAGGCGCACTGCACGCGCCGCTGGCGCGGCACGACGGCTAGCCCGGATCGCGCGGCCCGGTCCACTTGTCCACCAGCTTGCCGGCCTCGATCGCTGCGCCGCCCTGCGCGCCGTCCTTGTCCCACTCGACCTCCACGCGCAGCTCCTCGAAAGCGCGCGTCGCCTCGACGAAGGCGGGAAACGGGATGCCCTTCTCGATCTCGAAGCGGTATTCGAGCAGGCCCGGGCGGTGGTGCTCGGTGTAGGACTCGGCGTCGATGTCGCGCACCATCAGCCAGCGCACGCGCTCGCGGAAGTCCTCGAAGCGCCCGGCCTCGCCGGTGACGCGCACGATCGCCTTGAACGGCATCAGCCGTCGTACTTGAAGGACAGCGACAGCCGCGTGCGGAACTGCGTAACCTTGCCGTTCTCCACCTTCACGTCGAGCTTGGTGACCTCGGCGATCCTCAGGTCGCGCAGGGATTTCGAAGCGGTCTTCACCGCGTTGCGCGCGGCTTCCTCCCAGGAAGTCGCGCTGGTGCCGATCACATCGGTAACCCGGTAAACCGCGTTGTCGCCCTTGGCCATGACGCCTCCTGGAAGTTGGGCGGGAGAATTCCCGCGCGGACAGTCTACGCCGGGGGCGCCGGGACGTGCCAGTAGCGCGCGCGCCGCGCCCTCTGCGTCTCCGCGCGCAGCCCATCCGGCGCGAGGCGCAGGGTGATCGCGCCGTCGCGGTCGGAGCGCAGCACGCGCACGCCGATCGCGTCGTAGCGCGCGAGGACTTCGGCGGCAGGGTGACCGAAGCGGTTGCGGTACCCCGTCGCCGCCACTGCCAGTCGCGGCCGCACGGCTTCGAGAAAGGCCGCGGACGAGGAGCTGCGGCTTCCATGGTGGGGCACGAGCAGCACGTCCGAGCGCAGGTCGCCGCGTGCCACGAGCTCGGCCTCCGTAGCGCGTTCGATGTCGCCGGTGAGCAGCATTGCCCGCCCTCCCGCCGTCACGCGCAGCACGCAGCTCGCGTCGTTGCGCCGGCGCGTCGTCGCGCCGGGGCCCGGGTGCAGGATCTCGAAGTCCACGCCGTCCCAGGCCCAGCGGCTGCCTTGCACGCAGCGCCGCGCGAGCGGCGCGTGCGCGAGGAGCGGGTGCGCCTCGGGCAGCGAATGCAGCAGCGCATCCACTTCGAGCGTCTCCAGCACCGAGCGCGCGCCGCCCGTGTGGTCGGTGTCGTCGTGCGTGAGCACGAGCGCCTCGAGCCGGCGCACGCCCAGCGCGCGGAGCGCCGGCGCGACGATGCGCTCGCCGCTATCCGACGCCGGCCCGAAGGTCGGGCCGGCGTCGTAGAGGAGCGCGTGGCGCGCGGTGCGCACGAGCACCGCGAGCCCCTGGCCCACGTCGAAGGTCGTGATCCAGGCCTCGCCCGGCGCGGGCGCGGACGGCGGCAGCGCGACTGCGGGCAGCATGAGGGCGAGGCCGCTCGCGCGCCACGGCACGCCGCGCGGCGCAAGCAGCCAGGCCACGCCGGCAAGCGCAGCGAGCGTCGCCCAGAGCGGCGGCACGTGCTGCTGCCAGAGCGCGCCCGGCAGCCGCGCGCACCATTCCAGGTATTCCAGCAGCAGCTCGACCAGCCACTGGGCCGCAAAGAGCAGCGCGTCCACCGGTACGATCGACGCCAGGAGCGCGAGCGGCGTGATCACCGCCGAAACGAGCGGGATGGCAAGCGCGTTGGCGAGCGGTCCCGCCACCGATACCTGCGCGAAGAGAAAGAGCGCCGCCGGCGCGAGCCCCAGGGTGATCGCCCATTGCACGCGCAGCCACTGGCGCAGCCGCGGCTCGGCGTCGGTGCGGCCCGCGGACACGTAGAAGATGAGCGCCACCGCGCCGAAGGACAGCCAGAACCCGGGCTGCAGCACGGCCCAGGGATCGAGCGCCGTGACCAGGGCGAGGGCGAGCGCGAGCGTGCGCGCGGGCGAGGCGATGCGCCCCGACCACAGCGCCGCGGCGACCACCGCCACCATATAGAAGGTGCGCTGCGCGGGCACCGCGAAGCCGGCGAGCGTGGCGTAGCCGAAGGCCGCCGCGATCGCAGCCGCCGCGGCGGCCTTGCGCGCGGGCAGAGCGAGGGCGAGGCGCGCGCTGCGGCGCCAGAGCGCCGAGACGAGCCAGGCGCATAGGCCCGAGACGAGCGTCACGTGCAACCCCGAGATGCTCATCAGGTGGGTGACGCCCGTGCGCGCGAAGAGCCGCCACTCCTCGTTGGCGATGGCGCGCTGCTCGCCCACCGCCAGCGCGGCGAGGATGCCGGCGGCGGGCGTCTCGCCGAGCACGCGCCGGAAGCGCTCGCGCACGGCCTCGCGCGCGCGCTCGATTGCATCCGCGGGGCCGCGGCGCTCGCCGATGCGCCTCGCCGTGGCCGAGCTGCGCACGTAGCCGGTCGCGCCGATGCCGCGCTCGGTGAGCCAGGCTTCGTAATCGAAACCGTGCGGGTTGGCGTGGCCGTGCGGGCGCTTCAGGCGCACGGTGAGCAGCCAGCGCTCGCCCGGGTGGACTTCGAGCCCCTCGCCGTACCAGGAAAGCTGGATGCGGCGCGGCAACGGCGCGGGCCCCGCCTCGGGCTCGAAGAGAAAGCGCAGGCCGCGCTCGCTCGCCGAAGGCAGCCCCGCGACCACGCCCGCCACCTCGAGGTCCATGCCTTCGAGGGCCGGCGCGAGCCGATCGGCCAGGCGCAGGTGCGCGAAGCCCGCCGCCCAGAGTAAGCCGATGACGAACGCCGCGGGCACGACGAGCGTGCGGCGCCACGCGGCCAGAGCTGCGATCACGGGCGCGGCCGCGAGCCAGGCGGGCGCGGGCAACGCCGCCTGCTGCTGCAGCAGGACGACGCCGGCGACGAACGCGAGCGCGGCGGGGGTCATCTAGAATCAACGCCCCGGCACGCCGCCGGATGACCGGATGCCGCGAAAATACTTCCGCAAGTACCTGCCGAGCGCCGACGAGGTGCGCGGCAACCGCCTCGTCGCCCTGTTCGGCACGATGCTGCACCACCCGAACCTGTGGCACCTGAACCGCGACTCGGTCGCCGGCGCGGTGGCGATCGGGCTGTTCGCGGGGCTCGTCCCGGGGCCGCTGCAGGTGATCACCGCGCTCCTGCTCGCGGTGCCGCTGCACAGGAACCTGCCCGTGGCGATCCTGGTGACCTTCTATACCAACCCCCTGACCATCGTGCCGCTCTATCTGCTCGCCTATGGCTACGGCAGCCTGCTGCTCGGCGGAGGCCACGCGCGGCCCACGGTCGAGCCCTTCGAGATGGACTGGGGAAATTTTCTCGACTCGACGGGACGGCTCCTCGACTGGATGCTCTCGCTCGGCGCCCCGCTCGCCGTGGGCCTCGTCGCGCTCGGCCTCACGCTCGCCGCGCTCGGCTATGGCGCGGTGCAGATCGGCTGGCGCGTCTACGTGCGCCTCGCCTGGCGCGCGCGCAAGAAGCGGCGGCGCGCATGACGCACGCGGAGTTCGTCGCCGCCTACCGCGAAGGGCGGCTCGAGGTGCAGATCGACAAGGCCGCCGCGGCGCGCCTCGTCTCGGCGCGCCTCATGCTGCCGCTCGTGCTGCTGCCGATGTTCGGCGTCGCGGTGGCGGTGGCGCTCCTCGGCCACTTCGTCTGGGGCGCGCTCCTCTTCCTCGCCGCGATCGGCCTTCGCTACGCCGTGCGCCGCAGCGCTCCCGGCTTCGTCCTGCAGCGCGCCCTCGCCGACGAGCGCTTCTACGCCGAAGCCCGCGCCGCGGGGCTGCTGAAATAGGGGACGGACCTCAATTAACTCGTCCAGACGAGTTAATTGAGGTCCGTCCCCTAATTCAGCACGCCGTCGCGGAGCTCGAGGATGCGGCCGGCGCGCTGGGCGAGGGAGGCGTCGTGGGTGACGATGACGAAGGCGGTGCCGCGCTTCTCGGAGAGCCTGAGCATCGCCTCGAACACCTCGTCGGCGGTGTGCGTATCGAGGTTGCCCGTTGGCTCGTCGGCGAGCACGCACGCGGGCTCGGTGACGAGCGCGCGCGCGAAGGCCGCGCGCTGGCGCTCGCCGCCGGAGAGCTCGCCCGGCTGGTGGTGCAGCCGGTGCCCCAGTCCGATCTCCTCCAGCGCCGTCTGCGCGCGCCCGAGCGCCGCGCCCCGCTCCAAGCGCCGGATGAAAAGCGGCATGGCGACGTTCTCCAGCGCCGTGAACTCCGGCAGCAGGTGGTGGAACTGGTAGACGAAGCCGAGCGTTTCGTTACGCACGCGCCCGCGCTCGGCCTCCCCCATCGCGCTGAAGGGCCGGCCGCGCACGCTCACCGTGCCCGCGCTCGGCGCGTCCAGCCCGCCGAGCAGGTGCAGGAGCGTGGACTTGCCCGAGCCCGACTTGCCCATGATCGCGACGCGCTCGCGCGCGCGCACCGAGAAGTCCACGCCGCGCAGGACCTCGACCGGCGCCGGCCCCCGGTAGGTCTTGGCGAGTCCCCGGCACTCGAGCACGGCCTCACTCATAGCGCAGGGCCTCCGCGGGATTGACGCGCGCCGCGCGCCAGCTCGGATAGAGCGTCGCCAGGAACGACATGACGAGCGACACCACGCCGATGGTGGCGACGTCGCGCCACTGCACGTCCGAGGGCAGGTCCGAGATGTAGTAGACGTCCTTGGCGAGGAACTTGAAGCCGAGCGCGTTCTCGATCGCGGGCACCACGGTGTCCACGTTCCAGCCGAGGAGCACGCCGCCCACGACGCCGAGCGCCGTGCCGATGACGCCGATCATCGCGCCCTGCACGACGAAGATCTGCAGGATGCTCGCGGGCGAGGCGCCGAGGGTCCGCAGGATGGCGATGTCGGCCTGCTTGTCGGTGACCAGCATCACCAGCGTGGAGACGATGTTGAACGCCGCCACCGCGACAATGAGCGTGAGGATGATGAACATCACGCGCTTCTCGATCTCCACGGCGCGGAAGAAGTTGGCGTGGCTGCGCGTCCAGTCGGCGGCGTACACGTCCGGGGCGAGGCTCGCGCCGAGCTCGCGCGCCACCGCGCGCGCGGCGAACAGGTCGTCCAGCTTCAGGCGCACGCCCGAGACCTGGCCGCCGAGCTGGTAGAGCTTCTGCGCGTCCTCGAGGTGCACGAGCGCGAGGCCCGAGTCGTACTCGTACATGCCGACCTCGAAGATGCCGGCGACCGTGAACTGCTTCAGCCGCGGGATCACGCCCGCGGGCGTCACGCGCCCCTGCGGCGCGATGAGCGCGACCTTGTCGCCGGGCAGGGCGCCGAGCGCACGCGCGAGCTCGCCGCCCAGCACGATGTTGAACTCGCCCGCCTTCAGCGCCTCGAGCGAGCCCGAGCGCATGTGCAGGCCGATCTCGGCGACGCGGTCCTCGAGCTCGGGGATCACGCCGCGCACGATCGCGCCGCGCACGCCCTGGCCGTAGGTGAGCATGCCCTGCGCGTTCACGAAGGGCGCGGCCTCGCGCACGCGCGGGTGCTCGAGCGCCTTCAGCGCCACCGCGCGCCAGTCGGCGAGCGCGTTGCCCGGGCCCGAGAGCTGCACGTGCGCGACCACCGAGAGGATGCGCGCGCGCAGCTCCTGCTGGAAGCCGTTCATCACCGACAGCACCACGATGAGCGCCGCCACGCCGAGCGCGATGCCGGCCATCGAGATGAGCGAGATGAAGCTGATGAAGTGGTTGCGGCGCTTGGCGCGGGTATAGCGCAGGCCGACGAGGAGCTCGTAACGCACGGGACGCCGAGAATACTACAATCGTCCGCATGCACTTTCGCCTCGCGCGCGCATGAACGCGGCGCTTCCTCTCGTGCTCGCCGCGGCGAGCGCCTGCCCGGTCGGCGCCGAGTGGCGCGACGTAGGCGTCGTGCGCCTCGTGCCCGAGTGCCCGCCCGCGTTCTCCGCGACCGCGGACGCGACGCGCACCGCGATCCGCCAGGCGGGACGGCGCGCGCAATTGCTCATCGCCTTCGGGCGCATCGCGCAGTACCCGTGGCTCTCGTCGCTTCTCGCGCGCGAGGCGGCGGCCTCGCGCCGCTGGCCCGGGGAGCGTGGCGCGCCGGAGGGCTACGTGACGCGGATCCTGCTCGCCATGCCGGAATTCACCGCGCTCTTTCCGCAGGAATGGCGCATCGCGAGCCTCGTGGTGTCCGACGTGCGCGTGAAGCCGGCGGCGGAGCTCGATCTGCCGCAGGGCCACCCGCTCCCCGCCGGCTTTCTCCTGCCCTATGATGCCGAGCTCCTCGTGACGCTCGCGCGCTGACATGCTCACCGTCCACGGCATGGCCGACTCGGGCAACTGCTACAAGGTGAAGCTCGCCCTGGAGCAGCTGCAGCTCGCCTACCGCTGGGTGGAAGTCGATTCGACGAGGGGCGCGACGCGCGCGCCCGGGTTCCTCGCCATGAACCCGAACGGCAAGGTGCCGACCGTGCAGCTCGAGGACGGCGCGTTCCTCCCCGAATCGAACGCGATCCTGTGGTACCTCGCCGAGGGCACGCCGCTCGCGCCGGGCGGGCGCCTGCCGCGCGCGCGCGCGCTGCAGTGGATGTTCTTCGAGCAGTACAGCCACGAGCCCTGTATCGCGGTCGCGCGCTACATCCGCCGCTACCTGCCGCCCGAATCGCCGCGCCGCGCCGAGCTGCCGCGGCTCGAGGAGCGCGGTCATCAGGCGCTCGGCGTCATGGAGCGGCATCTCGCGCGCGAGCCGTATTTCGCGGGCGGCGGCTACTCGATCGCCGATATCGCGCTCTACGCCTATACGCACTGCGCCGCCGACGGCGGCTTCGACCTCGCGCGCTATCCGGCGGTGAACGCCTGGCTCGCGCGCGTGCGCGCGCAGCCGCGCCACGTGCCGATGGGGTGACAATTGCGGTAGAGTCCGCTACTGGACGGATATCCATGCTGCTCGAGGCGCCGCTCGCCATCGTCGATCTGGAGACCACCGGCGCGCACCCCCTGCACGACCGCGTGACCGAGGTCGCCGTGATCGAGGTGGACAAGGGCGAAGTGAGCGGCGAGTGGTCCACCCTCGTCAATCCCGAGTGCGCGATCCCCGCGGCGATCCAGGCGCTCACCGGCATCACGAACGACATGATCGCGGGCGCGCCGACCTTCGGGCGACTCGCGCAGAGCCTCCGCGAGCGGCTCGAGGGCCGGGTGCTCGTCGCGCACAACGCGCGCTTCGATTACGGCTTCCTGCGCCAGGAGTTCGCGCGCGCGGGGCTCGAGTTCCGCGCGAAGACGCTGTGCACCGTGAAGCTTTCTCGGCGCCTCTACCCGGAGCACGCGCGCCACAACCTCGATAGCCTGATCGCGCGCCACGGTCTCGAGTGCCGCGCGCGCCACCGAGCGCTCGGCGACGCCGAGGCCGTGTGGCAATTCCTGCGCGCGGCCTCCGCCGAGCACGGCGAGGACCACGTCGCCGTAGCCGCGCAGCGGGCGTGCCGCGTCGAGGCCGCCGGCACGACAGGCGATCCGGAGCTGCCTTGCACTGCGAGCTGATCCTGCCCGCGGGGCTCGAGCCCGGCGCGCGCCTGCCCGCGCTGGAGCTGCTGCTCGCGCGCGCGCGCCGCGCCTACTGCGACGCGCAGGGCGCGCTCGCCTGGCTCGCCGAGGCCTGCGGACTGGAGACGCTGCCCGCCGGCGCGCTCACCGCGGGCGAGCCCGGCTTCTGGGTACGCGCCGACCCGGTGCACTTCCTGCTGCTGCGAGACTCGGTACGCATCGTGCCTGCCGGCGGCCTCGACGAGTCGCGCGCGGCCGCGCTCGTCGGTACGCTCAACCGGCACTTCGCAGGCCGCCACGAGTTCCGCGCGTCGCAGCCGGACGCCTGGGCGATGCGCTGCGCGCCGCAATCGCTGGATGCGCCGCCCACCGCCGAGGTGACGGGGCGCGAGCTGCGCGAGTGCCTGCCCGCGGCGCCCTGGCCCGCGCTCCTGAACGAGATCCAGATGGCGCTGCACGAGGACCCGGCGAACGAGGGCGTGGAGCGCGAAGCGAACGGCGTGTGGCTCTGGGGTGCGGGCGAGTTGCCGGATTCCGCTTCCGCGCCCTGGCGCTCGCTCGCCGCGCGCGACCCGGCGGCGCTCGGCCTCGCGCGCCTCGCCCGCATCGAGGCTCGCGAGCCCGCGGCGGGCGCCGCGCAATGGCTCGAGTCGCTGCCGGACGAGGGCCGCCACCTCGCCCTGCCGGAGGGGGATGCCGAAACGCTCGAGGCGCACTGGTGCGCGCCGCTCCTTGCGGCGCTGCGCGCCGGGCGCATCGGCATGCTCACGCTGCACGCGCCCGAGTCGGGCGTCTCGTTCGAGACCGTGCGCGGCGACCTGCGCCGCTTCTGGCGCCGCCCTCGACCCCTGGCCGCCTATGCAGCTCGTTGAGCGCGCCTACGACGAGCGCGACCGCCGCGCGCTGATCAACGCGGGCCTGCATCCGGTGCTCGCGCGCGTGTACGCCGCGCGGCGCATCCGCTCGGCGTCCGAGCTCGAGGACGACGTGCAGCGCCTGCTTCCGCCCGCGACGCTTGCGCGCTGCGAGGAAGCCGCAGCGCTGCTCGCGGATGCGATCGCGGCCGGCCGGCGCCTGCTCATCGTCGCCGACTACGACGCCGACGGCGCCACCGCCTGCGCGGTCGGGCTGCGCGCGCTCCGCGCCCTGGGCGCGCAGGTGGACTACCTCGTGCCCAACCGCTTCGAGCTCGGGTACGGGCTCACGCCCGAGCTCGTGGACCTCGCCGCGCAGGGCGGGCCCGACCTCCTCATCACGGTGGACAACGGCATCGCGAGCGTCGAGGGCGTCGAGCGCGCGCGCGCGCTCGGCATCGAGACGCTGATCACCGACCACCACCTGCCCGGCGCCGAGCTGCCGCGCGCCGCGTGCATCGTTAATCCCAACCAGCCGGGCTGCGGCTTCGCCTCCAAGGCGATCGCCGGCGTGGGCGTGATGTTCTACGTGATGCTCGCGCTGCGCGCGGAGCTGCGCCGGCGCGGCGCCTTCGAGGGCCGCGCCGAGCCCAACCTCGCCGAGCTCACCGACCTCGTCGCGCTCGGCACCGTCGCGGATGTCGTGCCGCTCGACGCGAACAACCGCATCCTCGTCGCGCAAGGGCTGAAGCGCATCCGCGCCGGGCGCGCGCAGGCAGGGCTCGACGCGCTGCTGCGCGCGGCCGGCCGCGAGCCGGCGCGCGCGAGCGTCTTCGACCTCGGCTTCGTGCTCGGCCCTCGGCTCAACGCCGCCGGGCGCCTGGCGGACATGAGCCTCGGCATCGAGTGCCTGGCGACCGACGACGCCGCGCGCGCGGCGAACGGCGCGCTCGAGCTCGACCGCCTCAACCGCGAGCGCCGGCGCATCGAGGCCGAGATGCTCGAGCAGGCGCGCGCCGCGGCCGACGCGGTGGCCGAGGCGCCGGGCGCCGCGCTCGCCTTCTTCGATCCCTCGTGGCACCAGGGGGTCGTCGGCATCCTCGCCTCGCGCCTGCGCGAGCGCCTGCATCGGCCGGTATTCTGCTTCGCGCGCGCCGACCACGGGGAATTGCGCGGCTCGGGACGCTCGATCCCGGGCTTTCACCTGCGCGACTGCCTCGACCTCGTCGCCAAGGCCGCGCCCGGCCTGCTCCGGCGCTTCGGCGGCCACGCGCAGGCGGCGGGGCTCACGCTGCGCGAGGCCGACTTCGGGCGCTTCGCCGAAACGCTCGCCGCCGTCGCCTCGCGCACCATGCCGCGCGAGGCGCTCACGCGCACGGTGGAGACCGACGGCGCGCTCGCCGGCGACGGCGTCTCGCTCGACCTCGCGCGCTCGCTGGGCAGCCGCATCTGGGGCCAAGGCTTTCCCGAGCCGCTCTTCTGCGATACATTCGCGCTCGAAAGCCAGCGCGTCGTCGGCGAGAAGCACTCCAGGCTCAAGCTCGTGATGGACGGCCGGCGCATCGACGCCATGCGGTTCAACGCACTCGACCCCCTGCCGCCGCGCTTCCGCGCCGCCTACCGGCTCGGCGTCAACGACTACAACGGCGCGCAGTCCGTGCAGCTCGTCCTGGAGCACGTGGAAGGCGCATGAGGCTGCTCGCCGCCGCGCTCGCCGTCCCGCTCCTCGCGTTCGCGCCGGCGCCGCTTGCGGCGCCTCCTGACGCTAAGCCGGTGGACGCCGGCCCGTACGTACCCTCGCCGCAGAGCGTGGTCTCGGACATGCTCGAGCTCGCCGGCGTCGGTCCGCGGGACTTCGTCATCGACCTCGGCTCGGGCGACGGGCGCATCGTGCGCACCGCGGCGCTCGTCTTCGGCGCCAAGGGCTTCGGCGTGGACATCGACGAGCGCCTGGTGAAGCAGGCGAACGCCGACGCCGCGCGCGAAGGCATCGCCGATCGCGCGAAGTTCGTGACCGCGGACCTCTTCAAGACCGACATCTCGCAGGCGACCGTGCTCACCATGTACCTGCTGCCGCACACGGTCAACCTGCTGCGCGACAAGCTCCTCGCCGAGCTGCGGCCCGGCACGCGCGTGCTCTCGCACGACTATCCGCTCACCGGCTGGGTGCCGGAGAAGTACGTGCAGATGGACCTCGAGGACAAGGTGAAGATCAGCGGCGTCACCACCACGCTCATCTACCTCTACGTGGTGCCGGCGAAGGTCGAGGGGCGCTGGCGCGCGACGCTCCCCGAGGGCCCGGCGACGCTCGAGCTCGCGCAGAACATCACGCGCGTCTCGGGCAAGGCGCGCCTGCAGGGTCGCGAGCATGCGCTGCAGGACGTGAGGCTGCGCGGCGAGGAGATCTCCTTTCGCATCGGCGGCCGCGCCTACAGCGGCCGCGTGCGCGGCGCGGCGATCGAGGGCGCGGGCTGGCGCGCCGAGCGCCCGTAGCGATGGAGCGCAAGCGCGTCAACTCCTCGAAGATCCGCGCCGTCGGCTACGACGAGCGCACGCAGACGCTGGAAGTCGAGATGTCCAACGGCCAGGTCTGGCAGTACTCGAAGGTCTATCCCGAGGTCTACCGGCGCTTCATGGCCGCTCCCAACCCGACGTCGTTCTTTGAAGACCGCATCGCAGAGGATTACACGGGCCGCCGCGTTTAGCGGCCTGCTGGCGGCGGCCGCGCCCGCCGCGGCCATCGAGCCGCCTTATTTCGCGGCGCAGCGCGGCGCGCGCTGCGACCTCGAGCCCGACGGCAGCCTCGCCTGCCGCTACCGCGTGGGCCGCGACCTCGAGTTCGCGCTGCAGCGCATCGGCGCGCCCGATGCGCGCCTCGTGCTCGAGCGCTCCAGCGAGGACGGCGACTACCGTGCGGACCGCGAGACGATGTCGGGCTGCGTCTTCGTGCGCCACGGCGCGCGCGGGCGCGAGGCCGGCGGCTCGGACTTCGCCTACGCCTTCGTCTCGACGAGGACCGGCCTCGTGTACCAGAGCCTCGCCCGCTGCCGGGTGGCGCGATGAGTGCGGCGCCGCACCTCGGGATCGCGCTCGCGCTCGCCGCGGCGTGGATCGCCCTGGGGCTCGCCGGGCTCGCGGCGCTCAACCGCTTCGGCGTGGTCGCGCGCGTGCTCTTTCCCGCGGGCGCCGCGGTGGGGCTCGCGCTCCTCGGGGTGGCGCTGCCCGCCGTGTGGAACGCGCCGCAGACCGCGGTGCTGCCGATCGGCCTGCCGGGGCTGCCCTTCCACTTCCGGCTCGATCCCCTCGCCGCGCTCTTCCTCATGGTGATCGGCGGCGCGTCGGCGGGCGTGTCGCTCTTTTCCGCGGGCTACTTCCGGCGCGCCGAGGGCACGCCCCCGGGGCTCATGTGCTTTCAGTACCACGTATTCCTCGCCGCCATGGCGCTCGTGGTGCTCGCCGACGACGCCTACGCCTTCATGGTGATGTGGGAGACGATGGCGCTCGCCTCCTTTTTCCTCGTCACCGCGAACCACCGGAGCGCCGAGATCCGGCGCGCGGGCTACCTCTACCTCCTGATCGCGCACCTGGGCGCGATCGCGATCCTGCTGTGCTTCGGCGTGCTGCAGGCGAACACGGGCGACTACAGCTTCGCCAACATGCGGATGCAGAATCTCTCGCCCTTCTGGGCCTCGATCGCGTTCCTGCTCGCGCTCGTCGGCTTCGGCGCCAAGGCCGGGCTCGTGCCGCTGCACGTGTGGCTGCCCGAGGCGCATCCCGCGGCGCCCTCGCCGGTCTCGGCGCTGATGAGCGGCGTGATGCTGAAGACCGCGATCTACGGGTTCCTGCGCATCGCCTGCGACCTGCTGCCCGCGCAGCAGTGGTGGTGGGGCGTGCTCGCGCTCGCGTTCGGCCTCGTCACGGCGCTCCTCGGCGTCGCCTTCGCCGCAGCGCAGACCGACATGAAGCGCCTGCTCGCCTGGTCGTCGGTGGAGAACATCGGCCTCGTCTTCGCGGGCATCGGGCTTGCGCTCCTCTTCGCGGCCTACCGCATGCACGCGGTGGCGGCGATCGCGCTCACCGCGGCGCTCTACCACGTGGCGAGCCACGCCTTCTTCAAGAGCCTGCTCTTCGTCGCCACGGGCGCGGTGCTGCATGCCACCAGCGAGCGCAGCCTCGGGCGGCTCGGAGGACTGCTGCGCGTCATGCCCTGGGTGGGCTGGGCCTCGCTCCTCGGCGTGCTCGCCGCCGCGGGCCTGCCGCCGCTCGGCGGCTTCGTCTCGGAGTGGCTGCTGCTGCAGTCCTTCCTCTTCACCCCGCAGCTGCCGAACGGCTTCCTCAACATGCTCATTCCCGCGGTGGCGGCGCTCATCGCGCTGGTCGCCGCGCTCGCCGGCTACGTCATGGTGAAGTTCTACGGCGTGGTCTTTCTCGGCCAGCACCGCGAGCCGAAGCTCGCCGGGGCGCACGACGCCGGGCGCTGGGAGCGGATCGGCATGCTCTGGCTCGCCGCGGGCTGCGTCGCGCTCGGCATCCTGCCCGCGCAGGGGCTCGCGGTGCTCGCGCCGGTGACGCAGCTCCTGGTCGGCGCGAGCCTCGAGGGCGGCGGCTGGCTGCTCGCCCCGGTGTCGGTCGAGCGCGCGAGCTACGGCCCGGCGCTCTTCCTCGCCGGGGTCGTCGCGGCCGTCGCGCTCGCCTGGGTGCTCGTGCGGCGGCTCTACCACGGCCGCTTGCGCCGCGCGCCGGCCTGGGACTGCGGCTTTCCCTGGCTCACGCACCGCATGCAGGACACCGCCGAGGGCTTCGGCCAGCCGGTGCGCCAGATCTTCGAGCCGCTCTTTCGCATGAAGCGCACGCTGCCCACGGCCTTCGACGCGCGCCCGCGCTACGCGGTGGAGGTGGGCGACCATTTCTGGCATTGGCTCTACCTGCCCGCGGCGCGCGCGGTGGACGCCACGGCGCGCTTCGTGGGGCGCCTCCAGCAGGGGCGCATCGCCATCTACCTGCTCTACAGCTTCGCCACCGTGATCGCCCTGCTCGTGTGGGTGACGCGATGAGCGCGCTCGGCGTCGCCGCGCAGCTCCTGGAGATCGTGGCCGCGCTCGCGCTCGCGCCGCTGCTCATGGGCTGGGTGAACCAGTGCCGCGCCTGGCTGCAGAGCCGCAGCGCACCCGGGCTGCTGCAGCCCTACCGCATGCTGCACAAGCTCTTCCACAAGGATTCGGTGCTCGCCGAGCGCGCCTCGCCCCTTTTCCGCGTCGCGCCCTACGCGATCTTCGGCTGCATGGCGCTCGCCTGCGGCATCGTGCCGACTCTCTCCACGGAGCTGCCGCTCTCGCCCGCCGCCGACGCCATCGCGCTCGTGGGCCTGTTCGCGCTCGCGCGCGTGTTCGCCTCGCTCGCCGCGATGGACATCGGCACCGCCTTCGGCTCGCTCGGCGCGCGCCGCGAGATGCTGGTGGGGTTCCTCGCCGAGCCGGCGCTGCTCATGGTGCTCTTCACCACCGCGCTCATCTCGGAATCCACCTCGCTCACCACGATCGTGCGCACGCTCTCGGCGCGCGAGCTCGGCATCCAGCCGAGCCTCGCGCTCGCCGCGGTGGCGCTCGTCATGGTGGCGCTCGCCGAGAACGCGCGCGTGCCGGTGGACAACCCGGCCACGCACCTCGAGCTCACCATGATCCACGAGGCGCTGGTCCTCGAGTACTCGGGCCGCCACCTCGCGCTCATCGAGTGGGCCGCGGCGCTCAAGCTCTTCGCCTACGCCTGCGTCGGCATCGCGCTCTTCGCGCCCTGGGGCATGGCCGGGGCGCACGCGCCGCTCGCGGTTCTCGCCGCGCTCCCGATCCTCGCCGCCAAGCTCGCGCTCGCCGGTTTCCTGCTCGCGCTCCTCGAGACGCTCTCGGCGAAGATGCGCATCTTTCGCGTGCCGGAGTTCCTCGGCATGGCCTTCATGCTCGCGGTGATCGCCATGCTCGTGAACCTGCTTCTCGGGGAGACGGGCGCGTGAGCGAGCTGCTCCTCCAGCTCATCAACCTGTTCGCGGCGCTGCTGCTGCTCCTTGCCTTCGCCATGCTCTCGCAGCGCCGCATCCTCTCGCTCATCCACCTCTACACCATGCAGGGCCTGGTGCTCGCCGCCGCGACCGCGACCATGGCCTACGCCTCGGCGCAGCCGCACCTGTACGTCTCGGCCGGCCTCACCTTCGCGCTCAAGGTGATCCTCATCCCCTGGATCCTGCACCGCGTGATCAACCGGCTGAACGTGCGCTGGGACGTGGAGACGCTGATCAACATCCCCACCACGCTCATCGTCGGCATCGTGCTCGTCATCTTCGCCTTCAATCTCGCGCAGCCGATCGCCGCGCTCTCGGCCTCGATCGCGCGGGGGACGCTGGGCATCGCACTCGCCTGCGTGCTGCTGTCGCTGCTCATGATGATCACGCGCTCCAAGGCCGTGCCGCAGGTGATCGGCTTCCTCGCGCTGGAGAACGGCCTGTTCTTCGCCGCCACCGCGGCCACCACCGGCATGCCCATGGTGGTCGAGCTCGGCATCGCGCTCGACGTGCTGGTGGGCATCCTGATCCTCGGCGTGTTCCTGTTCCAGATCCGCCAGCAGTTCGACAGCCTGGACATCCGCCACCTGGAGAAGCTGAAGGATGAGTAGCGTGGAGCCGCTTCTCTTTCTCCTCGGCATCCCGCTCGCGGGCGCGCTCGTCCTCGGCCTCGCGGGGCACCGGCGCGCGGCGCCGGAGCTCAACGTCGCCTTCAGTGCCGGCACCTTCGCCGCGGCCGCCGCGCTCACCGCGCAGGTCATCGCCTCGGGGCCGCGCTACGCGCTCGGGCGCGAGTTCTTCATCGACCCCCTGAACGTGTTCCTCGTCGCGCTCACCGCATTCGTCGCGCTCACCACGGCGCTCTTCTCGCGCCCCTACATGCGCGTGGAGCAGGCGCACGGGAAGATGACGCCCAGGCGGCTGCGGCTCTACCACAGCATGTACCAGCTGTTCAGCTTCACGATGCTGCTCGCCCTCACCACCAACAACATGGGGTTCCTGTGGGTGGCGACCGAGGCGGCGACCCTCGCCACCGTGCTGCTGGTGAGCGTCTACCGCACGCCCGCGAGCCTGGAAGCGGCCTGGAAGTACTTCATCCTGTGCGGCGTGGGCATCGCGCAGGCGCTCTTCGGCACGGTGCTCCTCTACATGGCCGCCGAGCGCGCGGGCGCGGGGCCGGAGACCGCGCTCCTGTGGACCGAGCTCGAGACAATCAAGACGACCCTGGACCCGCGCATCATGGGCCTCGCCTTCGCCTTCCTCTTCGTCGGCTACGGCACCAAGGTGGGGCTCGTGCCCGTGCACAACTGGCTGCCCGATGCGCACGCCGAAGGGCCGACGCCCGTGTCGGCGGTGCTCTCGGGGCTGCTGCTCAACGTCGCGCTCTACGCGGTGCTTCGCTGCAAGGTGCTCACCGACGGCGCGCTCGGCACCGCGCTCGCCGGCCAGCTCATGATGTTCTTCGGGCTCGCCTCGGTGCTGGTAGCGGCGTTTTTCCTCTCGCGCCAGCGTGACGTGAAGCGCATGTTCGCCTACTCCTCCATCGAGCACATGGGGCTCATCACCTTCGCCTTCGGCGTGGGCGGCGCGGTGGCCACCTTCGCGGGGCTGCTGCACATGACGGTGCATTCCCTGGTCAAGTCGGCGATCTTCTTCGCCGTCGGCCACGCCGCGCAGCAGGCGGGCACGCAGGTGATGAGCGAGATCCGCGGCCTCATCCGCGCGAGCCCCACGGTGGGCTGGGGGCTCATGATCGGGTCGCTCGCCATCCTCGGCATGCCGCCCTTCGGCGTGTTCGCGAGCGAGTTCCTCATCCTCACCACGACGATGCGCGAGCAGCCCTGGGCGACGCCGTTCCTGCTCGTCGGCCTGGGCGTCGCCTTCGCCTCGGTGTTCCAGCGCGTGCAGCCGATGGTGTTCGGCGAGTCGTCCTTCCAGCCGCTGCCGCACCGGCCCGCGCTGATCCCCGTGTTCGTGCACCTCGGGCTCGCGCTGCTACTCGGCCTTTACGTTCCCCCGTACCTCGAGGGCTGGTACCGCGAGGCCGCGCGCATGGTGGCCGGATGAGGCGCGAGGCCGTCTCCGCCGAGGCCTGGGTGTCCACGGCGAATGCCATCGTGGAGGGCGGCGGTCGGCTGGTCGCCCTCTGGGCCGCCGAGCGCGGCGCGCGGCACGTCGTGTGCGCGGCCTACGCCACGATGGATGGCCTGCGCTGGGTGGAGCTCGCGCTGTCGGAAGGGGCTTCCCGGTTTCCCGACCTCTGCGGCGTGTTCCATTTCGCAGGCCGCATGCAGCGCGCGATCGCCGACCTCTCGGGCCTGCACGCCGAGGGCGCCGACGACCGGCTCTGGCTCAACCACGGCGCCTGGCCGAGCGATTACCGGCCGCTCGCGCGCGAGGCGAGCGGCGGCGAGGTGTTCGAAGAGCGCAAGGTCACCGACTACCCGTTCGTGCGCGTGGAGGGCGAAGGCGTGCACGAGATTCCCGTGGGCCCGGTACATGCCGGCATCATCGAGCCGGGGCACTTCCGCTTCTCCATCGTCGGCGAGAAGGTGCTGCGGCTCGAGGAGCGCCTCGGCTACGTGCACAAGGGCATCGAGAAGCGCTTCACGCAGCTTGCGCCGCTGGAGGCTTTCAGGCTCGCGGGGCGCGTATCCGGAGACTCCACCGTGGCGCATGCGTGGGGTTACTGCATGGCGCTGGAGGAGGCCTGCAGGGCGGAGGTTCCGGTGCGCGCGGCGTGGCTGCGCGGGCTGATGCTCGAGCGCGAGCGCGTCGCGAACCACCTGGGCGACCTCGGGGCGCTGGCGAACGACGCGGGGCTCGCCTTCGGGCTGACGCACTTCTCGCGCCTGCGCGAGGACTGGCAGCGCACCTCGCACGACGCCTTCGGGCACCGGTTCATGATGGACGCCGTGTTTCCCGGCGGCGCGCGCGATGCGAACGCGCCGATCCTGGAGCGCATGCGGCGCGACTGCGAGCGCTTCGAGAAAGAAGTGCGCTACCTGCGCGGCATCCTGGACGAGCACGCGGGGCTGCAGGACCGGTTCATCAATGCCGGGCGGCTGCGGCCCGAGCTCGCGGCGCGGCTGGGCGTCACCGGGCTTGCCGCGCGCGCGAGCGGGCAGGCGATCGACCTGCGCTGCGAGCAGCGCCATTCGCCGTACGACCTGCTCGAGGTGCGCATGGCGACGCACCGGAACGGCGACGTCGCCGCGCGCGTCTCGGTGCGCTTCGACGAGCTGTTCGAGTCGCTGCGGCTGATCGAGGAGATCTGCGAGAAGCTGCCGAAGGGCGAGGCGAAGGTCGGCTTGCAGGTTCCTTCGGGTGAGGCCTTCGGCGCGGGCTGGGTGGAGGGCTGGCGCGGCGAAGTCTTCTGCGCGCTCGAGCTGGAGAGCGGCGCGATCAGGCGCTGCCACGTGCACGACCCGTCCTGGCAGAACTGGCCGGCTCTGGAACACGCCGTGATGGACAACATCGTTCCGGACTTTCCCCTGATCAACAAGTCCTTCAACCTGTCGTATTCCGGGCACGACCTCTAGATGCAGCGCATCCTCTTCAAGATCCTGCGCACCGGCATCGTCACGGAAAAGGCGCACGCCCTGGAGAAGGCGCCCGAGGTCGAGCGCATCCAGAAGGAGCTCCTGGAAATCCTCGGGCGGGCGATGTGCATCCGGATGGTGGACGCCGGCTCGTGCAACGGCTGCGAGCTCGAGATCCATGCCTTGAACAATCCGTACTACAACCTGGAAGGCTACGGCATCAAGTTCGTGGCCAGTCCACGCCATGCGGACCTGTTGATGGTGACGGGGCCGGTCTCTCGGAACATGGAGCAGGCTTTGCGGAGGACTTACGAGGCCATGCCCGATCCCAAATTGGTTCTGGCGGTCGGGGATTGCGGCCGCGACGGCGGGATATTCGGGGAGAGCTACGCGAGCTGCGGACGGGTTGCGAACGTGATTCCGGTGGATGCGGTGGTGGAGGGGTGCCCGCCGCGGCCGATCGAGATTTTGAAAGCGGTGCTGGGGTTGGCGAGGCGGGGGAGGTAACGCCCCATGCGAATCTCCATCCTCGACGACTACTTCGACACCCTGCGCACGCTCGAGTGCTTCCGCAAGCTCGACGGCCACGAGGTCACCGTCCACAACGACCACGTCCAGGACACCGACCGGCTCGCGGAGCGCCTGAAGGACACCGAAGTCCTCGTCCTCATCCGCGAGCGCACGCAGATCCGCGCGCCGCTCCTGGAGAGGCTCACCAAGCTGAAGCTCATCAGCCAGCGCAGCGTCTA
>JBFWWT010000011.1:0-2500 GCA_050246035.1 Burkholderiales bacterium
TCGGGCATTCCGCGCTGCAAGGGCGGGGTGATGGCGGCCAATGCGGCCTGGCGCGGCACGCCGGAGGGATGGAACGGCCGCGTCGGCACCTGGCTCGAGCGCGCGCGCCCTGAAGACCTGCTGAACGTGGACATCTTCTTCGATCTTGTGCCGGTCGCTGGGGACAAGGAACTCGCGTCGCGGCTGCACGCGATGGCCGTCGAGGCCGCTTCCAGGACGCCGCCGTTTCTTGCGCTGCTCGCCGCGACCGTCACCAACCTGCTGCCGCTGGTGGGTCATTTCGGCCGCCTGTTCACGAAGAACGGTCGCGTGGATCTCAAGCGCACTGCGCTGCTGCCGGCGGTCTGCGTGGCGCGAGCGCTCGCCCTGCGCGTCGGCTCGACCGAGCTTTCGACGCCGGGGCGCTTGCGCGACGCCGAGGCCTCCGGCCGGCTGTCGCAGGATGACGCCGCGGTGCTCATCGAGCTGCATGCTCAGGCGATGAGCCTGGTGCTCGCGCAGCAGCTGATAGACCTGGAGGAGGGCGTGAAGCCGTCGACGCGCGTCGCGCTGAAGGGACTTCGGCGGGGCGAAGCGAAGGAACTGGCGCAACGGCTGCGGCGCCTGGAGGACATCGTGCAGGCGCTCGGTAGCGCGATGTCCCGTTGAGTCCGGCATCGCGCGGGCGGGCCGGTAGGGCGGGTTAGAATAGCCGCGTCGCGGAGAGATGGCCGAGCGGCTTAAGGCGCACGCTTGGAAAGCGTGTATACGTTAACAGCGTATCGAGGGTTCGAATCCCTCTCTCTCCGCCAGTGATCAACGGCGGGCCTCCCCGCATTGCAGCCCGGTGAACCTGGTCAGGTCCGGAAGGAAGCAGCCACAGCTGGATCCTGCAAGTGCCGGGGGCAAGGCTCGCCACCAATTTGGCATTGGACGGAACGCCGCAATGAGCTACCAGGTGCTGGCCCGCAAGTGGCGGCCACGCTCGTTCGACACGCTGGTGGGCCAGGAGCACGTGGTGCAGGCCCTGCGCCACGCGCTCGAGCAGCAGCGCCTGCACCACGCCTACCTGCTCACCGGCACGCGCGGCGTCGGCAAGACGACGCTGGCGCGCATCCTGGCGAAGTGCCTGAACTGCGAGACGGGCATCACCGCGACCCCGTGCGGCCGCTGCAGCGCCTGCCTGGAGATCGACGGCGGCCGCTTCGTCGACCTGCTGGAAGTGGACGCGGCGACGAATACGCGCGTGGACGAGATGCGCCAGCTGCTCGACACGGCCCAGTACGCGCCGACGCGCGGTCGCTTCAAGGTCTATGTGATCGACGAAGTGCACATGCTGTCGAACTCCGCGTTCAACGCCATGCTGAAGACGCTGGAGGAGCCGCCCGAGCATCTCAAGTTCGTGCTCGCGACGACGGATCCGCAGAAGATCCCCGTCACGGTGCTGTCGCGATGCCTGCAGTTCAATCTCAAGCAGATGCCGCCCGCCGCCATCGTCGCCCATCTGGCCAAGCTCCTGGAAGCCGAGGCGGTGGCGTTCGAGCCGGCCGCGCTCCAGCTCATCGGGCGCGCGGCTGCCGGAAGCATGCGCGATGCGCTGTCGCTGCTCGATCAGGCCATTGCGCACGGTGCGGGCAAGGTCGGCGCGGACGGCGTGCGCGACATGCTGGGCGTGGTCGACGGCGCTTACGTCCTGCAGCTGCTCGACGCGGTCGCGACGGCGGATGGCGCGGGGATCATGGGGGTCGCCGACGAAATGCAGGCGCGAAGCCTGTCGTTCGAGTCGGCGCTCCAGGACATTGCCAGCACGCTGCTGCAGCTCGCGCTCGTGCAGACGGCGCCGGATGCGCTGGACCCGGCGCTTGCCGAACGCGAGCGGCTCGTGGCGCTCGCGCAGCAGCTCGACGCAGAGCAGGTGCAGCTCTGCTATCAGATCGCGCTGCAGGGCCGGACGGATCTCGCGCTCGCGCCTGACGAGTACGCCGGCTTCGTCATGACGATGCTGCGCATGCTTGCCTTCCGCCCGGACAGTCCGGAGTGGCCTGCGGCAGGGGCCGGCGGCAAGCGGTCCGCGCCGGCACCTTCGGCTGCGCCGGGCAAAGGGCCATCGAAGGGCGGCGAGTTCGACGGCGACTGGCCGGCGCTCGTCGCGCGCCTCCCCGTGACCGGTGCGGCGCGCGAGCTTGCCCGCAACTCAGTGCTCGCGCGCCATGCCCCGGGATCGATCGACCTGATGGTATCGAAAGGCATGGCTCACCTCGCGGATCGAGGCTACCAGGCCAAGCTGAAGGCGGCGCTGGAGGCCAGCTTTGGCCGCCCGGTGGCGTTGAAGGTCTCGGTGGGGGAGGTGAACGGCGGAACCGCGGCCGCGGTAGAGGCGGGGGAGCGCGAGGCGCGGCGGGCGGAGGCCGCGCGCACGGTGCAAGGCGATCGATTCGTCCAGGAGTTGGTGGACATCTTCGACGCCAAGGTGGTGCAGTCGAGCGTCAAGTCTGACGACCAGAGAGGCTGAACAGGGAGT
>JBFWWT010000011.1:7500-76675 GCA_050246035.1 Burkholderiales bacterium
AAACACAGCACTCTGCCAACACGAAAGTGGATGTATAGGGTGTGACGCCTGCCCGGTGCCGGAAGGTTAATTGATGGGGTGCAAGCCCTTGATCGAAGCCCCGGTAAACGGCGGCCGTAACTATAACGGTCCTAAGGTAGCGAAATTCCTTGTCGGGTAAGTTCCGACCTGCACGAATGGCGTAACGCTGGCCACACTGTCTCCTCCCGAGACTCAGCGAAGTTGAAATGGTTGTGATGATGCAATCTACCCGCGGCTAGACGGAAAGACCCCGTGCACCTTTACTGTAGCTTTGCATTGGACTGTGAACCGATCTGTGTAGGATAGCTGGGAGGCTTTGAAGTGGGGGCGCTAGCTCTCATGGAGCCGTCGTTGAAATACCAGCCTGATTTGTTTGCGGCTCTAACCTAGGCCCGTCAACCGGGCCGGGGACCGTGCATGGCAGGCAGTTTGACTGGGGCGGTCTCCTCCAAAAGCGTAACGGAGGAGTACGAAGGTACGCTTACCACGGTCGGAAATCGTGGCTCAATGTGCATTGGCAAAAGCGTGCTTGACTGCGAGACTGACAAGTCGAGCAGGTGCGAAAGCAGGTCAAAGTGATCCGGTGGTTCTGTATGGAAGGGCCATCGCTCAACGGATAAAAGGTACGCCGGGGATAACAGGCTGATCTCCCCCAAGAGTTCATATCGACGGGGAGGTTTGGCACCTCGATGTCGGCTCATCACATCCTGGGGCTGTAGCCGGTCCCAAGGGTATGGCTGTTCGCCATTTAAAGTGGTACGTGAGCTGGGTTTAGAACGTCGTGAGACAGTTTGGTCCCTATCTACCGTGGGCGCTGGAAGTTTGAGAGGGGCTACTCCTAGTACGAGAGGACCGGAGTGGACGCACCTCTGGTGTACCGGTTGTCACGCCAGTGGCATCGCCGGGTAGCTATGTGCGGAAGAGATAACCGCTGAAAGCATCTAAGCGGGAAACTTGCCTCAAGATGAGACTTCCCGGGGGCTTGACCCCCCTGAAGGGTCGTCCTAGACCAGGACGTTGATAGGCAGGGTGTGTAAGGGCTGCGAGGCCTTGAGCTAACCTGTACTAATTGCCCGTGCGGCTTGACCCTATAACCGTGCGCATGGAATGGCGCAGCGGTCGCTTGGCAGGATCTCTGCCCAGGCTTCACTTCATCCGGATCGCGGCTCGTGCCGAGGCAGACGACGCGTCTGCCGCGGGGCGAGCCCAGAGTCAATCTGGCGGCCATAGCAACCTGGAACCACGCCTTCCCATCCCGAACAGGACCGTGAAACGGGTGTGCGCCGATGATAGTGTGCAGTCGCATGCGAAAGTAGGTCACCGCCAGGCCATATCGAAGAGCCCGGTCTCCGCGAGGAGGCCGGGCTTTTTCTTTTGCGGTGCGTCCGGTGTATGGTTACGCACCCGACGGCGGAGCGGCACATGAAAGCGCCTGGAGCCACCGTACTGCTCATCCTTCTCCTGCCGGCGCTCGCTGCCTGCCAGTCGACGAGCCCCCGCGTGCCGCCGCAGACCCATGCCGTGGAGGCCGTCGCCAAGGTGGTTGACAGCCTCGCCGGCGAGGCGGAACGGCGCGGACGCTCGGACGGTTATCGCGGCTTACCGATGGTCGTGCGCGTGTCGAATCGAGGCGGCAGCCCGCTCGAGCTCATCGTGGCGGAGTTCCTGCGCACACGCCTCCTGGAGCGGGGGGCGACGGTCCACCGGCGCTGCGAAGCGCGCTGCCTGGAGATCGCGCTCCAGGAATTCGCCACCAGCGCACCCGGTCCGTCGGAACTCACCCCCGGCCAGATCCTCACGGTGGCGACCGGGAGCGTGCCGGTGCTCGGCAACATCGCGCGCAGCCTGAGCGAGCGCGAGCGCGAGGCGGAGCGGGCGGCGGCGCGCTCCACGGGGCTGCTGGTCACGTTCGCGGCGCGCGAGGGGGAGCGCTACACCGCGCGCAGCCACGCGGTGGCGATCGTATCGACGAGCAGCGGCGACGTGGCGCTCGAGCCGCGCTAGCGGCAAGCGGGTCTACTTCGTCGCGAGCAGGAGAAGGTCCTGGCCGGCGTCGGGCTCATGACGGCCGCGCCGGTACTCGAGGCAACGCAGCCACCACGAGCGCACGATGCTCCCGGCCTGCGAGATGGGTTCGCATTCTCCTTGCGACCGGCGAATCGCATCGCTCGCCCGATAGATGCCGGCGGATTCGGCGGATAGCGTTCGCAGCTGCACGACGTGCAGGCCGCCCGCCCGCGCGCAGGCGGCGAGCGAGGCGGGCGTGAAGAGGTGCAGATGCCGGGGCGGCTCCAAGCCGCGCCATGCTCGGCCGTAGCGCCGGTGCCCCACCGAGCGCGCATTGGGAGTGGTCAGAACCAGCCGCCCGCCCGGCCTCAGGAGCCTGCGGCACTCGGCAAGCAGGCGCAATGGGTCGTGCACGTGCTCCACGACCTGGCTCAACGCGATGGCGTCGAACGCATCGGGCTCGTAGGCGAGATCGTGCAGCTCGCCCACGTCTACTCGCAACCCGTATCGCCGTCGAATTCGCGCCGCCGCCTCCGGGTCGAATTCCGTGCCCCTCACATCCCAGCCGAGCCGACGCATTCGATCGAGGAAGCGCCCGGAGCCGCAGCCGATCTCGAGCAGCTTCCCGGGAAGCAATTCGCCCAGGAACATGGTACGCAGCGCTCGCCGTTGCCGGCCCAGGTCCGAGCCGAGCTCGAGCAGGTGGCTGGCCAGCTTGCAGGCCGTGTTGAGCGCGCTCCGTCCGAGCCGTACGCCCGAGCGTCGAACAGCACGACCATGCGTGTGATAGCCCGTGTAGGCCTTGACCAGGTCTTCGGCCAGCGGCTTCGGATCGAGCCACAGCAGGCCGCAGGCCTCGTCGGGACAGCGGGCCATGCGCCAGGTGCCCGGCGTCCCGGAGAGGTAATCGGTGAGCCCGTCATAGAGGGGCACGCCCTCGCGCCCGCACGCGGCGCAGTGTCGGCTCGGTGCGCTGCGCAGCGCGTTGTCGTCCGCAGAGCGGGATGGCGTGACCGTGGCGGCGGTCGTTGGGTCCGGCATGGCGCTGTAGAATGTCCGCGTCCGTTCGCAAGAAAGGATCGTCTCATGTCCATGCCCGAATGCGCCCGCGGGCGATCGCGGATCCTGCTTGGTCTCGTGTCCCCTGCATTTCTGATCGCCGGTTGCGCCCTCGTCGAGCTCACTCCGTCCGGCGCTGGCGTGCGCCTCGCGAGCCCCGAGGCCGTGGTGACCTGCACCTCCATGGGCCGGATCACGGCGAGCGTGGTGCACGAGGTCGGCTTTCTTCCGCGGCACCCGGAGGCGGTCCAAAACAACATCAACATGACGGCGAGGAACCGGGCGGCGGAATTGGGCGCCGACACGCTCGTGCCGGTCACGAAGGTCGAGGACGGCAAGCAGACGTTCGAAGTGTATCGCTGCCTGCGGCGCTAGCGCGGCCGCCGGCGGAGCCCGGGGCTTGCCTGTGCCTCCAGTACTGTATATAAATACAGCACTGGAGATCCTCCCATGGCCATTCCGACTGCCGCGCTCGACGCCTTGCTTGATCGTCACCCCGTCTGGCGCGGCCAGGGGCTCGCGCGTCCTGCGATGCCGCCGCTGCCGAGCGGGCACGCGGCTCTCGACCGTGAGCTTCCCGGGGGTGGCTGGCCGGCCGGTGCGCTGACCGAGATCCTGTGCGCGGGGCACGGCATCGGCGAGCTGCAGCTCGTCCTGCCCGCGCTCGCCGCCCTGTCCCGCGGGGGCGAGCGCATCGCCTGGCTCGCGCCGCCCCATCTGCCTTATGCGCCCGCGCTCGCCGCCGCCGGCCTGCGGCTGGAGGCGCTGATCCTGGTGCGCGCGCCGGGCCAGCGCGACGCGCTCTGGGCGGCGGAGCAGATCCTGCGGGCGGGCGCCTGCCGGGGCTTGCTGCTGTGGCTGCCGCGCGCCGGATATGGCGAGCTGAGGCGGCTCGCGCTGGCGGCCGAAGGCGGGCGGACGTTCTGCGCCCTGTTCCGGCCGCCGCAGGCGGCACAGGAATCGTCACCAGCTCCGCTGCGGCTCGCGCTCGAGCCCGAGCCCGGCGGCGCCGGGCTTGCCGTGCGCATCCTCAAGCGACGGGGCGCGCAGCTTTCCGCGCCTCTGTGCATCCCCATCCCGAGGCCCGTCCATGCTGTGGGTGGCGCTTTGCCTTCCCCGCCTCCCTCTCGAAGCCAGATTGCGCGGCTGCGCCTCGCCTGAGGCGGAGGGCGAGCCCTGGGCGCTCGTCGAGAACCGCTCACTGCTCGCCTGCAACTCCGCGGCCGAGGCTTGCGGCGTGCGCCCGGGCAGCTCGCTTGCGGTCGCCTGGGCGCTCGCGCCGCGGCTGCGCGTCCTGCGGCGAGACGCTGCCGCGGAACGCGAGGCGCTCGAGGCGGTCGGCGCGTGGGCCTGCCAGTTCACCGCGAAAGTTTCGCTCGAGCCGCCGCAGGAGCTTCTGCTCGAAGTGCAAGGCAGCCTGCGCCTGTTCGGTGGCGCCGCTCGCCTGGCCGCGCGCCTGCGCGCCGGCCTTGCCGATCTCGGCTTCGAGGCGCGGCTTGCCGTCGGCCCCACCGCCCGTGCGGCGCTCTGGCTGGCCCGCGGGGAGAGCACGTCGCTGCACGCGACGCGCGTGGAAGCGATCGGCATGCCGGCGGAGACATTGGAGTGGCTGCGCCGCATCGGCGTCGGGACGCTGGGCGAGCTGATGCGCCTGCCGCGGACAGGGCTCGCGACGCGCTTCGGGCAGACGCTCCTCGACGATCTGGACCGGGCCCTGGGCAGGGTCCCGGAGCCCCGTGCTTTCTTCACGCCGCCGGGGCACTTCAGCGCGGCGCTCGAGCTGGCGGCGCCGGTGATGGAGGCCGAACGCGTGCTGTTCGCCGCGCGCCGCCTGCTCGTGCAGATGGAGGGCTTTCTCGCCGCGCGCCAGGCGGGCGTGCGTGCCTTCACGCTCGGCCTTCTGCACCGGGGCAGACCGCCAACGGCGATCGAGATTGGCCATGCCGCCCCGCGCCGCGACACCGGACATGGCCTGCAGCTGCTGCGCGAGCGGCTCGGCGCGCTCTCGCTGGCTGCGCCGGTGGAGGCCCTCAGGCTCGAGGCGGGGGAATCCGCGCCGCTCGCTCCGCACGCGCCTGGCCTGCTGGGCGATGAGCGGGACAGGGCGGAGGACTGGGAGCGTCTGGTGGAGCGCCTCCAGGCGCGCCTGGGGAACACCCGGGTGCACGGGATGGCGACGAGCGCGGAGCACCGGCCCGAGCGCGCCTGGCGGCCGATGGCCGTCGGCGAGACCGCGGGAATCGAGACGCCCCCGGGGCCGCGCCCGCTGTGGCTGCTCGAGCCGCCGCGCCGCATCGGGGCTGGCGAGTACGCGCTGCTCTCGGGCCCCGAGCGCATCGAGTCGGGCTGGTGGGACGGCGACGACGTGAGGCGCGACTACTACATCGCCGCCCAGGGCAGAGCGCTTGCCTGGATCTATCGCGCGCGCGAAGGCTGGTTCCTGCATGGATGGTTCGCCTGAGTACGCCGAGCTTCATTGCCTGTCGAATTTCTCCTTCCTGCGCGGCGCCTCGCACCCGGAGGAACTCGTGGCGCGCGCCGCCGCGCTCGGCTACGCGGCGCTCGCGCTCACCGACGAGTGCTCGCTCGCCGGGGTCGTGCGCGCGCATCTCGCCGCGAAGGCGCAGCGCCTCAAGCTGATCGTCGGCACCGAGCTCAGGCTGGACGATGGCACGCACCTCGTCCTGCTCGCGCCGGATCGCGGCGCCTACGGCGCGCTTGCCGCCCTGATCACGGCGGGCCGGCGGCGCGCGGCGAAAGGCGCGTATCGCCTCGGGCGCCCCGATGTCGAGGCGAGCGCTGCGAGCGGCCTGCTCGTGCTCCTCATCGCGGGGGACGCGCGTTGGCTCGCGGACCTCTTTCCCGGGCGGGCCTGGATCGCCGCGGAGCTGCACTGCGGCCCGGACGATCGCGCCCGGCTGGCGGGGCTGCGCGCGCAGTCGCGCGCGAGCGGCCTGCCCCTCGTGGCCGCGGGCGACGTGCACATGCACCTGCGCGCGCGCCGGCCGCTGCAGGATGCCCTGACCGCCATCCGGCTGGGGGTGCCGATCGAGCGCTGCGGACACGCGTTGTTTCCCAACGCCGAGCGGCATCTGCGCACGCCGGCGCGCCTGGCACAGCTCTACCCGCCCGAGCTGCTCGCCGAGACCCTGGCGGTGGCCGAACGCTGCACGTTCTCGCTCGACGAGCTGCGCTACGAATACCCGGAAGAGGTGGTTCCGCCCGGCCAGACGCCGGCGCGCTGGCTCGCGCAGCTCGCCGCGCAGGGCCTCGCCGCGCGCTTCCCGCGCGGGGTGCCGCAGAAGGTGCGTGCGCTCGTCGACTACGAGCTCGCGCTGATCGCCGAGCTCGGCTACGAGCCGTTCTTCCTCACCGTGCACGACGTGGTGCGCTTCGCGCGCGCGCGCGGCATCCTGTGCCAGGGGCGCGGCTCGGCGGCGAATTCCGCGGTGTGCTACGCGCTCGGCATCACCGAGGTGGATCCCGGGCGCATGGCGACGCTCTTCGAGCGCTTCGTGTCGCGCGAGAGGAACGAGCCGCCCGACATCGACGTCGACTTCGAGCACGAGCGCCGCGAGGAGGTGATCCAGTACCTGTATGCGAAGTACGGCCGGGAGCGCGCGGCGCTCGCCGCGACCGTGATCTGCTACCGGCCGAGGAGCGCCGTGCGCGACCTCGGCAAGGCGCTGGGCTTCGCGCCCGAGCAGGTGGACCGCCTGGCAAGGTCGCTTTCGTGGTGGGACGGGCATCGGGTGCTGCCCGAGCGGCTCGCCGAAAGCGGCCTCGATCCCGCGAGCCCGGCGCTCGCGCGCCTGGCGAGGCTGACCGGGGATCTGCTCGGCTTTCCGCGGCATCTTTCCCAGCACGTCGGCGGGTTCGTCATCTCGCGCGGGCCGCTCGCCGAGCTCGTGCCGGTCGAGAACGCCGCCATGCCCGAGCGCACCGTGATCCAGTGGGACAAGGACGACCTCGACGCCCTCGGCCTGCTCAAGGTCGACGTGCTCGGCCTCGGCATGCTCACCGCCATCCGTCGCGCGCTCGCGATGATCGGCCGACGGGTGGACGAGATCCCCGCAGAGGACCCGGCGGTGTACGCCATGATCCAGAAGGCCGACACGATCGGCGTGTTCCAGATCGAGTCGCGCGCGCAGATGAGCATGCTGCCGCGCCTGCGTCCCGCGAGCTTCTACGACCTGGTGATCGAGGTGGCGATCGTGCGTCCGGGGCCGATCCAGGGCGGCATGGTGCACCCCTACCTGCGCCGGCGACGACAGGAGGAGCCGGTCGAGTACCCGAGCGAGGCGGTGCGCGGCGTGCTCGAGCGCACGCTCGGCGTGCCGATCTTCCAGGAGCAGGTGATGCAGCTCGCCGTGGTCGCGGCCGGCTTCACCCCGGGCGAGGCCGACCAGCTGCGCCGCTCGATGGCGGCGTGGAAGCGCAAAGGCGGGCTCGAGCCGTTCCGCGAGCGCCTGGTGCAGGGCATGCTCGCGCGCGGCTACCGGCGCGAGTTCGCCGAAGGCATCTACCGGCAGATCCTGGGTTTCGGCGAGTACGGCTTTCCCGAGTCGCATGCTGCCAGCTTCGCGCTCCTCGTCTACGTCTCGGCATGGCTCAAGCACCATCATCCCGCGGCGTTCTGCGCCGCGCTGCTCAACAGCCAGCCGATGGGGTTTTACGCCCCCTCGCAGCTCGTGCAGGACGCTCGGCGTCACGGCGTCGAGGTACGCCCGCCCGACGTGTGCGCGAGCGCCTGGGACTGCACGCTCGAGTCGGGCGCGCTGCGCCTGGGGTTGCGCATGACCGGCGGCCTGAGCGAAGCAGGCGCGGCGCGCATCGTCGACGCGCGCGCCGGGGGTGCGTTCGCCTCGGTGGAGGATCTGGCGTGCCGCGCGCAGCTCGAGCGGCGCGACCTGAGGATGCTCGCGGCCGCAGGCGCGCTCGCGACGCTCGCCGGGCATCGGCGTCAGGCGCATTGGGCGGCCGCGGGCGTGCCGCAGGTTCCGGGCCTTTTGCGCGAAGCGCGGTCGCACGAGCCGCCCATCGCGCTGACGCCCCCGGAGGAAGGCGAGGAGATCGTCGCCGACTACGCCAGCCTCGGCCTGACGCTCGGGCGGCATCCGCTTGCTGTTCTGCGCCCACGCCTGGGCACCGTGCTCCCCGCTGCCGCCCTCCAGGCGCGACCCCATGGGCGGCCCGTGCGCGCCGCCGGCCTGGTGACCTGCCGCCAGCGTCCCGACACCGCGAGCGGCGTGATCTTCGTGACCCTCGAGGACGAGACCGGGACCGTGAACGTCGTCGTCTGGCGCGATCTCGCCGAGCGCCAGCGGCGCGAGCTCCTCGGCGCTCGGCTTCTCGAGGTGGATGGCCGCCTCGAGCGCGACGGCGAGGTCGTGCACCTGATCGCGCGGCGCCTGCGAGATCGAAGCGCCCTGCTGGGCGAGTTGCTCGCCCGCTCGCGCGATTTCCATTGATCGGCTAACCCTCTGACCGGCCATGACAATCCGGCAGGTCGGCCTGCGGCAAACCCCCTATAATCGCAGCCCGATGACCCAAGAAAACCTCATCGTCACCGTCGCCAAGGACCTCGCGGACCTGATCCCGGGGTTCTTCCAGAACCGTCACAAGGAACTCGAGACACTGCGCACCGCGCACGCCGGGCGGGATTTCGGGCAGTTGCGCCAGCTCGGCCATCGCATGAAGGGCGTGGGCAACTCCTACGGCTTCGCCCGCATTTCGGAGATCGGCAAGCGCATCGAGGACGGCGCCAAGGGCGACGACGATGCGGCGATTCGCGGCTGCATCGAGGAGTACGCCGACTACCTGTCTCGCGTCCAGGTGGTCTATGAGTGACCCGGCGGGCGCGCGCCCGGCGCCGCCCGCCCAGGGAGTGTTTCGCGTGCTGGTGGTGGACGACGACCCGGACATGTCCGCGTATCTGGCGCTCCTGCTCAAGGGCGAAGGCATGGATGCCGACACCGCCGCAGACGGAGCGCAGGCGTTGGAGCGCATGCGAGCCGCAACGCCGGACCTGGTGCTGCTCGACGTCATGATGCCCGGCATGAGCGGCTTCGAACTCTGCCGGCGCCTGAAGAGCGACGAAGCCACCGCGCTGGTGCCGGTGGTGCTGGTGACCGCGCTGGAAGACGGCGAGAGCCGCGTCAAGGGAATCGAGGCCGGCGCCGACGACTTCCTGTCCAAGCCCGTCCGGCGCGAAGAGCTGATTGCGCGCGTAAAGACGCTGCGCCGCCTGCACGAGACGCGCAAGGAGCTGGAGGGCCGGCGACTGGCGGCCGAGGTGCAGCGCAAGGAGGCGCTGCGGAAGGCATTCTCGCGCTATATCTCGCCAAGGCTCGCCGACCGCATCGCCGAGGAGGTCGGCGACGGTGCCAACCCGTTTCGAGGTCCCGCGCAGCGCGCGCACGTCGTGGCGCTGTTCGCCGACCTGCGCGGCTTCACGCGCTTTACCGAGCAACACGAGGTCGGCCAGGTGGTGAGACTGCTCAACGAGTACTTCGGCGTACTCACCGATACCGCCTACCAGCACGATGGCACCATCTTCAGCATGGGGGGCGACAGCCTGCTCGTCGGATTCAACGTGCCGTTTCCGCAGCCGGATGCCGCAGAGCGCGCCTGGCAGACAGCTCTCGAGATGGTGGCGCGCTTCACCGCGATGGTCGAGCGGTGGCGCCAGCGCCAGGACGTCCCGCTCGGCATCGGTGTCGGCATCTGCGCGGGGGAAGTCATCATCGGCAATGTCGGCTCGGAGCATTTCGCGAGCTACACGATCATCGGCAACCCGGTGAACACGGCCTACCGGCTCATGGAAGTGGCTGCAGCAGGGGAGATCGTAGTGTGCGGACCCTACTACGACAGCATCCGCCATCTGATCCACGGGCACCGCGTGGAGGGCCGGGGCGACGTCACCCTGCGCGGCCGTTCGGCAGCAGTGCCCGTTTTCGCCATCAGCGCCGAGGCGCGGGCAACGGCATGAGAGTTCTCATCATCGACGACGACCCGGACGTCCGCAACCTGCTGGGCCACTACATTCGTCAGCAGTGGCCTGCGGGCGAGGTCGAGGAGTACGACCCGCTGGAAAGACCGATGCCGGATGCCGCGTTCGCTCTGGCGCCCTTCGACGTCATGATCCTCGATTACATGCTAGGGCGCGGCGACGGGCTTCAATGGCTGGCGGAACTCAAGCGCCGTCCGGATTGTCCGCCGATCGTCTTCCTGACGGGCGCGGGCAATGAAAGCATCGCCGTGCGGGCGATGAAGGCGGGCGCCGACGAGTATCTGCGCAAGCAGGAGCTCACCAAGGAGCGCTTGATCACCGCGCTGCGCGACGTCGCGCACGACAAGATCGAGAAGACCGTGCCGCCCGAGATCGCCGCGCGCATGGAAGGACACGTGCTCGGCTCGCGCATCCGCATCCCGGGCATCAAGGTGCTGCGCCTGATCGGCGAGGGCGGCATGTCGCGGGTGTACCTCGCTTCGCGCGAGTCGGACGACGAGCCGCTGGTGGCGAAGATCCTGCGCAGCGAGATCACCCAGGACAAGCGCCAGCTGGCGCGCTTCCTCGAGGAGTACAAGCTCGTCGAGCGCATTCACAGCCGGCATGTGGCGCGCATCCACAGCCACGGCGTGTCCGACGAACATGCATACTTGGTGATGGAATTCTTCGACGGCGGCGACTTGAACAAGCGCCTGGGCGGAAAGCCGCTGCCGCCGGAAGAGGCGCTCGGCATCTTTCGAGAGCTGATGTTCGCGCTTGGCGATATCCACGAGCGCGGCATCCTGCATCGGGACCTCAAGCCCCAGAACCTGATGTTTCGCGCCGACGGCAGCCTGGCGATCGTGGACTTCGGCATCGCCAAGCACATCGACTCGATCGACCAGACGAACAAGGGCGAGATCCTGGGCACGCCGCGCTACATGAGCCCGGAGCAGGTGCAGGGCAGGGCTCTCGATCTGCGCACCGACATCTACAGCGCGGGCGTGCTGCTCTACCAGATGATGGTGGGCAAGCACCTGTTCGAGGGCGAGACCGCGGTGGAGGTGGCGCTGCACCATCTCAACACCCCGCCGCCTGCATTGCCGGAGCGCCTCGAGCGCTATCAGCGCCTGTTCGACAAGCTCCTCGAGAAGGACCGGGACGCCCGCTTCCGTAACGCAGACGAGGTCATCGGCTACCTGTCGCGAAAGTTCTATCAGGGCCAGTAGGCGCCGGCGCGATGAAGAAGAGGATCTCCGTCGAGGAGCTTCAGTTCGGGATGTACGTCAGCGGCCTGGACCGCCCATGGCTCGGCACGCCATTCCTTTACCAGGGCTTCGTGCTGCGCACGCCGGAGGAGCTCGCCGGCCTCAAGCGCTACTGCCGCGAGGTCTACGTGGACACGGAGAAGGCCGATCCCGCCGGTCTGACGCCGCCCACGGCCGGATCGGGCAGCGGCTCGCCCCAGCCGCCGGGCACAGGCCGCAGGGCGCATGCGGAAACCGTCAGCGTCGAGCGCGAATGGCCGAAGGCCGCCGAGGCGCTGACGGATGCGAAGCGCGTCATTGCGACGGAGTTCAGGAAGGCGCATGCAGAGCGCTTGCTCGACGCCGGCGAGGTGCGCAAGGCCGTCGGCGACATGACCTCGAGCATGCTGCGCAACCCCGATGCGCTCATGCTGTTTTCCGCCATGCGCGAGCGTGGCGGATACCAGCTCGAGCGCGCCCTCGACGTATCGGTCTACATGATCGCGTTCGCGCGCCACCTCGGCATGAGCGAGGAGGATATCGAGATCGCAGGGCTGGTCGGATTGCTGCAGGACATCGGCATGCTGAACCTGCCGCCGGCGCTCCTGCAGAAGCCCGGGCGCCTGGATCCCGCCGAGTTCCGGGTCGTCCAGGGGCATGTCAAGCGCGGCCGGGAAGTCCTCGAGTCCAACACCAGCCTCCCGCCCGCGGTCGCGCGCTACGCGGCCCAGCACCACGAGCGATTCGACGGCTCGGGCTACCCGCTGGGCCTGCGCGGGGATGCGATCGAGACCATCGGCGCGATGGCCGGCATCGTCGATACCTTCGGTGCGCTGACCGTAAAGCGCCCGTATGCGGAAGCCATGTCGCCGTCCAACGCGCTCAACCTGCTCTTTCGCACGCGCGACAAGCTGTTTCACGGTTACCTGGTCGAGCAATTCATCCGCTGCATCGGCTATTTCCCCGTCGGCAGCGTCGTCGAGCTCAACAGCGGCGAGATCGGCGTGGTGGTGGCGCAGAACGTGGAACAGCGCCTGCAGCCGAAGGTCATGGTGGTGCGCGACGCGCAGGGGCAATCGCTGCGGCCGCAGAAGTTCCTCAACCTCGCCAGGCTGCCCAAGGCAACCCCGGAGGAGCCCTATCGCATCCGCCGCACGCTGGAGTTCGGGCGGGCGGGCGTGTCGATCGCAGACGTGGTATCCGGCGCCCCCGGCGCCTAGGGCAGCCCGCGCCAGATCGCGCGCAGCTGCTCGGGAAGATCCTTGGGGGAAAACGGCTTGGAGATGACGCCGGCGGCGCCCAGCTCGCGCAGCTCCTCCAGTTCGCGCGGCGAGGCTTTCGCCGTAATGAAGACGACGGGGACGGACTGCAGCGCGGCCTGAGCCCGCATTTGCCGGAAGACCGTCGGCCCGTCCATCACCGGCATCATCCAGTCGAGCATCACGAGGTCCGGCCCGAAGGCGAGCATGGCGTCGATGGCCTTGGTGGGATCCCCGACCACCTCGATCTGCATCTTGCCGATGCGCTCCAGGGCCAGGCGCGCGATGCGCTGGATGTCGTCGTCGTCCTCGACGTAGCAGACCTTCTGCAGCGGGCGATCGGCCATGCGCTCCTTTCTCGTCGTCAGGAAGCCGCCGGGGCAGAAAGCGCCGGGAGCTCGAAGTGGAATATCGTACCGCCCCCGGGGCGGTCATCGAAGCCGATGCGCCCGTCCATCAGCTCGACCAGGCGCCGGCTGATCGCCAATCCGAGTCCGGTGCCCCCCTTGTGCCGAGTGACCGTGGAATCCGCCTGGGAAAAGCGGGTGAACATGCGGCCGCGAAAGTCTTCCGGTATCCCGGGACCGCGGTCGCTGACGTCTACGCGCACCATGCCGTCGGCGCAGGTCGCGGTCACCTCGACCGCGGCGCCTTCCGGGGAAAACTTGGCGGCGTTCGATAGCAGGTTGGTCATGACCTGCATGAGGCGCTTGCGGTCGCCCCGCACCTGCACGCCGGGCAGCGGATCGCGGGCCTCGAGCTTGACGCGGAAGCGGTCGGCGAAGGACTTGTTCAGGATCAGGGACTCCTGCACCAACTCGTCGATGCGCACGTTCTCGGGCAGGAGCGTGAATTTCCCCGACTCGATCTTGTCGATGTCCAGCAGGTCGTTGATCAGGTCCAGCAGGCGCTCGGCATTGCGCTCGGCCACGTTCACCAGCTCGGCGACCTCGGCGTCCACCTCGCCGACGACGCCGCTGGTGACCAGCTGCAGCGAGCCGATGATCGAGGTGAGCGGCGTGCGCAGCTCGTGCGACAGCGTGGAGGTGAACTCCTTTTTCAGGCGCTCGGCCTCCAGCTGCTGCGTGATGTCCTGGCACTGCGCAATGACCGACAGCAGGTCGCCCGCGTCGTTGACCAGCGGGGTGATGGTGAACTCGCACTGCAGCTCCAGGCCGTCACGTCGCAGGCACCGCGCGCGGATGCGATTGGCCGGTTCCCTGCGCTCCGCGAACCGAGCCCACCAGGCGCTCGTCAGAGTCTCCTCGTCCGGCGGGAACAGCGTCGTGAGCGCGTTGCGGCCGATGAGCTCGAGCGCGGAGTAGCCGAGCAGGTGCTCGGCGGCCGGGTTGACCTCCAGCACGGTGCCGTTGGCGTCCATCTCGAAGACTGCGATCGGCGCGCGCTCGGCGAACAGCGCGAGCTTGCGGCCCGAGGCCTCGACCTCCTGGCGGGCTTCCAGCAGGTCCTCGATTTGCTGTTCCAGCTGCCTGTTGAGCCGCGTGTAGTCCTCGGTCAGGCGGTCGTAGGCGTGCCGCAGGCGGTAGCCGGAATAGAAAACCTGGTTGAGGCGATACGCGATGGCCACGTTCGCCAGGTAGAACAGGGGCACGAGCAGTGCGATTTCCGTGAACAACCGGTTGCCGAAGCTCGCGAGCACGTACACGAACGGCAGCACGATGGCCGCTGCGTACAGCGCGAACATGGGCCAGGACGCCGCGTAGGTGGGGATGCCGGAGGAGGCGATACCCGCCAGCAGGAAGGCGAGGAAGACCTGCTGCTCGTCGGTGTGAGAGGGAAAGAAGACCGCGCCGGCGAATCCCCAGATCACGCCGTTGGCGAGGGCGCTGATCGCCAGCCAGCGCATCCACTGGGCGGCCTCCCCGAGCCGCCCGTGGCGGCGGCGGTAGCCCAGGAAGAGCGTGGCACGCGCCGCGCTCACCAGGAGCACGAGTCCCCACCAGAACAGCACCAGGTCGCGCGTGCGCTCATCCCAGAGCTCGTAGGTCGCGAGCCCTCCGATGAGCAGGGTCGCCGCGATGCCGAGCGGCATCTGGCTGTAGAGCTGCTCGACGCGGTCGGCGAGCACGCGCTGCGGATCGGCGCGGCTCGCCGCGTCCCCCGGCCGGCTGGGCGCGGGCGCCGAAGACGCTGCGGCGTCGGACGCGAGACTCCTCGTATTCATGCGGGGTGGAGGTCCACCCCGATTATAGCTACAGGCTCCTGCCGCTGCGGATCACGCCGACCGCCACGCCCTCGATGGTGAGCGGCTGGCGGCGCAGATCGACCTCGATCGTCGCGAAGTCGGGATTCTCGGCGATCAGCTGCACGCTGTGGCCGCGCCGGCGATAGCGCTTCACCGTGACCTCGTCGGCGAGCCGCGCTACCACGACCTGGCCGCTGCGCGCCTCCGGCGTGCGGTGCACGGCGAGCAGATCGCCCTCCAGGATGCCCGCGTCGCGCATCGACAGGCCGCGCACACGGAGCAGGTAATCGGCTCTCGGCGTGAACAGGTTTGGATCCACCTGGTAGCGGCCCTGCACGTGCTCCTCGGCGAGCATCGGGCTGCCGGCCGCCACGCGCCCGACCACCGGCAGCTCCATGAGCCGTCCGCCGCGGGGCGCCGCCTTGTCACGCACGCGCAGGCCCCGGGAGGCGCCCTGCAGGATCTCGAGCGCGCCCTTCCTTTCCAGCGCGCGCAGATGCTGCTCGGCGGCGTTCACCGAACGAAAGCCCATCTTCTCCGCGATCTCCGCGCGCGTCGGCGGGAATCCCGAGGACTCGGTCAGCTCGCGGATCAGCTTCAGGATTTCGCCCTGTCTCTCGGTCAGCGGTTCGGTCGCGCCCATGCGGTCACCCCCGGATACTGTGTCTCCGTACAGGTATGGAAGTATATCCAGTATCGACGCCGGCGCAAGGGGCCTCCCCGGTAGAATCGGCGGATGATCATCCGCTCGCTGCTCGACACCGACCTGTACAAGTTCACGATGATGCAGGTGGTCCTGCATCACTTCCCGGGCGCGCAGGTCGAGTACCGCTTCAAGTGCCGCACTCCGGGCGTCGACCTGGCCGCGCACCGGGAGGCGATCGCGCGGGAGGTGGCCGACCTCGCGGAGCTGCGCTTCGCCGAGGACGAGCTCGACTACCTGCGCTCCCTGCGCTTCATGAAATCGGACTTCGTGGATTTCCTGGGCCTGTTCCAGTTCAACCGCAAGTACATCCGCGTCGCCCCCGGCGAGGCCCGGGGGGAGATCGACATCGTCATCCGCGGCCCCTGGCTGCACACCATCCTGTACGAGATCCCGGTGCTCGCCATCGTCTCCGAGGTCTACTTTCGCCGCACGCAGCCCGGTGCCGACCTCGCCGAGGGGCGCCGCCGCCTGCGCGCGAAGCTCTCGCTCCTGCATGCCGTCGAGCCGGAGCTGGACTTCAAGATCTCCGATTACGGCACGCGGCGCCGCTTCTCGCTCGCCTGGCACGAGGAGGTGATCCGCACCCTGAAGGACGAGGTGCCGCAACATTTCGCCGGCACCTCCAACGTGCTGCTCGCCATGCGCCACGGCGTGACCCCGCTCGGCACGCTGGCGCACGAGTACATGCAGGCCTGCCAGGCGCTCGGCCCCCGGCTGCGCGACGCTCAGGTGTTCGCGCTGGACAAGTGGGCGCAGGAGTACCGCGGCGACCTCGGCATCGCGCTCTCCGATACCTACGGCACCGAGGCCTTCTTGCGCGACTTCGACATGTTCTTCTGCAAGCTCTTCGACGGCGCGCGCCACGACTCCGGCGACCCGTTCGACTGGGGCGAGAAGATGATCGCGCATTACCGCCGCAATCGCGTCGACCCGAAGAGCAAGACCCTCATCTTCTCCGACCAGCTGTCCTTTCCCCTCGCCATCGAGATCGCACGGCGATTCCGCGGCCGAGCGAAGACCGCCTTCGGCATCGGCACCAACCTGACCAACGACGTCGGCTTCGAGCCGATCAATATCGTCATCAAGATGGTGGAATGCAACGGCCAGCCGGTGGCCAAAGTCTCGGACGCGCCGGGCAAGACCGTGAGCACGGATCCGGGCTACCTGGCGTACCTGCGCCAGGTGTACGGGCTGGAGCCGGCGCCGCATTGACGCGCGACCGTACCGCCGTCGCCGTCCTGGCGACCGTCTTTCTCTTCAACCTGCTCGGCCGGGGGAGCGGCGACACCTACGCTGTGTTCCTGCGGCCGCTCGAGCAGGAATTCGGCTGGGCGCGCTCGCAGCTCACGAGCGTGTACTCGATGTACCTGCTGGTGGGCGCCTTCATCGCGCCCTTCGCCGGGACGCTGTTCGACCGCTACGGGCCGCGCGTCACCTATTCCGCGGGCCTCGCGTGCCTGTCGGCGGCGTTCTATCTCGCGTCGTCGCTCGGCAACCTGTGGCAGTTCTATCTCTTCATCGGCGTGATGATCGGCGTGGGCGTGGGGCTGGTCGGCATGGTCCCGGCCTCGGCGCTGCTCACGCGCTGGTTCCGCGCGCGGCTCTCGACCGCCATCGGCATCGCTTTTTCGGCCACGGGCACGGGCGTGCTCGTGCTCGTGCCGCTGTCGCAGTGGCTCATCGGCCAGCTCGGCTGGCGTACGGCCTATCAGGTGCTCGCCGGCGTCATGCTGCTCGCCGTCCCGTACGCCGCCTTCGTCGTGCCCTGGCGCAAGTACGTCGCCGGGCTCCAGGAGAACGCCGGCGGCCAACGGGCGCGCGCGGCGGGCGAGGGCTGGACGGTGCGCGCGGCGCTGCGCACGCGCACCTTCTGGGCGCTGGTGCAGGTGTTCTTCTTCACGGCGACAGCCATGTTCGCCGTGCTGGTGCAGGCGGTGGTCTACTTCATCGACCTGGGCTTCTCGCCGATCACGGCGGCCACCGCGTTCGGCATGGTCGGCATGCTCTCGGTCGTCTCGGTGTCGACGAGCGGGCTGGCGGCGGAGCGCTTCGGCTATCGCATTACCGTGAGCGTGAGCTTCGTGGGGACGGCACTGGGCGTCGCGCTGCTGGCCGTGATGACGGTCTGGCCCTCGACGCTGCTGCTCGTGATGTTCGTCGCCGTGTTCGGGTTGTGCATGGGGGTGCGCGGGCCGATCGTGTCCTCGATCGCCACGCGCCGCTTCGCCGGCCCCAAGGTCGCGACCATCTACGGCCTCATCTACTCGGCGAACGCGGTAGGCGCGGCGTTCGGTTCGCTGATGGGCGGGGTGCTCCACGACCTCAGCGGCGGCTATCTTGCCGGGTTCGCCATGTCGCTCTGCGCCGTGGGGCTTGCGGTGGCGCCGTTCTGGACGGTGAGAGAACTCAGGGACTTCCGCTAGCCACCGCGCGCAGGCGTGCCTCCCGCTCGCGCAGCGTGCAGCCGCGCAGATCCGCGGCTCCGCGCTCGGTGACGATGACGCCCGCTTCGCTGCGCGGCGTGGCGACCGGTCCCTGCAGCTTCTCCACGATGCGCGAGGAGGGCAGGAGCATGAGCGAGACGCCGCCCGGCGAGTGGTTCGCCGCGCGGATGAAGTCGAGGGCGCCGCCCACGGCGCCGAGGTAGCTGCCTTTCGCCACCTCGGCGTTGACCTGCCCGGTGAGGTCCACCTCGATCGCCGAATTGATGGCGACGAATCGCTCGATGGTCCCGAGCACGCGGGGATTGTGCGTGTACTCGGTGGAGCGCAGGCGCAACCGGGGATTCTCGCGGGCGTGCTCGAAGAGCCTACGCGTGCCCATGAGTGTCCCGCCGTCGACCTCGGCGACGACGCCTTCTTCCATCAATCCGACGACGCCGTCGCCCACCGACCCGGAATGGATGCGCAGGCCCTTCCGATCCCCGAGCAGCCGCAGCACTGCGTCCGGCAACGCCCCAAGCCCCGTCTCGATCGTGGCGCCCGCGGGGATGAAGGGCAGCGCGTGTCGCGCGATGGCGAGATCCGCCTCGCCGGGCGCGCCGTAGGGTAGGGCGACCGGATCGCGCGAGGTCTCGATCAACGCAGCGAAATCCGACTTCCTCAGCAGCCGCTCGCTGTGGGTCCACGGCACCCGATCATTGACTTCGCCAATGACCACGCGCGCGACCTCGAGCGCCGGGACGAGGTACTCGGCGGACAACCCCAGGCTGTACTCGCCTTTCGCGTTCGGCGGGCTGACCTGGACGAGCACGACTTCGGCCTTGATACGCTTGGCACGGATCAAGCTCGCGAGCTGCGAGTACGGATGCGGATGGATGTCCAGGACGCCCGCGTCCGCGAGCTTGCGGTTGTGTCCCGACCCGCAGTACGCGGTCAGATGCAGGTGATCGGCGTGCTCCGATTTGACCGTCCCCGACCAGTTCACGCCCATGAACAGCGTGGTGCCCGAATAGGCCGCGCGCTGAGCGACCAGCGCCTCGACGAGCGTCTGCGGCTCGGCGCAGGCCTGCCCGAAGACCACGCCGTCGCCGGGACGTATCCACTGCGCGAGCTGCATGCGCGCGATGCTAACATCGGCCGGAAGGAGACAAGCATGCTCGACGACAAGGCGCAGGACCTGATCTTCCGCGACGCGCACACGCCGCAGGGGTTTCTCGACACGCCGGTCACCGACGGGAAGCTGAAGCAGGTCTACGACCTGATGAAGTGGGGCCCGACCACCATGAACACGCAGCCGATGCGCATCGTGTTCGTGCGCTCGAAGGCGGCCAAGGAGAAGCTCGCGCCCGCCTTGTCCCCCGGCAACCTCGACAAGACGATGAAGGCGCAGGTCACGGCGATCATCGCCTACGACTCGCAGTTCTACGAGAACCTGCCGAAGACCTTTCCGAACAATCCGAAGGCGAAGGACGGGTTCCTGGGGGAGGGGAAGCAGGCGTCCAACGATCGCGTGGCGCTGCGCAACGGCTCGTTGCAGGGCGCGTACTTCATCGTCGCGGCGCGCGCCCTCGGCCTGGATTGCGGCCCGATGTCCGGCTTCGACAACGGGAAGGTCGACGCGGCCTTCTTCCCCGACGGGCGCTGGAAGTCCAACTTCCTCATCAACCTGGGTAAGGCGGATCCCGCCAAGGTCTTTCCTCGCAATCCTCGATTGACATTCGAAGAGGCCTGCCGGGTCGAGTAGCTACAGGCGGATCGTCCCGTCCACGCAGGTCACCGCCTCTCCGCCGATCTCGATCGCCTCTGGCGTGACCCGCACCGCGACGCGCCCGTCGCGCCCGAGCTGCATGCCCTGGCGCGCGGTATACGAGGAGCCGAACTCCTGCAGCAGCCCGGTCTCGCGCAGGAACGCGGCCACGGAGATGTTGCCGCTGCCGCACACCGGGTCTTCGGGTATGCCGTGCGCCGGCGCGAAGGAACGCACGTGGATCGGCGCCTCCCGGTTGCCCGTGCGCCCGAATACCGTGACGCCGCTCGCGCCGAGCGAGTCGCTCAGCTCGGTGATCGCCATCATGTCGGGCGCGAGCTCGTCCACGGAGGCGGCATCGCCCAGGTCGACGACGATCCACACGGGTCCGACATCCACGCGCAGCGCGCGCGAGTTGCCGAAGAGGGGCACCGTGGCAGGGGACAGCTTGGGCGTGGGCGCGCGCACGAAGATGCGCGGCATCTCGACCGTCAGCTCGAGCACGCCGGCGCCGCATTCCTGGCGCAGCCTGCCGTCCGCCGCCTTGGCGAAGCCGCTCTCCAGCGCCGCATGCGCGCTGCCGAGGGTCGGATGCCCGGCGAAAGGCAGCTCCTGGTGCGGCGTGAAGATGCGCAGCCGGTAATCCGCGTCTGCCCGCGTCGGCCTGAGCAGGAACGTGGTTTCGGAGAGGTTGGTCCAGCGCGCGATGCGCTGCATCTGCGCCGCCTCCAGGCGCTCGGCCCCGATCACCACGGCAACAGGATTGCCGCAGAAGGGCTCGCCGGTGAAAACGTCGACCTGCTTGAAGGGAACCTGATTCATCGCCTTCGCGTCGCGCCCTTGTCGTCGAATTCGTAGTGCAGGACGAGTTGGTCGCGCACCGGTCCGGAAAGGCGCAACTTTACGGCCCACTCGCCCTGCATCTCCAGCTCCAGTCGCACCTTGTATTCGCCCGGCTTTGTGCCGGGACTGGCTTTCGCCGGCCTGACGTTGTGCGCCATGGGCATGGAGGGCATGTCCGCGCCGACCGTGACCTGCACGCCCTGCAGCGGCTGCCCGCCGCGCGCGAGCGTCACGGTGCACTCGTAGACGAAATCCTCGCCCGTGGGCCTGCAGTCGAGCTGCGCCTGCGGCGTCTGCGCCAGCGCAAGGCTCAGGAGAAGCGTTGCCTTATCCATGTCATCGTCCTTTCGTCGAGCAGTCCGCGCGGCCGGAAAACGAGCAGCAGGGCCACGAGGCCGCCGAACACGATCATGCGATAGCCCTGCAGGAAGCGGGTTCCCTCCAGCACGCCGATGTCGAGGAGCACGCCGAGCAGCGGGCCGAAAGCCGTGCCCAGGCCCCCGATGAGCGCATAGGCGAGGCTGTGCACGCCCAGCATGATGTCGAAGTTCCGCGGCTCGATGTACGTGTTGTGGTGCGCGAATAGCACGCCGCCCAGCGCGGCGAGCGCGCCGGCGGCCGCGGCGACGGCGAGCTTGACCCTGTGCACGTCCACGCCGACGGAGGCCGCCAGCTCCGGGTCGAGGCCGACCCCGCGCAGGATCGCGCCCAGGCGCGTGCGCTCGATAAATACCAGCAGGGCGAGCACGGCGGCCAGCAGCCCGTAGACCAGCAGCAGATATTCGAGCGGCTCGATGCCGTGCTCGAAGATCCAGCGGATGCCGCGAAAGCCCTGCGTGCCGTCGGGTCCGGCCAGCTCGCCTCCAACGTCGACGCGCCAGCGGAACAGCTCGAAGAGGATGCGGAACATCTCCGCCGCGGCGAGCGTCGCCATGGCGAAGTACAGGCCGCGCAGCCTCAAGGTAGGCAGGCCGACCAGGAGCTGCGCGAGCGCGCCGGCCGCCATGGCGGCGAGCGCCGCGAGCGGCAGCGGCCAGCCGTACAGCGCCGTGAGCACGCCGCCCGCGTAGGCGCCCACGCCGAAGAACGCCTGCTGGCCGAACGACAGCTCGCCCGCGACGAGGAGCAGGTAGGCCGAGAGCGCGAGGAACGAGAACAGCCCGATATTCGTCAGTACGCCGATCGCGTAGTCATCCATGGCGCTCTCACGGCGAGCAGGACGAAGAGGAGGAGGTAGGCGATCAGGTCGCGCATCTGCGGCCCGAGGTACCACTGGCTGTGGGCCTCGAGCAGGCCGAGCGCAAGGCCGCCGAGCACCGCGCCCCGGAGGGACCCCAGGCCCCCCAGCATCATGGCGAGCAGGCCCTTCAGCGTGGCCCACATGCCGAGCATCGGCGTGAGCTGGCCGTGGCTCGAGACCACGAGGAACCCGGCGAGACCGCCGATCGCGGACGCGAGCGCGAAGACGCGCACGAATACCCAGGGCACGTTGATGCCGGCGAGTGCGGCCGCCGGCGGCTGCTCGATCACGGCGCGCGCGGCCAGGCCGAAGCGCGTGCGGTAGAGGATCCACCAGAGCCCGGCGCTCGCGAGCACCGCGGCTCCGAGCAGGACCAGCGCATCGACCGGAAGGAAGTACGGACCGAGAGCAAGCGGCGCGCCGTCGTAGAGCACCGGGAACGCGTAGAGATGCCGGGGCATGACGAGAGTCGCGACCTCCTCGAACTGCATCCAGAGCGCGAAGCTCGCCACCATCGCGGCGATGGCCGAGCCGCTCCGATGCGGCGCGAAGCACAGACGCTCGACGTAGGCGCCCGCAAGCACCGACCCGGCGAGCGCGACCACGGCGAGCAGCAGAAGCCCGGCGCCGAAATGCTGGTGCGTGTACGCGGCGGCGTAGCAGCCGAACAGGATCGCGGCGCCGTAGGAGAGGTTCGCCCGGCGCAGCACGCCGAAGATCAGGGTGAAGCCCAGGGCGAGGAGGGCGTAGGCGGCCCCCGCGGCGAGGCCGTCGAGCGTGTTCTGGACGAGGTCCCCGATCACGCCCGGGCTTGCGCGGACCCCAGGTAGGCGCGGCGGATCACCTCGTCCTCCGCGAGCGATCCGGGATCGCCGCTGAAGGTGACCTTGCCCTGCTCGATGAGATAGAAATGCTGCGCCACCTTGAGCGCCATGTGCGCGTTCTGCTCGACGAGGAAGATCGTGGTGCCGTCGCGATGCAGCTCGGCGATGATGCGGAAGATCTCCTCCACGACGAGCGGCGCGAGGCCGAGCGAGGGCTCGTCCATCAGCAGGAGCTTCGGCCGGCTCATGAGGGCGCGCGCCACCGCGAGCATCTGCTGCTCGCCGCCCGAGAGCGTGCCGGCCTGCTGCGCCGAGCGTTCCTTGAGGCGCGGGAAGCGCGCGAACATCTTCTCGATGTCCTCGGCTACGGCTCTCGCGTCGCCGCGCTGGTAGGCCCCCGCATGCAGATTCTCCAGTACCGTCATGGCGGGAAACACCAGCCGGTTCTCGGGCACGAGCGCCACGCCCAGGGCGACGATCGCGTGCGGCGCCGCGCCGGCGATGTCCTGGCCGTCGAAGGCGATCTCGCCCTTTTTCGGCTTCAGGACGCCGGCGATCGTCATCATGAGCGTGGTCTTGCCGGCGCCGTTCGGTCCGAGCAGGCAGGTGATGGAGCCGCGCTCGACCTCGAGCGAGACGCCCTTCAGCGCCTCGATCTTGCCGTAGGCGGTCACCACGTCCTTCACGGCGAGCAGGCTCATGCGGCCTCGCCTCCCAGATAGGCCTTGCGCACGCCGGCATCGGCCTGGATCTCGGCGGGGGTGCCCTCCGCGATCTTCTGGCCGAAGTTGAGCACGGCGATGCGATCGGTGACTCCCATGACGAGCTCCATCACGTGCTCGACCAGCAGGATGGTGACGCCGGACTCGCGCAGCTTGAGGATGCGCTCGCGCAGCTGACCGACCTCTTCGCTGTTCATGCCGGCCGCAGGCTCATCGAGCAGCAGCAGCTTCGGCTTGGCCGCCATGGCGCGCGCGAGCTCCAGGCGCCGCTGCTCGCCGAAGGCGAGGTTGGCGGCGAGCTCGTCCTGCTTGTGCGCGAGGCCGGAGAACTCGAGCAGGCGCGCGATCTCGTCGCGCACGCCGCGCTGGCCGCCGAGCCAGCGCGCGAGGAAGCCCTGGCGCGAGAGATCCTCGGCCGAGTTCTGCGCCACCCACAGGTTCTGCCACACCGTGAGCTGGCCGAAGAGGCGGATATTCTGGAACGTGCGCGCGATCCCGGCACGCAGACGCCGGTGCGTGGGCATCCCGCCGAGGTCGGCGCCGCGGAGCAGGACCGCGCCCGAGGTCGGCGGGAACAGTCCCGCAATCACGTTCACGGTGGTGCTCTTGCCGGAGCCGTTGGGGCCGATCAGGCCGAAGATCTGGCCTTCCTCGACGCGCAGGTCGAGGCCGTCCACCGCGCGCACGCCACCGAAATGCCGCGAGAGCATGCGCAGCTCAAGCATGGCGGCCCTTGCCGAGGATGCCGCTCGGCCGCAGGTTCATCGCCAGCACGATGAGCGCGCCGAACAGAAGATTGCGCCAGTCGCCGAGGAAGCGCAGCCCCTCGACCAGGAAGCCCTGCACGAAGATCACCGCGAGCAGCGTGCCGAATACGCTGCGCAGCCCGCCGACGATCGGATAGGCGATGGCGAAGGTGGCGAGCAGGATGTTGAAGCTTGCATGCTCGATATGCGTGGTGTAGTGGGCGTACAGTCCGCCGCCGATGCCGGCGATGGCTCCCCCGACAGTCATGGCGCTGACCTTCACGGCGGTCAGGTTGATGCCGGCCGACTGCGCGGCGAGCTCGTCCTCCCCGACCGCGCGCAGCACGGCGCCGTAGCGCGAGCGGTCGAACCACCACAGCAGCGCCATGACGGCAACGACGAAGACCCAGATGAAGAGCATCACTTCCCAGGTCTCCCAGCCGTTCTCCGGGAAGAAGCGGATCTGGCGGAAGCCTTCCCCGCCCACCGGCCCGACCTGGATGCCGCCCTTGGCGATCTGGTAGTCGAAATTGAAGAAGAACAGCCGTACCCCCTCGCCGAAGGCGAGCGTGGCGATCACGAGCATGAGCCCCTTTACGCGCAGGGCGGGAAAGCCCACGGCGCAGGCCACCGCAGCGCCCGAGAGCGCGCTCGCGCCCAGCGCCGGCACGATATGCCAACCGGCGAGGACCGTGAGCATGCCGGCGGCGTAGGCGCCGACGGCGAAGAATCCAGCCTGCGCGAGGCTCACCTGGCCCGTGAGCAGCACGATATAGGCGGACAGACCGAGCAGCGTGTGCACGCCGATCAGCTGCGCGAGTCCGTAGTAGAAATCCATGTCAGTCCCGACCGCCCTTGGCCGCGAATATGCCGCCCGGCCGGAAGACGAGGAAGACGAAGAGGAGCAGCATCACGTAGAGGTCGCGCTCCGTGACGCCCCGGTAGAGCTGCAGCACGTTCTCGAAGCCGCCCACGAGCAGCCCGGCGATGATCGCGCCCGGAACGCTGCCCAGGCCGCCGATGACCGTGACGATGAGCCCCTTGACGGTGAGCGGCACGGTCAGCAGCGGCGACAGCGTGCCGACCGAAGCGCCGATCAGCGCCCCCGCGAGGCCGCCCAGCAGGCCGGTAATCACGAAGGTGAGGGCGTTCACGCGCACGAGGCGGATGCCGCAGAGCTGAGCCGCCACGGGCTGCTGGGAGACCGCGCGGGTCGCCAGGCCGAGGCGCGTGCGGTACAGCAGCGCGAGCAGCCCGATCATGGCCAGCACCGAGATGGCGAACACCAGCATCAGGTCGCCGCGCATGCTGAAGTCGCCCATGAAGAGCATGACGTCGCTGAACATCGCCGGATAGGCCTGCGGCATGCCCGCCGTGACGTGCACGATGACCTCGTCGATGAGGAGCAGCATGCCCACCGTGGCCATCAGCGTGGCGAGCGGGCTGGTCAGCGGAATGAAGTGAAAGCAGGTCACGTAGACTATCCAGCCGAGGAGCCCGCCGGCGAGAAAGGCGCAGGAAAACACCAGCCACGGCGGCGCACCGGCCATCACCTGCAGCACGATCAGGCCCGCATAGGCGCCGCCCACCGACGCGGCCGCATAGGCCATGTTGATCTTGTGCATCACGCCGAACACCAGCGTGAAGCCGATGCCGATCAGCGCGTAGGTCGCACCGAACAGCAGCCCGTCGGAGGCCGCCTGCAGGAAGTCCAGCATGGGCAAAAAAACGGGCGCGGGTTTACCGCGCCCGTCCGCTCCCTCTCCTCGTGATTACAGGGGGTTGTGCAGGACCTTCCACTCGCCCTTGTTCGCGTGCACGAACAGGTAGGGCTTGTCGGCCTCGCCCTCGGCGTCGCGCTTGGTCACGCCGATGAGCCCCTGGGTGGTCTTCAGCTTGGCCAGCCCGTCGCGGATCTTGCGCCGGTCGCCCTGCACGTCCTTGCCGGTCACGCCCTCGGACTCCATGACGTTCTTGAGGATGAACATGTTCTCCCAGGCCGCCATCGAGTGCAGGTCCGCCGCGCCCTTGAATTTCGCCGTGGTCTTGGCAGCGGCCACCGCCTCCTTGTTGATGGGCGCGAACGAGGTCGGAATGATGATGCCCTCGGCCTGCTTGGCGCAGCCCTGCAGGGTCTCCAGGCTCGAGGAACTCGTCAGCCCGACCAGCACCTTCGGCTTGACGCGCTGGCGCTGCATCTCCTTCAGCACGCCGCAGGTGGTGAAGGGATGCGCGGAGATCGCGACGACGTCCGCGTTCGCCTTCTTCATCTCGCGCACCTGGGTGGCGAAGTTGGTGTCCGCGAGAAGCCACTTCGAGTTGCCGACCACCTCGAAGCCGCTCGCCTCGGCGCGCGGCTTCATCACCACGTACCACGTGGCGCGCGAATGCGCGAAATCCTCCTCCACGCCCCCATAGACCGTCTTCAGGCCGGGATGCTGGCTGCGCAGCCAGTAGAAGAGCGAGTTGTACATCGTCATCTCGTTGGGCACGTTGCGGAACGCCCACTCCGAGATCTTGGCGAGACCCACTTTGATGGCCACGTCCGTGAACACCGGGAACTGCAGTCCGGAATCCCCAGAGTCGCCCACCTTCTTCTGCAGGATGCCGAAGAGCGGCTCGGCCACGTTCGAGCACGTCGGCCCGATCGCCACCAGGGCGTCGGTGCCGGCGATGCGGCGGATGACGGAGATGCCTTCCTCCGCGTTGCAGCGGTCGTCGTAGAACTCGACCTCGATCTTCGCCTTGCGGCCGTCGGCGAGCTTGACGCCGCCCGCCTTGTTGATGACGTCGGCCGCCGCGATCATCGCGGCCTCGCTGTTGACGCCGAAGGAACGCACCACGCCGGACTTCGCGCCGAAGCCGGCGATCTTGATCGTTTGCGCGGTCGCGGTGCCGGCGGCGAGCGCGAGCGCCGCGGCGATGGCCAGTTTCTTCACGGGGTCTCCTCCTTGCGGTAGATTCGTGCGGGCAGTTTAGAACGGGGGAGGGGCGATGGCCAAGAAGAAACGCGTTGTTGCACCGCGCAAGAATCCGTGGGCCGCGCTGCAGCCGGGACCCGCGAACCGTCAGGAGCTCTCGCCCATCGACTTCCTGCCGCGCGCGGCCGAGATCCATCCGGAGCGCGTCGCGGTGATTCACGGCGGAACGCGCATCACGTACGCGCAGTTCCTCGAGCGCGCGCGGCGTCTCGCCTCGGCGCTCGCCAGGCGGGGCGTGAAGCGCGGCGACGTGGTCTCCGCCATGCTGCCCAATGTGCCGGCGATGCTCGACGCGCACTACGGCGTGCCGATGCTCGGCGCCGTGCTCAATACCATCAACACGCGCCTGGACGCGGACACGGTGGCCTACATCCTCGAGCATGGTGAAGCGAAAGTCTTCATCACCGACCGGGTGTTCGCCGGCGTCGTCGGCCCGGCGCTGAAGAAGCTGAAGAAGCGGCCCCTGGTCGTCGACGTGGACGACCCGCTCTATACCGGGCCGGGGGAGCGGCTGGGGGAGATCGAGTACCACGCGTTCATCGCCGGGGGCGATCCCGATTTCGCCTGGTCGTTGCCACGCTCGGAAGACGATCCGATCGCGCTCAACTACACCTCCGGCACCACGGGCCGCCCGAAAGGCGTCGTCTATCACCATCGGGGCACCTTCCTCGAGTCGCTCGGCAACATCGTCGCCTGGCCGATGCCTGCGCATCCGGTCTACCTGTGGACGCTGCCGATGTTCCACTGCAACGGGTGGTGCTACCCGTGGTCGGTGGTGGCGATGGCGGGCACGCAGGTCTGCCTGCGCGCCGTGGACCCGGCGCAGATCTTTCCTCTCATCGTCGAGCATGGCGTCACGCACATGTGCGGCGCGCCCACGGTGCTGAGCATGCTGATCGCGGCGCCGGAGGAACAGCGGCGCGGGTTTGCGCAGCCGGTGCACATCATGACCGGAGGCTCGCCCCCGCCCGCCAAGGTGATCAAGGGCATGGAGGAGCTCGGCTTCAAGGTGCTGCACATCTACGGCATGACCGAGCTGCAGGGGCCTTCCACCTACTGCGCCACGCAGCCGGCCTGGGAAGCTTTGCCGCTCGAAAGCCGCGCGGTGGAGATGGCGCGCCAGGGAGTGCGCTACCAGGTGGTCGAAGGACACATCGTCGGCGATCCGCAGTCCTGCGAGCCGGTCGAGAAGGACGGGCAGACAATGGGCGAGATCCTGGTGCGCGGCAACACGGTGATGCTGGGCTATCTGAAGGACACGAAGGCCACGGCCGAGGCCTTCCACGGCGGCTGGATGCACACGGGCGACCTCGCCGTGTGGCACCCGACGAACTACATCGAGATCAAGGACCGCAAGAAGGACATCATCATCTCGGGCGGGGAGAACATCTCTTCGGTGGAGGTGGAAATCGCGCTCTACAAGCACCCCGCCACGGCGCTCGCCGCAGTCGTCGCGCGCCCCGACGAGAAATGGGGCGAGACGCCCTGCGCGTTCGTGCAGCTCAAGCCCGGCGCGCAGGCGAGCGAGGAGGAGTACCTGCAGTGGTGCCGCGACAACCTGGCGCGTTTCAAGGTGCCGAAGAAAGTGGTATTCGGCGAGCTGCCGACGACCGCGACCGGCAAGATCCAGAAGTACGTGCTGCGGGAGCGGGCGAAGGCGATCTGACCGCCTAGCGAAACAGGGCCTGGTCGTCGTACGAGGCCGGCTCCTCGATGGGCTCGAGGTGGGTGAGCACGGCGCTGCCCGGAAGTGCCTCGCGGATGCGGTCCTCGATCTCGTCGGCGACCCGGTGCGCCTCGCGAACGGTCATCGCCCCCGGCACGAGCAAGTGCATGTCGACGAGCCGCAGGCGGCCGGCGCGCCGCGTGCGCAGCGCGTGGTAGTCCAGCCCGCGCACGCGGTAGGGCTCGAGGATCTCGCGGATGCGCTCCATGTCGGGCTCGGGCAGCGCGCGGTCCATCAGTCCGAGCAGGGAGCGGCGCAGCACCTTCGCGCCGGTGAATGCGATGTGCACGGCTACGGCGATCGCAATGAGCGGATCCAGCGCGAACCATCCGGTCAGGACCGTCGCGCCGACGCCGACCACCACGCCGATGGAGGTCCACACGTCGGTAAGCAGGTGGTAACCGTCGGCTTCCAGGGCGATCGAGTCGTGGCGCTTGCCGGCGCGCAGCAGGACGAGCGCGACGCCCAGGTTCACCGCGGCGGCCGCCAGCGAGATGACGAGACCGACGTCGAAGTGGCTGATCGGCTGCGGCGCGAACAGCCTCGGGAGCGCTGCCCCGATGATGGCGATCGCGGCAAGGAAGATGAGCACCCCCTCGGCGGCCGAGGAAAAATACTCCGCCTTGCTGTAGCCGAACGGGTGCTGGTCGTCGGGCTCGCGCACCGCGATGCGCAGGCTGACCAGGGCGACCAGCGCGGCGCCCAGATTGACGAACGACTCCAGCGCGTCCGAGAGAAGCCCGAGCGAGCCGGTCAGCCAGGCGGCCACCCCCTTCAGCGCCATTGTGACCAGCGCCGCGGCGACCGACAGCCAGGCGAAGCGGGCGAGGGAGTCGGGCATCCATGCAAGCGTAGCAGGGGATTTGCTTCCGCCCGCAGTTGGCACTAGCATGGCGATACTGGGGGTTCACCAAGGACAGGCCTATGGCAAACAAAGCCTTAGCGACAGCTCTTACGGTAGTGCTTTCGGTTGTTTCCGCAGGCTGGCTCCACGCCCAGACTCAGACCGCGCCCGCCAAGCCGGCAGGCATCAAGATCGAGCAGGGCACGCCGGCCAAGTCCGCTGAAGCCAGGCCGATGAAGACCGCGGCGGCCGCCGGGAAGGGACCCCAGCATATGAACGACGACGCCCGGCATTGCCTCGATCAGCCCACGATCGCCGAGATCGTGAAGTGCGCAGAACCCTTTCGCTACTAGCACTTGCAAGGGTGTGTTGCGACGCAACAAACCCTGACTTTTCAAGCTTGTAAGAAGATCCGCCGGGCTGCACCGTGGCGGCATCGGCCATGGAACTCGACCCCCGCACGATCGTCTTCGGCAGCCTGATCAGCGCGACGCTGCTCGGGGGCATCTCGCTCGGCTTCGGGCTGATGCGTCCGTCCACGCGGTTGATCGGCAACTGGGGCATCGCGACGCTGGTGCTCGCCGCAGGGCTGCTCGGACTTGCCCTGCGGGACCACGTCCCGCTCTGGTTGTCGGCGGGCCTCGGCAACACGCTCATCGTGTCGGGCATCGTGCTCTCGAAGCGCGCGCTGCACGTGTTCGTAGGCAATACGCCGCGAGATAGCCTGACCTGGGCGCTGATCGCCGGGTTCTTCTTCCTGATGCTCTACTTCTCGCTGGTGCACGACAGCAACATCGTGCGCACCGTCCTGATCTCGGGTATGGCGGGCTGGTTTTCCATGCTGGCCGCCCTCGTACTGCGTCGGCGGGCGCCCAGGGAGTGCCGCCTGTCGGCCGGGGTCACCGAGTACGTGTTCTGGGGAGTGGCCCTCGTAAACGTGGCGCGCATCGTGGGCACATTGTTCTTTCCGCCGCCCGCGTCGCTCGCGCACACGCCACTCAATTCGACGGTGTTCCTCTTCTTCGCCGGGTTCATCATCGTCTCGACCCTGAGCGTGATGTGGATCGAGATCGAGACGCTTCAGGCCGACCTGCTCAGGTCGGCGCAGTATGACGGCCTGACCGGGCTCAAGCAGCGCGGGACCTTCCTCGCCGAGTTCGAGAGCGAGGTCTCGCGCAGTCGCCGCGGCGGGCCCGCATTCAGCCTGGCGCTGTTCGACCTCGATCACTTCAAGCGGCTGAACGATACTCACGGGCATCCCTTCGGCGACGAAGTGCTCAAGGCGTTTGCCGCCGCACTGCGCGCGACCATCCGCAGGCACGATATCGCCGGGCGCTACGGGGGCGAGGAGTTCGCGCTGCTCCTGCCGAGCACCGGCAAGGAGACGGCCGCAAAAGTCTCGGAGCGCGTACGCCGCGAGCTGGAGACGCACGGCGTCACGGTGGAAGGAAGGCGCATCGACGTGACGGTCAGCGCCGGGGTGGCGACCTTTGGCCAGGATGGCGAGGATTGGGACACGCTGCTCACCGCCGCGGACTCGGCGCTCTACGCGGCAAAGGAGGGCGGGCGCAATCGCGTCGTCGCCGCGCCGCCAGGGGTGGCCTGACGCGATGGAACTGGACCCGCGATCCCTGATCGCCACGAGCCTGCTGAGCGCGGCGCTCATGGGCGCCGTCTCCGTCGCCTTCGCCTCGGTCCGCCGGTCGAACGAGATCATCGGCACCTGGGGGCAGGCGATGCTGATCATCGCGCTCGGCCTCGTGGGTCTTTTGCTTCGCGGGACCATCCCGTTCTGGATTTCTTCCGCGCTGGCCACTGCTTTGATCGTCGGCGGCCTCGTGCTCGCCATGCGCGGATTGCGCGGCTTCCTGGGCGTGCCCGTGAAGGACCTGAAAGGGTGGAGCCTCGTGGGCGTGCTTTTCCTGCTGCTGCTCTATTTCGCCGAAGTCTCGCCGAGCCACATCGGCAGGACGATCTCGGTGTCGACAGCCCTTGCCTACATCGCGGCGTCCGCGGCGATTCTGCTCCGGCGCAACGCGCGCGAGGATTGCCGTCTTTCGTGCAGGTTCGCCGAGATCATCTTCTGGGGGGTCGCCGCGATGTCGGTGACGCGGATCGTGCTCACGCTGGCCGCGCCGCCCGCGACCTCGCTGCAGGCCACGCCGATCAACGTCGCCGCCTACGCCTTCTATTCGGGCTTCATCATCGTCTCCACGCTCGCGGTGATGTGGATGGAGATCGAAAGCCTGCAGGCCGAGCTGGTGCGCGCCGCGCGCTACGACGCGCTGACCGGCTTGCAGAATCGCGCCAGCTTTCTCGCGGCCTTCGAGCGCGAGGCCTCGCGCTGCGAGCGCGGCGCGCCGGCCTTCAGCCTGGCGATCTTCGACCTCGACCACTTCAAGCGGCTGAACGACGAGCACGGCCATCCGTTCGGCGACCGAGTGCTCAAGGCCTTCGCGGGCGTGCTGAAGGCGAGCATCCGCAAGCACGACATCGTCGGCCGCTACGGCGGCGAGGAGTTCGCGCTGCTCATGCCAGGCACCGCCAAGGACACGGCGCTGCGGGTGACCGAGCGCGTGCGCGGCGACCTCGAAGCGCGCGGCATCACGCTCGAGGGCAAGCGCGTCGACGTGACGGTGAGCGGCGGCGTATCGACCTACGGCGAGGACGGCGCGGACTGGGACTCGCTGCTCAGGGCCGCCGACGACGCCCTCTACAGGGCGAAGGAAGGCGGCCGCAACCGGATCGTCAGCTCGGGTACGCCCGGTACAGCCTGAGCCCGGCCGGGGCGGGAACCGGAGCCCGGAGCTCGTAGAGAGTCGCCCAGGGCGGCGCGCCCTCCGGGTCGAGGAATTGCCGGGCCTGCAGCGCTTCCCGCACCTCGCGCTCCTGCGGCATCTCGCCAAGAGCGAGAAGCACGGCAGCTGCCTGCGGATGCGGTCCGGTCGCGCCGGGCATCTTCTGCTCGCAGGCCCACCGGCGGAACGCCACGCAGGCGCCCAGGCAGCGCTTGCTCCAGGGGGTGGGGTTGTTGAGCCGCGCGAGGTACGCGGGCGAGGTGAGCACCGCCGGGGAATCGAGCTCGTAGGTCGCCAGGTACTTGCCTTCGCCAGGCGCGACGTCCGCCACCCAGCGCCGGGCCGAGCGAAATCCCGGAATCGACAGCCGCTCGGGAAGGTGCTCATCGTCGTACCAGGCGTTGAATTCCTCTTCCATGTGCGCGGGCGGCTCGGTCATGGTGAGCAGCAGTCCGTGATTCATAGGCGTGCGTACTCCTTCTCGATCTCCACCATCGTACCCGAGCCGCGCAGCCGTCCCTGCTCGAGCAGCAGCGCGCGATCGGCGACCCGGCGCGCAAAGCGCAGGTTCTGCTCGCACAGCAGGACGGCGAGGCCTTCGGCCTTGAGCGCGAGGATGGTGCGCGCCATCTGCTCGACGACGAGCGGCGCCAGGCCCTCGGCGGGCTCGTCGAGCAGCACCGCACGCGGATTCCCTATCAGCGTGCGCGCGATGGCGAGCATCTGCTGCTCGCCGCCCGAGATCCGTCCTCCGCGACGCTCGCCGAGGCGTTCGAGGCTGGTGAAGAGATCGAAGAGCTTCGACTCCGTCCAGTGTGGAACGCCGGGGCGGGGCCCTTGGCGGCCGACTTCCAGGTTCTCGCGCACCGTGAGGTCGGTGAAGATGCGCCGGTCCTCGGGCACGTAGCCCAGGCCGAGGCGCGCGATGCGGTAGGGCGGCAGCCTGTCGATGCGCTCGCCGCAGAAAAGGATTTCGCCGCCCCGGCCGCCAACGAGTCCGACGATGCGCTTCAGCGTGGTCGTCTTGCCGGCGCCGTTTCTCCCGAGCACGGCCACGACCTCCCCGGGCCGAACCCGGAACGACAGCCCGGAGACGATCTGCGCGCGTCCGTACCAGGCATCTAGGCCACGGATCTCAAGCATCGTCCGTCCCCAGGTAAACCTGTCGAACCCGCGCATCCCTGCGCACGGCTTCCGGCGCGCCCTGCGCGATCAGCTCGCCATCGGCGAGCACGAGGATGCGGTCGGCATGCGCGAACACCACCTCCATGTCGTGCTCGGTGAACAGGACGGCGACGCCATCGGCGCGCACGAGCTCGCGTGCCAGGCGCATCAACTCGGCGCGCTCGGGCGGCGCCATGCCGGCCGCCGGCTCGTCCATGAGGAGGAGCCGCGGTGCGTGCGCAAGCGCCATCGCGAGCTCGACCCGCTTCAGGTCCCCATAGGCGAGCTGCGCGCAGGGCGTGGCGGCTCGCTCGAGAAGTCCCACCCGCGCCAGCAGCGCGTCCGCTTCCGGCACGCAGGCGCGCGCGGCAATGGCCGCCATCGACCAGAGCCTGCGCCCGTGCGAGAGCAGCGCGACCTGCACGTTCTCGCGGACCGTCATGGAGCCGAAGGTGGCCGCGACCTGGAAAGTCCGGCCGACGCCGAGCCGCCAGATCTCGCGCGGCGCATGCCCGGCGAGGCCGCGTCCGTCGAGCTCGATCGTGCCGGCATCCGGGGCGAGCTGGCCGTTCAGCAGGTTGAAGCAGGTGGTCTTCCCCGCGCCGTTCGGCCCGATCATCGCCACCATCTCCCCGCGCGCGACCGAGAAGGTGACGCCGCGCAGCGCCTGCACGCCGCCGTATGATTTGGCGAGACCGCGCACCGCGAGCAGGCTCATCGGCCGAGCCTTTCCCGGGCGAAGCCGAGAATCCCCTGGGGAAACGCGACGACCAGCAGCAGGATCGCCGCGCCGATCGCGGCGCGCCAGTACTCCAGGGTCCGCGCGAGCGTGTCGTCGAGCCAGGTGAACAGCGCCGCGCCCCACATCGGGCCCGTGAGGGTGTGCAGCCCGCCGAGCAGCACCATGACCAGGGCGTCCACGGAGCGCGACACCGAGAGCAGCTCGGGCGAAATCGAGCCCTTGGAGAACGCGAAGAGGGCGCCCGCGAGGCCGGCCGCGAGGCCGGCGACGACGAACGCCGCCCACTGGTGGGTCCGTACGGAGACACCGATTGCCTCCGCGCGCAGGGGCGAGTCCCGGCTCGCGCGCAAGGCGTAGCCGAAGGGCGAGTACGCCAGCCGCCAGAGCAGCGCGATGGCCAGCGCGCCGAAGGCGAGTGCCAGCCAGAAGTACGCCGCCTTGCCGGCGAGCCAGGGCGAGGGCCAGACCCCGATCAGGCCGTTGGAGCCCCCGGTGAGCGCATCCCACTGGTGCGCGACGGACCAGACGATCTGCGCGAAGGCGAGCGTCAGCATCGCGAGGTAGACCCCGGAAAGGCGCACGCAGAACCAGCCGAAGACCGCGGCACCGAGTCCGGCAGCGAGCGGCGCGAGCGCCAGGGCGGCCTCCATGGGCAGCTGCACCCGAAGGAGGAGCAGGGCAGCGCCGTAGGCGCCCAGTCCGAAGTAGGCCGCGTGGCCGAACGACGCAAGCCCGGCGGGACCCATGAGAAAGTGCAGGCTCGCGGCAAAGAGCGCGAACACCACGATGTCGACGAGCAGCACGAGCGTGTAGTCGCCCGCCGCGAACGGCAGCACGGCGAGCCCTGCGAGGAGCAACGCGAGCCACCCCTGCGTCATACGGGACGGAAGCTGCAGGTACGGCTCGCTGGCGCCCGATCCGCGGGCCGCGGCAAGCGGCCGGCCGAGCAGGCCCCAGGGCCGCAGCACCAGGACGATCGCCATCACGATGAACTCGATCACCAGCGTGGCCTTGGAGAAGCCCAGCCCTACGCAGAACGCCTTCACTTCGCCGACGAGGAGCGCCGCGAGGAACGCCCCGGGGATCGAACCCAGCCCGCCGATGACCACGACGACGAACGCGTCGGTCACCACGGACAGATCCACCTCGAGACTCGCGGGCTCGCGCGGAATGGCGAGCGCTCCGCCCAGTCCGGCGAGCGCGGCGCCCAGCGCGAAGACGCCCGTGAACAGCAACCGCTGATTGACGCCGAGAGCGTCCGCCATCTCGCGGTCCTCGGTCGCGGCGCGAACGAGAATGCCCCAGCGCGTGCGCGTGAGCGCGAGGTGCAGGAGACCGAAGACCAGGGGGCCGATGGCGATCAGCAGCAGCTCGTACTCGGGAAAGCGCTGTCCCAGGATGTCCACCGCGCCGTCGAACCCCGGTGCGCGCGGGCCGAGAAGGTCTTCGGGCCCGAAGGCCCAGAGGGCGGCATCCCGCACGATCAGCACCAGCGCGAAAGTCGCGAGGAGCTGGAGCAGCTCGGGCGCCCGGTACAGGCGGCGCAGCAGAATGGCCTCGATCAGGACTCCGAGCAGGGCGACGGCCGCGGCTGCGACCGGCACTGCGGCCCAGAATCCGATGACCCCGGACAGCGCCACGGCGAAGTACATGCCGAGCATGTACAGGGAGCCGTGGGCGAAGTTGACGATGCGGCTGACCCCGAAGATCAGCGACAGGCCGGCGGCGACCAAGAAGAGCGCCGAGGCGCTCCCTAGGCCATTCAGACAATGAATGAAGAAAGAAGCAGAAGTCATTGAGACTTCTACTTGTTTCTCAATCTCCTGACGGCCTCATCTGGAGGAAGGTAGTCTGCCCCGCCCCGGTACTGCCAGTCGACCATGAGGCCCCGCCCATCGCGCACGGCGAGCCTGCCTACGTAGGCGCCCATGGTGGACTGGTGGTCCAGCGCGCGCCATTCGATCGGCCCGAACGGCGAGGGCATCTTGAGCCCTTCCATGGCCTGAACAAGCTTCTCTGTGTCCGCTACGCCTGCCTTGCGCAGCGCGTTTGCGGCGGCTTGCACCGCGGTGTAGCCGACCACCGACCCGAGCCGGGGATAGTCGCCCCAGCGCTTGCGGTACGCCTCGCGGAAGCGCCGGTGCTCGGGCGTCTCGATGTCGTTCCACGGATAGCCGGTCACCCACCAGCCCTCCGGGGTCTCGTCCTTCAGCGGATCCAGGTACTCGGGCTCGCCGGCGAGCAGATTGAACACCACGGTATCGCGGAACAGGCCGCGCAGGCTCCCCTCGCGCACGAATTTCTGCAGGTCCGTGGCGAAGAGCGACGAGAAGATTGCGTCGGGCTTCGCGTCGATCAGCGCCTGCACGACCGCGCCCGCATCGATCTTGCCGAGCGGCGGAGCCTGCTCGGCGACGAACTCGACGCCCGGCTGCGCTCGCGCGAGCAGCTGCTTGAACGAGGCGGTGGCCGACTGCCCGTACTCATAGTTCGGGTACACGATCGCCCAGCGCTTCTTCTTCAGCTTCGCCGCGTCGGGAACGAGCATCGCGGTCTGCATGTAGGTCGAGGGGCGCAGGCGGAAAGTGTAGCGATTGCCGTTTTCCCAGACGATCTTGTCGGTGAGCGGCTCGGAAGCGATGAAAAGAATGCGGCGTTGCGCCGCGAGACTGGCCACCGCGAGGCCGACGTGCGAGGCGAAGGTGCCCATGAGCACGTGCACCTTCTCGCGCGAGATGAGCTCCTCCGCGACCCGCACGGCGTCTCCCGGCGTGCCCCCGTCGTCGCGGATGACGAGCTCGAGCTTGCGTCCCGCGACGCCGCCGGCGGCGTTCGCTTCCTCGAGCGCGAGCTGCATGCCCTTCTTGTAGGGCTCGAGGAAGGCGGGGAAGACCTTGTAGCTGTTCAGCTCGCCGAGCTTGATCGGCTGGGCGGTGGCGAAGCCCGGCAGGAGCAGGGCGAACAGCAGGAGCAGGCGGGTCATTTGCGCTTCTCCACTTTGGCGCCGCGGTCGGGGCGGATGCGGTCGGTGCCGCCGGGAAAGGCGCGCCAGAACTCGCGGCGCACGAGGCTCACGATCGTCGCGCTCTTGTTCAGGCCGTGGTAGCGGGCGACGACCTCGAGCATCTCGAGGTCGCGCGGCGTGGCGGAAAAGGTGCTGACGCGGGCTTTGCCGGCGGGCATATACAAACCTTATATAAGGCTTGTATAGCCTGTCAAGCCGCGCGGCGCGCGGGCCTCGCCTGCGCGGAGGGCGGCGGCAGCTGCGCCAGGCAGCGTGCGATCCAGCGCGCCGTGAGCTTCTCCTGCACGCTGTTCTGCGCCAGGCGCTGGCCGAGCGCGCCGAAGTCCACCTCGTCGAGGGGCTGGTCCTGGTTGAAGCAGGAGAACACGTAACTCGTCTCGCCGGTGCGCGGGTCCACGTGCGGCTGCAGGCACTGCGCGCAGATCTCCTTCATCATGCACTGCATCGGCGAGTTGATCGAGCCGATCGCGAGGTGCGCTGGCTTCAGATAGGCCGCGAGAGCGTCATGGCGCGCGCGCGCCACCGCGGCCATCATCTTGTCGGAGCCGATGGCGATGATGCGGTCGGTGTCGGCGAAAGGCACTGGCTGCATGCCGAGCGCGCCGCCCGCGTAGGCCAGCATCGCCTGGACGATGTTGCCGACGAAGGCCCGATCCTGCGCGCGCCGCGGCTTGAAGCCCGGCGCCTCGTCGCAGCACCACACGACCACGTCGGCGGCGCCCTCGATGTCCTCGACGCGATAGCGGTCTTCGGCGCGCTTGTAGCCGGCGAAATAGATGACCTTCGAGCCCGCGGCGCGCAGCGCGCGACCGATCGAAAAGAGCACCGCGTTGCCCAGCCCGCCGCCCACCAGTGTCACGGTCTCATTGTGCGGAATCTCGGTCGGCGTGCCCGTGGGTCCCATCAGCACCACGGGCTCGCCGGGCTTCAGATAGGCAAGCAGGTCGGCCGAGCCGCCCATCTCAAGGGCGATGACCGAGATCAGTCCCTGCTCGCGGTCGACCCACGCGCCGGTGAGGGCCAGCCCCTCCATCGCGAGCGTCGTCCCTGGCACGCGCAGCGCGTGGGCCTCGAAATTCTGCATGCGATAGAACTGGCCCGGCTGGAAGCGTCGCGCCGCCACCGGCGCGCGCAGCACGACCTCGACGATGGTCGGCGTGTGCCGGCGCACCTCGTGCACCACCGCGCGCAGGTCGCGATTCAGCTCGGCGAGAAAGGTCGCGTCATCGAGCGTGGAAGCGGGCGCGCGCGCATCGAGCACGCGGCTCACCACGGGATAGCCCTGCTTCGCGCTGCCCATCGCCTTCACCACATTGCCGAAATAGGACGGGTGCAGGTCGCCGAAGTAGCTCATGAAGCGCCCGTCGGCATGGCGATGCAGCAGCACCTGGGGCGTGGCGGGCTTCGAGGTGTGGCGCGCGGGCTTCACCGGCGCGCCGGTCTCGTCGCAGGCGAGGAAGTACTTGCCGTCGAGCGCGAGGCTCACGCCTTCCTCGCGCGCGAGCACCGTGTTGGGCTGCGTGCCGGCGGCCACGAGCACGGAGCGCGCGGGCAGGGTGATGCCGTCCTGGAAGACCACGGCTCTCGCGTGGCCGTATTCATCCAGCTCGATGCGCTGGGGCGTGAGGCCTTCGGCAAACACGATGCCTTCCTCGAGTGCCTTGGCGACCTCTTCGTGGTTCAGCGTGTAGGAGGGGCTGTCGGTGAGCTTGCGGCGATAGGCAATGGTGGATCCACCCCAGGACTTGAGCAGGGCGAGGCGATCCTCGGGCTTTGCCGCACGCAGGGCGCGCGCATGCGCGAGGAACTCCTCGGCGATCGCGCGCTCCTCCGCATTCCAGGCGGGCTTCTCCTCCAGCGCCTCGTGGCGCAGCAGGAATTTCTCCACCTGCACGCCATAGTAGGCGAGCGCCTCGGTCGCGGTGTCGATCGCGGTCAGCCCGCCGCCGATGACCACGATCGGCAGGCGGATCTGCAGGTTGGCGATCGAGTCGCGCTTGGCGGCGCCGGTGAGCTGCAGCGCCATGAGGAAGTCGGAGGCCGCGCGCACGCCGCGCGCGAAGCCGTTCGGGATTTTCTCGAGCACCGTCGGTCGTCCCGCGCCGGCGCACAGCGCGATGTGGTCGAAGCCGCGCGCGAACGCCTCGTCGATGGTGAGCGTGCCGCCGAAGCGCACGCCGCCGAACATGGCGAAGGCGCGCCGGCGCTCGAGGAGCAGCCGGATCACCTTGAGGAAGTTCTTGTCCCAGCGCACGGTGATGCCGTACTCCGCGACGCCGCCGAACCCCGCCATGACGCGCGCGTCGAGCGGCTCGCGCAGCTCGGCGATATCCCGGATCGGGCGGAAGGGCATGCGGTGGCCCAACGGGTCGACGCCGCTCAGCTCGGATGCGAGGGGCTCGATCTTCAGGCCGTCCACGCCGACCACCGTGTGGCCGTCGTTCATGAGGTGGTGCGCGACCGAGAAGCCGGCCGGCCCGAGGCCCACGACGAGCACGCGGCGCCCGCTGGGCGCCCGGGGGAGGGGGCGCCGCAGGTCGAGCGGGTTCCAGCGCGTGAGCAGGGAATAGATCTCGAAGCCCCAGGGCAGCTCGAGCACGTCCTTCAGGGTGCGCGTCTCGGCCTGCGGGATGTCCACCGGGTCCTGCTTCTGGTAGATGCAGGCCTTCATGCAGTCGTTGCAGATGCGATGGCCGGTCGCCGCCATGAGCGGGTTGTCCACCGCAATCATGGCGAGCGCCGCGATCGGCTGGCCATGCGTCTTCACGAGGTGGAACTCGGAAATCTTCTCTTCCAGCGGGCATCCGGCGAGCTCGACGCCGAACACGCTCTTTCGGTACGCGGAGGCGGGCGCCTTCTCCTTGAGGCCCTTCGAGCAGGAGTCCTTGCCCTGCTCGTGGCACCAGATGCAGTAGTTCGCGTGGTCGAGCGCGCCCACGAGGTCGGTGCCCGGGTCGGTGAGCGCGAAACCCTGCCGGTGGCGCAGGTGCGGCTCGTCCAGCGTGTGCGCCGCGAATCCCGCGGCCGTATCCGTTTGCACCGGCACGAGTCGCATGAAGTCGAGCTTGTGGGGTGCCTTGAAAAGCACGCCGGGGCGGTGCTTCGCGCGGCCCTCGGGCGTCGTTGCTGCCCACGCCGCGTAGCGCGCGGCGCCTTCGAGACGCGCGGCGTTCGCGGCTTCATCCTTTTGCCACTCGGTCACCTGGCGCGCGAACTCGAGCTCGGTCGTGAAGGCATAGCCGTCGGGCGTTGCGTCCCCGGGCTTCACCTTGTGCAGCGCGCGGCGCTGCACGAACAGGCGCTTGACCGAGTAGAGCGGCGCCAGCTCGTCGTGCCGCGCGGCGAGCGCCTGCGCCTGCGCCTCGATGCCGAAGAGGCGCGCGAGGAAGTCGTCGAGGTGCGGCGCGAGCGCGACCAGGAGATCGGACTCCGCCTTGCCCGCCGGCGGTGCCGAGCGCGCCGCCGCCAGCCGGTCGCGCAGCGCGCCGTCTGCCTCGCCGAGGAAGCCGAGAAACGCCGCGTCCACGCGCAGCAGCCCCTCGCGCTCGTAGAGGTCTTCGAACCGCAGATCGAAGGCGAGCTTCATGTGGGTAGAATTATCGGCCAATTCGAAGGAGAGTCTCCGATGCAGATCAAGGGCAGCGTATTCCTCGTGACCGGCGGGGCCTCGGGCCTCGGCGCGGCGACCGCGCGCATGGCCGCCGAGGGGGGCGGCAAGGTCGTGCTGGCGGATATGCAGCAAGATGCAGGCGAGAAGCTCGCGAAGGAACTCGGCGGGCGCTTCGTCAAGTGCGACGTCACCTCGGAGGCCGACGGCAAGGCGGCCGTGGCGCTCGCGCTGAAGGAGTTCGGCGGGCTGCAGGTGCTCGTCAACTGCGCGGGCATCGCGCTCGCCGAGCGCACGATCGGCAAGGAGGCGCCGCACGACCTCGCGCGCTTCACGCGCGTGATCACCGTCAATCTGATCGGCACCTTCAACATGATCCGGATCGCCGCCGACGCGATGGCGAAGGCGGGGCCCAACGCCGCGGGCGAGCGCGGGGTGATCATCAACACGGCTTCCGTCGCGGCTTACGACGGCCAGATCGGCCAGGCGGCGTACTCGGCCTCGAAGGGCGGGGTGGTCGGCATGACGCTGCCCGTCGCGCGCGACCTGTCGCGCAACGGCATCCGCGTGTGCACCATCGCGCCGGGCATCTTCGAGACGCCGATGCTGCTCGGCCTGCCGAAGGAAGCGCAGGATTCGCTCGGCAAGCAGGTGCCGTTCCCCTCGCGCCTGGGTCGGCCCGCGGAGTACGCGCAGCTCGCGCGCGCGATCATCGAGAACGAGATGCTGAATGGCGAGACCATCCGCCTGGATGGCGCCATCCGCATGGCGCCCAAGTGACCCGCTAGCGCGCGGACGGCGGGAGCGGCTGCTCTTTGAACTCGTGGCGGTAGCGGCGAGCGCGCTCGACGTAGCCGTCGGCGATGCGCAGCAGCCCCGCGCGCTCCTCGGGCCCGAGCTCGCGCACGACCTTCCCGGGCGAGCCGAGGACCAGCACGCCGTCCGGGATCTCCTTGCCCTCGGGAATCAGCGCATTGGCGCCGATCAGCGCGCCGCGGCCGATGCGCGCGCCGTTCAGGATCACGCTGTTGATGCCGACCAGGCTGCCGTCGCCGACCGTGCAGCCGTGCAGCATCGCCTTGTGGCCCACGGTCACGCGCTTGCCGAGGGTGAGCGGATAGCCGGGATCGACGTGCAGGACCGAGCCGTCCTGGACGTTCGTGCCTTCGCCGATGCGCACCTTGTCGTTTTCGGCGCGGATCACCACCTTGAACCAGATATTGGCATCGGGCTCCAGCGTGATGGCGCCGACGAGGCTCGCGTCGGGCGCGATGAAGTGATAGTCGCCGAGCAGCTCGACGCGCTGCTCTCCGATCGAATAGAGGGGCATGGGCGAATGATACCGGCAGGGGCGGCCGCATGAGGGTGGCCGTGCTCGGCGCGGGCGTGGTGGGCGTCGCGGGCGCGTGGTACCTCGCGCGCGCGGGCCACGAGGTCACGGTCGTCGATCGGCAGCCCGAGCCGGGCCGGGAAACCTCATTCGCGAACGGCGGGCAGATCTCCGCGGGCCATGCCGAACCTTGGGCGCAACCGTCGGTCATCCCGAAAGTGCTGCGCTGGCTGGGACGCGAGGACGCGCCGCTGCTTTTCCGTCCGCGCGCCGACCTGCAACAGTGGCTCTGGGGCCTGAGCTTTGCGCGCGAGTGCCTGCCGGGGCGCTTCGAGCGGAACACGCGCCGCCTGGCGGGCCTAGCGCGCTACAGCCGGGAATGCCTGGGCGCACTGCGCGCCGAGACCGGGATCGAGTACCACCACTTGGCGAAGGGCATCCTGCACTTCTGCACCGACGGGCGCGATTTCGAGGCGCTCGCGGCGCACGCGCGGCAGATGCGCGCGCTCGGCATCGAGCGGCAGGTGAAGTCGGCCGCGGAGTGCCTCGCGCTCGAGCCCGCGCTGCGCGACGCCCAGGTGCCGGTGGCGGGCGGCGTCTACACCCCCGAGGACGAGTCGGGCGACGCGCACGAGTTCACGTTGCGGCTCGCGCGCCACGCCGAGACCCGCGGGGTGCACTTCGAGCTCGGCCGGTCGATCGAGGCGCTCCAAGTGCAGGGGGACCGCGTGGTCGCCGCGCGTACGAGCGCAGGGCGGCTCGAGGCGGACGCGTTCGTCGTCTCGCTCGGCAGCTACAGTCCCTTGCTGCTGCAGTCTCTCCGCATCCGCATTCCGGTCTATCCGCTGAAGGGCTATTCGATCACGCTGCAGCTCTCGACCGAAGCCGCGAAGGCCGCGCCTTCCGTCAGCCTTACGGACGAGGCCCACAAGCTCGTCCTGTCGCGCCTGGGCGATCGCCTGCGCTGCGCGGGCACCGCGGAGCTGGCCGGCTACGACGTTTCGGTGAATCGTGCGCGCTGCGAGGCGATCGTGCGGCGCGTGCGCACGCTGTTTCCGGCGCTGCGGCCGACGGGCGAGCCCGAGTTCTGGGCGGGCTTGCGGCCGGCCACGCCGGACAACGTCCCCCTGATCGGGCGCACTCGGCTCGCGAACCTCTACTTGAACACCGGCCACGGCACGCTCGGCTGGACGCTGGCCGCGGGCTCCGGCCGGGCGCTCGCGGAGCTCGTGTCCGGACGGCGCCCCGAGGTGGACTTCGGGTTTCTCGGCTCATGAAGGCGAGCGAGTCGCTTTTCCTGCCCGTGCGCGGGCTGCGCTACCACGTGCGGCGCTGGCCGGGGAACGCCGACCGGCGAGTCGTGCTGCTGCACGGCTGGATGGATGTATCGGCCTCCTTCCAGTTCCTCGTGGACGCGCTGCGCGGAGACTGGGAGGTGCTCGCGCCCGACTGGCGCGGCTACGGCCTGACCGAGTGGGGGAGATCGGACTGCTACTGGTTCCCCGACTACCTCGCCGACCTGGACGCGCTCCTCGATCAGCTGCAGCCCGCAGCCCCGGTGAATCTCGTCGGGCACAGCCTGGGCGGCAATGTCGCCTGCCTTTATGCGGGCGTGCGACCGGCGCGCGTCCGGCGCCTCGTGAATCTCGAAGGCTTCGGCATGTCCGCCACGCGGCCGGAACAGGCGCCCGCGCGCTACGCGCGCTGGCTGGACGAGCTGCGCGACGCAAAAGGGTTTCGCCCTTACGCGAGCTTCGCCGCGCTCGCCGATCGACTGCAGAAGGACAATTCACGGCTCACGCGCGAGCGCGCCGAGTTCCTTGCGCGCCACTGGGGTCGCGAGACGCCGGAAGGTCGCGTCGAGCTGCGCGGCGATCCCGCGCACAAGATCGTCTACCCCGTGCTCTACCGCTACGAGGAGGCGCGCGCGTGCTGGCGGGAGGTGACCGCGCCCGTTCTGTGGGTGGATGCACGCGAGTCGAAGTCGCTCGCGCGTGTGGGACTCGACGAGGCGCAATACGCGGAGCGGCGCGCCGCGTTCCGCAGCCTGCGCTACGCTACGGTGGAGGATGCCGGGCACATGCTGCACCACGACCAGCCTGAGGCGCTCGCGAGCCTGATCGAGGATTTCCTGTCCGCCCCATGAACGCCGACCTGCATTGCCACTCGAACGTGTCCGACGGCGCGCTGGCGCCGGCGCAGGTCGCGCATCGCGCGGCCTGCGCCGGCGTCGCGCTGTGGGCATTGACCGACCACGACCAGCTGGCGGGTCTCGGCGAGGCCCGGGAGGCGGCCGAGGCCGAAGGCATGCGGTTCGTCGCCGGCGTGGAGATCTCGGTCACGTGGCGCGGCAGCACGGTCCACATCGTCGGCTTGCGCATCGATCCGGCCAATGAGGCCCTCGCCGCGGGGCTGGCGAAGGTGAGGAGCGGGCGGCTGGAGCGCGCGCGGCGCATGGCCGCGGAGCTTGCCGAGGCGGGGATCGAGGGCGCGCTCGAAGGCGCGCTCGAGCGCGCCGAGAATCCGGACATGGTGAGCCGCACGCATTTCGCGCGCTATCTCGCCGATATCGGTGCCGTGGGGGACATGAAGCAGGCCTTCCGCCGTTATCTCGTCCCCGGCAAGCCCGGCTACGTGCCGCACCAGTGGGCGGTGCTCGCCGAGGCCGTGCGCTGGATCCGCGCCGCGGGCGGCGAAGCCGTGCTCGCGCATCCGGGGCGCTACGGCCTGTCCGCCGGCGCGATGGATGCCCTGCTCAAGGAGTTTCGCGACGCCGGCGGCGAGGCCATCGAGGTGGTCACCGGCAGCCACTCGGTCGAGCAATGCCGGCACTTCGCGGCCCTCGCCGCGCAGCAGGGCTTTGCCGCCTCGCGCGGCTCAGACTTCCACGGGCCGGAGGAGGGTGCCGAGTTCGGCACGCTGCCCCTGCTCGATCCGCGCCTGCGGCCCGTGTGGCGCGACTGGCTCGCCTGAGCGCGTGGCGCAGTACTTCGCCGTCCACGCGACGCATCCGCAGGCGCGACTGCTGCGACGCGCCGCGGACATCGTGCGCGCGGGCGGACTGATCGCCTATCCGACGGACTCCTGCTACGCGCTCGGCTGCCATCTCGGCGACGCCGCCGCCCAGCAGCGCCTGCGCCGCGTGCGCGGCGTGGACGACAAGCACCACCTGACGCTCGTCTGCCGCGACCTCTCGGAGATCGCGGCCTACGCGATCGTCGACAACGTGCAGTACCGCATCCTCAGGCTCGCCACCCCGGGAAGCTACACCTTCATCCTGCGCGCGACGCGCGAGGTGCCACGCCGCCTGCAGCATCCGCGGCGCAAGACGATCGGCGTGCGCGTGCCGGCGCACGCCGTCGCACAGGCGCTGCTCGCCGAGCTCGGCGAGCCCATGCTCTCGTCGACGCTCATCCTGCCGGGCGAGTCGCAGCCGCTCGGCGACGCGCCCGAAATCCGTGCGGCGCTCGAGCACCAGCTCGACCTGGTCGTGGACGGCGGTCCCTGCGGCATCGAGCCGACCACGGTGATCGATCTCACGACCGACGAGCCGCTCGTGATGCGCCGCGGGCGTGGCGCGCTCGAGCGCCTCGGGCCGCTCGCCGCGCTCTGATAAAATTCCCGCCGCCACGATGGACTTCCACTCGCTCGTCCAGACGGTCGCGATCTACTCGCTCCCGGTGCTCTTCGCGATCACGCTGCACGAGGCGGCCCACGGCTATGTCGCGCGCCATTTCGGCGACATGACCGCGTTCGCGCAAGGGCGCATCAGCCTCAATCCGCTGCGCCACATCGACATGGTGGGCACGATCCTCGTTCCGTTGCTGATCCTCGCCGCAAGCAAGCTCGCCGGGGGCGCGGGATACCTCTTCGGATGGGCCAAGCCCGTCCCGGTCAACTACTCGGCGCTGCGCCGGCCGAAGCAGAACATGATCTGGGTGGCGGCCGCGGGACCCGCGGCGAACCTCGTCATGGCGCTCGGCTGGGCGCTGCTGCTCAAGCTGGCCGACCTCATGCCCACCAACGCCTTCTCCGTGCCGCTGCGCCTGATGGGCATCGCCGGCATCCAGGTGAACGTCGTGCTCATGCTGCTCAATTTGCTGCCCATCCTGCCGCTCGACGGCGGGCGGATACTCGCCAGCCTGCTGCCGCACCGCATGGCCTGGCAGTACGCGCGACTCGAACCCTGGGGCTTCCCCATCCTGCTCCTGCTGCTGTTCACGGGCTACCTCGGATTCCTGCTCGCGCCGATGGTGCAGGCCTCCTTCCACGTCATCGGCACGGTGTTCCAGCTCTGATGTTCGAGACCCGCGTCCTGTCCGGCATGCGGCCCACGGGGGCGCTGCACCTCGGTCACTACCACGGCGTGTTGAAGAACTGGGTTCGCCTGCAAAGCGAGTATCCGTGCCTGTTCTTCGTCGCGGACTGGCATGCCCTCACCACCGACTACGAGCATCCCGGGCGCTTGGAGCAGAACGCCTGGGAGATGGTGGTGGACTGGCTTGCCGCCGGCGTCGATCCGAACCAGGCGATTCTTTTCGTGCAGTCGCACATCCAGGAGCACGCCGAGCTGCACCTGCTGCTCTCGATGATGACCCCGCTCGGCTGGCTGGAGCGGGTGCCGACCTACAAGGACCAGATCGAGAAGCTGAAGGACCGCGACCTCGCGACTTACGGATTCCTCGGCTATCCCTTGCTGCAGTCGGCCGACATCCTCATCTACCGCGCGCGCTACGTGCCGGTGGGCGAGGACCAGGTGCCGCACGTCGAGATGACGCGCGAGATCGCGCGCCGCTTCAACCACCTCTACGGACGCGAAGAGGGCTTCGAGGAGAAGGCCAAGGCGGCGGTGAAGAAGATGGGTTCGAAGAAGGCTCGCCTGCTGAACGAGCTGCGTACCAGGTTCCTCGAAGGGGGCGACGCCGAGGCGCTCAGCCGCGCCCGCGCCATGCTGGAGGAGCAGCAGAACCTGCCGCGCGGCGACCGCGAGCGGCTCTACGGATGGCTGGAAGGAGGCGGGCGCAAGATCCTCGCCGAGCCGGAGGCGCTGCTCACGGAGGCCTCGCGCCTGCCGGGGCTGGACGGGCAGAAGATGTCCAAGTCCTACGGCAACGCCATCGAGCTGCGCGAGTCCCCGGAGTCGGTGACGAGAAAGATCCGCACCATGCCCACGGACCCGGCGCGCGTGAAGCGCAGCGACCCCGGCACGCCGGAGAAGTGCCCGGTGTGGTCGCTGCACCTCGTCTATTCGGACGAGGCACGGCGCGAGTGGGTGCAGAAGGGATGCACGACCGCGGGCATCGGCTGCCTGGAATGCAAGCAGCCGGTCATCGACGCGGTGCTCGCCGAGCTCGCCCCCATGCGCGAGCGGGCGCAGACCTACCTGGACGATCCCACGCTGGTGAAGAGCATCGTTGCCGATGGCTGCGACCGCGCTCGCAAGCTGGCCGAGGAGACGATGCGCGACGTGCGCGAAGCCATGGGCCTCACCTACACCTGATGGGCGAGGCCCCGCAGCCCGTCGAGCCGATCGCGCGCCTCTACGGCGAGCCGCTGATCGAGATTCCGCGCGACCTCTATATCCCGCCCGACGCGCTGGAGGTCATCCTCGAGGCCTTCGAGGGTCCGCTCGACCTGCTGCTCTATCTGATCCGCAAGGAAAACCTCGACATCCTCGACATTCCGATGGCGCCGCTCACGCGCCAATACCTCGAGTACGTCGAGGGCATGCGCGCAACCAACCTGGAGCTCGCCGCGGAGTACCTGGTCATGGCGGCCACGCTCATGGAGATCAAGTCGCGGCTGCTGCTGCCGCGCCCGCCGGCCGCCGAGCCGCTGGAAGACGACCCGCGGGCGGAGCTCGTCCGTCGCCTGCTCGAGTACGAGCGCATGAAGAAGGCGGCGCAGGCGCTCGATGCCATGCCCCAGGCGGGGCGCGACGTGCTCGCGATCTCGGTGTGGGTGGAGCGCACGGTGGTCGAGCGCCTGCCGCAGGTGCGCCCGCAGGACCTGGCCGAGGCCTGGCGGGTGCTCCTGCACCGCGCGCGCCTGTCGGCGCACCACCGCGTCTCGCGCGAGGAACTCTCGGTGCGCGAGCACATGAGCGGCGTCCTGCGGCGCCTGCAGGAGCGCCGCGTCATGGAGTTCGGGGAGCTTTTCGACCCCGCGCGCGGCGTCGCCGTGCTCGTGGTGACGCTGCTCGCGGTGCTGGAGCTCGCGCGCGAGTCGCTGCTCGAGCTGACGCAGTCGGAGAGCTTCGCGCCGATCTACGTAAAATTGGCCCATGCCGAGCCCCACTGAAGCCAAGCGCATCCTCGAGGCCGCGCTGCTCGCGGCGTCCGAACCGCTGTCCATCGCGGCGCTGCGCCGCCTGTTCGACGACGAGCTGGCCGCCGACACCGTGAAGAACCTGCTCGGCGAGCTGCGCGACGAGTGGAGCGCGCGCGCCGTCGAGCTGGCGAGCCTCGCGAGCGGCTGGCGCTTCCAGACGCGCCCGGAGTTCCAGTTCTACGTGGAGAAGCTGCAGCCGGAGAAACCGCCGCGCTACTCGCGCGCGGTGATGGAGACGCTCGCGATCATCGCCTACAAGCAGCCGGTGACGCGCGGCGACATCGAGGACATCCGCGGCGTCACCGTGTCCACCCAGATCATCCAGGCCCTGGAGGCCCGGGGCTGGATCGATGTCGTCGGGCATCGCGACACGCCGGGCCGCCCGGCGCTGTACGCGACCACCAAGGGCTTTCTCGACGACCTCGGGCTGCGCTCGCTGGAGGAGCTGCCGCCGCTCGAAGAGGTGGCCAAGACGCTCCACCTCGAGCCCGCGGCCGGCGAGCCCGCGCCCGAGCTTCCGGAAGCCGCCAACGAGGCCGCCAACGAACCCGCCGCTGGCTGAGCGGCTGCAGAAGCTGCTCGCGACGGCGGGGCACGGCTCGCGCCGCCAGATCGAGTCCTGGATCGCGGCCGGCCGCGTCACGGTCAACGGCGCGCCGGCCAAGCTCGGCGACCGCGCGAGTCCGACCGACCGGATCGAACTGGATGGCCGCGAGCTGCCGGTGGCGGCATGCTCAGGCCAACCGCGGGTCATCCTGTATCACAAGCCCGAGGGCGAGCTCGTGACGCGGTCCGACCCGCAAGGCCGGCCCACGGTGTTCACCCGGCTGCCGGCAGTCGCCGGCGGCAAATGGGTCTCGGTCGGGCGGCTGGACATCAACAGCGCGGGATTGCTGCTGTTCACCGACTCGGGCGAGCTCGCCAACCGCCTGATGCACCCGCGCTACGAGGTGGAGCGCGAGTATGCCGTGCGCGTGCTGGGCGCACTGAATCCAGAGGAGATGCTCGAGCTGCGCAAGGGCGTGCGCCTGGACGACGGCATCGGCAAGTTCGATCGGCTGGAGGCTTCGGGCCCGCCGGAGGGCGCCAATCGCTGGTACCGAGTGGTGCTGCGCGAGGGGCGCAACCGGGAGGTGCGGCGGCTCTTCGAGGCCGTCGGCCGCAAGGTGAGCCGGCTGCTCCGGGTGCGCTATGGGCAGGTCCGCCTGCCTCGCGGGCTGCGACCCGGCCACTGGGTCGAGCTCGGGCCGCAAGACGTCGCGGAGATTGTGAAAACGGCGAAAAGCGGTTAAACTTCAAGCCGTTTCACAGAGATGGGCTTCGGCCCATTTTTTGTTTGTGGCAGCCACACTGGAAGGCGTCGTAGAGCCCACCCTGACCGGGATGGGATTCGAGCTGGTGGACCTGCAGGTGTCCAACCGGGGCCGTTTCGTGCGCGTTTTCATGGACAAGCCGGGCGGCATCACGGTGGACGATTGCGCGGATGTGAGCCGTCAGTTGACGCGCGTGCTGGAGGTCGAGGGCATCGACTACGACCGGCTGGAGGTGTCGTCGCCGGGGCTCGACCGGCCGTTGCGGCATGCGGCGGATTTCGCGAAGTTCGCCGGTCACCGGGTGGACGTGAGGATGCGTGTTGCGGACGCGAGCGGGCGCCGGCATTTCGTGGGCCTGCTGCGCGGGGTCGAGGGCGCGACGGCGACCGTCGAGGTGGACGGTGTGCCGACCGCGCTGCGGCTGGATGGCATGGAACGGGCCCGGCTCGTTCCGGAACTGTAGCGACAACGGAGTAGAGGCGATGAGCCGAGAGATTCTGCTGCTGGTGGATGCGCTGGCGCGCGAGAAGAACGTCAACCGCGACGTGGTCTTCGGCGCGCTGGAGATGGCGCTCGCCTCCGCCACCAAGAAGCGCTTCAGCGAAGACGTCGACGTGCGAGTCGAGATCGACAAGAACACGGGCGACTACAAGGCGTTCCGGCGCTGGCACGTGGTGCCCGACGACACGCCCGAGTGGAACACGGCGCAGATGCTCTCGCTCGAGGAGGCGCAGGACCGCAAGCCCGACGCGCAGATGGACGAGTACCTGGAGCAGCCGATCGAGAACGTGCCGTTCGGCCGCATCGGGGCGCAGACTGCCAAGCAGGTGATCCTGCAGCGCATCCGCGACGCCGAGCGCGAGCAGATCCTCAACGACTTCCTCGGGCGCGGCGACGAGCTGGTCACCGGCTCGGTGAAGCGCATGGAGCGCGGCAATGCCATCGTCGAGTCGGGCAGGCTCGAGGCGCTGCTGCCGCGCGAGCAGATGATTCCCAAGGAAAACCTGCGCGTGGGCGACCGCGTGCGCGCCTGGGTGATGAAGATCGACCGCGGCGCGCGCGGCCCGCAGCTGATCCTGTCGCGCACCGCGCCGCAGTTCATCATGAAGCTGTTCGAGCTCGAGGTGCCCGAGATCGAGGAGCGGCTGCTCGAGATCAAGTCGGCGGCGCGCGATCCCGGCGTGCGCGCCAAGATCGCCGTGCACACCAACGACCGGCGCATCGACCCGATCGGCACCTGCGTCGGCATGCGCGGCTCGCGCGTGCAGGCGGTGACGCAGGAGCTCGCCGGCGAGCGCGTCGATATCGTGCTGTGGTCGGCCGATCCGGCCCAGTTCGTGATCGGGGCGCTGGCGCCCGCCGAGGTGAGCTCGATCCTGGTCGACGAGGAAAAGCATGCCATGGACGTCGTGGTGGACGAGGAGAACCTCGCCATCGCCATAGGTCGCAGCGGCCAGAACGTGCGCCTCGCCTCCGAGCTCACCGGCTGGACGATCAACCTCATGACGGAGGAGGAGTCCAACCAGAAGCAGGCCGAGGAGTCCTCGCGCGTGCGCGAGGTCTTCATGCAGCGGCTCGACGTGGACGAGGAGGTCGCCAACATCCTCATCCAGGAGGGCTTCTCCACCCTGGAGGAGGTCGCCTACGTGCCGATCAACGAGCTGCTCGAGATCGAGGCGTTCGACGAGAACACGGTGAACGAGCTGCGCAGCCGGGCGCGCAACGCGCTGCTCGTGCAGGCGATCGCCAGCGAGGAGCAGGTGGAAGGCGTGGACCAGGACCTGCTCAAGCTGGAGGGCATGGACTCGGAGCTCGCGGCGAAGCTCGCCGAGGGCGGCGTGAAGACGCGTGACGACCTCGCCGATCTCGCCGTCGACGAGCTCTCGGAGATGACCGGCATCGAAGAGGAGCGCGCCAGGAGTCTCATCATGGCGGCGCGTGCCCACTGGTTCGAGCAGGAAGGCAAGGCCGAGGTCAAGGAGGCGCAGTAACGTGGCTCTCACCAGCGTCGCGCAATTCGCCAGCGAGTTGAAGGTACCGCCGCAGGTGCTGCTCGAGCAGCTGCGCGCGGCCGGCGTGGACAAGCGGGCCGCGGACGATTCGCTCACCGAGTCCGACAAGTCGCGCCTGCTGGAATACCTGCGGCGCGCGCACGGCTCCGCCGAGCCCAAGAACAAGATCACGCTGACGCGGCGCCAGACGAGCGAGATCATCAAGAAGTCCGACACGTCCGGCAAGGCGCGCACCATCCAGGTGGAGGTGCGCAAGAAGCGCGTCTTCGTCAAGCGCGATGCGCCCGAGGCCGTGGCCGAGGCGCCCGCACCCGCTCCCGCTCCCGCTCCCGCTCTCGCGCCCGAGCCCGTCGCGCCGCCCGCGGCGGTCGACGAGCGCGAGAAGGCGCTGCGCGAGCAGGAGGCGCGGCGCCACGAGCAGCTCTCGGCGCTGCAGGCCGCGGAGCTCCGGGAGAAGCAGGAACGCGAGCGCCGCGAGGCCGAGCAGCGCGCTGCCGAGCGCGAGGCGCAGGCTGCGTTGCAGAAGGCCCAGGCCGAGGCGCCGGCGGCGGCTCCCGTGGAGGGCACGCTGCACGCCCCGAAGACCGGGGACGCGAAGCCCGACAAGCGTCCGAAGAAAGCCAAGCCCACGACCACGATGCGCGACGATTCCGTGCGGCGGCGCACGATCAAGACGCGCGGCGACATGGGCGGTGGCGTCGCGGGCTGGCACGGACGCGGCGGCAATCGGCACCGTGGCGCCGCCGCCGAAGCGCAGCAGCCCTTCAGCGCCCCTGCCGAGCCCATCACGCGCGAGGTCGCCGTTCCCGAGACCATCGCCGTCGGCGAGCTCGCGCACCGGATGTCGGTGAAGGCCGCCGAGGTCATCAAGGTCCTGATGAAGCTCGGCACGATGGCCACCATCAACCAGGTGCTCGATCAGGAAACGGCCATGATCGTGGTCGAGGAGATGGGACACAAGGCGAAGCCCGCCAAGCTGGAAGACCCCGAGGCCTATCTGGCGGAGGCGCCCGCCGAAGAGGTGGCGGCAGAGCCGCGTCCCCCGGTGGTCACGGTCATGGGGCACGTGGATCACGGCAAGACGTCGCTGCTCGACTACATCCGCCGCACCAAGGTGGCGGCGGGCGAGGCGGGCGGCATCACCCAGCATATCGGCGCCTATCACGTGGAGACGCCGCGCGGCGTGATCACGTTCCTCGACACCCCCGGCCATGAGGCCTTCACCGCGATGCGCGCGCGCGGCGCCAAGGTGACCGACCTGGTCATCCTGGTGGTGGCGGCCGACGACGGCGTCATGCCGCAGACGCTGGAGGCGATCAACCACGCCAAGGCGGCCGAGGTGCCGCTGGTGGTGGCGATCAACAAGATCGACAAGCCCGAGGCCAATCCCGAAAAGGTACGCCAGGAGCTGTTGCAGCACGGCGTCGTGCCGGAGGACCTCGGCGGCGACGTGCCGTTCGTGCCCGTGTCGGCGAAAACCGGCGCCGGCGTGGACGCGCTGCTCGAGAACGTGCTGCTGCAGGCCGAGGTGCTGGAGCTGAAGGCCCCGGTCAGCAGCGCGGCGCGCGGCGTGGTCATCGAGGCGCGGCTGGACAAGGGGCGCGGTCCTGTCGCCACGGTGCTCGTACAGGCCGGCACCTTGAACCGCGGCGACGTGGTGCTCGCGGGACCCGTGTTCGGCCGGGTGCGGGCGATGCTGGACGAGAGCGGGCGGCCGGTCGCCTCGGCAGGCCCCTCGATCCCGGTGGAGATCCAGGGCATGTCCGAGGTGCCCAACGCCGGCGAGGAGCTGGCGGTGCTCGCCGACGAGCGCAAGGCGCGCGAGATCGCACTCTTCCGGCAGGGCAAGTTCCGCGAGGTGAAGCTCGCCAAGCAGCAGGCCGCCAAGCTCGAGAACGTCTTCGAGCAGATGGGCGAGGGCGAGAAGAAGACGCTGGCCCTCGTCATCAAGGCCGACGTGCAGGGCTCGCAGGAGGCCCTGGTGCACGCGCTTACCCGGCTGTCCACCGACGAGGTGAAGGTGAGCGTGGTGCACGCGGGCGTGGGCGGCATCACCGAATCCGACGTCAACCTTGCGCTCGCCTCGCGCGCGGTGATCATCGGCTTCAATACGCGCGCCGACGCCACCGCGCGCAAGCTCGTCGAAAGCGCCGGCGTTCAGGTGCGCTACTACAACATCATTTACGAGGCGGTCGACGAGATCAAGGCGGCGCTCTCCGGGATGCTGGCGCCGGAGCAGAGGGAGCAGGTCCTCGGTACGGTCGAGGTGCGCCAGGTGTTCCGCATCTCGAAGGTGGGCGCCGTGGCCGGCTGCTATGTCCTCGACGGCCTGGTCAAGCGCAACGCCCAGGTGCGCGTGCTGCGCGACAACGTGGTCATCCATACCGGCGAGATCGACTCGCTCAAGCGCTTCAAGGAAGACGTGCGCGAGGTGAAGGCGGGCTTCGAGTGCGGCATGTCGCTGAAGAACTTCTCGGACCTGAAGGAAGGCGACCAGTTCGAGGTGTTCGAAGTCCTCGAGGTGGCGCGCACGCTGTGAGCCGCGGCCGGCCGCAGAAGGTCGCCGACCAGATCCAGCGCGAGCTCTCCGAGTTAATGCGGCGCGAGCTGCGCGATCCGCGACTGACGCTCGTCACCCTCACCGCGGTCGACGTCGCCCCGGACTTCTCGCACGCCGTGGTCTACTTCACCTGCCTCGAGCGTGCGCAGGCCGAAGCCGCCGGGCGGGCGCTCGGCAAGGCGGCGGGCCGGCTGCGCGGCGCGCTCGCGCGCCGGCTGCGGCTCTACACGACGCCCGAACTGCGCTTTCGCTACGACGAATCGGTGGAGCGGGGCGCGCGCCTGTCGCAGCTCATCGACAGCACGAGGACCCGGGACTGATGCGCCGCCGCGTGGACGGCGTGCTGCTGCTCGACAAGCCCCAGGGCATCAGCAGCAATGCAGCGCTGCAGGCGACCAAGAGGCTGTACGCGGCCACCAAGGCGGGGCATGCGGGTACGCTCGACCCGCTCGCCTCGGGGCTGCTGCCGATCCTGCTCGGCGAGGCCACGAAGTTCTCGCAGCTCGCGCTCGATGCCGACAAGATCTACCTGGCGCGGGCGCGGCTGGGCATCACCACGACCACCGGCGACGCCGAGGGCGTGGTGCTGGAGGCGCGACCGTGCGAGGTGCGCGCAGCCGAAGCCGAGGGGGTGCTCGCACGATTTCGCGGCGAGATCGATCAGGTGCCGCCGATGTACTCGGCGCTCAAGCACGGCGGCCGGCCGCTGTACGCGATAGCGCGGCAGGGCGGGGAAGTCCCGCGCGCCGCGCGCCGCGTCCGCATCCATGCGCTGGAGATGCTGTCGTTCGCGTCGCCCGACCTCGAGCTGCGGGTCGCCTGCAGCAAGGGAACCTACGTCCGCACGCTGGTCGAGGATATCGGCCGTGCCCTGGGGTGCGGAGCCCACCTCGCGGCGCTGCGGCGGGTGGCCACGACCGGGTTCCGGATCGAGGAGGCGGTCACCCTCGATCAATTGCAGGCGGACTCGCCCGCCGAGCGTGACCGTCGCCTGCTCCCGGTCGATCGCCTGCTGGCCGGCCTGCCGCGGGTGGAGCTGAGCGAGCCCCTGGCGCAACGCTTCGTCCACGGCGAGGCGCTGCGCGTGCAGCAGGCCCCGGAGGGCCCCTGCGGCGTCTACGGCGCCGATCGCCGGCTGCTGGGGCTCGGCGAAGGGCGCGCGCCCGGCCTGGTGCGTCCCCGGCGGCTGATCGGTCACGCAAGCGGCTGAAAGAACACCGCATTCGCTTGTCGCGAGGCACCCGCCTCGGCTAGAATGCGCGCCTCAAGACAGGAGACGATGAGTATGGCATTGCAGGTTGCGCAAAAGGCGCAAGTGGTTCGTCAGTACCAGCGCTCCGGGCAGGATACCGGGTCGCCGGAAGTGCAGGTCGCGCTCCTCACGGAGCGCATCAACGGCCTGACCGAGCATTTCAAGGCCCACGTGAAGGACTTTCATTCTCGCCGCGGGCTGCTCAAGCTGGTTTCGCAGCGCCGCAAGCTGCTCGATTACCTGCGGCGCACCGACGCGGACAAGTACCGCTCGCTCGTCGAGCGGCTCAACCTCCGCAAGTAGTCCCATTCATGCCGCGGCGTGGAGCGCTCATCGCACGATGAGCGTTCCTGCCTGCGCTTACCCATAGAGGCATTCCCTTGAATCCCACCAAGAAGACTTTCACGCTGGGCGCCCACCAGGTCACCTTCGAGACGGGCGAGATCGCCCGGCAGGCGCACGGCGCCGTGCTCTGCACGATGGACGACACGGTCGTCCTCGCCACCGTCACCGCGGCCAAGGAGCCGCGCGCCAACCAGGATTTCTTTCCGCTGACCGTCGACTACGCCGAGCGCACCTACGCCGCGGGCAAGATCCCGGGCGGCTTCTTCAAGCGCGAGGGGCGGCCCTCGGAGAAGGAGACGCTGACCTCGCGCCTGATCGACCGGCCGATCCGGCCGCTCTTTCCGGACGGCTTCTTCAACGAGGTCCAGGTCGTCGCGCAGGTGCTGTCGCTGAATCCCGAGGTGGATTCCGACATCCCTGCGATGCTGGCGGTTTCGGCGGCGCTGACGATCTCGGGCATCCCGTTCAATGGCCCCATCGGCGCCTGCCGCGTGGGCTACGTCGACGGCCAGTACGTGATCAACCCGACGGCCACCCAGCTCAAGGAATCCAGGCTGAACCTGGTCGTCGCGGGCACGGAGCAGGGCGTGATGATGGTGGAGTCCGAGGCGCACGAGCTTTCCGAGGAGGCGATGCTCGGCGCGGTGGTGTTCGGCCACGAGCAGATGCAGGCCGCGATCCAGGCGATCCACGAGCTGGCCGAGGTCGCCGGCAAGCCCGCGTGGGACTGGCAGCCGCCGGCGAAGGACGAGGCGCTGGTCGCGCGCGTGGCCGAGCTGGCCGAAGTCGATCTGCGCGCCGCGTTCGAAATGCGCCAGAAGCAGGTTCGCAACGCGCGCCTCGCGGAGATCCGCGCCGCGGCGGCCGCGAAGGTCGATGAAGAAGCCAGGGCGGCGGGACGCGAGATCAACGAGCGCGCGCTGAAGGACATTTTCTTCGACCTCGAGTCGAAGATCGTGCGCAACCAGATCCTGAACGGCGAGCCGCGCATCGACGGCCGCGACACGCGCACCGTGCGGCCGATCAACGTGCGCGTCGGCGTGCTGCCGCGCACGCACGGCTCGGCGCTGTTCACGCGCGGCGAGACGCAGGCGCTGGTCACGGTGACGCTGGGCACCGGCCGCGACGAGCAGATCATCGACGCGCTCTCGGGCGAATACCGCGAACGCTTCATGTTCCACTACAACATGCCCCCGTACGCCACCGGCGAGACCGGCCGCTTCGGCTTCACCAAGCGGCGCGAGATCGGGCACGGCCGTCTGGCCAAGCGCGCGCTGGTCGCCATGCTGCCGGGCGCGGAGGAGTTCGGCTATTCGCTGCGCGTGGTCTCCGAGATCACCGAGTCGAACGGCTCCTCCTCGATGGCGTCGGTGTGCGGCGGCAGCCTCGCACTGATGGACGCAGGCGTGCCGATCAAGGCGCACGTGGCGGGCATCGCCATGGGCTTGATCAAGGACGGCAACCGCTTCGCGGTGCTGTCCGACATCCTCGGCGACGAGGACCACCTCGGCGACATGGACTTCAAGGTCGCCGGTACGGAGGCGGGCATCACCGCGCTGCAGATGGACCTGAAGATCGAGTCGATCAACAAGAGCATCATGAAGGTCGCGCTCGACCAGGCGCGCGAGGCGCGCCTGGGCATCCTGCAGATCATGAAACAGGCGATCGAGGGCTCGCGCACCGAGCTGTCCACGTTTGCCCCCCGCATCATCAAGATCAAGATCAATCCGGACAAGATCCGCGACGTGATCGGCAAGGGCGGGGTGGTGATCCGCGGCATCCAGGAGGAGACCGGCACCACCATCGAGATCGAGGACGACGGCACGATCTCCATCGCCTGCGTCGCCGCCGAAGGCGGGGAGGCGGCGAGAAAGCGCATCCAGGAGCTTACGGCGGACGTCGAGGTGGGCAAGGTCTACGAGGGCACCGTGCTGCGCCTGCTGGATTTCGGCGCGATCGTGCAGCTGCTCCCCGGGCGCGACGGCCTTCTGCACATCTCGCAGATCAGCAACGAGCGGGTGAACGCGGTCTCGGACCACTTGAAGGAAGGCCAGAGCGTGAAGGTGAAGGTGCTCGAGGCCGACGACAAGGGACGCGTGCGCCTGTCGATGAAAGCGGTCGGCGCGCCGGAGGCGGCCAAGCAGGCGTAAAAAAAGAAAGGGCGCCGCCGGCGCCCTTCGCTTCGCCGCGCCCTTGGGCGGCGGCTACTTCGCCACCTGCTTCTCGCGCAGCTCGTCCAGCGTCTTGCAATCGATGCACAGCGTCGCGGTCGGGCGCGCCTCCAGGCGCTTCAGCCCGATCTCGATCCCGCAGCTCTCGCAATAGCCGTACTCGTTGGCTTCGATGCGCGCGATGGTCTCGTCGATCTTCTTGATCAGCTTGCGCTCGCGATCGCGGTTGCGCAGCTCGAGCGCGATATCGGACTCCTGGCTGGCCCGGTCGTTGGGGTCGGCGAACACCGTGGCCTCGTCCTGCATGGTGTGCACCGTGCGGTCGATCTCCTCCGAGAGCTCGGCTTTCAGCTGCTCGAGCATCTTGCGGAAGTGCGAGCGCATGCGCGCGTTCATGTACTCCTCGCCCTTCTTCGGCGCGTAAGGAGTGAAGCTCTTGCGGGTCAGCTCGACAGCCATTTAAGTCGTTGCGCGGAAAAAAGAAAGGCGCCTTTGTAGCAGAAAAGACCCCCAGCAGCAAGCCGAAAAAAGAGTATGATTCGGTTCCTTTCCGGGGTGTGGCGCAGCCTGGTAGCGCGCTTGCTTTGGGAGCAAGATGTCGGGAGTTCGAATCTCTCCACCCCGACCAGGTTTGCCCGGCGGCTGCCCGTAGCTCAACCGGATAGAGCACCAGCCTTCTAAGCTGGGGGTTGTGGGTTCGACTCCCGCCGGGCAGGCCAGATCAGCAGTGGCAGCAACGACGGTGACCGTAGCTCAAAGGTAGAGTCCTGGATTGTGATTCCAGTTGTTGTGGGTTCGAGTCCCATCGGTCACCCCAATTCCTCGCGCACCAGCACGAATACGTTGCCCTCTGCCGTCCAGGTGAAGGGCAAGCGCGGGTAGGCTCGCTGCAGCGCGCGGCGTCCCGCGCCGACTTCGCAGACGAGCGCGCCGCGGGGCGTCAGGTAACGCGGCACCTCGCCGAGCAGGCGCCTGACAAAATCCAATCCATCGGACCCGCTGGCCAGCGCCATGCGCGGCTCGTGCCGGTATTCGGCGGGCAGCCGGCGCATCGAGGCGGCGTCGACGTAAGGCGGATTGCAGACGATCAGATCGTAGCGCCCGCGAAGCGCGGCAAACAGATCGGAGCGAACCAGGCGCACCCGGGAGCGCAACCGGTGCATCGCCACGTTGCGCGCGGCGACCGCCAGCGCGCCGGCCGAAAGGTCCGAGGCGTCGACGTGCGCGCGAGGAAACGCCTGCGCCGCGAGGACGGCGAGGCATCCCGATCCCGTGCACAGATCGAGGATGCGCTTCGGCGAAAGGACCAGCCAGGGGCGCATGCGCGTGCGCAGCAGCCCGGCGATATGCGAGCGCGGGACGATGACGCGGCGATCGACGTAGAAGCGCTCGTCCTGCAGCCAGGCTTCGTGCAGCAGGTAGGGCACGGGTATGCGATCGCGGATGCGCCGCTGGAGCAGGCGCTCGACGCGCAACGCCTCGCGCCGGCCGACCTCGCGATCGGCGGGTGCCTCGAAAGGCAAGCCCAGCCCGCGCAGCACGAGGAACGCCGCCTCGTCGCGCGCGTTCGTGGTGCCGTGCCCGTAATGCAGCCGCGCGCGACGCAGGCGCCGCGCGGCTTCGCGCACCAGGTCGGCGAGCCTCAAGGCAGCAGTGCGCGCAGGATGTCGAGGTGGATTCGCGACAGCTGCTCGAGCTCGGCGAGCGCGATGTGCTCGTTCAGCTTGTGGATGCTCGCGTTGACCGGTCCGAACTCCACGATCTCGGGACAGATGTCGATGATGAAGCGCCCGTCCGAGGTGCCGCCCGCCGTGGACAGCTGCGGCGTGCGCCCGGTATGCGAGCGGATCGCGCCGGAGACGGCCTCGAGCAGCCGTCCGGGTCGGCTGAGGAACGGCTTGCCGCCGAGCGTCCAGTCGATGGCGTAGTCCAGACCGTGCTTGCCGAGGATGCCCTCGAGACGCTCGCGCAGCGCCCGATCGGTGCTCTCGGTGGAATAGCGAAAATTGAAGTCCAGCTCGAGCGCGCCGGGAATCACGTTGGTGACGCCGGTTCCCGCATGCACGTTCGAAACCTGAAAGCTGGTGGGCGGGAAGTGCTCGTTGCCCTCGTCCCAGCGCGTGGCGACCAGCTCGGCGAGCGCCGGCGCGAGCGCATGCACCGGGTTCTTCGCGAGATGCGGATAGGCGATGTGGCCTTCGATACCGCGCACGCGCAGCTTGCCGGAGAGGGAGCCGCGCCGGCCGTTGCGCACGACGTCGCCGAGCGCGCTCGTCGAGGACGGCTCGCCGACGATGCAGTAGTCGATGGACTCCCCGCGCGCCTTGAGCCGCTCTACCACGTGCGCCGTGCCGTGCAGCGCCGGACCCTCCTCATCGGACGTGATGAGCAGGGCGATCGAGCCGCTGTGGCGGGGTCGCTCGGCCACGAACAGCTCCACGGCGGTCACGATTGCGGCGAGGGAGGACTTCATGTCCGCCGCGCCGCGCCCGTACAGCTTTCCGTCCCTCTCCACGGGCGCGAAGGGATCGGACAGCCATTGCGCAAGCGGGCCGGGCGGCACTACATCGGTGTGGCCGGCGAAACACAATAGCGGGCGGCCGCTGCCTCGCCGGGCCCAGAGGTTCGTCACGCCGCTGGCGCTCGCGTCCTCGCAAGCGAACCCGGCCGCAGCGAGGCGCGCGGCCAGCAACGCCTGGCAGCCGCCATCCTCGGGCGTGACCGACCTGCGCTCGATCAGCGCCCGGGTGAGCTCGAGGGCCGACATCGCCCTACGTGCTCATGTCGATCTTGATGCCGTCGAAGTCGGCCTTGCCGCCCGCCAGCACGCCTTCCTTGCCGTCGCCGTTGCCCGCGGCGGACGGCATCTGCGGCATGGACACCTGGCCGGAGGTGATCTGCCCGGCGGTCGCCTGGTTGATGAGCCAGAGCATGTTGGTGGCCGAGTCGGCGTTGAGCAGCGCTTCGTCCTGGGTGATGTCGCCGTCCGCGAAGAGCTTGAACAGCGCCTGCTCGAAGGTCTGCGAGCCGGGCGCCATGCTCTTCTCCATCGCCTCCTTGATCTCGTTGATCTCGCCCTTCTCGATCAGCTCCGAGATGTGGCGGGTGTTGAGCAGCACCTCGCAGGCAGGCTTGCGCGCCCCGGCCTTGGTGCGCACCAGGCGCTGCGAGATGACCGCCTGCAGGGAAGCCGAGAGGTCGAGCAGCAGCGTCGGCCGGTTCTCCAGCGGATAGAAGCTGATGATGCGGTTCATCGCGTGGTAGCTGTTGTTGGCGTGCAGCGTGGCCATGCACAGGTGGCCAGACTGCGCGTACTGCAGCGCCATCGACATCGTGTCGCGGTCGCGGATCTCGCCGATCAGGATCACGTCGGGCGCCTGGCGCAGCGCGTTCTTCAGCGCGATGGGGAAGGCCTTGGTGTCCGTGCCCACCTCCCGCTGATTGACGATCGACTTGCGGTTCTTGAAGATGAACTCGACCGGGTCCTCCAGCGTGAGGATGTGTCCCGAGCGCTCGGCGTTGCGGTAGTCGATCATCGCCGCGAGCGAGGTGGACTTGCCCGAGCCGGTCGCGCCGACCATCAGGATCAGCCCGCGCTTGTGCATGACCACCTCCTTCAGCACGGACGGCAGGGCAAGGGAATCGAGCGGCGGTACCTGCCCGGGGATGTAGCGCACGACGACGGCCGGCGTGCCCTTCTGCCGGAAGGCGCTGATGCGGTAGGTGCCGACGCCCTCGAGCGTGTACGCCGTGTTCAGCTCGAGCTCCTCCTCGAACTCGCGCACCTGGTGCTCGTTCAGCACCTCGTAGAGCAGGGTCTGCACTGCGCTGGCGGTGAGCACCGTCTGGTTGACCGGCATGCACACGCCGTTGATCTTGATGTTGATCGGCGAGCCGATCGACAGGAAGATATCCGACGCCTTCTTGTCGGCCATCAGCTGGAACAGCCGTTTCATCGCGGACATGACGGTTCTCCGGTCTTGGGCCGTGGCCTGCTAGTTTAATCCCCTCGCAGCAGCTCGTTGAGGCTCGTCTTGGCGCGTGTCTTCGCGTCCACCCGCTTCACGATGACGGCGCAGTAGAGCGCGCAGCGCCCGTCGGCCGACGGCAGGGTGCCCGGCACCACCACCGAGCCCGCCGGCACGCGGCCATAGAGCACCTCGCCGCTCGCGCGATCGTAGATCTTGGTGCTCTGGCCGATGAAGACGCCCATCGACAGCACGCTGTTCTCCTCGACGATCACGCCCTCGACCACCTCGGAGCGCGCGCCGATGAAGCAGTTGTCCTCGATGATCACCGGGTTGGCCTGCAGCGGCTCGAGCACGCCGCCGATGCCGACGCCGCCCGAGAGGTGCACGTTCTTGCCGATCTGCGCGCAGGAACCGACCGTCGCCCAGGTATCCACCATCGTGCCCTCGTCCACGTAGGCGCCGATGTTGACGTAGGATGGCATGAGCACGACGTTCTTCGCCAGGTAGCAGCCGCGCCGCGCCATCGCCGGCGGCACCACGCGGAAGCCGCCGCGCGCGAAGTCGCCGGCGTCGTAGGCCGAGAACTTGGCCGGCACCTTGTCGTAATACTGGGTGAAGCCCCCGGCCATCGGCCGGTTGTCCTCGAGACGGAACGAGAGCAGGACCGCCTTCTTGAGCCACTGATGGGTGATCCACTCGCCGCCACGCTTTTCGGCGACGCGCAGGCTGCCCGCGTCCAGTCCCGAGAGCGCGAACTCGATCGCCTCGCGCAGGGGCGCGGGCGCCTTGCCCGGCGCCAGGCTGGCGCGCTCTTCCCAGGCCTGATCGATGATGCGTTGTGCTTGTTCCATAGGTCTCCTAGAGCTTGCGCGCAAAATCTCCGATGCGCCGCAGCGCCTCGACGCACTCGTCGAGTGGCGCGACCAGGGCGATGCGCACGTGGCCGCGCCCGGGATTCGTGCCCTGCGCATCGCGCGCGAGAAAGCTCCCGGGCAGCACGAGGACATTATATTGACGCTGCAGTTCACGCGCGAAGTCGGCATCGTCGCCCGGGGTGCGCACCCAGAGATAGAAGCCGCCGTCCGGCATCTGCGTGGCGAGCGGCGGCGCCACCAGCGGCAGGGCGGCCCGGTACTTTTCCGCGTACAGGCGCCGGTTTTCGCGCACGTGCGCCTCGTCGCGCCAGGCCGCGATCGACGCCTGCTGCACGGGCAGGCTCATCGCCGAGCCGTGATAGGTGCGATACAGCAGGAAGCGCTTGAGGATCTCCGCGTCGCCGGCGACGAATCCGGAGCGCAGCCCCGGCGCATTGGAGCGCTTGGACAGGCTGGAGAACGCCACGACGCGCGCATAGTCCCTGCGCCCGAGCCGCTGCGCGGCCTGCAGCGCGCCCAGCGGCGGTTGGAGCTCGTCGTAGTAGAGCTCCGAGTAGCACTCGTCCGAGGCGATGATGAACCCGTGCCGGTCGGAGAGCTCGAAGAGCCGCCCCCAGTCTTCCAGCCCGAGCACGTGCCCGGTGGGGTTGCCCGGCGAGCACACATAGGCGAGCTGCACACCGCGCCAATCGAGCGTCTCGAAGGGCTGGCCGTCGTTCAGGAACACGGGCTGCGCGCCCGCGAGCAGCGCCGCGCCCTCGTAGATCTGGTAGAAGGGATTGGGGCAGGCGACGCGCGCGGGACCCGCGGAGGGGTCGAGTACCGTCTGCGCGAAGGCAAACAGCGCCTCCCTCGATCCATTGACCGGCAGTACCTGTGTCAGGGGATCGATGGCCTCCAGGCCGTAGCGGCGCGCGAGCCACGCGGCAATCGCCTCGCGCAATGCCGGCAGGCCGGCGGTGGCCGGATAGGCCGCGAGCCCGTCGAGCGAGGCCGCGAGTGCGGATTTCACCAGCGCCGGCGTCGGATGCTTCGGCTCGCCGATCGACAGGTTGATCGGCGTGAGCGCCGGATTCGCCACCACGCCGGCCAGCAGCGCACGCAGCTTCTCGAACGGGTAGGGCTGCAGCCGCCCGAGCAGGGGATTCAAGCGGAGGGCTTCCAGCCGCGCTTGCGGTGCTCGGCCACGACGCTGGTGGCGATGCCGCCGCGCACGTGGAAGCGCGCGGCGAGGCGCATGTAGCGCGGGCGCACCGCGCGCACGAGATCGTCGAGTATGCGATTGGTGACCGCCTCGTGGAACGCGCCCTCGTCGCGATAAGTCCAGATGTAGAGCTTGAGCGACTTCAGCTCGACGCACAGCCGGTCGGGCACGTACTCCAGATCGAGAACCGCGAAGTCCGGCTGCCCCGTCATCGGGCACAGGCAGGTGAACTCCGGAAGCTGCATCTGGATGCGATAGTCGCGCTCCGGCGACGGATTGCGGAACGTCTGCAGGCGCTTGCTGGGACGCGAAGTCATCGGAAAATGGCGCCGCGGCGCGGCGGGAATCGAGCGCGCAGATGGTATCATTTTCGAAACGAGAACACGCTCCGTGCGACTCCAACAGATCAGGCTCTCCGGCTTCAAGTCCTTCGTCGACCCCACCACGATCCACTTCCCCGGCCAGCTGGTCGGCATCGTGGGGCCGAACGGATGCGGCAAGTCCAACGTCATCGACGCCGTGCGCTGGGTGCTGGGCGAGACGCGCGCCTCGGCGTTGCGCGGCGACTCCATGCAGGACGTCATCTTCAACGGCTCGGGCAACCGCAAGCCCATGGCGCGCGCGAGCGTCGAGCTGGTATTCGACAACTCTCTGGGACGCGCGGCCGGGCAGTGGAGCCAGTACGCCGAGATCTCCGTGAAGCGCGTCCTGCAGCGCGACGGCGAGTCCGCGTACTACATCAACAACCAGCACGTTCGCCGGCGCGACATCACCGACATGTTTCTCGGCACCGGCCTCGGCCCGCGCGCCTACGCCATCATCGAGCAGGGCATGATCTCGCGCGTGATCGAGGCGAAGCCCGAGGAGCTGCGCGTATTCCTCGAGGAAGCGGCAGGCGTCTCGCGCTACAAGGAGCGCCGCAGGGAGACCGAGAGCCGCCTCGCCGACACGCGCGAGAACCTCGCGCGCGTGACCGACATCCGCCTGGAGCTCGGCGCGCAGATCGAGAAGCTGCGCTCGCAGGCGGAGGTGGCCTCGCGCTACCAGGCGCTGCAGGCGGACCTGCAGCTCAAGCAGCAGCTGCTGTGGTTCCTGCGCCGGCGCGACGCGGCCGCCGAGCGCGACCGGCATGCGCAGGAGATCGAGCGCCAGGGCACGGCGCTCGAGGCGGAGACCGCGGCGCTGCGCGACGTGGAGAGCCGCGTGGAGACCGCGCGCTCGGCGCACTACGCCGCCGGCGACGCGATGAACACCGCGCAAGGCGAGCTGTACGCGGCGAACGCGGAGGTGGCGCGCCTGGAGTCCGAGCTGCGCCACGTGGAGGAGACGCGCCAGCGCCTGGAGTTCCAGCATGCCGAGCGGCGCACGCAGCTTGCCTCCTGGCGCGAGCAACGCGCGCAGCTCACCCAGGCGCTGCACATGTGGGCCGGCCGCGCGGGCGGGGCGCGGGAGCGCCTTGCCGAGGCGCGCGCCCGCGCGACGGCGGAGAGCGACAAGCTGCCGGCGGCCGACCAGGCGTTTCGCGCCGCTCAGGAGCAGCAGAGCGAGGCGCGCAGCCAGCTGCTGCGCGCCGAAAGCCGGCTGCAGCTGGAGCAGGCGAACCTCGCGCACGTCGAGCGTGCATTGCAGGCGCTCGAGCAGCGGCGCCAGCGCCTGAACGCCGAGCGCCAGTCGCTGCAGCCGCCCGAGGCGGCCATTCTCGAGGAGCGGCGGCGCCGCCGCGACGAGAGCGACGAGTCCGTCGTCGCGGCCGAGTCCGCGGTGGAGGGCCTGCAGGTGGAGTGCGAGGCCCTCGAGGCCGCGCGCGCGGCGGCGGCGGCCGATCTCTCGACGGCATCCCACGAGCATGCAGCCGCCGTCGCCCAGCTCTCCACGCTCGAGCAGATCCAGGCGGCGGCCGAGGACAATGCACCGCTGCAGGAGTGGCTGGAGCGCAACGGCCTGGGCGGGGCATCGCGGCTCTGGCAGCAGGTGCGCATCGAGCCCGGCTGGGACGCAGCCGTCGAGTCCGTTCTGCGCGAGCGCCTGCATGCCCTGGACGTCGCCGAGCCGTCGAGGCTCGATGACGTCGCGCGGGACGTTCCGCCGGTGAAGGCCGCGGCGTTCAGCCATGGCGCCGCGGCGGCAGGCCCGACCGCGCTCGGCTTCGAGCCGCTCGCCGCCAAGGTCCACGCCGCCAGCCCTTCGCTGGGCGGCGTACTCGCCGACTGGCTCGCCCATGCCTACGCCAGCGAAGGCATGCCGGCGGCGAGCGAGCGCGCCCAGCTCCCGCCGGGCGTCGTACTGGTCACGCGGAACGGCCACCAGTTCACGCGGCATACCGTCTCGTTTCACGCGCCCGATCCGGCCGATGCCGGGCTCGTGGCCCGGCAGGCGGAGATCGAGGCGCTGCAAGGCAAAGTCGCGGAGCTCGAGCAGCGCGTGCAGGCCGCACGGGCACGCAGCGAGCAGGCCGAGGCGACTCTGGCTGAGCGGCAGGGCACGCTGGAAAGCGCCCGCGACGCGCTTGCCGAGCGGCAGCAGTCCCGCCACGACCTGCAGATCGAGCTGCTCAAGCTGCAGCAGGCGGAGGAGCGCTACCGCGAACGCAGCACGCAGATCGACGGCGAGCTCGCCGACATGGCGCTGGAGACGGGACAGCACGAGGCGCGGGGCGCGCAGCTGCAGACCCAGATCGGCGGCGTCGCCGCGGAGATCGCGGCAGCGCGCGAGCGCCTCGAGTCGCTCGCCGCGGCGTACGCGCAGGCCGAAGGCGCCCTTGCCGGCCAGCGCAGCGCGCTGCAGGCCGCCGAGCGCGAGGCGCAGGACGCCGCATTCGGCGAGCGTGAGTGCACCAGCAAGATCGCCGAGATCGACAGCTCCGTCCGGGTGATCGATCAGCAGATCGAGCGCGCGGATGCCGAGCTCGCCCGGCTCAACGAGGAGCTCGCCGTGGACCCGGTGCCGGCGGTGCGCGCGGCGCTGGCGACCACCGTCGAGGCGCGCATGGCGCGCGAGAAGGTGATGGCCGAGACGCGCAACGCGGTCGAGGAAGCCGCGGCATCGCTGCGCGCTCTCGAGGAGGAGCGCCTGCAGGCCGAAGCGCGGCTCGCGCCGATCCGCGAGCGTATCAACGAGCTGCGCCTGAAGGAGCAGGCCGCGCAGATCAATCGCGACCAGTTCGACGGGCAGCTGCGCGAGTCGGGCGCCGACGACGCACGGCTCGCCGCCGAGGCTGAATCGGCGCCCCGGCCCTCCACGCTGCAGGGGGAAATCACGCGGCTGACGCAAAGCGTCGCCGAGCTCGGCGCGGTGAACCTCGCTGCGCCCGGCGAGCTGCAGGCGAGCGAGGAGCGCAAGGGGTTCCTGGACAAGCAGGCCGAGGACCTCCAGGAGGCGGTGACCACGCTCGAGGACGCCATCCGGCGCATCGACCGGGAAACGCGCGAGCTGCTGCGCGAGACCTTCGACGCCGTCAATCGCCATTTCGGCACCTTGTTCCCGGTGCTTTTCGGCGGCGGCGACGCGCAGCTGGCCATGACGGGGGAAGAGATCCTGGACGCCGGCGTGCAGGTCATGGCCCACCCTCCGGGCAAGCGCAACACCAGCATCCACCTGCTCTCGGGCGGGGAGAAGGCCCTCACGGCGATCGCGCTCGTGTTCGCGATGTTCCAGCTGAACCCGGCCCCGTTCTGCCTGCTGGACGAGGTGGACGCGCCGCTCGACGACTCCAACACCCAGCGCTTCTGCGATCTCGTGCGCCGCATGTCGGCGCAGACGCAGTTCCTGTTCATCAGCCACAACAAGATCACCATGGAGATGGCGGCGCAGCTGATCGGCGTCACCATGCCGGAGTCGGGCGTCTCGCGCGTGGTGGCGGTGGACATCGAGGAGGCGCTGCGCATCCGGGAGGAGCTCGCCGCCTGATCGCGGCGGGCCGGCCTTCGCCCAGGCCATGAGCGACCTGCAGATCGGCCTGCTGGCGGTCGGCGCGGTGGTCGTGGCGGGCGTCATCGCCTACAACGTCGCGCAGGAGCGCCGCGCGCGACGCTCGGCGGAGAAGGCTTTCGGCACGCCGCACGCCGACGTCCTCCTGGACGAAGCCGATGCGCGCCGCGAGCCGAGCCTCGAGCTGCCTCCGCGCCGCATGGCCACGCCGGCGGGCGCTTCGCTGCCGGACCCGCGCCTGGACTACGTGATCGACCTCGCGCTGCGCCAGAGCCTGCCGGCAGCGGAAGTCGCCGCGCATTGGGCGCCTTTCGAGCACCGCTTCGCCGGCCGGGCGCTGCTCTCGGTCAGCGCCGGGGACGACGAATGGCTGCCGCTCGCGGCCGCCGGCGCCTGCCGCGCCGTGCGCGCGGCGCTGCAACTGGTCAGCCGAGCCGGGCCGGTGAGCGAAGCGGAGCTCATCGAGTTCCGGGGCGCGGCCGACACGCTGGCGACCAATACCGGCGCGAGCGTCTCCGCGCCCGAGACGCGCCAGGCGCTCGAGACGGCACGCGAGCTCGATCAGGTGTGCGCGGACGCGGACATCCAGGTAGTTCTGCACGTCGTCCCGCTGCCCGACGCGGCGTTCCCCGCCGCCGAGGACGGTGGCGCGGCGGCAGCGTTTGTCGTCTCCCGGCGCGAAGGCGGCGGCTTCGTGCTGTCGCTCGACGTGCCGCGCACCGCGGACGTGCGCCGGGCGTACGATGCCATGGTGCTGCACGCGCGCGACCTGTGCGCGCGGCTGAGCGGAAGAATCGTGGACGACAACGGCCAGGCGCTCGACGAGCGCGCGCTCGGCGCCATCGGCGCCCAGCTGGAGGCCGTGGCGGGCGCGCTGCGCTCGAGGGGCATCGAGCCGGGCGGCGCGCTCGCGCTGCGGTTATTCGCCTGAGGCATGGC
>JBFWWT010000012.1:0-76101 GCA_050246035.1 Burkholderiales bacterium
GGGGCGATCTCGTGCAGGTTGGTGCCGCTGGCGGCGTTGGTGATCATGGCAAGGCTCCTTTGAAAGAGGGTTGAAAGACCCCCGGTGGTGTAACGAAACGCCCCGCCGTTACACCTCCTCGAAGAAGCTATGCTCCACATGTGGAAGGAATCGACGATGCCGAGCTCGCGCGCCGGGCCGCGGCCGGGAGCGACCCGGCGGCCGAGGCCGAGCTCTGCCGGCGCCTCGCGCCGCGCATCCGCCTCTACGGCCTGCGGCACCTGCGCGACCCGCACGCCGCGCAGGACCTCGTGCAGCAGGTGCTCCTCATGACGCTCGAGCGCCTGCGCGCGGGCAGAATCCGCGACCCGGAGAAAATCGCCTCCTTCGCCCTCGGCGCGAGCCGCATGACGGCGATCGAGATGCGCCGCGGCGCGCGGCGGCGCGAGGCGCTGCTCGAGGCTTACGGCGGAACCGAGGTCTTCGAAGCGCCCGAGCCGTTCCTCGACGGCGCAAAGCTCGCCCAATGCCTGCAGGCGCTCGCCGAGCGCGAGCGCTCGGTGGTGACGCTCACCTTCTTCGCCGACAAGGACGGCGACGAGGTGGCGGCCGACCTCGGCCTCAAGGCGGGCAATGTGCGCGTCATCCGCCACCGCGCGCTCGCGAAGCTGCGCCAGTGCATGGGGGAGGAGGCATGAAGCCCTGCGCGAAGCCGATCGATTGGGAGACCCTCACGGCCTACTGGCTCGGCGAGCTGCCTGCCGGAGAGCAGGATGGCGTGGAGGCGCACTACTTCGGCTGCGCGCACTGCGCGGCGCGGCTCGAGCGGCTCGCCGCCCTCGCGCAAGGCATCCGCGCCGCGGTGCGCGAGGGCCGGATCGCCTTCGGCCTCACGCCGCGCTTCCTCGAGCGGCTGAAGCGGGAGGGCGTGCGCATCCGCGAGTACGCCATGGCGCCGGGCGGCAGCGTGGACTGCACGATCACGGCGGAGGACGACGCGGTGGTCACCCACTTCAAGGCGCCGCTCGCGGGCGTGAAGCGCGTGGACGCGCTGGGCACGCGCGAGGTGGGCGGCAGGACCGAGCGCTGGCGCGTGGAGGACGTGACCTTCGACGCAGCGGCGGGCGAAGTGCTGCTGGCGCCCTCCGCGGCGGCGCTGCGCAAGCCGCCCGCGTTCACGGAGCGGGTGCAACTGCTCGCGGTGGACGAGGCGGGCGAGCGCAGCCTCGGCGAGTACACGTTCCGGCACACGCCCGGCTGACGCGCGGTCAACCGCGAGACTGCCCGGCGCGTTGAAGCCGCATGGGCGAAGCGGCGAACGATGCTACAATCTGGCCAGACTGGCTAGATGCGAGGACGACCGCCATGGCCCGCTGGCAGCTGCAGGAAGCGAAGAACCGGCTCTCCGAGCTCGTGCGCAAGGCGCGGGACGAGGGCCCGCAGGTGATCACGCTGCACGGCCGCGACGCCGCGGTCGTGGTGTCGGCGCGCGATTACGCGCGGCAGGCGAAGCCGAAGGAAAGCCTCGCCGAGTTCCTGCGCCGCTCGCCGCTCGCCGGCGTGCCGCTCGACATCGGCCGCAGCCGCGATACCGGCCGGCCCGTGAAGCTGTGAAGGGGGCGTACCTCCTCGACACTTGCGTGGTCTCCGAGCTCGCGCGGCCCCGGCCGGACGCGGGCGTGCTCGAGTGGCTCGAGGCGGCCGACGAGCCGGCGCTCCACCTGAGCGTAATCACGCTCGGCGAGCTGGACAAGGGCATCGCGAAGCTTCCGCCTTCAGCGCGCCGCCGCAGGATCGAGGACTGGGTGCGCGAGGATCTCGCGGCGCGCTTCGAGGGACGGCTGCTCGACGTCGATCGCGCGATCGCCGCGCGCTGGGGCGCGATCTCGGGCGAAGCCGAAGCGCGCGGCGCGCCGCTCCCGGTGATCGATGCGCTCCTCGCGGCCACCGCGCTCCAGCACGGGCTCGCGATCGTCACGCGCAACACCGCGGACTTCGAGCGCTGCGGCGCGCGCTGCGTGAATCCCTGGCGAGGCTAGAGCGCGACGCTATCCCGGCCGCCCCGTCGACGCGCGCACCACCAGCTCCACCTTCACCTCCTCCACGCGCGGCACCGCCTTGCCGGCAAGCCGCGCGAGCATGCGCTCGGCCGCGTCGCGGCCGATCTCGGCCACGGGCAGGTGCACGGTGGTGAGCGAGGGCGTGTACTCGGCGGCGAGGTCGATGTCGTCGAAGCCGGCGACCGAGAGCCGGCCCGGCACCGCGATGCCGCGCGCGGCCGCCTCGATCAGCACGCCCATGGCGAGGATGTCGTTGCCGCAGGCGACCGCGGTGAAGCGGCGCCCGGCGCCGAGCAGCTCGACGAGCGCGCGCCGCCCGCTCGCGATGGAAAACGACGTCTCCAGCACGAGCTCGGGCGCGAGCGCGAGGCCGCGCGCCTCGAGCGCCTCGCGCACGCCCGCCACGCGCTCGCGCGCGCGGTCGTTGTAGGCGGTGAAGCCCGAGACCACCGCGAGCTCGCGGTGGCCGAGCTCGAGCAGGTGCTGCGCCACCATGGCGGCCGCGCGCCGGTTGGAGAACCCGAGGCTGTGGTGAAAGCCGCTCGCGTCGATCGCCCAGGTGAGCTCGTAGGGAATGCCGGCCTGCTGGAGCAGCCGGTGCGCCGCGGGATCGTGGTCGAGGCCCACCAGCAGCATGCCGTCCACGCCGCGCTCGATGAAGGCCTGCACCATGCGCACCTCGGCGCCGAGGTCGTACTCGTGGCTGGCGAGGAGCAGCGTGTAGCCGTCCTCCGCGAGCCGAAGCTGCAGCGCGTGGGTCGAGGCGGAGAACACGGGGTTGTCGAGCGTCGGGATGACCGCGGCGAGGGTGCGCGAGCGGCGCGAGGCGAGCGCGCGCGCCGCCCCGTGCGGCACGTAGCCGAGCAGCGCCACGGCCTCGCGCACGCGGCCGAGCGTCTCGGGGTGCACGAGCCCCGCGCCGGCGAGCGCGCGCGAGGCGGTGGCGAGCGAGACCCCCGCGGCGCGCGCGACGTCGGAGAGCCGGGCGGCCCGGCCTTTCCTCAGCTTGGCCATGAATGAGAACGCTTCCAGTACAACCCTAGCACAAGGGATCCCGGGGCGGCCGTTTCGCATTCTGCGTTGACAGCTCCAGGGGCCATCTCTAGGCTAGATGAAAGCGCTTTCATCCGAGTGAGCATGGAGCACCTCAAGTCCGCCGCGAAGTCCCTCGAAGCCGAAAGCGCCGACGCGCGCGCGGTCGTCGCCGGAATGCTGACCGAGATCGAGGCGAAAGGCGAGGCCGCCGTGCGCGAGTACGCCCGCAGGCTCGACGGCTGGACGGGCGAGATCGTGGTGCCGAAGGCGGAGATCGCCGCGCGCACGCGGGCGGTGCCCGAGGCCGTCAAGCGCGACATCGAGTTCGCGGCCGCGCAGGTGCGCCGTTTCGCCGAGGCGCAGCGCGCGTCGCTCGCCGAGTTCTCCCTCGAGCTGCGCCCGGGGCTGCAGACCGGCCAGCGCGTCGTGCCGGTGAACGCAGCCGGCTGCTACGTGCCCACCGGCCGCTACGCGCACATCGCCTCGGCCTACATGAGCATCGCGACGGCCAAGGCCGCGGGCGTGCCCGCGGTGATCGCCTGCTCGACGCCCTATCGCGGCGAAGGCATCCACCCCGAGGTGCTCTACGCCATGCACGTGGCGGGCGCCGACACGATCCTCACGCTGGGCGGCGTGCAGGCGATCGCGGCCATGGCCTTCGGCCTCTTTACCGGCAAGCGCGCCGACATCATCGTCGGCCCCGGCAACAAGTACGTGGCGGAGGCCAAGCGCGCGCTCTTCGGCCGCGTGGGCATCGACGTGATCGCCGGCCCTACCGAGATCGGCATCGTCGCCGACGAGAGCGCCGACCCGCGGCTGGTGGCCGCGGACCTCGTCGGCCAGGCCGAGCACGGGGCGAACTCGCCCGCCTGGCTGGTGACGCTCTCGCGCGCGCTGGGCGAGGCGGTGATCGCGCTCGTGCCCGGGCTGATCGAGAAGCTGCCGCAGCCGGCGCGCGACGCGGCGCGCGCGGCCTGGCACGACTACGGCGAGGTGGTGCTCTGCGCGAGCCGCGAGGAGGCCGCCCGCGCCGCCGACGACTACGCCGCCGAGCACCTCGAGGTGCACGCGGCGGACCTCGACTGGTGGCTCGGCCGGCTCACCTGCTACGGCTCGCTCTTTCTCGGCGAGGAGACCACGGTCGCCTTCGGCGACAAGGCCTCGGGCCCGAATCACATCCTGCCCACGCGCGGCGCGGCGCGCTACTCGGGGGGGCTGTCGGTGCACAAGTTCATGAAGACGCTCACCTGGCAGCGCATGAGCCGCGAGGCGGCGCGCGAGATCGGGCCGGTGACGGCGCGCATCTCGCGGCTGGAGGGCATGGAAGGCCACGCGCGCACGGCCGACGAGCGTCTGGCGAAGTATTTCCCCGGCGAGGCCTTCGACCAGGGCGCGCCGGTGGCCAACCAGGAGGAACGCAGCACATGACGAAGCGCCTGAAATTCTGGGGCTGGGGGTACGAGGACGACGTGGTGCCCGAGGCCGAGATCCGCTGGATGGAGGAGACCTGGGGCAAGCGCTTCGGCGTGTCCGGCTTCAGCGTGGTGCCCACGCCGAAGGCCGGGGACATCGAGCTGCCCGCGCCGCGCCTGAAGATCCCGAAAGCGCTCGAGCCGATCTGCAGCACCGACCACTACGAGCGCGTGCTGCACTCCTACAGCAAGTCGTTTCCCGACATCATCCGCGTCTACCGGCGCGAGTGCCCGGCGCCCGTCGACGTGGTGGCGCTGCCGAGGAACGAGCAGGACATCGTCGATCTGCTCGACTGGTGCTACAAGGCCAACGCGGCGGCCGTGCCCTTCGGCGGCGGCTCGAGCGTGGTCGGCGGCGTCGTGCCGCCCACGGGCCCCGAGTACGCGGGCGCGGTGAGCATCGACCTGAGGAACCTGGGCAAAGTGCTCGAGATCGACAAGACCTCGCAGGCCGCGCGCATCCAGGCGGGCGTGTTCGGCCCGGCGCTGGAAGACCAGCTGCGGCCCTCGGGACTCACGCTGCGGCACTTCCCGCAGTCGTTCAAGTGCTCGACGCTCGGCGGCTGGATCGCGACGCGCGCGGGCGGGCACTTCGCCACGCTCTACACGCACATCGACGACCTGGTGGAGAGCCTGCGCGTGGTGACGCCCAAGGGCGCGCTCGAGACGCGGCGCCTGCCCGGCTCGGGCGCGGGCCCGAGCCCGGACCGCATGTTCATCGGCTCCGAGGGCACGCTCGGCATCATCACCGAGGCCTGGATGCGCGTGCGGCCGCGCCCGACCTTCCGCGCCTCGGTGGACGTGCGCTTCGCCGACTTCTACCGCGGCGCCGACGCCGTGCGCGCGCTCACGCAATCGGGCCTGTATCCGACCAACTGCCGCCTGCTCGACGCGGAAGAGGCCGAGTACAACGGCCTCGCCGACGGGAAGTGGAGTGTGCTCGTGGTCGCCTTCGAGTCGGCCGATCACCCGGTCGAGCCCTGGATGCAGCGCGCGCTCGAGCTCTGCGCCGATCACGGGGGCACCTGGGACAGGGACGCGGCCAAGGCGAGCGCGCAGTCGCACCGCGAGGGGGCGGCGGGACGCTGGCGCGACCGCTTCATGTTCCTGCCCTTCTTCAAGGAGCACATGGCCGCGCGCGCGATCTTCCGCGACGCCTACGAGACCTCGATCACCTGGGACCGCTTCCGGGACTTCCACGCCTCGATCCGCGAGGCGGGCCTGAAGGCGATCCGCAAGTGCACGGGACGCGAGGGGTCGGTCACCTGCCGCTTCACGCACGTGTATCCCGACGGGCCGGCGCCGTACCTCACCTTCCACGGCCTTTCGTCCTCGCCCGAGCGGCTGATGGACGACTACTGGGCGGTGAAGGCCGCGGCCTCCGACGCCATCATCGCGGGCGGCGGCACGATCACGCACCACCACGCGGTGGGGCGCGAGCACCGGCCTTGGTACGACAAGCAGCGCCCCGAGCTCTTCGCGCAGGCGCTCAAGGCCGCCAAGCGCTCGCTCGACCCCAAGGGCCTGCTCAATCCCGGGGTGCTGTTCGACCCGGAGCGCGCGTGAGCGAACGCACCGACTGGAAGCGCCTGTTCGAGCCGCGCGGGATCGCCGTCATCGGCGCCTCGCGCGACCTGAAGCGGATCGGCGGCCAGCCGGTGAAGTACCTCTCCACCTACGGCTACCCGGGGCGCGTGTACCCGGTGAACCCCAACTACGAGGAGATCGCGGGCCTGAAGTGCTACCCGAGCGCGCGCGCGATCGACGGCCCCTGCGACGCGGCGGTGATCGCGCTCAACGCGCGCGCGGTGCCGCAGGCGATCCGCGACTGCGGCGCGATCGGCGTGCGCTTCGCCGTGGTGCTCAGCTCGGGCTTTCGCGAGACGGGCGAGGCGGGCGCCGCGCTCGAGCGCGAGATGCTCGCCGCCGCGCGCGAGCACGGCATCCGCGTGATCGGCCCCAACTGCCAGGGCTACCTCAACCTCGCCCAGCGCCTGTACGCCACTTTCGGCGTGCTGGGCCTGGAGCCCGAGCTGAAGGCGGGGCCGGTGTCCACGGTGTCGCAAAGCGGCGGCTTCGGCTTCGGCATCGTCACGCAGTGCGAGAGCGCGGGGGTGGGCTTTCGCTGCATCGTCTCCTCGGGCAACGCGTCCGACGTGGACACCCCGGAGCTCGTCGACGCCTACGTCGAGGACCCGGGCACGCAGATCATCGTCGGCTACATCGAGGGCGTGCGCGACGGCCGCGCGCTCATGCGCGCGGCCGACCGCGCCGTGCGCGAGGGCAAGCCGCTGCTCATGTGGAAGACGGGCAACAGCGACGCGGGCAAGAAGGCCTCGCTCTCGCACACCGCGGCGCTCACGGGGAGCTACGACGTCTACCGCGCCGCCTACCGGCAGGCGGGCGTCATCGAGGTGCGCGACATCGACGAGATCTCGGACGCGACGCGCGCCTTCCTCGGCCGGCGGCTGCCCAGGGGCAACCGCGTCGCCGCGCTCGGCTCCTCGGCGGGCTCGTGCATCCTGTTCGCCGACCGCTGCGCCGAGCTCGGCCTGGAGATGGCGACGCTCGCGCCCGAGACCGAGGCCGCCCTCGCGAAGGTGCTGCCCGCTTTCGGCTCGCCGCGCAACCCGGTGGACGTGACCGCCGACGTCTTCAACGACCTCTCGGCCTTCCTGCGCGCGGTGGAGCTCGTGCTCGCCGACCCCAACGTGGACCAGCTCGGCGTGCTCTACGCCGGGCTCTCGGGCGAGATCGCGCTCGCCTGCAATCGAGCGGTGGCCGAGGCCGCGGCAAGATCCGACAAGCCGGTGATGCTCGCCTGGACGGCGCGGCGCCACCGGGCCGAGGCGGCCTACGCGCTCGTCGAGGAGGCGGGCATCCCGTACTTCACCTCCCCCGTGCGCCTCGCGAACGCGGCCGGGGCGCTCGCGCGCTTCGCGCAGTTCCGCGCGCGCGCGCAGGCGCGCGAGGCGCTCTTCCCCGACGGCGCGGCGGCGCCGCCGCTCGTCGTCGCGCGCGAAGGCGCGCTCTCCGAAGCGCAGTCCAAGGCGCTCGTCGCCTCCTGGGGCGTGCCCGCGACGCGCGACGTGCTCGTCGCCCCGGGCGACGACCCGGTGGCGGCGGCGCGCGCGCTGTCCTATCCGCTCGCCGTGAAGATCGCCTCGCCCGACATCGCGCACAAGAGCGAGGCGGGCGGCGTGGTGCTCGGCGTGCGCAACGCCGCCGGGCTCGCGGCCGCCGTCGAGCAGGTGACGCAGAGCGCGCGCGCCTACGCGCCGAAGGCGCGACTGGACGGCGTGCTCGCCTGCGAGATGGTGACCGACGGCGTGGAGATGCTGCTCGGCGTGACCGAGGATCCGGTGTTCGGCCCGACGGTGGCGCTCGGTCTGGGCGGCGTGGCCGCCGAGGCGCTGCGCGACGTCGCCTACCGCGTGGCGCCGTTCGACGAGGCCGAGGCGCGCGCCATGATCGGCGAGTTGCGCGGCGCGCGGCTGCTCGGCCCCTTCCGCGGCCGGCCCGCGGCCGACGTGGAGGCGCTCGCGCGCGCGGTGGCGCGTGTCTCGCAGGCGGCCTGGGCGCTGCGCGGCAGGCTCGCCGAGCTCGACATCAATCCGCTTTTCGTGCGGCCGCAGGGCAAGGGCGTCGTCGCGGGCGACGCGCTCGTCGTGCTGCGCGGGAATCCCTGACCGACTTTACCGAGAGGAGGAAGTGACATGACCCGAATCAAGGCAACGACTCGCATCCTGGGGGCGGCCGTCGTCGGCTGCTCGGTGGCGCTCGCGGCCGCGCCGGGCGCGGCGCGCGCGCAGGGCGCCTACCCGAGCGGCACGATCGAGATGATCGTGCCGTTCGGCGCGGGCGGCGGCACCGACACGATCGCGCGCATCTTCGAAGTCGAGTTCAGCAAGGCGCTCGGCGGCAAGATCATCGTGCGCAACATCGCCGGCGCGAGCGGCTCGGTCGGCGCGGCCGCGACCGCCAAGGCGCGCCCGGACGGCTACACGATCGGCTACCTGCCGATCGGGCCGGCCTCCATCCAGCCGGTGCTGCGGCCGGGAACCTACGGCGCGGAAAGCTGGGAGTACGTGTGCCGCACCGCGGACGATCCGGCGCTGCTCATGGTGCCGGCGAAGAGCCCGATCAACTCGCCGGCCGAGCTGCTGCGCAAGGACGCGCTCGTCTACGGCTCGCCCGGGCCGGGCTCGGTACCGCATCTCGCCCTGGCGGCGCTCGTCGCGAGCGCGGGCGTCAAGGCGACCCACATCCCGTACAAGGGCACCGCGGCGGCGATGAACGCGATGGCCGGCGGCGAGATCGAGGTGTTCGCCGACGTGCCCTCGGTGGTGCGCTCGTTCGAGGTCAAGCCGATCGGCGTGTTCGCCGCCGCCCGGCACCCGGGGTTCCCGAACGTGCCCACGCTCGCCGAATCCGGGCACGCGCTCGAGTTCTCCATCTGGCACGGCGTGTTCGCGCCCGCCGGGACGCCGCGCGCCATCGTCGACAAGCTGGTCGCCGCCTGCCGCACGGCGGTCAATTCGACCGCGTTCGCCGAGCGGCTCCAGGCCGTGGGCACGACGCCGGCTTTTCTCGGCGCGCGCGAGTTCGAGGCGTTCTACCGCAAGGCGCTCGCCGCGAACGAGAAGGTCCTGAAGAGCGCCGGTATGATCAAGTAGTGCAGAGCGCCGCAGGGAGAGGCAGGCCGTGAGCGCGGGCGCGCCCAGGGGCGCGCGGATCCGGCGCGCCGCCGTGAGCGGCGCGCTGGCCCTCTCCGGCCTCGCGCTCTACGCGCACACGTACCACGAGAAGTACCACACGGGATTCGCGGCGAGCGACCCCAACGCGATGATCCTGCCGCGCGCGCTGCTCGGCCTGATCGTGGCGCTGTGCGCGTTCGCGGCGTGGCGCGACCTGCGCTCGGCGGAGGCTCTGCCGCCGCCCGCGCCACGGGTGGCGACGCTCCTGCTGCCCGCGGTGCTGCTCGTCGGATCGGGGCTCGTCGCCTACGTGGGGTTCCTCCTCGCGGTGGCGCCCCTCCTCGCGGTCACGCTCTACGGGTTGGGCGAGCGCCGCTGGGGCGCGATTCTCGCCACCACGGCGGTCGTGGGCGTCGGCTTCTGGTACCTCTTTCACCACGTGCTCCTCATCCGTCTGCCGAGCATCATGTCCGGCGGGGCGTTCTGAGCGCGCGCGCGCCGAGGCGGCCCGAGCCCTAACGTGGAGATCCTCGCCGCCGCCATCGCCGAGTACGCGACCCTGGGCGGGCTCGCGGCGATCGTCGTCGGCACCTTCGTCGGCATCGTGATCGGCGGCCTGCCGGGCCTCGGCTCGGTGGTGGGCATCACCATCTGCCTGCCGCTCACGTTCGCGATGGACACGGGCCCCGCGTTCTTCCTCCTGCTCGGCGTGTACTGCGGCTCGATCTACGGCGGGTCGATCTCGGCGATCCTCATCAACACGCCCGGCACGCCGCAGTCGGCGGCGACGCTGCTCGACGGCTATCCGATGGCCCAGGCGGGCAAGGCCGGGCTCGCGCTCGGCTGGGCGACGCTCGCCTCGGTCTTCGGCGGGCTGGTGAGCTGCGTCATCCTGATCCTCGCCGCGCCGCAGCTCGCGCGCGTGGCGGTGAAGTTCGGCTCGATCGAGGTGTTCGCGCTCATCGCCATGGCGATGACCTGCATCGCGGCGGTGTCGGTCGGCTCGATGGTGAAAGGCCTTGCCGGCGGCGCCCTGGGCGTGATGATCTCGCTGGTCGGCGTCGACCCGGTGAACGGCTACCCGCGCTTCGACTTCGGCATCGTCGAGCTCGAGTCCGGCTTCGACCTGATCGCGGTGGTGGTGGGCCTGTTCGCGCTGTCCGAGGTGCTCGAGCGGGCCTCGAGCAGCGAGGCGGCGATCGAGCTCGTGCGCTCGGTGCGCATGCGCCTGCCGGGCCTGCGCGAGTGCCTCCGGCGCCTCGGGGGCGCGACGCGCAGCGCGCTGATCGGATCGTGGATCGGCTTCCTGCCGGGCACCGGCGCGACGCCGGCGGCGTTCATCAGCTACGCTGTCGCGCAGCGCGTCTCCCGCCACCGCGAGCGCTTCGGCAAGGGCGAGCCGGACGGCATCATCGCGGCCGAGGCCTCCAACAACGCCGTGACGGGCGCGGCGATGATCCCGACGCTCGCGCTCGGCGTGCCCGGGGATGTGGTCACGGCGATCCTGCTCGGCTCGTTCGTCGTCCACGGGCTCACCCCGGGGGTGCGCCTGATGATGGAGCACGAGACCCTGGTGTACGCGCTCTTCGGCGCGCTCATCCTCGTCAACGTCGTGATGCTGATCCTCGCCTTTCCGGTGGTGCGCCTCTTCGGCGTCATCCTGCGCATCCGCGAGCGCTACATCCTGGTGGGCGTGGTGGCGCTGTCGCTGATCGGCACGGCCTCCGTGCGCGGCAATCCCTTCGACGTCTTCGTCGCCGCGATCTTCGGCATCGTGGGCTTCATCCTGCGCCGCACCGGCTTTCCGCTCGCGCCGGTGGTGATCGGCCTGGTGCTCGGGCCGCTGCTCGAGGACAACCTGCGCCGCGGCCTGCTGCTCACGAAAGGCAGCTTCCTCGCCTTCTTCACGCACAGCTGGATCGCGGCGCTGCTCTTCGTGATCACGGCGGCGCTGCTGCTCGCGCCGCTCGCCCTTTCCCGCCTGAGCCGCGTCGCGCCGGCGCGCTAGGACGGAAACGCGCCGCCGCGCCCCGGCCTCAGTCCAGCGGCTCGAGTCTCTCCAGCACCGTGGGCAGGAGCTCGCTCACGTTCGGGTGGATCCGCACGTGGCGCTGGAACTCCTCCACCGGCATCTTCGCGTACACCGCGTCGATGAGCGAGTGCACCACCTCGTCGGCCGAGGTGCCGAGCAGGCTCGCGCCGAGGATGCGCCGCGTGGACGCCTCCACGTGGATCTTGAGGAAGCCCTTGGTCTCGCCCTTTTCCACCGCGCGCGAGACGCGCGTCATCGGCCGCTTGCCGGCGAGCGCCGGGATCCCCGCTTTCCGGATCTCCGCCTCGCCCATCCCCACGCGCCCGAGCGGCGGATCGGTGTAGAGCGCGTACACCGGGATGCGGTCGGTCCACTTGCGCGAAGCGCCGTTCAGCAGGTTGTCGGCGACGATCTCGTAGTCGTTGTAGGCGGTGTGCGTGAAGGCGCCCTTGCCGTTGCAGTCGCCGAGCGCGAAGACGCGCGGGTTGGAGGTGCGAAGCTCCGCGTCCACCTCGATGAGGCCGCGGCTGTCGGTCCTCACGCCGGCCTTCTCCAGCCCGAGATCGTCGGTGTTCGGCTTTCGCCCCACGGCGAGGAGGAGGTGCGTTCCTTTCGCGCGCGGCGCGCCTTCGGCGCACTCGAGGCCCACCGAGACGCCGTCGGCTTCCTTCTTCGCCGAGAGGCACTTCGCGTTCAGCCTCACTTCGATGCCTTCGGCCTCGAGGAACTCGCGGATCGCGGCGGAGACGTCTTCGTCCTCGCGCCCGACGAGGCGCGGGCCCATCTCGACGATGGTCACCCGCGAGCCGAAGCGGCGCATCATCTGCCCGAACTCGAGGCCGATGTAGCTCCCGCCCACGACGATGAGGTGCGCGGGGAGCTCGGCGAGCGTCATCATCTGCTGGTTGGTGAGGTAGGGGACTTCCGAAAGCCCCGGCATGTCGGGCACGAGCGGCCGGCCGCCGACGTTGACGTAGATGCGCTCGGCCGTGAGCGCTTCGCCCGCCACCTCCACCGTCGCGGGACCGGTGAAGCGCGCGTGGCCCTGGATGACGGTCGCGGTCTTCAGCCCGCGCATCCACTTCTCCACGCCTCCCGAGGAGCGCGCGACGATCGCGTCCTTCCTCGCCTGCACGGCGGCGAAGTCCACGCGCGGCTCGCCTTCGATCCGCACGCCGTAGTCGGCCGCGCGGCGCGCGAGGTGCGCGGCGTAGGCGCTCGCCACCATCGCCTTGGTGGGCGTGCAGCCGTCGTTCACGCAGGTGCCGCCGAACTTCGCGCGCTCGATCACCGCGACCGTCATGCCCGCACCCGAGAGGCGCGCCGCGAGCGCGGGCCCGGCCTGGCCGGTGCCGATGACGATGGCGTCGAAGCTGCGGGCCATGCGGGGACTATACGCCCGACGCGGGCTGGATAGATATACAGTGATGGCCTATAGTCGCCCCTCGTGGGCGCGATCGACGCATTCCAGAAGCTGAACGCGCGGCAGCGCGAAGCCGCGCAGGCGGGCGCGGGCCCCTTGCTCATCATCGCGGGCGCGGGCACGGGCAAGACCAGCACGCTCGCGCACCGCGTCGCGCACCTCGTGCTCGAGGGCGCGCAGCCGGAGCGCATCCTCCTTCTCACTTTCACGCGCCGCGCGGCGCTCGAGATGACGCGGCGCGCCGCGCGCATTGTCGCCGAGGCGCACAGTAGCGTGCGCCTGCCCTGGAGCGGCACCTTCCACTCGGTCGCGAACCGGCTCATCCGCAAGCACTGCCGGCGCCTGGGCCTCGCGGAATCCTTCAGCGTGCTCGATCGCGGGGACGCCGCGGACCTGATGGACGTGGTGCGCCACGAGCTGGGGCTGTCGAAAACCGAGAAGCGCTTTCCGCGCAAGGACACCTGCGTGGCGATCTATTCGCACCGCGTGAACACGCAAGGGGCGCTCGAGGACACGCTGCGGCGCGAGTTTCCCTGGTGCGCGGAGTGGGAAGGGGAGCTCAAGCGCCTCTTCGCCGCGTACGTGGAGCGAAAGCTCTCCCACCAGGCGCTCGACTACGACGACCTGCTCCTTTACTGGCACGCGATGATGGAGGACGAAGCGCTCGCCGGCGAGATCGGCGGCCAGTTCGACCACGTGCTCGTGGACGAGTACCAGGACACGAACCTCCTGCAGGAAGCGATCCTGCGGCGCCTCAAGCCGACGGGCGAAGGCCTCACCGTGGTGGGCGACGACGCGCAGTCCATCTACTCCTTCCGCGCGGCGACGGTGGAGAACATACTGAACAGGGGACGGACCTCAATTACCGTGACGCTCGAGGAGAACTACCGCTCGAGCCAGCAGATCCTCGATGCGGCGAACGCGTTGATGCGCGAGGCGCAACGGCAGTACCGCAAGGACCTGCGCGCGGTAAGAGGCGAGGGGCCGCGGCCGCGCTACGTGACGGTCGCCGACGACGCGGCGCAGGCGCAGTACGTGGTCGGGCGCGTGCTGGAGGCGCGCGAGGCGGGCGTGGAGCTCCGGCGCCAGGCGGTGCTCTTTCGCTCCTCGCACCACGCGGACGTGCTGGAGCTCGAGCTCGTGAAGCGCAACATCCCTTACGTGAAGTACGGCGGGCTCAAGTTCCTGGAGGCCGCGCACGTGAAGGACGCGCTCGCGGTGCTGCGCTGGGCCGACAATCCGAAAAATCGCGTCGCCGCCTGGCGCGCGATGCAGCTTTCGCCCGGCGTGGGGCCGAAGGGCGCCGAGCGCGCCTGGACCGCGTTCGAGGCGTCGGGGCACGCGTGGGCGAGCCTGAAGACGGCCTCGACGGCGTTCAACGCGCTCCTCGCGGCGCTCGCCGATCCCGCGGCGCCCTGGAGCGGGCAGATGCAGCGCGTGCGCGAGTGGTACGCACCGCTGATGGAGGCTCGCTACGACGCGCCGGAAGTGCGCGCGGCCGACCTCGTGCAGCTCGAGCGCATCGCCTCCACCTACGGCACGCGCGAAGCCTTCCTCACCGACATGGCGCTCGATCCGCCCTCGGCGAGCTCCGACCTCTCGGGCGAGCCCTACCTCGACGAGGACTACCTCGTCCTCTCCACCGTGCACTCGGCGAAAGGGCAGGAGTGGGACGCGGTCTACCTGCTGAACGTCTCGGACGGCAACTTCCCGAACGAGTTCGCCACGGGCCGGCCCGAGCTGATCGAGGAGGAGCGGCGCCTGCTGTATGTCGCCATGACGCGCGCGAAGACGGCACTCGATCTCGTCTCGCCGCTCAAGTACTACGTCACGCAGCAATCGCGCATGGGCGATCGCCACGTCTACGGCGCGAAGAGCCGCTTCTTCACCAAGGCCGTGATGGCCTGCTTCGACCCACTCGCCTGGGGCGAGCCCGAGCGCCCCGAAGCCCCGCGCGCCGGCTCGCCATCCGTGGACGTCGCAGCAAAACTCCGAGGCATGTGGGCCTAATTGGGGACGGACCCCAATTAGAATAATTGAGGTCCGTCCCCAATTATGAGCCGCATCGCAGGATTCTGGGACGAGGCGATCGTTCCCGCGCTCGTCGAGTACATTCGCATCCCGGCGAAGTCGCCGCATTTCGACGCCGCGTGGGCGAGGAACGGCCACATCGACGCGGCGGTGGCGCTCGCGGCCGAGTGGTGCCGCCGGCACGCGATCGAGGGGATGGCGCTCGAAGTCCTGCGCCTCGAGGGCCGCACGCCGCTCCTGTTCATCGACGTGCCCGCGACGAAGGGCGCAGAAAGCGCGGGCACGGTGCTCCTCTACGGCCACCTCGACAAGCAGCCCGAGATGAGCGGCTGGGCCGAGGGGCTCGGGCCCTGGACGCCGGTGATCAAGGACGGAAAGCTCTACGGCCGCGGCGGCGCCGACGACGGCTACGCGGTGTTCGCCTCGATCGCGGCGCTGAAGGCGCTGCGCGAGGAGGGCCGCGCGCACGCGCGCTGCGCCATCCTCATCGAGACCTGCGAGGAAAGCGGCAGCTACGACCTGCCCGCCTACCTCGAGGCGCTCGAGCCGAGGATCGGCGCGCCCGACCTCGTCGTCGGCCTGGACTCCGGCTGCGGCAACTACGAGCAGCTCTGGGGCACGACGTCGCTGCGGGGCCTCGTGAACGGCGTGCTCACGGTGGAAGTGCTCACCGAGGGCGTGCACTCGGGCGACGCGAGCGGCGTGGTCGCGTCGAGCTTTCGCATCGCGCGCGAGCTCCTCGAGCGCGTCGACGACGTCGTGACGGGCGCGGTGCGCGACGCGGCCTTGCACGCGCCGATCCCGCCCGAGCGCATCGGGCAGGCGACGCGCGCCTCCGAAGTGCTGGGCGAGTCGATCCACGCCAAGTTCCCGTTCGTGGCCGGCACGCGGCCGATGGCCGAGGCGCTGGACGAGCTGGTGCTCAACCGCACCTGGCGCCCTTTCCTGGAGGTGACGGGCGCCGAGGGCCTGCCGCCGCCCGCCTCCGCCGGCAACGTGCTGCGCCCGAAGACGGCGCTCGCGCTCTCGCTTCGCATCCCGCCCACGCTCGAGGGCGACAAAGCCGCGCAGCGCCTGAAGGCGATCCTCGAAGCCAATCCCCCGTACGGCGCGCGGGTCGAGTTCCGTCCCGGGCAGGCGGCGACCGGCTGGCACGCGCCGCCGACCGCGCCCTGGCTCGACCGGGCGATCGACGCGGCCTCGAGCCGGCACTACGGCAAGCCCGCGATGTGGATGGGCGAGGGCGGCACGATCCCCTTCATGGCGATGCTGGGCGCGAAGTACCCGCGCGCGCAGTTCCTCATCACGGGCGTGCTCGGGCCGCACTCGAACGCGCACGGCCCGAACGAGTTCCTGCACCTCGATTACGCGAAACGGCTCACCGCCGCGGTGGCCGACGTGCTCGCCGCGCACGCCGCGCGGGAGTAGATTGGCGGCCGTGCCGGTCCCTTCCGTCTACGCGAGCGTCGCGTTCCTCAAGATCCACGACTTCGGGCGACGCCCGGTGGTCGAGCAGGCGCGCCTGCGCGCGCAGCTCGAGGCGGTGGTGGCGGTGACGCTGCCCGCGCTCGGCGCGGCCGATCGCGTGCTGCTCGACGCGGCCGACGGCATCGCGCTCGTCGTGCTCGGCGATCCGGGCGCCGCGCTCGACGTCGCCGAGCGCGCGCTCGCCGCGGGCGCGGCGGGCCTGCCGCTCGCGGTGGGCGTGACGCACGGCGCCGTGCGCCCCACGGGCAGCGGCCCGGCCGCCGGGCTGATGGGCGACGGCATCGCGGTCGCCGCGGCGATCGCCGAGGTCGCCGGCCCGCAGAAGCTCCTCGCCACGCGCGAGTTCTGCGCCGCGCTCGCCGACGCCGCGCCGGGCGCCGAGGCGCGGCTCGCGCCCGCGGGCACGCACACCGACGCGGGCCTGCGCGCGCACGAGCTGTACCGCTCCGCGCCGCGCGGCCTGGCGCGGCGCGCGCGCCGCTACACGGCCGCCACGGTGGCCGCGGCGCTCGTGCTGCTCGGCTCGGGCGTCGCCTGGCGCGCCTCCGAGGAAGGACCGGAGCGCTTCGCGCAGCGCGTGGGCGGCGCGCTGCAGGCGGGCGCGGCGCGCGCGCTCGACGAGGCGGGCTCGCTTATCACCCGGGCGGCGCGCTGATGGCGAGGAAGAAGGACAAGGAAAACCGCGTCGGCCGCTATCGCATCCTCGGCGAGCTCGGCCGCGGCGCGATGGGCGTGGTCTACGAGGCCGAGGACCCGGCGCTCGACCGCGTGGTGGCGCTGAAGACCATCTCGCTCGTCGAGGGCGAGGAGCGCAAGGCCTACGAGAAGCGCTTCATGCTCGAGGCGAAGGCCGCGGGCAAGCTCACGCACCCGAACATCGTCACCATCTTCGACTACGGCGAGGAGGAGGACCTCGCCTACATGGCGATGGAGCTGCTGCAGGGCGAAGACCTGCGCACGCGCCTGCGCCGCGGGCCGATCCCGCCGATGGAGGCCGTGGAGATCGCGCTGCAGGTAGCCGACGGCCTGGGGTTCGCGCACGAGCACGGCGTCGTGCACCGCGACGTGAAGCCCGGCAACATCATGCTGCTCGAGCGCGGCGCGGTGAAGATCATGGACTTCGGCATCGCGCGCATGCGCTTCGCCGACCACAAGACGAGCACCGGCATGGTGCTCGGCACCCCGCGCTACATGTCGCCCGAGCAGATCGGCGGCCAGCCGGTCGACCAGCGCTCGGACATCTTCTCGCTCGGCACCGTGCTCTACGAGATGCTCACGCAGACCACGCTCTTCGCCGGGCAGGACGTGAGCCAGATCGCGCACAACGTGGCGAACGCCGAGCCCGCGCCGCCCTCGCACGCGCACCCGGAGCTGCCGCAGATCCTCGACTTCATCGTGGCGCGCGCGCTGAAGAAGGACCCCGCGGTGCGCTACCAGGACGCCTACGAGATGGCGGCCGACCTGCGCGACGCGCTCGCCGAGCTGCGCGCGCGCATGGGCACGCCGCGCCCCGCGGGCGACGCGGAGAAGACGCAGACCCTCAAGCTCGAGGCGGCCGCCGAGCGGCTCCCGGTCGCGCCGCCGGCGGCGCTCATCGAGCGCGACACGCGGCTGCCGATCGCGCGCCTCGTGGCGAGCGACGAGGGCCTCGAGCGCCTCGGCGCGCCGCGCCCGCGCGACAGCGCCGCGCCGCGGCGCGTGGGGCTCTTGCGGCGGCTCGCGCGCGATCCGCTGCCGCGGCGGCTGGCGGGGTGGTCGCTCGTCGCGGCGGTGATCGGCGCGTGGATTGCGGGCGGATAATCAAGGGTCGATAAACAAAGGGGGGAGAAACCATGAACATCGGCAAGGGCCTCGCCGCGCTCGCCGCGGCCTCGCTGCTCGGCGCGTGCGCCGCACTGCCGTCCGGCGCGAGCGGCGGAAGATTCGACTTCGGCGTGATCGGCGACATGCCCTACACGCGCGCGCAGGAAGCGGAGTACGCGCGCGTCATCGCCGAGCTCAATGCGCGCGAGCTCGCCTTCGTCGCGCACGTCGGCGACATGATGTTCGATCCCAGGCCCTACGAGCGCAATCCCGACCTCGCGCGCATGCCGGCCACCGACGAGAACTACGCCTACGTGCTCGGCACGTTCCAGACCATCCGCCACCCGCTCGTCATGACGCCGGGGGACAACGACTGGTCGGACGTGGTGCAGTACAAGAAGACGAAGATGGACCCGCTCGAGCGCCTCGCGAAGCTGCGCTCGATGTTCTACCCGAAAGGAAAGAGCCTCGGCCAGCGCGCGATGCCGGTGGAGAGCCAGGCCGCGCCGTACGTCGAGAACCTCACCTGGGCGGTGCAGGGCCTGCGCTTTGTCACCGTGCACACCGTGGGCAGCGACGACAACGCCAGGACCTCGATGGAGGAGCACAAGGCGCGCGAGGCGGCGAACATCGCCTGGCTGAAGAAGGCCTTCGCCGCGGCGAAGGCCGAGGGCAGCCCCGGGCTGGTGATCATCACGCAGGCGAACCCCGGATTCGAGAACCGGTGGACGGCGTCCTACGCGTCGCGCTACGTGCGCGGCGTGCGCGGAGCGAAGGCGCCGAAAGAGCCCGAGGCGAGCCCCTACGACGGCATTCTGGACGCGCTGATCGAGGAGATGCAGGGCTACGCGAAGCCGGTGCTCTACGTGCACGGCGACACGCACATCTACCGCACGGGCAAGCCGCTCATGAACCCGAAGACCAAGCGCTTCTTCGAGAACCTCACGCGGCTGGAGACCTTCGGCTGGCCGGACTCGGGCTGGGTGCGGGTGACGGTGAACCCGGCGAACCCGCAGCTCTTCGAGATACACCCGGAGTATCCGCGGGGGAATTCGGCGAATTACAAGTAGTCAGGCGCTGGCGACGAGAAAGCGTCCGTGCCTGGCGTTCTTTGCCTTTGAATACATCTCCCCTTTTTTGCCGGGAGATTCATCCGGCAAAAAAGGGGAGACCATGGAAAACCAAACGAAGGCGGTGCCTTCGACGATCGACTACGCCGCCTGTTTGAGCGCCAGCGCCTTGTCCGTCGCCTCCCACGTGAACTCGGGCTCTTCGCGCCCGAAGTGGCCGTAGGCGGCGGTCTTCTCGTAGATCGGGCGCAGGAGGTCGAGCATCTGGATGATGCCGCGCGGGCGCAGATCGAAGTTGGCGAGCACGAGCTGCGAGAGCTTCTCGTCGGAGATCTTGCCCGTGCCCTCGGTGGTCACCATGACGCTCGTGGGCTTGGCGACGCCGATGGCGTAGGAGAGCTGCACCAGGCACTTGGCGGCGAGGCCCGCGGCGACGATGTTCTTCGCGACATACCGCGCGGCGTAGGCCGCGGAGCGGTCCACTTTCGACGGATCCTTGCCGGAGAAGGCGCCGCCGCCGTGCGGCGCGGAGCCGCCGTAGGTGTCGACGATGATCTTCCGTCCCGTAAGGCCGCAGTCGCCCTTCGGCCCGCCGATCTCGAAGCTGCCGGTGGGGTTGACGAGGTAGTTGATCCTGCCCTTCACGTAGTTCTTCGGCAGCACGGGCTTGATGATCTGCTCGATCACCGCCTCCTCGATCTGCTTGTGCGTCATGCCCGAGGCGTGCTGGGTGGAGAGCACGACGGTGTCGATCGCATCGGGCTTGCCGTTCACGTACTTGATGGTCACCTGGCTCTTCGCGTCGGGCCGCAGCCAGGGCAGCCGACCGTCGCGGCGCAGCTCGGCCTGGCGCTCGACCAGGCGGTGCGAGAGGTAGATGGCGACCGGCATGAGCGAGGGCGTCTCGTCGCAGGCGTAGCCGAACATGAGGCCCTGGTCGCCCGCGCCCTGGTCCATGTCGACCTCGCGGTCAACGCCCTGGGCAATGTTCTTCGACTGCTCGCCGTAGGCCACCACGACGGTGCAGCCTTCGGCGTCGAAGCCGATCTTCGGGTCGGTGTAGCCGATCCTCTGGATGGTCTTTCTCGCGACCTCCTGGTAGTCGACGTGCGCCTCGCGCCGCTTCGTGATCTCGCCGGCGAGCACCACGAGGTTGTCCTTCACCAGGGTCTCGGCGGCGACGCGCGCGCTCTTGTCCTGGCTTAGAATCGCGTCCAGCACCGCATCGGAAATCTGGTCCGCCACCTTGTCCGGGTGGCCCTCGGAAACGGACTCGGAAGTAAACAGATAATCACTCATCGCATCGCCCCGCAAAAAAGGCCTGAAGGATAGCAGATGATGCAGCTGCTGGCGCGCCTGCCGCTGCGCGCGGCGCACGCGCTGGGCGGGGCGCTCGGCCTCGCGATGCTCGCGCTCTCGCCCACCTGGCGCCGGCGCACGCGCGCAAACCTCGCGCAGGCGGGCTACCGCGAAGCGCGGCTCGTGCGCGCCGCGGCGATGGAGGCCGGCCGCATGATCGCCGAGGCCCCGAAGCTGTGGCTCGCGCCGCGCGAGGAGATCGTGCGGCTCGTGCGGCGCGTGGACGGGCTGGAGGCCGTGCACGCGGCGCGCGCGCAAGGCCGGGGCATCGTCTACCTCACGCCGCACTTCGGCTGCTTCGAGGTGACGCCGCACGTGGTCGCCGGCTTCTCGCCGATCACCGTGCTCTACCGGCCCGCGAAGCGCGAGGGCCTGCGCCGCGCGATGGAAGCGGGCCGCGCGCGCGAGAACGTGCGTCTCGCCGCGGCGAACCTGGGCGGCGTGCGCCAGCTGCTCGCCGCGCTCAAGCGCCGCGAGCAGATCGGCATCCTCCCCGACCAGGTGCCCGCCGAGGGCGAAGGCGAGTGGGCGGAGTTCTTCGGCCGTCCGGCCTACACCATGACGCTCGCGGGCAAGCTCGCCGCGCGGGCGGACGTCGCCGCCTTCCTCGTCATGTGCCGGCGCCTGCCGCGCGGCGAGGGTTACCACATGCGCGTGCTGCCGCTCGCGCCGGCGCGCGAGGGCGAGCCGCCCGCGCGGCGCGTGAACCGCGCGCTCGAGGAGGCGATCCGCGAGTGCCCCGAGCAGTACCTCTGGGGCTACAACCGCTACAAGCGCCCGCCCGGCGCGCCGCCGCCGCCCACCGCATGAGCCGGCTGGTCTTCGCGCTCATGTGGCTCGTGCACTTCCTGCCGCTCGGCGCGCAGGCGGCGCTCGGCAACGCGCTCGGCGGGCTCCTTTTCTGGCTGATCCCCGAGCGCCGGCGCGTGACGCGCATCAACCTCGAGCGCTGCTTCCCGGACATGGAACCCGCCGCGCGCGAGCGCCTCGCGCGCGCGCACTTTCGCGCTTTCACGAGGAGCTTCGTCGAGCGCGGCATCCTCTGGTGGTCCTCGCGCAGCCGCATCGCGCGCCTGGTGCGCCTGGAGGGCCTCGAGCACCTGAAGGCCCTGGGCGACGCGCCCGCGATCCTCTTCGTGCCGCACTTCGTGGGGCTCGATGCCGGCGGCACGCGCGTCACCGCCGAGGTGGACATCGTCGCCATGTTCGCGCGGCAGAAGGACCCGCGCTTCACGCGGCTGCTGCGGCACGGGCGCACGCGCTTCGGCAAGCAGCGCATGGTCATGCGCGGCGAGGGCGTGCGCGCCGCGGTCAACGCGATGGTGCGCGAGAAGCGCCCCTTCTACTACCTGCCCGACCTCGACCACGGGCCGCGGAACGCGATCTTCGTGCCCTTCTTCGGCGTGCCCGCGGCCACGGTGCCGGGGCTGTCGCGCATCGCTAAGCTCGCGGGCGCGAAGGTGCTGCCCTGCGTGACGCGCATGCTGCCGGGCGGGGCGGGCTACGTGGCGCGGATCGAGCCGCCCTGGGCGGACTTTCCCACCGACGACGTCGAAGCCGACACGCGGCGCATGAACGCCTACATCGAGCGCAAGGTGCTCGAGATGCCCGAGCAGTACCTGTGGATGCACAGGCGCTTCAAGACGCGCCCGCCGGGCGAGGCGCCGTTCTACGAGCGGCTAGAATGAGCGCCGTGAACCGCAAGACGCTGCGCGCCGCCGTGGTGGGCGTGGGCTACCTCGGCCAGTACCACGCCGAGAAGCTCGCCGCCATGAAGGGCGTGGAGCTCGTCGCCGTGGCCGACGCCGACGCCGCGCGCGCGCGGCAGATCGCCGCGAAGCACGGCTGCGCGGCGCACGCCGATCCGCTCCAGCTGATCGACGGCGTGGATCTCGTGAGCATCGCGGTGCCCACCGAGCTGCACCACGCGGTGGCGCGCGGCTTCCTCGAGGCGGGCGTGCACGTGCTCGTGGAGAAGCCCATCGCGAAGACGCTGGAGGAGGCCGACGCGCTCGTCGCGCTCGCGAGGCAGCGCGGCGCGCTCCTCGCCGTGGGGCACCTCGAGCGCTTCAACCCGGCGTTCCGCGCGCTCGCCGCGGCGGTGGAAAAGCCGCTGTTCGTCGACTGCGAGCGGCTCTCGGGCTTCAAGCACCGCGGCATCGACGTCGACGTGGTGCTCGACCTCATGATCCACGACCTCGACCTCGTGCTCGCGCTCAAGGGCGGCGCCGAGCTCGCGCAGGTCTCGGCCTGCGGCTTCCAGGTGCTCACCGACTCGATCGACATCGCCAACGTGCGCCTGGAGTTCGCCGACGGCGCGGTGGCCAACCTCTCCGCGAGCCGCGTGAGCCAGTCGCCGGTGAGAAAGCTGCGCGTGTTCCAGCACGACCGCTACGCCTCGGCCGACCTGCAGACCGGAAAGCTCCGCGTCGTGCGGCGCGACGCGAGGAAGGGCGACATCGCCGAGGACGAGGACGCCTTCGACGACCGCGACGCGCTGCGCGCGGAGATCGCGAACTTCGTCGAGGCCGTGCGCGGCGCTCGGCCGCCGCTCGTCACCGGCGGGGACGGCCGGCGGGCGCTCGCGCTCGCGCTGGAGGTCGGGCGCCTGGTGCGCGCGCGGCTCGAGCGCTTCAGGGCCACCGCATGAAAGTGCCCATCCTCGACCTCGCCGCCGAGCAGGCGGAGATCGGCGCCGAGATCCGCGCGGCGTTCGAGCGCGTGCTCGCCTCGGGTCACTTCGTGCTCGGGCCGGAGGGCGCGGCGCTCGAGCGCGAGATCGCCGCTCTGTGCGGCGTGCCGCACGCGGTCGCCTGCAACTCGGGCACGGATGCGCTGCACCTCGCGCTGCGTGCCGCGGGCATCGGGCCGGGCGACGAGGTGGTGACGCCGGCTTTCACCTTCATCGCCACCGCGGAGGCGATCGCCTACGTCGGCGCGCGCCCGGTGTTCGCCGACGTCGACCCGGCCACCTTCAACCTCACCGCGGCGAGCCTCGAGCGCGCGCTCACCCCGGCCGCGCGCGCGGTGATCGTCGTGCACCTCTTCGGCCAGTGCGCGGCGATGGACGAGATCGCCGAGGTGTGCGCGCGGCGCGGCCTCGTGCTGATCGAGGATTGCGCGCAGGCGATCGGCGCCGACTGGGACGGCACGAAGGCGGGCGCCTGGGGCGAGTTCGGGTGCTTTTCCTTCTATCCGACGAAGAACCTCGGCGCCTACGGCGACGCGGGGCTCGTCACCACGCGCGAGGCGCGCCACGACCAGCGCCTGCGGATGCTGCGCCACCACGGCAGCCGGCAGACGTACCTGCACGAGGAGATCGGCTACAACAGCCGGCTCGACGAGCTGCAGGCCGCGGTGCTGCGCGCGAAGCTCCCGCGGCTCGCGCGCTACACCGCCGCGCGCCAGGCGCACGCGGCGCGCTACCGGGCGCTCCTCGCGGGCGCGCCGCTCGAGCTGCCCGCGGCGCACGGGCGCGGCGCGCACGTCTATCACCAGTTCACGGTGCGCGTGAAGAACCGCGACGAGGTGAGGAAGCGCCTCGCGGAAGCGGGCGTCGCGAGCGGCGTGTACTACCCGATCCCGCTGCACCGCCAGCCGGTGTACGCGAAAGACTACGGCGGGCTCGCGCTGCCCGCCTCGGAAGCCGCCGCGCACGAGGTGCTGTCGCTGCCCATCTACCCGCAGCTCACCGAGGAGCAGATCGACCACGTCTGCGCGAGCCTGCGCGCGTGCCTTTAGTCGCGTTCACCAAGATGGAAGGGGCGGGCAACGACTTCGTCGTGCTCGACTGCACGCGCGCGCCGTTCGCGCTCGCGCGCGGGGAGGTGCGGCGCCTCGCCGACCGGCACTTCGGCGTGGGCTGCGACCAGCTGCTCGTCGTGGAGAAGCCTTCCCTCGCCGGCTGCGACTTCCGCTACCGCATCTTCAACGCCGACGGCGGCGAGGTCGAGCAGTGCGGCAACGGCGCGCGCTGCTTCGTGAAGTTCGTGCACGCGAAGGGCCTGACGGACAAGCGCGAGATCCGCGTGGAGACGCGCGGCGGCGTGATCGTGCCGCGGCTCGAGGACGACGGCGAGGTGAGCGTGGACATGGGCGCGCCGCGCCTCGCCGCGCCGCTCGTCGAGACGCTGGAGGTCGGCGGCGCGCGCGCGGAGCTCGCCCTCCTTTCCATGGGCAACCCGCACGCGGTGCAGCTCGTCGCCGACGTGGACGCCGCGCCCGTGGCGACGCAGGGGCCGCTCCTCGAGCGACACGCGCGCTTCGCCGAGGGCGTGAACGCGGGCTACGCGCAGATCCTGGATCGCGGCTCGATCCGGCTGCGCGTGTGGGAGCGCGGCGCGGGCGAGACGCTTTCCTGCGGCACCGGCGCCTGCGCGGCCGCCGTCTCGGGCATCGCGCGCGGGCTGCTCGCCTCGCCCGTGCGCGTCGAGACGCGCGGCGGCACGTTGACCGTCGCTTGGGCGGGCGGCGACAATGCCGTGCTGATGAAGGGTCCCGCGCGCACCGTGTTCGAGGGATCGATCGAAGTGTGACCGACAAGAAGAGGCCGAGCGCCGCATGAGCCCCGAGGAAGCCGCCCAGTTCTTCCGCACGCACCCGCAGTTCTTCGACCAGCACCCCGAGCTGCTCGAGTCCATCTACGTGCCGCATCCCTACGGCGGGCGCGCGATCCCGCTCTCGGAGCGCCAGATCCTGTCGCTGCGCGACAAGGTGAAGGCGCTCGAGGCGAAGCTCGGCGAGCTGCTCGCGTTCGGCGAGGCGAACGACGCCATCAGCGAGAAGGTGCACCGGCTGGCCGTGGGCCTCGTCGCGGCGCGCGACTTCGCCGCGGTCGCGCAGGCGCTGCAGTTCCACCTGCGCGAGGACTTTTCGGTGCCGCACGTCGCGCTGCGCGTCTGGGGCTGGACGGCGCCGGCGGGGGCGCCCGAGGGGGCGCCGGTGGACGAGGCGCTGCGCGCGCAGGTCGAGGCGATGGGCGCGCCGCTCTGCGGCCCGGCGGCCGGCGCGGGCGGCGCGTTCCTCGCCTGGTTCGGCGACGCCGCCGGGCACGTGCGCTCGCTCGCGCTCGTGCCGCTCGGGCAGACGACGGCCGCGGGGCTGCTCGCGCTCGGCAGCGAGGACGCGCAGCGCTTCTACGCCGAGATGGGCACGCTGTACCTGCGCCGCATCGGCGAGCTCACGGCGGCCGCGCTCGCCGCGCATCTCCGGGGATAGCCGCCACGCATCCGGACGAGGCCGCGGTCCGCGAGTACCTCGGCGCGCTCGCGCACCAGCGGCGCCTCGCGCGGCGCAGCCTCGAGATCTACGAAGGCAACCTGAAGGCCCTGCTCGTCCTGATGGGCGAGGCGCGCCTCGCCGCGCTCGATGCCGCGCAGGTGCGCCGCTTCGTGGCGATGCTCCACGCGCGCGGACTCTCGCCGCGCACGCTCGCGAGCCTGCTCTCGGCCTGGCGCGGGCTGTACCGCTGGCTCGCGCGCCACAAGGGCTGCGGCGCGAACCCCGTGGAGGGCGTGCGCGCGCCGAAGGCGGCGCGCCGGCTGCCGAAGGCGCTCTCGGTCGAGCAGGTGGCGAAGCTCCTCGAGGGCGGGCCGGCGAAGGACCCGGAGGCCCTGCGCGACCGCGCGATGTTCGAGCTCCTGTACTCCTCGGGCCTGCGCCTCGCGGAGCTGGTCGCGCTCGATCTCGGCGACGGGCGCCTCGACCTCGCGCAGGGCGAGGTGACGGTCACGGGCAAGGGCGCGAAGACGCGCACGGTGCCGGTGGGCGCGCGCGCGAAGCAGGCGCTCGAAGCCTGGCTCGGCGCGCGCGCGCAGCTCGCGGCGCCGGAGGAGAAAGCGCTCTTCGTCGGCGCGCGCGGGCGGCGCATCGCGCCGGGCGTGGTCGAGCGGCAGTTGCGGCGCCTCGCGGCGGCGCAGGGGCTGCCCGGGCGGCTGCACCCGCACATGCTGCGTCACTCGTTCGCGAGCCACGTGCTGCAGTCCTCGCAGGACCTGCGCGCGGTGCAGGAGCTGCTCGGCCACGCGAGCATCTCCACCACCCAGGTGTACACGCACCTCGACTACCAGGCGCTCGCGCGCGTCTATGACGCGGCGCATCCGCGCGCGAGGAAGAAGTGAGCCCGGCGCTCGTCCTGAAGAAGGGGCGCGAGAAGTCCCTGAAGCGCCGCCACCCCTGGATCTTCTCCGGCGCGGTGGCGCACGTCGTGGGCAAGCCCGCGCCGGGCGACTCGGTGGAGGTGCGGAGCGCCGAGGGCGCCGTGCTCGCGGCTGCGGCGTGGAGCCCCGTCTCGCAGATCCGCGCGCGGGTGTGGAGCTTCGAGCCGGGCGCCACGATCGACGCGGCGTTCCTGCGCGCGCGCGTCGCGCGCGCCGTGGCGCTGCGCGCCGCGCTGCCCGCGGCGAAACACACGAACGCGCTGCGCCTCGTGCACGCCGAGTCCGACGGCCTGCCCGGCGTGGTGGTGGACCGCTACGCCGACGTGCTGGTCGCGCAGTTCCTCTCGGCGGGCGCCGAGCGCTGGCGCGAGGCGATCCTCGATGCGCTCGTGGAGGAAACCGGCTGCGAGGCGATCTACGAGCGCTCCGACGCGGAGGTGCGCAAGCTCGAGGGCCTGGAGGCGCGCGCCGGCTTCGTGCGCGGCAATCGCGAGGCGCGCCGCTGCCCGATCGTCGAGCACGGGCTCAACTTCCGCGTCGACGTGGAGGAAGGCCAGAAGACCGGCTTCTTCCTCGACCAGCGCGACAATCGCCAGCGCATCCGCGCGCTCGCCGCGGGGCGCGAGGTGCTGGACGGCTTCTGCTACACCGGCGGCTTCGCGGTGGCCGCGCTCGCCGGCGGCGCCGCGCGCGTCGTCGCGGTGGAGAGCTCGGCGCCGGCGCTGGAGGTCGCGCGCGAGAACCTCGCTGCCAATCCGCTCGATGCCTCCCGCGTGGAGTTCGTGAAGGCCGATGCCTTCGCGCACCTGCGCAAGCTGCGCGATGCGGGCGCGAAGTTCGGGCTGGTGGTGCTCGATCCGCCGAAGTTCGCGCCGACGGCCGCGCAAGCCGCCAACGCCGCGCGCGCCTACAAGGACGTGAACCTGCAGGCCTTCAAGCTGCTCGCGCCGGGCGGGCTGCTCGCGACCTTCTCCTGCTCGGGCGGCGTGTCCGCGGAGCTCTTCCAGTCCATCGTCGCCGGCGCCGCGCTCGACGCGGGCGTCGAGGCCGTCATCCTCGATCGCTTCCACGCCGCCCCCGACCACCCCGTGGCGCTGGAATTCCCCGAAGCCGACTACCTGAAGGGCCTGCTGGTGCTGCGCAATTAGGGACGGACCTCAATTTCCCCGTTTGCAGCTGCAAACGGGGAAATTGAGGTCCGTCCCCATTTATACTGGCGCCATGCAACAGGACCAGATGGTGCCGGTGACGATCCTCACCGGGTTTCTCGGCGCGGGGAAGACGACGCTGCTGAACCGCATCCTCAAGGAAGACCACGGGCGCAAGATCGCCGTGATCGAGAACGAGTTCGGCGAGGTGGGCGTGGACTCCGACTTCATCGAGAGGTCGGACGAGCAGATCGTCGAGATGAACAACGGCTGCATCTGCTGCACGGTGCGCGGCGACTTGATCCGCATCCTCGGCACGCTGAAGGAGCGTCGCGGCAAGGGCGAGCTCGAGTTCGACCGCGTGGTGATCGAGACCACCGGCATGGCCGACCCGGGACCGGTGGCGCAGACCTTCTTCACCGACGAGGAGATCGGCAACTACTACCTGCTCGATTCCATCCTCACCGTGGTGGACGCCAAGCACGCGCCGAAGCAGCTCGACGAGTTCCGCGAGGCGCAGGAGCAGGTGGGCTTCGCCGACCGCATCCTCCTGTCGAAGGCCGACCTCGTGTCCGAGGAGGACGTGCGCGCGCTCGCCGAGCGCATCAAGCGCATGAACCCGCGCGCGCCGGTGAGGCCGGTGCACTTCGGCGAGGCGCCGATCGACGAGCTCCTCGACCTGCGCGGCTTCAACCTGAACGCGATCCTCGAGCTCGACCCCGAGTTCCTCGCCGACACGCACCACGACCACCACGACGAGGTGGGCTCGTTCGTGTTCCGCTCGGACAAGCCCTTCGACGGCGACAAGCTCGAGCAGTTCCTCTCCGGCATGATCCAGGTCTACGGCCCGGACCTGCTGCGCTACAAGGGCGTGCTGTGGATGAAGGGGAAGGCGAACCGCGTCGTCTTCCAGGGCGTGCACATGATGATGGGCGGCGACATGGGCAAGCCCTGGGCGAAGGGCGAGAAGAAGTCCTCCATCCTCGTGTTCATCGGCAAGAACCTGCCGAAGGACCTCTTTACCGCGGGCCTGGAGCAGTGCCTCGCGTGAGCTCCTGATCGGCGAGCCGGCCGACGGCGCGCCGCAGGAACTCCATCTGCCGCCCCGCGCGGCGGCAGCCCAGGCAGATCACCAGGTGCACGCGCAGCGCCACGCGCTCGCCGAAGGCGAGCTCGCGGTCGAGCGCCTGTGAGGCGAGGCGCGTGGATTCCCTGCAGGAGATGACGCCGATCATTTTCCGAACCATGTCTGCTGCAGGCATTCGCGCAGCGTCATGCGCGCGCGGTAGAGCAGCACCCAGCAGTGGGTCGGCGTGATGCCGAGATCCTTACAGATCTCGGCGGTTTCCAGCCCGAGGTGCTCGCGCATCATGAAGGCCTGCGCGGTGCGCGCGGGCAGCCGCTCGAGGCACAGCTGCAGCGCACGGAAGAACTGCTGCTGCTCGAGCGCGCCGTCGGGGTCGCTCCAGGCCGCCGGCCGCTGCAGCCAGTGGCCGTTCTTCGCGAACAGGCCCTCGAAGTCGTCGAATGCCTCCTCGCCCGAATCGGGCAGCGCGGGCTCGCGCGCCTGGCGGCGCACGTGGTCGACGATCTTGTGCTTGAGGATCCCGGTCGCCCAGGTGCGCAGGTCGGCGCGGCCGGCGAACCCGGCCTCCCCGGCGAGCGCCGCCGCGAGCGCCTCCTGCACGCAGTCTTCCGCGGCCGCCGCGTCGCGCAGCTGCAGGCTCGCGTAGCGCAGCAGGTAGGGGCGCAGGGCCTCGAGCCGGCTGCGGAAGTCGTCCGGGGGAGCCATCGGTACGGCCGATTGTAAGTGGCGCCGGGGGCTTGAAACGGCCCGCGCCGCCCCTACCTGTACGGCACGGGACCGCGAGGGCCCGACAGGACATGCAAAGGAGACATGACATGAGCAACGTGACGCGTTATGACCCGTTCAACGATCTGGTCGACGACCTGTTCAAGGGCTTCTTCGTGCGCCCGATGGGCTACGAGCCCCGCGAGACGGCGGCGCCGCGCATCAGGGTGGACGTCGCCGAGTCGAACGGCGCCTACCAGGTGAGCGCCGAGATCCCGGGCGTGAAGAAGGAAGACATCAAGGTGAGCGTGGACGGCGCGCAGGTGACGCTGGAAGCCGAGTTGAAGCGCGAGCGCGAGGCGCGCGAGGACGAGCGCGTGCTGCACGTCGAGCGCGTCTACGGCAAGGCGACGCGCAGCTTCACCCTGCCGCAGGAGCTCGACGAGGCGAAGGTCGAGGCGAAGTACCGCGACGGGGTGCTGGAGCTGACCCTGCCGAAGAAGGCGGCCGCCGCGCGCAAGCAGATCACGATCCAGTAGCCGCGGACCGCGCAGGCAAAGGGCGGGTGCGAAAGCACCGGCCCTTTTTTTGTCTGTAGAATCGGCCGCATCATGAACGCGCCGCACGACCCGCAGGCGGACGCCGCCCAGAAGGCGCGCATCCTCGCCGAGGCGCTGCCCTACATCCAGCGCTTCCACGGCAAGACGATCGTCGTCAAGTTCGGCGGCAACGCCATGACCGACGAGGCGCTGAAGGCGGGCTTCGCGCGCGACGTGGCGCTGCTGAAGCTGGTCGGCATGAACGTCGTCGTCGTGCACGGCGGCGGGCCGCAGATCGAGCAGATGCTCGCCAAGCTCGGCAAGAAGGGCGAGTTCGTGCAGGGCATGCGCGTCACCGACCGCGAGACCATGGACGTGGTGGAGATGGTGCTCGGCGGCACGGTGAACAAGGAAGTGGTCGAGCTCATCAACCAGGCGGGCGGCAAGGCGGTCGGCCTCACCGGCCAGGACGGCGTGCTGATCCGCGCGCGCAAGATGCTGCTCGCGGGCGCCACCAGCGGCCGCGTCGACCTCGGGCAGGTGGGCGAGATCGAGTCCATCGATCCCTCCGTGATCTCCGCGCTCGAGCAGGCGGGCTTCATCCCGGTGGTGGCGCCGATCGGCACCGGCGCCGACGGCATGACCTACAACATCAACGCGGACCTCGTCGCCGGCAAGCTCGCCGAGATCCTGCGCGCCGAGAAGCTCGTCGTGCTCACCAACACGCCCGGCGTGCTCGACAAGGACGGCAAGCTCCTCACCGGGCTCACGCCGAAGAGAATCGACGACCTCGTCGCCAAGGGCGTGATCTCGGGCGGCATGCTGCCCAAGATCGGCTCGGCCCTGGACGCCGCCCGCAACGGCGTGAAGAGCGTGCACATCATCGACGGGCGCGTGCCGCACGCGCTGCTGCTCGAGGTGATGACCGACCAGGGCGTGGGCACGCTCATCAAGAGCAAGTAGCCCCATGCGCCTCGTCGCCCTGCCGCCCTCGCGGCGGGTGTGGATCTTCGACCTCGACAACACGCTGCACGACGCGCAGGCGAGGATCTTCCCGTCGATGCACGAGCAGATCAACGCCTACCTCATGAAGCGCTTCGACCTGGACGAGGCGGGCGCGAACGAGATGCGCCGGGGCTTCTGGCAGCGCTACGGCACGACCATGAACGGGCTGATGCGCCATCACAACACCGACCCGCGCGAGTTCCTCGCCGCCACGCACCGCTTCCCCGAGCTCGCCGACATGGTGGTGCGCGAGGCCGCGGTGCGCCACGCGCTCGCGCGCCTGCCGGGGCGCAAGGTGATCTTCTCCAACGCCCCGCGCCACTATGTGCAGGGCGTGCTGCGCGCGCTCGGCGTGGGACGCTTCTTCGACGACGTCTACACCATCGAGACCTCGCGGTTCCGCGGCAAGCCCGCGCTGCAGGGCTTTCGCGTGCTGCTGCGCGAGCACGACCTCGACCCCCGGCGCTGCGCCCTGGTGGACGACATGCTGGAGAACCTGCGCACCGCCAAGCGCCTGGGCATGGGCACCGTGTGGGTGAGCCGCGAGCGGCGCAGCCCCCCGTACGTGGACCTGCGCGTGGGCTCGGTCACGCAGCTGCCGCGGCGCGTCTTCCGCACCGCGCGCGAGTAGAAGTAGAATTTTCCGATGCCCCGGGCCAAAGGCGAGAGGAAGCTCGAGATCCTGAAGGCGCTCGCCGAGATGCTCGAGGCGCCGCGCTGGGAGCGCACCACCACGGCGGCGCTCGCGGCGAAGCTCGACGTGTCGGAGGCCGCGCTCTACCGGCACTTCGCCTCCAAGGCGCAGATGTTCGAGGGCCTGATCGAGTTCATCGAGAGCTCGGTGTTCAGCCTCGCCAACCGCATCACGGCCGACGAGGCCGACGGCCGCAAGCAGGCCGACCGGCTCGTCGAGATGCTGCTCGCCTTCGCCGAGAAGAACCCCGGCATGGTGCGCGTGATGACGGGCGACGCGCTGGTGGGCGAGCACGAGCGGCTGCAGGCGCGCATGAACCAGTTCTTCGACCGGTTCGAGGCGACGGTCAAGCAATCGCTGCGCGCCGCCGCCGACGGCGACGCCGCCGCGCACGCCGCGGCGCTGCTGCGCTACGCCATCGGCGCGCTGCACCAGTTCGCCAAGAGCGGCTTCGCGCGCCGGCCCACCGAGGGCTGGGCGGCGCAGCGCGCCTTCCTCGCCGCTTGATCGGGCTTCTCGCCGCCGCGCTCGTCGCCGCTTCGGGGCTGGAGGTGACGCCCGGGCGCACCAACGCCGCGGTCTACGCGGTCACCCACGGCCTCGTCGTCGCCAACGTCGTGCGCAACTGCCGCCGCTACGAAGCGCGCCTGGGCGGCAACCTCGACGAGGCGCTGTCCGCCTGGCGCGAGCGCAATGCCGAGCGCGCGGCGGCCGCCGAGGGCTACCTCGAGTTCGCGCGCAGCGCGATCGAGCGCCAGGAGGGCGTGACCGCGTCGCTCGCCTTCGAGGAGCGCACGCGCGCGCTCTCGCGGCGCAAGGCGAACGAGGCGCTGAACGACATCTTCGAGCGCGCGACGCCGCAGGAGTGGACCTGCCGGACCTGGCTCGAGGCCATCGTCGCGGGCAAGGCCGACCTCGACCATGAGCCGAAGCACCTGCCGGCGCTGGACGAGCTGGTGGAGTTCGAGCGCCGCGTGCGGCGGGGCGAGGCGCGCTAGCGCGCGCCGCACACCGCGCAGCCCGGATCCTTCTTCACCTTCACGCTGCGCACTTCCGAGGCCTTCGCGTCGAAGAGCGTGAGCGCGCCGAGCGGCGTCTCGCCCGCGCCCGCGAGCAGCTTCACGGCTTCCGCGGCCTGCAGCGCGCCGATCGCGCCGACGAGCGGCGCGAGCACGCCCATCACGTTGCACTGCACGTCCTCGACCTCGCCGGACTCCGGAAAGAGGCAGGCGTAGCAGGGCGCCTCCCGCCGCCTCAGGTCGAAGACCATGAGCTGGCCGTCGAAGCGGATGGCGGCGCCCGAGACGAGCGGCTTCGCGTGCCGCACGCAGGCGCGGTTGAGGAGATGCCGCGTGGCGAAGTTGTCCGAGCAGTCGAGCACCACGTCGGCGCTCGCGACGAGCGCGTCGACCTCGGCCTCGCCCACGCGCTGCGCGAGCGGCACGATCTCCACGTCGGGATTCACCGCGGCGAGGGTCTTGCTCGCTTCCTCGACCTTCTTCGCGCCCACGGACTGCGTGCGGTAGAGGATCTGCCGCTGCAGGTTGGTGAGGTCCACGGCGTCGGCGTCGGCGATCACGAGGCGGCCGACGCCGCCCGCCGCGAGGTAGAGCGCCGCGGGGCAGCCGAGGCCACCCGCCCCGACGACGAGCGCGCTCGCCGCGCGCAGCCGCTCCTGCCCCTCGATGCCGAACTCGACGAGGAGGATGTGGCGCGAGTAGCGGAGGAGCTGCTGGTCGTTCAGCTGCCGGACTTGTTCTCGGCGACGGCCTTCGAGGGCTCTCCCTGCACGGCCTTGCCCTGCAGGAAGTTGAGCGCCTGCGCGAGCTGGAAGTCGTCCTTGGAGCCCAGCTCGATCGGCTTGGGCAGCTCGGTCGCCGGCGCCGCGGGCGCGGGCTGCACGCGCGGGGCAGCCTTCTTCTGCTCCGCGTCCCCTTCCAGGTGGCGCTCGAGATCGGCCTCGCGCACGCGCATCTGGGCGGAAGCGCCCGGCTCCTCGACGACGATGTCGGGCGTGATGCCCTTCGCCTGGATCGAGCGCCCGCTCGGCGTGTAGTAGCGCGCCGTGGTGAGCTTGATGGCGGTGGCGTTGCCGAGCGGCATGATGGTCTGCACCGAGCCCTTGCCGAACGTCTGCGTGCCCATGACCGTGGCGCGCTTGTGGTCCTGCAGGGCGCCGGCGACGATCTCGGATGCCGAGGCCGAGCCGCCGTTCACCAGCACCACCATCGGCACGGACTTCACGGCTGCCGGCAGCTTGGCGAGCACGTCGCCGCGCACGCCGCGCTGGTAGTCCTCGGGCGTGGCGAAGAACTCCTTCCTCGCGTCCTCGGTGCGGCCGTCGGTCTTCACCACGAGCTTGCCCTCCGGCAGGAACGCCGAGGAGATCGCCACCGCGCCGTAGAGCAGCCCGCCGGGGTCGTTCCTCAGGTCGAGCACCAGCCCTTTCAGCGAGCCCTGCTTGTAAAGGTTGCCGAGATGGCGCACGAGATGCTCGGCGGTCGATTCCTGGAACTGCGACACGCGCACCCAGCCGTACCCCGGCTCGATGACCTTCGACTTGACGCTCTGCACGCGGATCACCGCGCGCGTGAGCGTGACCACGATCGGCGCCGGTTCGCCTTTCCTCGCGATGGTGAGCGTGATCTTCGTGTTCGGCTTGCCGCGCATGCGCTTCACCGCGTCGGCGAGCGTCATGCCCTTCACCGGCGTGTCGTCGAGGCGGGTGATCAGGTCGCCGGGCTTGACGCCGGCGCGAAACGCCGGCGTGTCCTCGATCGGCGAGATGACCTTGACGAAGCCGTCCTCCATCCCGACCTCGATGCCGAGCCCCCCGAACTGGCCCTGCGTGCCGACCTGCAGCTCCTTGAAGGCGTCCGCGTCGAGGTAGGCCGAGTGCGGGTCGAGCCCCGAGAGCATGCCGTTGATCGCCTCGGTGATCAGCTTCTTGTCCTCGACGGGCTCGACGTAGTTCTGCTTGATGGCGCCAAACACCTCGGTGAAGGCGCGCAGCTCCTCGATGGGCAGCGGGCCGCGCGCGGCGCGGTCGGCCACGGCCTGGAACTGCAGGCTGAGCAGCACGCCGGCCACGACGCCGAGCGCGATCAAACCGAGATTCCTGAGCTTGCTCATGAGCTTGCGGTCGCCTTCTACTTCAGGACCACCCAGCGCAGCGGATCGAAAGCCTGGCCCAGGTGCCTGAGCTCAAAGTATAGCCCCGATTGCTCGTTGCCACCGCTCGCGCCGACGGTGGCGATGGCCTCGCCCGCGGCCACCGGGTCGCCGGTCTGCTTGAGCAGCGACTCGTTGTTGGCGTAGATCGACAAATAGTTCTCGCCGTGGTCCACGATCAGCAGGTTGCCGTAGCCGCGCATCCACTCCGCGTACACCACCTGGCCGGCGGCGACCGCGAGCACCGGCTGGCCCTCCGCGGCGCGGATGAAGACGCCCTTCTTGCCGACAGGGCCTTCCTCGCGCGCCTGCCCGAAGCGCGCCGCCAGCTCCCCGCGCACCGGCAGCCGCAGCTTGCCGCGCAGGCCGGAGAACGGTCCCGCGACCGAGCCGAGCCGCGGCACGCTCTCCACGCGCGCGTAGCCCGCGCCGGGGCGCGCCTTGAGCACGCGGCCGATCTCCTCGACCAGGCGCGCCAGGCGCCGCTCGTCGGCCTGCAGCGTGCCGAGCGCGCGGCGCGCCTTGCGGATGTCGCCCGAGATGCGCGCGAGCACGCGCCGGCGCTCGCCGCGCTCCTCGAGGATGCGCGCGCGATCGGCGCGGCTCTCCGACTCGATCGCCGCGAGCCGGGATCGCCGCGCCTCGGTGGCGCGGCGCAGCGCCTCGGCCTCGGCGAGATCCGCGCGCAGCGACTGCGCGAGGCGCGCGGTGGCGCGCGAGAGCTCGGCGAGATAGTGCAGGCGCCGGGCGACGTCGGAGGGGTTCTCCCCGGAGAGCGCGATCTTCAGCGCATCGGGGGCGCCCGCGGCGTGACGCGCCGCGAGCAGGCGCCCGAGCGCCGCCTGGCGCCGCCCGAGCTGCGCGCCGAGCGCGCGCTGGCGCGCGCCGAGGCGCTCGAGCTCGGCCTGCGCGCCGCGGCGCTCGGCCTCCAGCTGCCGCAGCTTGCGGTTGGCCTGCGAGATGGCGCGTTCGGAGTCGCGCAGCTGGTCGCGCGCCTCGCGGCGGCTGGATTCCTTCTCGCCGAGGTCCTGGCGCAGCGCCTCGATGCGGGCGCGCAGCGCCGCGAGGTCCTCCTCGCGCCCGCCCCGCGCCGGCAGCGCCGCGGCGGCCGCGAGCAGGGCGACGAAGAGGCGCTTCAGGCCTTCGCCTTCCCCTGGGCGGAGACGGCCGCGACGCGGCGCTCGATCTCCGCGGCGTCGCCCAGGTAGTAGTGCTTGAGCGGCTCGAGCTTCGCGTCGAGCTCGTAGACAAGGGGCACGCCGGTGGGCACGTTCAGGCCCACGATGTCGGCATCCGACACCCGGTCGAGGTGCTTGATGAGCGCGCGCAGCGAGTTGCCGTGCGCGGCGACCAGCACGCGCCTGCCGGCCTTGACCGCGGGCCCGAGCGTCGATTCCCAGTACGGCAGCACGCGCGCCACGGTATCCTTCAGGCACTCGGTGAGCGGCACCTGCATGCCGGCATAGCGCGGGTCGCCGGCCTCGTAGCGCGCATCGCCCGGCTCGAGCGCGGGCGGCGGCGTGTCGTAGCTGCGGCGCCAGGCGAGCACCTGCGCCTCGCCGAACTTCGCCGCGGTCTCGGCCTTGTTCAGCCCCTGCAGCGCGCCGTAGTGGCGCTCGTTCAGGCGCCAGTGCTTTTCCACCGGCAGCCAGCAGCGGTCCATCTCCTCCAGCGCGAGCCACAGCGTGCGGACGGCGCGCTTGAGCACGGACGTGTAGGCGATGTCGAACTCGTAGCCCTCGCTTCGCAGCAGCTTGCCGGCGGCGCGCGCCTCCTCGACGCCGGCGCCCGACAGGTCGACGTCGGTCCAGCCGGTGAAGCGGTTCTCGCGGTTCCACGTCGATTCGCCGTGGCGCAGGAGGACGAGCCGGTACATGCGGCCCATTATAATGTCGCGCGCATGCTCGAATTCCTGCAGAAGAACATCCTGCTCGTCGCCGCCGCGGTGGGCTCCGGCGCGATGCTGCTCTGGCCGATGCTGCGCGGCGCGGGCGGCGCCTCGGTGAACACGCTGCAGGCGACGCAGCTCATGAACCGCGAGAACGCGCTCGTGCTCGACGTGCGCGACGCGGCTTCCTACGCCGCCGGCCACATCCTCGGCGCGAGGAACCTGCCGCTCGCCGAGCTGGAAAAGCGCATCGAGGAGCTCGACAAGCACAAGAAGAAGCCCGTGATCGTCATGTGCGAGATCGGCAACAGCTCGGCGCGCGCGGTGCGGCTGCTGAAGGCGCGGGGCTTCGAGCAGGCGTTCAACCTCACGGGGGGCTTCCGCGCGTGGCTGCAAGGCGGCCTGCCGGTGGAGAAATAGCTTGGCGCAGGTGCTCATGTACGCGACCGCGGCCTGCCCCTACTGCCGCGCCGCGGAGCGGCTGCTCGCGAAGAAGGGCGTGACCGGCATCGAGACCGTGCGCGTGGACCTGGAGCCGGCGCGGCGCGCCGAGATGCGCAGCCGCGCGGGTCGCGATACCGTGCCGCAGATCTGGATCGGCGGCCGCCACGTCGGCGGCTATGATGACCTGTACGCGCTCGAAGCCGACGGCGCGCTCGACCGACTCCTCGAGACCGAAAGGACCTAGAGCCCATGGCCGACGAACAGCCGCAGCCGAGCTTCCAGATCGAGAAGATCTACGTGAAGGACCTCTCGCTCGAGATCCCGGGGGCGCCGCAGGTGTTCCTCGAGGCGCAGCAGCCGCAGCTCGAGATCCAGGTGCGCAACGAGTCGCAGCGCTTCGGCGAGGGCCTGTACGAGGTGTCGATCACCGTCACGGCGACCGCCAAGGCGGGGGAGAAGACGCTGTTCCTCGCCGAGGCGGCGCAGGCCGGCATCTTCTCGCTGAAGAACGTGCCGAGCGCCGACCTCGAGCCGCTGCTCGCGGTGGCCTGCCCGACGATCCTCTATCCGTACGCGCGCGAGACCATCTCGGACCTCGTGACGCGCGGCGGCTTTCCTCCCGTGCTGCTCTCGCCCGTGTCCTTCGAGGCCCTGTACGCGCAGCGCCTGCAGCAGCAGGCGGGCGCGGCGCCGCAGGCGCAGGCGGAGCATTAGGCCGTGCGCCGCGCCGCCGCCGCACTCGCGCTCGTCCTCGCCGCCGCGCACGCGCAGGCGGGGCCTTTCCTCAGCGTGGGCGAGCCCGCCGTCGTCCTTTACGACGCGCCCTCGCGCAACGCCAAGCCGATGTACGTCGCCTCGCGCCACTATCCCGTCGAGGTCATCGTGAACCTCGAGGCCTGGGTGAAGGTGCGCGACCACACCGGCACGCTCACCTGGGTGGAGCGCAAGTCCCTCGTCGACGAGCGCACGGTGGTGGTGATCGCGCCTGCCGCCGAGGCGCGCGTGCGGCCCGAGGACGGCGCGCCGGTTTCGTTCGTCGCGGCGCAGAACGTGGCGCTGCAGCTTCTCGGCATGGCGCCCGGCGGGTGGCTGCGCGTGCGCCACGCCGACGGCGCCGACGGCTACGTGCGCACCGACCAGGTCTGGGGCGCGTGAGCCGCATCGCGGTGCTCGGCGCGGGCGCCTGGGGCACCGCGCTCGCCGCCGCGCTCGCCAGCCGACACGACGTGACACTGTGGGCGCGCGACGCCGCGCAGGCGGCGGCGATCGCGCGGCGCCGCGTGAACGCGCGCTATCTTCCCGGCATCAAGCTGCCGCCGCGCCTCGAGGTGACCGCGGGCTGGCCGCGGCGCCCCCATCTGATCGTCGTCGCGACGCCCGTGGCCGGCTTGCGCGAGGTGCTTGCGCGCTGCGCCGAGGTGCCGCTCGTCTGGCTGTGCAAGGGCTTCGAGCCGCGCACGGGGCTGCTGCCGCACCAGGTGGTCGACGAGGTGCTCGGGCCGGGCGAAGCCTGCGGCGCGCTCTCGGGCCCGTCGTTCGCTCAGGAGGTCGCGCGCGGCCTGCCCTGCGCGCTCACGCTTGCCTCGCGCAACGCCGCGTTCGCCGCGGCCGCGGCCAAGGTGCTGCACGGCGGGCGCCTGCGCGTGTACCACAGCGCGGACCTCGTCGGCGTCGAGGTGGGCGGCGCGGTGAAGAACGTGATGGCGATCGCCGTGGGCATCGCCGACGGGCTCGGGCTCGGCCAGAACGCGCGCGCCGCGCTCATCACGCGCGGGCTCGCGGAGATCACGCGCCTGGGCGTGGCGCTCGGCGGCCGTGCCGAGACCTTCATGGGCCTCGCGGGGGCAGGCGACCTCATCCTCACGGCGACGGGCGACCTGTCGCGCAATCGCCGGGTGGGCCTCGCGCTCGCGCGCGGGCGCAAGCTCGCGCGCATCCTCGATAGCCTCGGCCACGTCGCCGAGGGCGTGCACTCGGCGCGCGAGACGCTGCGCCACGCCGCGCGCCTCGGCGTGGACATGCCGATCACGCAGGCCGTGGTCGCCGTGCTCGAGGCGCGCCTCGCGCCCATGCAGGCGGTGGAGCGGCTGCTCGCGCGCGATCCGAAGGCGGAGGTGCGGCTCAGCCCGCCCCGGGAAAGCCGAGCTGGCGCCAGGCCTCGTACACCACGACGGCGACGGCGTTCGAGAGATTGAGGCTGCGATTGCCGGGCCGCATGGGCAGGCGGATGCGCCGCTCGAGCGGGAAGGTCTCCAGCAGCGCCTGCGGCAGCCCGCGCGTCTCGGCGCCGAAGACGAGCACGTCGTCCGGCGCATAGCGCGCGTCGAAGGCGCTCACCGCGCCGCGCGTCGTGCAGGCGAACAGGCGCCGGCCGCGCACCGTCGCCTCGAAGGCCTTCCAGCCGGAATGCACCGCGACGTTCGCGAGCTCGCGGTAGTCGAGCCCCGCGCGCTTCAGCTGCCGGTCGTCCATGGAAAAGCCGAGCGGCTCGACCAGGTGCAGCGGCGCGCCCGCGTTCGCCGCGAGCCGGATCACGTTGCCCGCGTTCGGCGGGATCTCCGGCGCGACGAGGACGATCTCAACCATGCGCGGGGGCGGGGGTGCGCGCCACCACCCAGTTGACGACGCGCGAGGCGCCGGCGTCCTTCAGCACCGCGGCGAGCGCATCGAGCGTCGCGCCCGTGGTCATGACGTCGTCCACCACCGCGACCGCGGCGCCCGCGAGCGCTCGCGTGCAGCGGAACGCGCCGCGCACGTTGCGCGCGCGCTCGGCGACCGGCAGCTCGAGCTGCGCCGCGGTGTCGCGCGTGCGCTCGGCGAGCCACGGCGCGAGGCGACCGCCGCCCGCGCGCGCGGCGTGGCGCGCGACCTCCATCGCCTGATTGAAGCCCCGCTCGCGCAGCCTCGCGGCGGCGAGCGGCACCGGCAGGACGAAGTCGGGCGGCGCGCCGCGCGGCAGGCAGGCGCCGAGCAGGCGGCCGAGGAGCGGCGCGAGCGCGAGCTCGCCGCGGAACTTGAGCGCCTGCACGAGCACGTCGGCCGGGAACTCGTAGGCGAGCGCCGCGTGCGTCGCGTCGAAGGCGGGCGGCCGCGCGAGGCAGCGCCCGCAGGGCTCGCCCGCGGGCGAGTCGTCGGCGCAGCGCGGGCAGCGCGGCGCGGCGAGGCGCGGCAGGTCCGCCGCGCACTCGGCGCACAGCACGTCACCCGCCGCGCCGCGGCACAGGAAGCAGCTGCCGCCGAAGGCGAGTTGCGCCGCGCGCCGCACGAAGCTGCCGAGCATCGCGAATATTGTGCGCTAGACTGCGCCGGTCATGTGGACGGTGGCCGCGCTTTCCCGGGAGCTCGCCGAGGGCCGCACCTCGAGCCGCGCGCTCGTCGAGCAGGCGCTCGCGCGCATCGCCGATCCCGCGGGCGAGGGCGCGCGCGCATTCCTCAAGGTGACCGCCGACGGCGCGCGCGCCGCGGCCGACGAGTCCGACCGGCTGCGTCGCGCGGGCGTCGTGCGCTCGGCCGTGGAGGGGCTGCCGGTCTCGGTGAAGGACCTGTACGACGTCGCGGGCGAGGTGACGCGCGCGGGCTCCCGGATCCTCGCCGATGCGCCGCCGGCGAAGGCCGACGCGCCGGCGGTGGCGCGCCTGCGCGCCGCGGGCGCGGTGATCGTCGGGCGCACCAACATGGTGGAGTTCGCCTTCGGCACGACGGGGATCAATCCGCATTACGGCACGCCGAGGAATCCCTGGGACCGCGAGACGGGGCGCGTGCCCGGCGGGTCTTCGAGCGGCGCGGGCGTGGCGCAGGCCGACGGCATGGCCGTGATGTCGCTCGGCAGCGATACGCGCGGCTCCATCCGGCTGCCCGCGGCGCTCTGCGGCGTGACCGGCTGGAAGCCGACGCAGCGCCGCGTGCCGCGCGAAGGCGCGTTTCCGCTGTCCTTTACGCTCGACACCGTAGGACCGCTCGCCAATTCGGTCGCCTGCTGCGCGGCCTACGACGCGCTGCTCGCGGGCGAGCCCGGGGCGCCGCTGCCCGAGTTTCCGGTGAAGGGCCTGCGGCTGCTCGTGCCGGAAGGCTCGCTCCTCGACGATCTCGATGCCGAGGTCGGCGCGGCCTTCGAGTCGGCGCTCGCGCGCCTGGCGGCCGCGGGTGCCGCGCTGACGCGCGCGCCTGTGCCGGAGTTCGAGCGGCAGGCCGAGTACTTCAAGGGCGGGGGCTTCGCCGGGGCGGAGGCGATCGCCATCCACCGGCGCTGGCAGGACCGCCTCGGGGAGTACGACCGGCGCATCGCGCAGCGCATCCACTTCGCGCGCGAGATGAGCGCCGCCGACTACGTGGAGCTGGGGCTGGCGCGCGCGGCGTACATGCGCGCCGTGGAGGCGCGCGCCGCCCCCTACGACGCGATGCTCATGCCGACCGCTCCTTGCGTCGCGCCCACGATCGCGGAGGCGGACGCGAGCGATGAAGCCTACTTCGGCTGGAATTTCCGCATTCTGAGGAACGTCGGCGTGGTGAACTTCCTGGACGGCTGCGCGGCGTCGCTGCCGTGCCACGCGCCGGGGAGCGCGCCCGTCGGGCTCACGGTATTCGGGCCCGCGATGGCCGACCGGCGCATCCTCGCGGTGTCCGCCGCGATCGAAAGGCTGCTCGCCCCGGGTGGCTGAGATCGACGCGCGCGCGGCGCGCCGCCGGTTCGACCGCGCCGCGCCGACCTACGCGCGGGCCGCGCGCCTCGAGGCCGAGGTGGGCGCGCGCATGCTCGAGCGCCTGGACGTCGTGCGCCTCGAGCCGCGGCGCATCCTCGATGCGGGCTGCGGTCCCGCGCCGCAGGCGGCGGCGCTCGCGAGCCGCTATCCCGGGGCGGCGCAGCTGGTGCTGGATTTCTCCCTGCCGATGCTGGCGCGGGCGCGCCGCGCGCTCCCCTGGCGCGCGCGGCTGCGCGGCGCGCGCGCGCACGCCGTGTGCGCCCGCCTGGAGCGGCTGCCGCTCGCCGCCGCGAGCGTGGAGCTCGCCTGGTCCAACATGGCGCTGCACTGGGCGGCCGACGCGCGCGCCGCGCTTGCGGAGCTCGCGCGCGTGCTCGCGCCCGGGGGGCTGCTCATGTTCAGCGTGGCCGGGCCCGACACGCTGAAGGAGCTGCGCGCGGCGGCGGGCGAGGCGCGCGTGCACCGCTTCACCGACCTGCACGACTGGGGCGACGCGCTCGTCGCCGCGGGATTTTCCGCGCCCGTGATGGACATGGAGATGATCCGGCTCGCTTACCGCGGCGCGGACGGGTTGCTCGCCGACCTGCGCGCGAGCGGCCAGACGCTCGCGCGGCGCGACCGCGCGCGGGGACTTTCGGGGCGCGGGCTGCGCTCGGCGCTGCGCGCGGCGGGCGCTGCCGCGTCCATCGAGGTCGTCTACGGGCACGCGTGGAGGTCCGCGCCGCGCACGAGCGCCGACGGGCGCAGCATCGTGCAGTTCCGACGTGCGGACCGCTAGTTTCCCCGCGCGCTTGACCTATGCTAATGTTACGCGGCATTTTTTTGCGGCACGCGGAGGCCGGTGCACGGTGGGCGGCTCGAGCAGGAATTTCCCGCGGCGCGAGTCGGAGTTTGCGGCCACGGACGCGGGTTTCCGCGTGATCCTGAAGCGCAATTGCTCGATCTCACCGCGCGGCCTGCTGCTCGCCTACGGAATGCTCGCGGCGCTCTCGGCGGGCATCGCGGCGGGCTTTGCGCTCTTTGGCGCATGGATGATCCTGCCCTTCGCGGGGCTGGAACTCGCGCTGCTCGCGGGCGCGTTCTGGCTGACGGCGCGGCACGCGGGCGACGGCGAGCGCATCGAGCTCTCGGGCGGGCGCCTGCGGATCGAGGTGCGCGAGGCCGAGCGGGTGAGGCATTACGAGCTGGACGCGCGCGTGGCGCGCGTGCGATGGGAGGAGGGGCACGTCATGTTGCGCGCCCCGCAGGCCGAGCTGGAGGTCGGCCGGCACCTCGAGGCGGAGGCGCGCGCGGGATTCGCCGCCGAGCTCGGGAGAAGATTGCAAGTCTGATCGGGAAGGGGCAATGATGCTGAAGAAGCTGGGTCTGGGCGCGCTGCTTGCTGCGTTGAGCGGCCTCGCCGTCGCCGCGGATTGGAACCTGCAGCCGGCGGCCTCGAGGATGGCCGAGGATATCCACTGGCTGCACGAGATGGTCATGGTGCTCGTGATCGTGCTGTTCGTGGGCGTGTTCGGATTCATGTTCTGGTCCTGCTACGCGCACCGCAAGTCGATCGGGCACAAGGCCGCGCAGTTCCACGAGAACACCACTGTTGAGATCATCTGGACGGTGATCCCGGCGATCATCCTCGTGCTGATCGCCTGGCCGGTGACCAAGGTGGTGATCGCGCAGAAGGACACGTCGCAGGCCGACCTCACCATCAAGGTGACGGGCATGCAGTGGAAGTGGGGCTACGACTACATCAAGGGCGAGGGCGAGGGCATCAGCTTCGTCTCGACGCTCGCCACGCCGCGCGCGCAGATCGAGAACCGCGAGGCGAAGGGCGAGCATTACCTCCTCGAGGTGGACCAGGAGATGGTGGTGCCGGTGGGCAAGAAGGTGCGGGTGCTCACCACGGCGGCGGACGTGATCCACGCCTGGTGGATCCCCGCCTTCGGCGCCAAGCAGGACGCGATTCCCGGTTTCATCCGCGACATCTGGTTCCGCGCGGACCGGCCCGGCGTGTACCGCGGCCAGTGCACCGAGCTCTGCGGCAAGGACCACGGCTATATGCCGATCGTGGTGCGCGTGGTCTCGGCCGAGGACTATTCCAAGTGGGTGGGCGAGCGCAAGGCGCTCGCCGCCAGGGCGGCCGAGGACGACACGCAGGCCTACACCCTGGCGCAGCTGAAGGCACGCGGGGAGAAGGTCTACGCGACGAACTGCGTCGCCTGCCACCAGGCGAGCGGCAAAGGCGTGCCGCCCACCTTCCCGGCGCTCGACGGCTCGAAGGCGGTGCTCGGCCCGAAAGCCGCGCAGATCGACATCGTCCTGAATGGCAGGCCGAACACCGCCATGACGTCCTTCGCGCGGCTCAGCAACGTGGAGCTCGCGGCGGTGATCACCTATACGCGTAACAACTGGGGCAATCAGACGGGCGAGATCGTGCAGCCCGCCGACATCAAGGCCCGGAGGAAATAGCGATGAGCGCAGTCGTAGACACCCACGCCCACGGCCACGGTCACGACGACCACCACGGGGGCTACAGCGGCCTGATGCGCTGGGTCACCACCACCAACCACAAGGACATCGGCACGATGTACCTGTGGTTCAGCTTCGCCATGTTCCTGGTGGGCGGGGTGATGGCGCTGGTGATCCGCACCGAGCTGTTCTCGCCGGGCCTGCAGGTGGTAGATCCCGACTTCTTCAACCAGATGACCACCATGCACGGCCTGATCATGGTGTTCGGCGCGATCATGCCGGCGTTCGTCGGCTTCGCGAACTGGCTGATCCCCATGCAGATCGGCGCGCCCGACATGGCCTTCGCGCGCATGAACAACTGGTCGTTCTGGATCCTGCCGTTCGCCGCGTCGCTGCTCATCCTCTCGTTCTTCATGCCGGGCGGCGCCCCGGGCGTGGGCTGGACGCTGTACGCGCCGCTCACGGTGCAGATGGGCATCGGCATGGACCTCACGATCTTCGCCGTGCACCTGCTGGGCATGAGCTCGATCATGGGCTCGATCAACATCGTGACCACGATCCTCAACATGCGCGCGCCGGGGATGACGATGATGCGCATGCCGTTGTTCGTCTGGACCTGGCTGATCACCGCGTACCTGCTGATCGCGGTGATGCCGGTGCTCGCGGGCGCGGTCACCATGACGCTCACCGACCGGCACTTCGGCACCAGCTTCTTCAACGCCGCCGGCGGCGGCGACCCGGTGCTCTACCAGCACATCTTCTGGTTCTTCGGCCACCCCGAGGTGTACATCATCGCGCTGCCCGCCTTCGGCGTGGTGTCGCAGATCATCCCGGCGTTCTCGCGGAAGCCGCTGTTCGGCTACGCCTCCATGGTGTACGCCACCTCGGCGATCGCGATCCTCTCGTTCATCGTGTGGGCGCACCACATGTACACGGTCGGCATGCCGGTGACCGGGCAGCTGTTCTTCATGTACGCGACGACGCTCATCGCCGTGCCCACGGGCGTTAAGGTGTTCAACTGGGTGGCGACCATGTGGAAGGGCTCGCTCACCTTCGAGACGCCGATGCTCTTCGCGATCGGCTTCCTGTTCCTGTTCACGCTCGGCGGCTTCACCGGCCTCGTGCTCTCGCTCGTGCCGATCGACATCCAGCTGCACGACACCTACTACGTGGTGGCGCACTTCCACTACGTGATGGTGGCGGGGGCCCTGTTCGCGGCCTTCGGCGGCGTGTACTTCTGGCTGCCGAAGTGGACCGGGCGCATGTACGACGAGACGCTCGGCAAGTGGCACTTCTGGCTGACGATGATCTTCTTCAACGTCACCTTCTTCGTGCAGCACTTCTCGGGCCTCGCCGGCATGCCGCGGCGCATCCCCGACTATCCGCTCATGTTCGAGACCTGGAACAAGGTGAGCTCGATCGGCGCCTTCGGCTTCGGCCTGTCGCAGCTGCTGTTCCTGTACATCGTGGTGAAGTGCATCCGGAGCGGCGCGAAGGCCCCCGAGAAGCCCTGGGAGGGCGCGGACTCGCTGGAGTGGACGCACCTGCCGACGCCGGCGCCCTACCACAGCTTCGACCCGCAGCCCGACCTGCGCTAGGGAAATGGCGCTGTCGAAGAACGCGAAGACCGGCTTGATCCTCGCCTCGATCGCGCTCGCGTGGTTCGTCGGCGTGATGATCAAGTACTGGATCATGAAGCCATGAGCGAGGCGCAGCCGGCGCGCGAGCAGGACAACCGCAGGATGCTCCTGCGGCTGTCGGTGGTCGCGCTCGCCATGTTCGGCTTCGGCTATGCGCTGGTGCCGTTCTACGACGCGATCTGCCGCGCGCTCGGCGTCAACGACTTCGTGAAGCCGGACGTCGTGCAGGCCGTGAACACCCAGGTGGACGCCACGCGCACGGTGACCGTCGAGCTGGACGCCAACGCCCACAATCTGCCGTTGCACTTCCGTCCGCTCGTGCGCCACGTCACCGTTCACCCGGGCGAGCTCGCCACCGTCGAGTACGAGCTCGCCAACGTGCGCGGGGAGGCCGTCACCGCGCAGGCCATCCCGAGCTACGGCCCGGCGCGCGCCGGCGAGCACTTCCGCAAGCTGGAGTGCTTCTGCTTCCAGCAGCAGACGCTCGCCGCGGGCGAGACGCGCCGCTTTCCGCTCGTGTTCGTGGTCGATCCGCGGCTGCCGCGCGACGTGAGCACGATCACGCTCTCCTACACCTTCTTCGAGGTCGCCGGGCGCGGGGGTCGCACGTGATGGCGCAGCCGCGGCAGGCGGGGCCGCTCGAGGTCGCGAAGACCGTGTTCTTCGGCCTCATCGGCATCCGGCGCAAGGCCGACCACGAACGCGTGCCCCTGCGGCCGCTGCAGGTGATCGCCGCGGGCCTCGTGCTCGCGGCGCTGTTCGTATTCACGCTGGTCACGGTCGTCCGGATCGTGGCCGGCTGACGCAAACCGGGTTCGCAGGAAAACAGGTCTGGGAGAAAAGACGATGGCGCAAGGCGCAACCACCCAACGACAGCACTACTACGTGCCGCAGCCCATGTACTGGCCGGTGCTCGGCTCGATGTCGCTCTTCCTCATGGCGCTGGGCGCGGTGTTCGTGTTCAACGGCATGAAGGGCGGCTGGGTGTCGATCGCCGCCGGGGCCATGCTGGTGATCTACATGATGTTCCGCTGGTTCGGCGACGTGATCGCCGAGTCGGAGGGCGGCAAGTACCACGGCTGGGAGGACGTCTCCTTCCGCTGGGGCATGAGCTGGTTCATCTTCTCCGAGGTGATGTTCTTCGCGGCGTTCTTCGGCGCGCTGTTCTACATGCGCGTGCTGTCGGTGCCCGACCTCGCGAGCCTCACGCACAACGAGCTGCTGTGGCCCGACTTCAAGGCGACCTGGCCCAACGCCGGCCCGGGCTTCGAGGAGACCTTCTCGCCCATGGGCGCCTGGGGGCTCCCCGCGATCAACACGCTGCTGCTCCTCTCGTCCGGCGTCACGGTGACCATCGCGCACTGGGCGCTGAAGGAGAACAAGCGCGCGATGCTGAACTGGTTCCTGTTCTTCACCATCGCGCTCGGCGTCATCTTCCTCTTCGTGCAGGCCTACGAGTACAGCCACGCCTACGCCGACCTCAACCTCAAGCTCACCACCGGCGCCTACGGCTCGACCTTCTTCATGCTCACCGGCTTCCACGGCTTCCACGTGACGATCGGCGCGATCATGCTGACGGTGATCTGGGCGCGCTGCCTCAAGGGCCACTTCAGGCCCGACCACCACTTCGCCTTCGAGGGCGTGGCCTGGTACTGGCACTTCGTCGACGTGGTGTGGCTGGGGCTGTTCATCTTCGTGTACTGGCTGTAAGGCGGGCGGGCGACGAAACGGGAATCGTCGCGGGTTTTCGCCTTTCAATACATCTCCCCTTTTTTCCGGCCGGAAGATTCACCCGGCCGGAAAAAAGGGGAGACGATGGAAAACCGAACGGAGGCATCGCGGCGCGCGTGTCGCCAGCGCCCGACTTCTACAACCTCCCGGGAATCAACCCGAAGTAGTACGCTCCCATCAGGAACAGGAAGAGCCCGACCGACAGGCCCACGCGCCAGGCGAGGGCCTTCACGGCGCGGCGCGAGTCGCTGCGGTCCTTGAACACGAAGACGAGCGCCGAGCCCAGGCTCGCGACGATGAGCAGCAGCACGACGATCACCACGTAGCGCATGATCCGAGGATACTCCTTCCGCCCGCGCCTCTGGGCGTTCGCGCTGGCCGTGGCGGGCTGCGCGGCCGGCATCCTGCTCGGCAACTGGCAGTCCGGGCGCGCCGAGGAGAAGCGCGCCGCGGCGCTCGCGGAGCAGCGCGTCACGCTGCGCGGGGAGTTCCTCGAGCGCTACACGGTGCTCATCGACAACAAGGTGAATCGCGGGCGCCCCGGCTATCACGTGGTGCAGCCGCTCAGGCTCGCCGACGGCCGGCACGTGCTCGTCAACCGCGGCTGGGTGGCGGCGCCCGCGCACCGCGAGCAGCTGCCGCAGATCCGCACGCCGCCCGGCAAGCACGACATCGAGGGCCGCGTGCTGGAGCATTTCCCGCGCGCCTACGATCCGGGCGGCGGCGCGCGGCCCGAGGGCCGCGTCTGGCAGAACGTCGAGGTGGCGACCTTCGCCGCCTGGTCGGGGCTCGCGCTCGAGCCCTGGGTGCTCGAGCAGCACTCGCCGTTTCCCGACGGCCTCGCGCGCAACTGGCCGCCGCCGGACGCCGGCGTGCGCACGCACGAGAGCTACGCCCTGCAGTGGTACACGCTCGCCGCGCTCTCGGTGATCCTGTTCGTCGTGCTCTCCTTCCGTCGTGCGCCTGCTGCCCGCTGATCCCCGCCGCCGCGCGCGCGCCAAGCTCGTGCTGCTCGCGCTGTTCTTCGCGGCGCCGTTTGCGCTCGCGTGGCTCGCGTACTGGCTGGACTGGGCGCCGGGCACGACGTCGAACTACGGCGAGCTGCTGCCCCCGCGCCCGGTCGGCGGCGCCGCGCTCGAGCGGCTGCGCGGCAAGTGGGTGCTGGTGAGCTTCGATCGCGCGGCGTGCGACGCGTATTGCGAGCGCAAGCTCTACTTCATGCGCCAGGTGCACCGCGCGCAGGGCAAGGACCAGGATCGCGTGGCGCGGCTGTGGCTGCTCACCGACGGCGGGACGCCGAGCGCCGCGCTGCTCGCGGCGATCGAAGGGGCGCAGGTCACCCCGGCGGGCACGCTGGCCGCGGAGTTCCCGGCGGCGGGCGCGCTCGCCGACCACATCTACGTGGTGGACCCGCTCGGCAACCTGATGATGCGCTACCCGAGGGATCCCGATCCCTCGCGCATGCTCAAGGACCTGCAGCGGCTCCTGAAGGTTGCGGGCTTCGGCTAGCGCCGCGCGCGGCCGCGCGCCGGTGCGCGAGCAGGTAGATCGCGGGAATCAGCAGCAGGCTCACCAGCATCGAAAAAAGCAGCCCGAACACCATGCACACGGCGAGCGGGCGCAGCATCTCCGCGCCCTCGCCGAGGCCGAGCGCGAGCGGCGACATGCCCGCCACGGTGGTGAGCGTGGTCATGAGGATCGGCCGCAGGCGCAGGCGCGCCGCCTCCAGGATCGAGGCGAGCAGCGCCTCGCCGCGCCGACGCATGATCTCGATGTACTCCACGAGGACGATGGCGTTGTTCACCACCACCCCGATCAGCATGATGATGCCGAGCCAGACCGGCATGGACAGCGGCAGCTGCGTGACGCCCAGCCCGATCACGACGCCGATGAGGGCGAAGGGCACGCCGATCATGATCACAGCCGGGTTGCGCAGCGACTCGTACTGTACGGCCATCACCACGAAGACGAGAAAGAGCGCGAGCCCCGCGAGCGTGCCCACCAGCACGTTGCCGCGCGCCAGGCTGTCGAAGGCGCCGCTGAAGTAGAGCGAGTACCCGGGCGGCAGCTCGAAGCCGCGCAGGTTCTCGCGCAGGTCGCCCACCACCTCGCCCAGGGGCCGCTCGCCCGTGAGCGCCGCGCTCACCTCGACGATGCGCCGCTGGTTCTCGCGCCGGATCTCGGTCGGCGCCACCACCAGCTCCACGCGCGCCACGTCGCCCAGATAGGCCGCGGGGCGGCCGCCCTGCGCGCCGAAGAGCAGGATCGCCTCCATGGCCGCGGGGCTGTCGATCGCGCCGCGCGGCAGGCGCACGCGCACGTCGTAGGCGCGGTCGCCCTCGATGAAGTCGCTCACCACGATGCCGTCGAGCGCGACGCGCAGCGCGCGGCCGACGAGCGTCGCGTCCACGCCCAGCTCGGCGGCGCGCGTGCGGTCGATGCGCACCGCGAACTCCTGGCGGCTCTCCTCGGCCGAGTGCTGCACGTTCCTCAGGCCCGGGCGGCCGCGCAGGCGCTGGACCAGCCGGTCGCCGATCGCCGCGAGCACGTCGAGGTCCGGCCCCTGCACCCGCACGCTCACGTCCTCCTCGGCGCGCGAGACGCGCACGCCGCGCAGGCCCGAGGGCCGCGCCAGCACCTTGACGCCGGCGAGCTGCTCGGCAGCCACCGCGCGCGCATAGGCGCTCACCCACCGCTCGACGTCCATCGTCCGCTGGGAAACCGGCACGAGCTGGATGCTGATCGTGGCGCGGTTGGGGCGCTCGCGCTGCGAGCGGCCGAAGATGGAGCCGCCCGACATCACCGAAACGCCCTCCACCGCGCCCTGCGCTTGCGCCAGGCGCTCGAGCAGGCGCACGGTGCGGTCCATCTCCTCGAGCGCGCTGCCCGGGTCGGTGACGACCTGCACCTGCACCCGGCCGTCGTCCATGACGGGCAGGAACGCCTGCTTGCCCGCGAGCTGCGCAAATTGCAGGGCGAAGACGCCGAGCAGGAGGAACGCCGCCACGACCACCAGCCAGGGCGCCTTGAGCAGCGCGCCGATCACGGGGAGGTAGACGCGCTGCGCGGCGGCGACGAAGGCGCGTACGGCGCGCGTCACGCGCGAGGGCGCCGGCGGCCGGCCGCGCGCGGCGAGCGCGGGCACCAGCGTCACCGCGACGATGAGCGAAGCGACGATCGAGGCGCTGATGGTGAAGATCAGCTCGCGGAACAGCAGCCCCACCAGCCCGCTGATGAACAGGAACGGCAGCACCGCGGCGAGGTTCGTGCTGGTCGCGGCGATGATCGGGCTCGTCACCTCGGCCGCCGCGTTCTCGGCCGCCTCGATGCCCGATTCGCCCTCGCGCTGGTGGCGCTCGATGTTCTCCAGCATGACGATGGTGTTGTCCACCAGCATGCCGACGCCGAGCGCGAGCCCGCCCAGCGTCATCAGGTTGAGCGAGAGCCCGCCGAGCGCCATGATGACGAAGGTGATCATGATCGAGATCGGGATCGCCGTGCCGATGATGAGCGTGCCGCGCACGCTGCCGAGGAAGCAGTAGACGACGAGCATGGCGAGCGCCGCGCCGGCGAGCGCGGCGGTGGTGGCGTTGTCGAGCGACTGGCGCACGTACCCCGACTGGTCGGAGACGACGTCGACGCGCACGTCCTCGGGCACGAGCCGCACCTCGACCAGGCCGGCGAGGCGCGCCTTGACGACCTCCGCCACGTCCACGGTGTTGGCGGTGGGTTGCTTTTGCACCGCCACGCGCACGCCCGGCACGCCGTTGTAGCGCACGCGGATGCGCTCGTCCTCGTGCGTGTCGATCACCTGCGCGATCTCCGAGAGCGGCACCGACTCGCCGTTCGGCAGCCGGATCGGCAGCGCGCCGAGCGCCGCGACGCTCGCCAGGCGGCCGGAGGTGCGGCTCGTGTATTCCTGCCCCAGCATGCGCAGCCGGCCCGCGGGCGCGTCGACGTTGCCGCGCTCGATCGCCTGCACGATCGCCTCCACCGACAGCCCCAGGCCCGCCAGCCGCCGCTGGTCGGGCAGCACGTGCACCTCGCGCACGAGGCCTCCGCCCACCTCGACCGCCGCCACGCCCGGCAGGTTGAGGAAGTACTTGGCGAAGATGTCGTCGGTCCACGTACGCAGCTCGGTCATGCCGCGCAGCGGCGAGGACACCACGAACTCCATCACCGGGATCTGCGACGGGTCGCGCTTGAAGATGATCGGCGGGTCGATGGTCGTGGGCAGGAAGCGCTTGGCGCGATCCAGGCGCGTGCTCGCGTCGCGCAGCGCGACGTCGATGTCCTTGCCGTAGTCGAAGTAGAGCTCCACCTCCGCGGTGCCCTCGAGCGTGGTGGAGGTGACGCCGGTCGAGTCCTCGGTGATCGCCAGCTGCTCCTCGAGCTGGCGCGTGACCTGGTCCTCCATGATGTTGGCGGGCACCGCCGGGTCGATGATGCGCACGCCGATCTCGGGGTAGATGAGCTGCGGCAGCAGGTCGATCGCCAGGCGCGAGAGCGCGAACAGGCCGAGCACGATCGCGGTGAGCGTGAGCATCACGGTGCTCACGGGGTTGCGGATGGACCAGCCGGCGACGCCGCCGCGGCTCATGCTAGCTGCGGCGCTCGCGCGGCTCGACGGGCTTGACGCGCTGCCCCGGCGCGAGGCCGAGGAAGCCTTTCACCACCACCTGCGCGCCGCGCGCCACGCCCTGGCGGATCTCGACGCGATCGGCGAGCCGCAGCCCGCTCGTTACCCCGGCGCGGCGCACCGTGCCGTCGGCGGGCTGGTAGACGAAGACGAACTCGCCCTCCACGTCGCGTTGCAGGGCGGCCAGCGGCACCACGAGCTGCTCGGAGGCGCCGGTCTGCAGCACCACCCGGCAGAACTGCCCCGCGCGCGCGCCTCGCGGCACCGGATGCAGCGCCACCTCGACGCGCCCGGTGCGCGTCGCGGGATCGATCGCGGGGTGGATGCGCACGATCTCGCCGGGATGCAGCGCCTCGCCCAGCGCGTCGATGCGCACCGCGGCGGAATCCCCCACCGCGAGGTAGGGCATCACGAGCTCCGAGACGTTCACGTCGGTGACGAGCTTCGAAGGATCGATCACCGTGAGCAGGTGCGTGTGCTGCGGCGTGACGTTGCCGGGCTCGACCAGGCGCCGCGCCACCACGCCGTCAAAGGGCGCGGCGATGGTCATGTGCTGCACGCGCGCGCGCAGCAGCCGCGCTTCCGCGCGGGCGATCTCCAGGGCGGTGGCGGCGCGCGAAACCGCGTCCTCGCTCACGAAGCCCTTCTCGCGCAGCTGCCGGCTGCGCTGGTGGTCGAGCTCGGCCTGGCCGAGCGTCGCCGCGGCCTTGTCCAGCTGCGCGCGCAGGATGCTGTCGTCGTAGCGCACGAGCACGTCGCCCGCCTTCACGCGGTCTCCCTCGCGCACGCGCACCTCGGTGAGCCGCCCTTCCTCCTGGTTGACGATGCGCACCTCGCGCAGGGCGCGCAGGCTGCCCGCGCGGTCGGCAGTGTAGGAAAGCCGCCCGGGCTCGGCCGGCGCGAGCTCGACGAGATGCGCGCGCGGCGCCGGCGCGGCGGGCTTGCTGTTCGTTTCGGAACCACATCCGGCGAGCAGCGCGACCGCGGCCGCGAGCAGGCCGAAGACTTTGATTGCCATGATAAAATTCTACGCCTTCCGCAAGCCGCCTGCCGTGACGACCCACGCCCTTTCCACCGGATACCTGCAACGCGTGCGCGCCTTCTACGCGCTCACCAAGCCGCGCGTCGTCTCGCTCATCGTGTTCACCGCGGTGATCGGCATGTTCCTCGCCACGCCGGGCATGGTGCCGCCGCGCGTGCTGCTTGCCGGCACGCTCGGCATCGCGCTCGTCGCGGGGGCGGCGGCCGCGGTCAACTGCCTGGTCGAGCAGAACGTGGACGCGCTCATGCTGCGCACGCGCTGGCGGCCGCTGCCGAGCGGCGAGCTGACGACGCTGCAGACGCTGGTCTTCGCCGGCGCGGTGGGCGGGACCGGCCTGTGGCTGCTCGCGCACTTCGTCAACACGCTCACCATGTGGCTCACGCTCGCCACCTTCGTCGGCTATGCGATCGTCTATACCGTGGTGCTCAAGCCGCTCACGCCGCAGAACATCGTCATCGGCGGCGCCTCGGGCGCGATGCCCCCGGTGCTCGGCTGGGCGGCGGTGACCGGCGAGGTGACCACCGAGGCGATGCTGCTCTTTCTCATCATCTTCGCCTGGACGCCGCCGCACTTCTGGGCGCTCGCGCTCTACCGCACCGAGGACTACGCGCGCGCCGGCCTGCCCATGCTGCCGGTGACGCACGGCGCGCGCTACACGCGGCTGCAGGTGCTGCTCTACACGCTGATCCTGTTCGGCGTGTCGCTGCTGCCGTTCGCCATCCGCATGAGCGGCTGGCTCTACCTCGCCGCCGCGCTCGCGCTCGGCGTCGTGTTCGTCGCCTACGCGCTGCGCGTGTACCTCGCGTACACGGATGCGCTCGCGCGCAGGACCTTCCGCTACTCCATCACGTATCTCGCCCTGCTCTTTGCCGCGCTCCTGGCCGATCATTATCTGTAGCCTGCTCCTTGCGGCCTGCGACGCCGGCGGGCCGCAGTTCAAGAGCACGGACATCACGGGCGTCGACTACGGACGCGCGCTCGAGCTGACCGACCACAAGGGCCAGGCCCGGCGCCTGGAGGACTTCCGCGGCAAGGCGGTGGTGGTCTTCTTCGGCTTCACGCACTGCCCCGACATCTGCCCGACCACTCTCGCCGACATGGCCGGGGTGATGCGCGAGCTCGGGCCCGACGCCGAGCGCGTTCAGGTGCTGTTCGTCACCGTGGACCCGGAGCGCGACACGCAGGCTGTCCTCGCGAACTACGTGCCGGCGTTCGATGCGCGCTTCCTGGGTTTGCGCGGCAGCCTCGAGCAGACGCGCGCCGTGGCGAAGGAGTTCAAGATCTACTTCGAGAAGCGCCCGGGCAGCGCGCCGGGCGAGTACTCGGTGGACCACAGCGCGCAGAGCTACGTCATCGACGCGCAGGGACGGCTGCGGCTGTTCGTGCGCCACGAGCGCATCCGCGAGGACCTGGCGCCCGACCTGCGCGCGCTGCTGCGCTAGCTGGCGGCGGGGGCGGGCAGGGCGCGCGTCGCCGGCGCCTGCTGCAGCACCTGCTTCATCTTCTGCATGGCCTTCGCCTCGATCTGGCGGATGCGCTCGGCCGAGACGCCGAATTCAGCGGCGAGGTCGTGCAGCGTCGCCGCATCCTTCTCCTTGAGCCAGCGTGCCTCCACGATGCGGCGGCTCCTTGCGTCCAGCGACTCGAGCGCGCGCGCGATGCCCGCGGCGCGCACCTGCTCCTCCTCGACCGCCTCGAGCTGCTCCGAGGGCTCGGCGCCCGGGTCGGCGAGGTATTGCGCGGGCGCGTAGGCCTCCTCGTCGTCGCTGTCCGCCTCGAAGGCGAGCTCGCGGCCGGCGAGCCGCGTCTCCATCTCCACGACCTCTTCGGGCTTGACCTTGAGGGTCGAGGCGATGCGCTTGACCTCCGCCCGGCTCAGGGGACCGAAGCCCTTCCGGAGCGAGCGCAGGTTGAAGAAGAGCTTGCGCTGGGCCTTGGTGGTGGCGACCTTCACCAGCCGCCAGTTGCGCAGGATGTGCTCGTGGATCTCGGCGCGGATCCAGTGGATGGCGAAGGACACCAGCCGCACGCCGCGCGCCGGGTCGAAGCGCTTCACAGCCTTCATCAGGCCGATATTGCCTTCCTGGACGAGGTCGGCGTGCGAAAGGCCGTAACCGAGGTAGCCGCGCGCGACCGCCACGACCAGCCGAAGGTGCGACAGAACCAACTGGCGTGCCGCCTCGAGGTCGCCCTTCTGGCGATAGCGGCGTGCATACGCCACTTCCTCCTCTGCCGTGAGGAGCGGAAAGCGGTTCACCGTCTGGATGTAGGCCTCGAGGCTTCCCGCCGCCATGGGTTGCGGAAAGGCCATCGGAAGCGCTTGCGTCGATTGCTTCATTCAACCCCCTGGAGCCAATGTTAGCACTCGGACTATTAGAGTGCTAAGACCTCGGGATGTTCCCGAGAAAATATGAATCTAAGGATTGAATATAAACATTCTTATCGCAAGTGTTTGCTCACTGATATGCTGGCCCCGAACCAGCCTAGAAACGCCGAGAAGGCAACCAGAGATGCCGCGTCGGGAGCGGCGAGGAAGGCGAGTTCGAAGCTCGAGCCATAGGCTTGGGCGAGGTCGCGAACGCCGAGATTGAGCACCGTGAGCCCGGCCCAGAGCAGGGCGAGCGCCAGCAGCCCTCCGGCGAGCCCCTGCAGCAGGCCCAGGTAGTAGAAAGGCCGGCGCACGAAGGCGTCGGTGGCGCCGAGCAGCTGCGAAACCTCGATCTCATCGCGCTGGGTGAGGATCTGCAGCCGTATCGTGTTGAAGGTCACCGCTACGAGCCCGGTGGCGAGCAGCGCCGCGAGCGCGACGAGGGCGAGGCGGCCGATGCGCGCGAGCGCGCCGAGGCGCTCGGCCCAGGCCGAGTCCACCTGCACGTGCGCGACGCCCGGCAGGGCGCGAAGCGATGCCGCGAGCGCCTCGAGGCCGGCCGGCTCGCCCTGCGCGGCGCGCAGCACGAAGGTGTCGGGAAGCGGATTCGACTCGAGCGCCGCCACGACGTCGGCGAGGCCCTCGGTCACGCGCAGCTCGGCGAGCGCCTCGTCGCGCGGCACGAAGCGCAACTGGGCGATGCGCGCGTCGGCGCGCAGCCGCGGCTCGACCTCGGCGCGCTTCGCGCCCGGGTCGAGGAACACCGAGAGCTGTGGCTCGAAGCTGAAGCGCTGCGCGACCGCCTGCAGGTTGGCGAGCAGCGCGTAGCCGCCGGCAGGCAGCGTGAGCGCGACGCCGATGACGAGCGCGTTGAGCAGGCTCGCCGTGCGCTGCGCGGCGAGCTTGCGTACCGCCCGCGCGAAGGCCTCGCGGTGCTGGCGCAGCCAGGTCCTCACGAGCGCACGAGCCTCCCGCCCTCGAGCCCGAGCACGCGGTTGCCCTGCCGCGCGGCGAGCGCCGGGTCGTGCGTGGCGACGACGAGCGTCACGCCGACCTGATTGAAGGAAAGCAGGATGTCCACGATCTGCCCTGCCGCGGCCTCGTCGAGGTTGGCGGTGGGCTCGTCGGCCACCAGGATCGAGGGCCGGTTGACCACCGCGCGCGCGATCGCCAGGCGCTGCTGCTCGCCCCCCGAGAGCTGGATGGGGTTGGCGCGCTCGCGCGCGAGCAACCCCACCTTGTCGAGCGCGGCGCGCGCGCGGCGCGCGGCGTCGCGAGGCGCGAGCGAGCCGAACGCAAGCGGCAGCATGACGTTGTCGTAGACCGAGCGGTCGTAGAGGAGCTTGTGGTCCTGGAAGACGAGGCCGAGGTTGCGGCGCAGGTAGGGCACGGCGCCGCGGCGCAACGCGCCGACGTTCTGGCCGTTTACCACCACGCTGCCGGAGGTCGGCCGCTCGATCGCGGGGATGAGCTTGAGCAGCGTCGACTTGCCGGCGCCCGAGGGCCCGGTGACGACCACGCGCTCGCCCGACTCGATCGTGAAGCTCACGCCCGAGAGCGCCTCGTGGCCGCCGGGGTAGCGCTTCGAGACCGCCGAGAAGCTAATCAACCAGCGCCTCGGCGAACTCGGCGGCGCGGAACGGGCGCAGGTCGTCGATGCCTTCGCCCACGCCGACGAAGTAGAGCGGCAGCGGCCGCTCGCGCGCGATCGCGCACACGACGCCCCCCTTCGCCGTGCCGTCGAGCTTGGTGAGCACGAGCCCGGTGAGGCCGAGCGCCTCGTCGAAAGCCCTCACCTGCGCGAGCGCATTCTGCCCCGTGTTGGCATCGAGCACGAGCAGCACCTCGTGCGGCGCACCGGGCAGCGCCTTGGCGAGCACGCGCTTCACCTTCTTGATCTCCTCCATGAGGTGCAGCTGCGTCGGCAAACGGCCGGCGGTGTCGGCGATCAGGACGTCGATGCCGCGCGCGCGCGCCGCCGCGGCGGCGTCGAACACCACCGCGGCCGCGTCGCCCGAGGCCTGCGCGATCACCGCGACGCCGTTGCGCTCGCCCCAGGCGACGAGCTGCTCGCGCGCGGCGGCGCGAAACGTGTCGCCCGCCGCGAGCAGCACGCTCAGGCCCTCGCCCTGCAGCCACTTGGCGAGCTTGCCGATGGAGGTGGTCTTGCCCGAGCCGTTCACGCCCGCGATCATCACCGCGAGCGGCTTCGCGCGCGCAGGATCGAAAGGCTTCTCCAGCGGCGCGAGCAGCAGCCGCAGCTCCTCCTGCAGCGCGCCCTTCAGCGCCAGCGGATCGGCGATGCGGCCGCGCCGCGCCCGGGCGCGCAAGCCTTCGAGCAGCGCGCGCGTCGCGGGGACGCCGCAGTCGGCCGTGAGCAGCGCGGCCTCCAGCTCCTCGTAGAGCGCCTCGTCGATGCGCGCGCCGCGGAACAGCGCGCCGAGCCCGCCGCCGAGGGCGGCGCGCGTGCGCGCCAGGCCGTTCTTCAGGCGCGCCGTCCACGAGGTCGCTGCTAACATCGCGCGGTGAATTCTAGCAAGCGCATCGCGCCCGGCATCGTGCGCATCGTCGGCGGCGACTGGCGCAGCCGGCGCATCCGCGTGCCGGCGCGCGCGGATGTGCGGCCCACGCCCGACCGCGTGCGCGAGACGCTGTTCAACTGGCTCGGACAGCGCCTCGAAGGCGCGGCGTGCCTGGATCTGTTCGCCGGCAGCGGCGCGCTCGGCTTCGAGGCGGCCTCGCGCGGCGCGGCGCGCGTGGTGATGGTCGAGATCGATCGCGAGGCGCTCGACGCCTTGCGGCGCAATCGCGAGGCGCTCGGCGCCGGGGCGGTGGAGATCGTGGCCCAGGACGCGCTCGGCTACCTTGTGCGCGCCGCCGAGCGCTTCGACGTGGTTTTCCTCGACCCGCCCTTCAGGCAGAATGCCCTCGCGACGGCGCTCGAGCGGCTGCCGCCGCGCCTGGCCGCCGGTGCGCGGGTCTACGTGGAGGGGCCGCGACCGCAGGAGGCGCGCGCGCCCTGGCGCGAGCTGAAGCGGGCGCGCGCCGGACAGGTCAGCTATCAACTGCTCACTTGGGAGCCAGCATGATTCGCGCGGTGTACCCCGGCACGTTCGATCCCCTGACTCGAGGTCACGAGGACCTGGTGCGGCGCGCGGCGAAGCTCTTCGACCCGCTGATCCTGGGCGTGGCCATCAGCCGCGGCAAGAGCACCTTCTTCACGCTGCAGGAGCGCACCGAGATGGCGCGCGAGGTGCTCGCCGACCTGAAGAACGTGCAGGTGACGAGCTTCACCGGGCTGCTGGCGGAGTTCGTGCGCGCGCACGACGCGCACGTGGTCATACGGGGCCTGCGGGCGGTCTCGGACTTCGAGTACGAGTTCCAGCTCGCCGGCATGAACCGCAGCCTGTACCCGGACTTCGAGACCATCTTCCTCACGCCGTCGGAGCAGCACATGTTCATCTCGGCGACGCTGGTGCGCGAGATCGCCGTCCTCGGCGGCGACGTGGGCAAGTTCGTGCATCCGCTCGTGGGCAAGCGCCTCGCCGAGAAGGTGCGCGCGCTCGGCAGGTCCTAGGTCCGCTGGCAGGCCGGGCAGTAGTAGGTCGATCGCTGTCCCTGAACGATGCGCCGGATCGGCGTGCCGCAGCGCCGGCACGGCAGGCCCGCGCGATCGTAGACCCAGGTGCGCAGCTGGAAGCATCCGTAGGCGCCGTCCGTGCCCACGTAGTCGCGCAGCGACGAGCCGCCCGCGCGGATCGCCTCGCGCAGCGTGCGCTTCACGGCGAGCGCGAGGCGCGCGCACTGCTCCGGGGTGAGTCGACGCGCGCTGCGGCGCGGGTCGATGCGCGCGCGGAACAGCGCTTCGCTCGCATAGATGTTGCCCACGCCGACGATGCGCCGGCTGTCCATGAGGAATGTCTTGATCGCCGCGCGGTGCGCGCGCGTGAGCGCATGAAGGCGCGCGCCATCCAGGGCGCGCGACAGCGGCTCGACGCCGAGGTGGGCGAGCAGGGGGTGCGGCGCGGCGCTCGCCGGCGCCCACAGCACGGCACCGAAGCGTCGCGGGTCGCGCAGGCGCAGCAGCCGCTCGCCGAGCACGAGGTCGAAGTGATCGTGCTTGTCGGGCGCCGCGCCCGCCGGCAGCACGCGCAGGCTGCCGCTCATGCCGAGGTGCATGATGAGCGTGCCGTCGCTGCATTCGAGCAGGAGATACTTGCCGCGCCGGCGCACGGCGCGCACGGTGCGGCCCGCAAGTCGGCGTACCGCCGCCGGAATCGGCCAGCGCAGGCGCGGCTCGCGCACGGCGATCGCGGTGATGCGCCGCCCGGTGAGCGCGCGCGCGATGCCGCGTCGCGTGACCTCCACTTCGGGCAGCTCTGGCATGTCACTGAGTTGCTTGTGCGGGGCACCAAATATACCTACACTCGATTCGCCATGCCTGCCTTGCTGCGACTTGCCTGCCTTGCGCTCGTCCTGCCGCTCGCCGCGTGCGTCGCGCTCGCCGAGCCGCCGGCGTCGGAGAGCGACGCGGACGCCGCGGAGGCCGCGCACGCGCAGGCCGCGCCGCCCGCCCCCGAGCACGATGCGAAGCGCCTGCCGGCGCAGGAGCTGACCGAGCCGCTGCTCTACGAGCTGCTGCTCGCCGAGATCGCGCTGCAGCGGGGCGATGCCGCGCTCGCGGCGAAGACCTACCTCGAGCTCGCCCGGCGCACGCGCGACCCGCGCGTGGCGCGGCGCGCGGCCGAGGTGGCGAGCAATGCGCGCGCGCCGCAGCTCGCGCTCGAGGCGGCGCGCATCTGGCACGACGCCGAGCCCGAGTCGATGCAGGCGCTGCAGACGCTGACCGCGCTGCTCGTGCGCGGGCGCAGGGTGGAGGAAGCCGAGCCGTACCTGGCGACGCTTCTCGCGCGCGACGGCGCGGCGACGGGCAATGGCTTTCTGCAGCTCGCGCGGCTGCTCGCCGGCAATGCCGACAAGCAGGCGAACCTGCGCCTCGTCGAGCGGCTCGCCGCGCGTTACCCTCAGCTCGCGCCGGCGCACCTCGCGGTCGCGCAGGCGGCGCTCGCGGCCGAGGACGAGTCGAAAGCGCTCGCGCAGACGCGGCGCGCGCGCGAGCTGCAGCCGGACTGGGAAGCGGCGGCGATCTACGAAGCGCAGATCCTGCAGCGCAAGGACCCGGGGGCCGCGGCGCGCTCGCTCGTCGCATTCCTCGAGCAGCAGCCGAGGGCGCGCGACGCGCGCCTGGCGTACGCGCGGCTCCTGGTCGGCGAGCGCAGGCTCGCCGAGGCGCGCGTGCAGTTCGAGGCGCTGCTCGCGGGCTTCCCCGACGACGGCGAGTTGCGCTACGCGGTCGGGCTGCTCGCGATGCAGCTGCGCGACTTCGCCACCGCGGAGGCCGCGTTCATGCGCCTGCTGGACGCGGGCTTCCGCGACCCGAGTGGCGTGCGCTTCCTGCTCGGACAGGCCGCCGAGGAGCAGCGCAAGTGGGCCGAGGCCCTCGACTGGTACGGCAGCATCGAGCGCGGCGAGAACGCGCTGCCGGCGCGGCTGCGCACGGCGGGCGTGATGGCGAAGCAGGGACGGCTCGAGGAGGCGCGCGAGTACCTGCGCAAGGTCGACGCGAGCGAGGAGCAGCGCGTGCAGGTGCTGGTCACCGAGGCGCACCTGCTGCGCGAGGCGAACCAGCTCAGCGAGGCCTACGAGCTGCTCGACGGCGCGCTCGCCAGGCAGCCCGACCAGCCGGAGCTCCTCTACGACCACGCGCTCACCGCCGAGAAGCTCGAACGCTACGACGTGCTGGAGGCGAGCCTGCGCAAGCTGATCCGCCTCAAGCCCGACCACGCCCATGCCTACAACGCCCTCGGCTATTCCTTTGCCGACCGCAACCTGCACCTGCCCGAGGCGCGCAAGCTCATCGAGCGCGCCCTCGAGCTCATGCCCGAGGACTACTACATCGTCGACAGCATGGGCTGGGTGCTCTACCGCATGGGCGACCTGAAGGGCGCGCTCGAGCACCTGCAGCGCGCCTACGCCGGGCGCCCGGACGCGGAGATCGGCGCGCACCTCGGCGAAGTGCTGTGGAAGCTGGGGCGGCACGACGAGGCCGGGCGCGTATGGGACGAGGCGCTCAAGCAGTTTCCCGAGAACGAGACGCTGCGCAAGACCCTGAAGCGGCTGCGGCCCTAGCGCGCGGCGCGCCGCCCCGATCGTGAGAGTCCTCGCACGCGCCCTCGTCCTCGCCGCGGCGCTTGGCGCCGCCGCCTGCGCCGAGCTTACGGCCCGTGCGCCCGGCGAGCACGTCGCCTTCGAGTTCACGGCGCGCTTCGCCGCGCGCTACGGCGACGAGACCGCCTCGGGTCAGCTCGCGTGGCGGCACGGCCCGGCGCGCGACGAAGTGCTCCTCAGCTCGCCTTTCGGGCAGGGCATGGCGCGCGTCACGCGCGCGAATGGCGCGGTGACGCTCGTGACCGCCGACGACCGGCGCTACTCGGCAGCCGACGCCGAATCGCTGACCGAGGAAGTGCTCGGTTTTCGCCTGCCGCTCGCGGGCCTCGCGGACTGGGTACGCGCGCGGCCGGCGCCCGACGCGCCGGCGCGCACGGAGTACGGCACGGACGGCCGGCTCGCCGTGATCGAGCAGCTCGGCTGGCACATCGAGTACCAGGCTTACGAGGAGGGGCGCCCCGCGCGCCTCCGCCTCACCTACCCGGGCCTCGAGCTGAGGATCGCGATCTCGGCCTGGCTGTGAACTGGTTCCCCGCGCCAGCGAAGCTGAACCTCTTCCTGCACGTGCTCGGCAGGCGTGCCGATGGCCTGCACGAGCTGCAGACGGTGCTGCGCCTGATCGACGCGGCAGACCGGGTGGGCATCGCCGTGCGGGACGACCTCGAGATCCGGCGTCATGACCCGCTGCCGGGCGTGCCCGCGCAGGACGACCTCTGCGTGCGCGCCGCGCGCCTCTTGCAGGCGGAAAGCGGCACGAGGCGGGGCGCCGACCTCGCGCTCGACAAGCGCCTGCCGATCGGCGGTGGGCTCGGCGGGGGCTCCTCGGACGCCGCGACGACACTCATCGTGCTCAACCGGCTCTGGGGCACGGGAATGTCGCGCATCGAGCTCCAGGCGCTCGCTGTGCGGCTGGGGGCCGACGTGCCCTTTTTCGTGTTCGGCGAGAACGCGCTGGGAGAGGGCATCGGCGAGCGCTTGCGCGCGCTTCCGCTCCCCGCGGCGTGGTACCTGGTGCTCGTGCCGCCGGTGGCGCTGTCGACGCGCGAGGTATTCAGCGATAACGCGTTGACACGTAATGCGAAACCTCTCAAAATACCGCCCTTTTTCCCCGGCCTGGGTGGCAATGATCTCGAGCCCGTCGCGACCGCGCGCAGCCCTGAGATCGCCGCGCATCTGCAGTGGCTGCGCAGCCGCAGCCCCTCGGCGCGCATGACGGGATCGGGGTCCTGCGTGTTCGCCGGGTTCGCGACGGAAAGCGAGGCGCGCGCGGTGCTGGGCGGGCTGCCCGAGGGGATGCGCGGCTTTGTGGCACGGGGGCTGGAAAGGCACCCGCTTTATGAGTTCTGAACCGTTTTTCTTGAACTACTGGGGAGTCGCCAAGTTGGTTAAGGCACCGGATTTTGATTCCGGCATTCGTGGGTTCGAATCCTACCTCCCCAGCCAATTGAGCCTGCGCGCGTGAACCGCATTGCCTCCAGCCCCGCCGTCGTGATGGACCGCCTGATGGTGTTCACCGGCAACGCCAACCCGCGCCTCGCCCAGGACGTGGTGAAGCACCTCAACCTGTCTCTGGGGCGCGCCATCGTGGGGCGTTTCTCCGACGGCGAGGTCATGGTCGAGATCATGGAGAACGTGCGCGGCAAGGACGTCTTCGTCCTGCAATCCACCTGCGCGCCGACCAACGACAACCTGATGGAGCTGCTGGTGATGGTGGACGCGCTCAAGCGGTCGTCGGCCGCGCGCGTCACCGCCGCCATCCCGTATTTCGGCTACGCGCGCCAGGACCGGCGCCCGCGCTCGGCGCGCGTGGCGATCAGCGCCAAGGTCGTGGCGAACATGCTGACCTCGGTGGGCGTCGCGCGCGTGCTCACCATGGACCTGCATGCCGACCAGATCCAGGGCTTCTTCGACATGCCGGTGGACAACGTCTACGCGGCGCCGGTGCTGCTCGGCGACGTCTGGAAGCAGCGCTACGACAACCTGATCGTGGTGTCGCCCGACGTCGGCGGCGTGGTGCGCGCGCGGGCCCTGGCCAAGCGCCTGGAGTCCGACCTCGCCATCATCGACAAGCGCCGCCCGAAGGCGAACGTCTCCGAGGTCATGAACGTGATCGGCGAGGTGCAGGACCGCACCTGCGTGATCATGGACGACATGGTGGACACCGCGGGCACGCTGGTGAAGGCCGCGCAGGTGCTGAAGGAGGAAGGCGCCACCAAAGTGGTCGCTTACTGCACGCATCCCGTGCTCTCGGGCGCGGCGGTCGAGCGCATCAACGCCTCCGCCCTCGACGAGCTGGTGGTGACCGACACCATTCCCCTGCGCGAGGACGCGCAGGCGAGCCCGAAGATCCGGCAATTGTCGGTCGCGGCGCTGCTCGCCGAGACCATCCTGCGCATCTTCAACGAGGACTCGGTGAGCTCGCTGTTCATCGAATGATTTTTCCAACCCCGCCGGGGCCTGGTCGCGGGACCGGCGGACAAGCAACCACAAGGAGCAGCACATGAAGATCGAAATCAGCGCTATGCCGCGCAAGGTGCAGGGCACGGGTGCGAGCCGCCGCCTGCGCCGCGCGGGCAGGGTCCCCGGCATCGTCTACGGGGGCGACAAGGGCCCCGTGAACATCGAGCTCGACCACCGGGAGCTCCTGCGCAACCTCACCAACGAGGCCTTTCACGCCTCGATCCTGACGCTCAAGGTGGAAGGCGCGGCCGAGCAGGTGCTGCTGCGCGCCTTCAACATGCATCCGGTGAAATCGCAGGTGCAGCACGTGGATTTCCAGCGCGTGTCCAAGGACAAGAAGATCCACATGAAAGTGCCGCTGCACTTCGTGAACGCCGAGGTCTCGCCGGGCGTGAAGGAGCAGCATGGCGTCGTGTCGCACGTGCTGAACGAGCTGGACATCACCTGCTTCCCGGACGACCTGCCCGAGTTCATCGAGGTGAACCTCGCCGAAATCTCGGTCGGCAAGTCGATCCACGTCCGCGAGCTCGCCCTGCCCAAGGGCGTGGAGCTCACGCTGCACAAGGACGAGGATCCGGTGGTGGCGACTTGCACGCTGCCGGCGCTGGTCGCCGAGGAGGAAGTGACCGCCGAGGCGGTGCCCGCCGCGGGCGAAGTCCCGACCACGGAGCAGGCGGCGCCCGCCGAGAAGGCCGAAGAGGGCGGCGCGGGCGAGAAGAAAGAGAAGAAGTAACCCCTGTCCAAGATCCGCCTCATCGTCGGCCTGGGCAATCCGGGCAAGGAGTACGAGCGCACCCGGCACAACGCGGGGTTCTGGCTGGTGGAGCAGCTCGCCCTCGCCCGGGGCATCACGCTGAAGAAGGACAACCACTACCAGGCCATGGTGGGCAAGGAAGGCGGCCTGTGGCTCGTCATGCCGCAGACCTTCATGAACGCCTCGGGCCGTGCCGTGCAGATGCTCGCCGGTTTCTTCAAGATCCCGCCCGGGGAGATCCTGGTCGCGCACGACGAGCTCGACTTCCCGGCGGGCACGGCGCGCCTCAAGCAGGGCGGCGGCATCGCCGGGCACAACGGCCTGCGCGACATCTCGCAGCGCCTGGGCTCGCACGACTACTGGCGGCTGCGCATCGGCGTCGGCCGGCCAGCGGCGGGCCGCGAGGGCGCCGACTACGTGCTGGAGAAGCCGCCTGCGGACGAGCGCGAGGCGATCGAGGGCGCGATCGCGCGCGCGCTCGAGTGCGTGCCGCAGATGCTCGAGGGCGACCTGCAGGGCGCGATGCAGAAGCTCCATAGCCAGGACAAGCCCGTCGCGAAGAAGCCCGAGGCGGAGACGAAACCCGAGCCGAAGAAGCCCGCGGCGAAGAAGGTCGAAGCCGCGCCGCCGCCACCCAAGGAAGAAGAGAAGGGCGGCGTGCTGAAGGGCCTGCTCAAGGGCCTCACCGGGAAGAAATGAGCCTGAAGTGCGGCATCGTCGGGCTGCCGAACGTCGGCAAGTCCACGCTCTTCAACGCGCTTACCAAGGCGTCGATCGCCGCGGAGAACTACCCCTTTTGCACGATCGAGCCGAACGTCGGCATCGTCGAGGTGCCCGACGCCCGACTGCAGAAGATCGCGGCGATCGAGAAGCCGCTGAAGGTGATCCCGGCGGTGGTCGAGTTCGTGGACATCGCGGGGCTGGTGGCGGGCGCCTCCAAGGGCGAGGGCCTGGGCAACAAGTTCCTCGCCAACATCCGCGAGACCGACGCCATCGCGCACGTCGTGCGCTGCTTCGAGGACGAGAACGTGGTGCACGTCGCGGGCCGGGTGGACCCGGTCTCCGACATCGAGGTGATCAACACCGAGCTTGCGCTCGCCGACCTGGAGTCCGTGACCAAGCAGCTGCAGAAGTACGCGAAGGTCGCGAAGACGGGCGGGGACAAGGAGGCGCAGCGTCTGGTCGCCGTGCTGGAGAAGGCGGAGAAGGCGCTCGACGCGGGCCGCCCGGTGCGCTCGGTGGGCTGGTCGAAGGAGGAGCTCGTCATCCTCAAGCCGCTCTTTCTCCTCACCATGAAGCCGACGATGTACGTGGCCAACGTCGCCGAGAACGGCTTCAAGGACAACCCGCTCCTCGCCAGGGTCGAGGAGTACGCGGCGAAGGAGGGTGCGCCGGTAGTGGCCATCTGCGCGGCGCTGGAGGCGCAGATCGCCGACATGAGCGACGAGGACAAGAAGGTGTTCCTCGCCGACGCGGGTCTGGAAGAGCCGGGCCTGCACCGTCTGGCGCGCGCGGCCTACCAGCTCCTCGGCCTGCAGACCTACTTCACCGCGGGCGAGAAGGAAGTGCGCGCCTGGACCGTGCCGCAGGGCGCGACCGCGCCGCAGGCCGCGGGCGTGATCCACACAGACTTCGAGCGCGGCTTCATCCGCGCGGAAGTCGCCTCCTACGACGACTTCGTCGCCTGCGGCGGCGAGCAGGGCGCGAAGGAGGCGGGCAAGCTCAGGCTGGAAGGCAAGGAGTACGTGGTGCGCGACGGCGACGTCATGCACTTTCGCTTCAACGTGTGAGCCCCGAGCTCGGCACGGCGCGCGCCGCCGACCTCCCGCAGCTCGTCGGACTGCTGGGGATCCTCTTCACGCAGGAAGCCGAGCTCTCCCCCGATCCCGACAAGCAGCGCCGCGCGCTGGAGCTGATCCTCGCCGATCCGTCCCGCGCGCGCATCTACGTGGCGCGCGAGGGCGGTCGGGTAATCGCCATGGCGGCGCTTCACTTCACCACGAGCACGGCGGAAGGCGGCAAGGTCGCGGGGCTGGAGGACTGCATCGTGCACCCGGATTTCCGCCGCCGGGGCGTCGGGCAGAAGCTGCTCGGCTACGTGCTCGAGCAGGCGAAGAAAGAGGGCGCGCTGCGCGTGATGCTGCTCACGGACGGAGACAACGTCACCGCGCAGGCGCTCTACCGCAAGCTGGGGTTTAGCCCTTCCTCGATGCTGGCGATGCGGCTGAAGCTCTAGACCCCGCCCATGCAGATGTACTTCACCTCGACGAACTCCTCGCAGCCGTACTTGGAGCCCTCACGGCCGAGGCCGGACTGCTTCACGCCGCCGAAGGGCGCGACTTCCGTGGTGATGAGGCCGCTGTTCACCCCGACCATGCCGTACTCGAGCGCCTCGGCCACGCGCCAGGCGCGCCCGATGTCGCGGCTGTAGAAGTAGGCCGCCAGCCCGTACTCGGTGCGGTTGGCGAGCTCGATCACCTCGTTATCCGTCTTGAAGCGAAAGAGCGGCGCCACCGGCCCGAAGGTTTCCTCGCGGAAGATCTTCATCGTCGGCTTCACGTCGGCGAGCACGGTCGGCTCGTAATAGGTCCTGCCGAGGGCGTGGCGCTTCGCGCCGGTGAGCGCCTTGGCGCCGCCGGCGAGCGCGTCGGCCACGTGCTCCTCGACCTTGGCGAGCGCCTGGTTGTCGATGAGCGGCCCCTGGTTCACCCCGCCCTCGGTGCCCGCGCCCACCTTGAGCTCCTTCACCTTCTGCGCGAGCTTCGCGGCGAACTTGTCGTACACGCCGTCCTGCACGAAGAGCCGGTTCGCGCACACGCAGGTCTGCCCCGTATTGCGGTACTTGGAGACCATGGCGCCCTCGACCGCGGCGTCGAGGTCCGCGTCGTCGAAGACGATGAATGGCGCGTTGCCGCCGAGCTCGAGCGATATCTTCTTCACCGTGGGCGAAGCCTGCTTCATGAGCAGGCGCCCGACCTCGGTCGAGCCGGTGAAGGAGATCTTGCGCACCACCGGGCTCGAGCAGAGCTCACCGCCGATCGCCGGCGCATCGCCGGTGATGATGTTGAGCACGCCCTTCGGGAAGCCCGCGCGCTCGGCGAGCTCGGCGAGCGCAAGCGCGGAGTAGGGCGTCTGCTCGGCGGGCTTGAGGATCACGGTGCAGCCCGCGGCGAGCGCCGGCGCCACCTTCCTCGTGATCATGGAGTGCGGGAAGTTCCACGGCGTGATCGCCGCGCACACGCCCACCGGCTGCTTGACCACGAGGATCCTGCGGTCGGCCCAGGGCGTGGGGATGGTGTCGCCGTAGATGCGCTTGGCTTCCTCGGCGAACCACTCCACGTAGGCCGCGCCGATCGCGATCTCGCCCTTCGACTCTGCCAGGGGCTTGCCCTGCTCGCTTGTCAGGATGAGCGCGAGGTCGTCGAGGTGCGCGAGGATGAGGTCGTTCCATTTCCTCAGGATGGCGCTGCGCTCCTTTCCGGTCTTCGCGCGCCAGGCGGGCAGGGCCTTCTCGGCGGCGGCGATCGCTTTCTTCGTGTCCTCCGCGCCCATGTCGGGCACCGTGCCCAGCTGCTCGCCGGTGGCGGGGTTGTGCACGGGGAAGGTCTTCGCCGCGCCCGTCCAGGCGCCGTCCAGGTAACACTGCTCGCGGAAGAGCTTCGGATCCTTCAGGGGGAGCGCCGGCAGTCCGGCGCGCGAGGGAGCGTTCATGGTCTACTCCTTTGCCGATGAAAAGGTCTGGGTGCGCCACTGGCGAGGGCTCGCGCCGTAGCGCTGGCGGAACAGGCGGCTGAAATGCGCGGCGCTGGAAAAGCCCGCGCCGAGCAGGATGCTGGTGATGGAGCGCGCAGCCGCCCGCGGGTCCTCGAGCTGGCGGCGCGCGCGCTCCAGTCGCGAGCGCCACAGCAGCCGGTGCAGCGACGCGTCGTGCTCCTCGAAGGCCTTGTGCAGCGCGCGCTTGGAGCAGCCGAGCGTCGCGGCGATCGACTCGATGTCGAGCGCGGGGTCGTGCAGCCGCTCGCCGATCAGCGCCGCGGCGCGCTCGCGCAGCAGCTCGCGCGGGGCGCGCGGCGGGAGCAGTCCCGCCTGCTCTAGGAGCGCAAGGCGCACCTGCCGCAGGATCGTCTCGCCCAGATCCTCGGCGCCGCCGTCGAGCGCGCGCGCGATCGACTCGCAGGCCACGCGACCCATGCCGCGCGCGCCCGAGAGCGGCCGCACGAGCAGGGTGCGCAGCTCCCCGGCGCCCTCGAGGATGCGCGCGCGCGGCAGCAGGAGGACGTCTTGCAGCACCGGCTGGGGATTGGAGACCGAGTAGGACCGCGTCGTGTCGTAGACGCTCCAGGACCCCGGCGAGAGCCAGGTGCGGCGCCCGTCCTGCTCGAAGACGCTGCAGCCGCGGCGCTGCACCACCATCTTCAGGTCGCCCGGGTCGCTCGCGCCCGCGGCGCCGCTCGTGCGCTCCACGCGGTGCGCGGCCGCCTCGAGGCGGCTCAGGCGCAGTGGCCCCAGCGCGTGGCCGCGGATCTCGCCGCGGAAACGCTCGTCGCCCCAGGTCTGCGAGCGCAGCCGGCCGAACGAGCGCTGCACGAGATCGCCCCAGAAGGCGACCCGCTCGCGCGCGGGCACCGCGTCAGTGCTGAATAGGACTCGTGCGCTCAAGGCTTGCGCTCCCGGACAAGACCGGGCGGAAATTGCTTTCTACCATAACGTCCGGCAGCCCGAAGAAGGGTTGCATGAACCGCGGTTCGACCGTAAAGTGCTCAAAAACAAGAAGAATCGAGACGGCCCTGCACGCGGGGCGCCCAAACCAGAGGAGACAGTCATGGCCAGCTTCAAGTTCACCCGCGTCGCCGCGCTCGCGCTCGCCGGCGCGGCCGCCGCGTTCCCCGCGGCCGCACAGGACATCCGCATCGGCTACGCCATCTCGCGCACGGGGCCCTTCGCCGCCGGCGCGCAGATCTCGCAGGAGCCGAACTACATCATGTGGGCCGAGCAGGTGAACGCCGCCGGCGGCCTGAACGTGGGCGGCAAGAAGCGCAGGATCGAGCTGATCGGCTACGACGACCGCAGCGAAGTCGAGACCATGGTGCGCACCTACGAGAAGCTCATGGGCTCGGACAAGGTCGACCTGATCCTGCCGCCCTGGGGCACGGGCATGAACTTCGCCCTCATGCCGCTCGCGCAGCGCCACCGCTACCCGATGCTCTCGCCCACCGCCACGGGCCGCAAGCTCCTCGGCATGAAGAACCCGTACTTCTTCCCGCTGCTGCAGCAGCCCGACGTGATGATGGACGCGCTCGCCGAGTTCCTGAAGGCGCGCGGCACTACCACCGCGGCGGTGATCCACGTCGACGAGCTCTTCGGCCTCGAGCAGGCCGCGGCGCTGGAGAAGTCGTTCAAGCAAAAGGGCATCCGGATCGTCGAGAAGAAGAGCTATCCGATCGGCGTGAAGGACCTGCAGCCGGTGCTGCGCGACATCAAGGACAAGAACCCGGGCGCCTTCGTCGCGCTGTCCTATCCGCCCGATACGTTCCTCATCACGGGCCAGGCGAAAGCGCTCGCCTTCAATCCCAGCGCCTTCTACGCCGCGGTCGGCACTGCGTTCCCCGTGTACCGGGACAAGATGGGCGCCTCGACCGTGCAGGGCGTGATGGGCCTCGGCACCTGGAACCCCAAGACCAGCCCCGCGGCCAAGGCCTATTTCGACGCGCACGTGGCGCGCTGGAAAAAAGAGCCCGACCGCTGGGCGAGCGCGCACGCCTGGGCGGGTCTGCAGATCCTGCAGCAGGCCGTGGAGAAGGTGGGTCTCGATCGCGCGAAGATCCGCGACCACATCGCGAGCACCGAGTTCGACACCATCATCGGCAAGATCCGCTTCAAGAACGGCGAGAACGTCGCCACGCCAGGGGTGGTGAGCCAGTGGGTCGACGGCGAGTTCGAGGTGGTGTGGCCGCCGCAGCGCGCGACCGGCGCCTCGCTCTTCCCCAAGCCCGGCTGGCGCTGAGCGCAGTCGTTCCCGATCGGCCCCGCGGGCGACCGTGGGGCCTTTTCGTCTCTGACGGCGCATGAGCCTCTGGTTCGAGCTCGCCGCCTCCGGCCTCATCACCGGGGGCATCTACGCGGTGGTGGCAATCGGCCTCAACCTGCAGTACGGGTTGATGCGCATCCTCAACATCTCGCACGGCGAGTTCCTGATGCTCGGCGCCTACCTCACCTGGCTCGGTCATAGCGTGCTGCAGGTGAATCCGCTCGTGTTCCTGCCGGCGGTGGCGCTCGCGCTGTTCCTCGTCGGCGTGGCGGTATACCGCCTGTGCTTCTACCGCATCGTGAGCACCGCGCCCGCCGTCGAGGTGATCGAGGCGCGGAGCCTGCTGGTAGGCTTCGGGCTCCTGTACCTCGTGCAGAACGCCGCCTACCTGACCTGGGGCGCGGACCTGCGCGGCTATTCCTTCCTCGGCGATCCGGTGGAGATCGCGGGCGCGCGCTTCACCGCGAACCGCCTCGTCGTGTTCGCCTTCGCGGTCGGCGCGAGCCTGCTGCTCCTCGCCGTGCTGCGCTACACGCTGGTCGGCAAGGCGGTGCGCGCGATGATGCAGTCGCCGACCGGCGCGCAGCTCGTCGGCATCGACACGAAGATCCTGCACCCGGTGGTGTTCGGGGCGGGCCTCGCGCTCGCGGGGGTGGCCGGGGCGCTGCTGTCCATGGTGTACGAGATCTCGCCCGCGATGGGCGAGCCCTACACGGTCACCGCGCTCATCGTCATCGTGCTGGGCGGGCTGGGCAGCGCGCTCGGTAGCCTGCTGGGCGGATTCCTGCTCGGCGTGGTCGAGACCTTCGGCATGCACTTCACCAGCCCCTCGCTCAAGATGGTGCTGTCCTATAGCGTGCTGATCGCGGTGCTGCTCGCGCGGCCCAAGGGGCTTTTCGCGCGATGAGCCTGCGCCGCGACCTCCTCGCGCTCGCCGCGGCCGCGCTCGCTCTTGCCGCGCTGCCGTGGTTCCTGTCGGACTTCCTGCTCGCGCTCGCGCTGTCCTGCGTCATGTACGCGGGGCTCGCGGTGAGCTGGGCGATGTTCTGCGGCGCGACGAACTACCTCTCGCTCGCGACCGCCGCGTTCTTCGGGCTCGGGGCCTACGTGACGGCGTGGGGCGCGGGCGCGCTGCCCTACGGGCTGTCGGTCCTGGCGGGCGGACTCGTGGCTGCGGGCTTCGCCGCGCTGGTCGGCGCCGCGGTGCTGCACCTGCGCGGCGCGTACTTCGCCGTAATCACCTTCGGCCTGGGCGAGCTGGTGCGCCACTCCATCACCTACTACGAGAAGTCGGTGGAGGGCACGGTCGGCCGCATCATCATGGAGGCGCCGGAATCGACCACCGTCTACTGGACGGTCCTGCTCGTCGCAGCGCTCGCCGTGGCCACTGCGCTCGCCGTGCGCGAGCATCGCCTGGGGCTCGCGCTGCGCGGCATCGGCTCCGACGAGGAGCGCGCGCAGACCCTCGGCGTGAACGCGCGCCGGGCGAAGATCCTCGCTTTCGCGATGTCGGCGTTCTTCGCCGGCGCGCTCGGCGCGGCAATGGCCGTGCGCTGGACCTACATCGATCCGCCGACGGTGTTCAACCCGTTCATCGGCTTCCAGACGGTGCTCATCGCCATGGTAGGCGGCGCGCAGACCATCCTCGGGCCCATCGCCTCTGCGTTGGTCTTCAGCTTGCTCACCGAGTTCCTGCGGCTGCAGTTCCCGTACCTGTTCCTCGTGATCCTCGGCCTGCTGCTGATCCTGCTCGTCCTTTACCTGCCCGGCGGCATCGCCTCGCTCTTCGAGCGCTGGCGCTGGCGAGGCCGCGATGCCTGAGCCCGTCCTCGCGGCGCGCGGCATCACGGTGCGCTTCGGCGGCCTCGTGGCCGTCGACGGCGTGGATTTCGACGTGCACGCGGGCGAGCTCGCCGGCATCATCGGTCCCAACGGGGCGGGCAAGACCACGTTCTTCCACACGCTCTCGGGCGTGCTCGCGCCGACGGCCGGGCGCGTGGTCGTCGGTGGCGACGACCTCACCGGGCGCTCGCCGCACGCCTACGCCGTGCACGGCGTCGCGCGCACCTTCCAGACGCCGCGCGTGTTCAAGGAGATGCCGGCGATCGAGAACGTGCGCTTCGGGCTGGAATTCGCCGGCCGCACGCGGCAACATGCGCACGATGCCTTCGACGAAGCTGAAGCCATCCTCGAGTTCCTGGGGCTCGCCGAGGCAGCCGCGGTGCCCGCGGGCGGGCTCACGCCGGCGCGCCAGCGCCTGCTCGAGATCGGCATGGCGCTCGGCGCGCGGCCGCGCGTGCTGCTGCTCGACGAGGTTGCGGCCGGCCTCACGCACGCCGAGGTGGACGCGACCGCGCAACTCATCCGCCGCGTGCGCGACGAGCTGGGCCTCGCCGTGGTCTGGATCGAGCACGCGGTGCGCGTGCTCATGAACTACGTCGAGCGCGTCGCCGTGCTGCACCAGGGCCGCAAGATCGCCGACGGCGACACGCGCGCCGTGGCGAAGGATCCGGCGGTCGTGGAGGCGTACCTGGGCGAGGAAGGGGCGGCATGAGCGGCCTCGTCATCAAGGGCCTGTCGGCGGGCTACGGCCCGATCCGCGTGCTTCAGGGCGTGGACCTCGAAGCGCCCGAGGGCGAGATCACGGTGGTGGTCGGCCCGAACGGCGCGGGGAAAACGACGCTCCTCAAGGCCGTCTCCGGCCTCATCCCGCGCGAGGGCGCGGTGGTGTTCGGCGGCGAGCCGCTGCCGGCGCAGCCCTCGGCGATCGTGCGCCGCGGTCTCGCGCAGGTGGCCGAAGGCCGCCAGCTCTTCGCGCAGATGAGCGTACGCGAGAACCTCGAGCTGGGCGGCTACCTGCTGTCGCCGGCCGAGCGCGCTTCGCGCCTTGCGCGCGTGCTCGATTTCTTCCCGCGCCTGGCGGAGCGGCGCGAGCAGCTCGCCGGCACCATGTCGGGCGGCGAGCAGCAGATGCTCGCGGTCGGCCGCGCGCTGATGGGCAAGCCGAGGCTCCTAATGCTGGACGAGCCTTCGCTCGGCCTGGCGCCGAAGATGGTGGACGAGCTGCTCGCCATCGTGCGGCGCATCCGCGACGACGGCGTCACGATCCTGCTTGTCGAGCAGAACGTCGCGAAGGCGATGGCCATCGCCGAGGGCGCCTACGTGATCGAGCGCGGCGCCGTCGTGATGAAAGGCCAGGCGGGAAGGCTACTCAAGTCCGAGCGGCTGCGCGCGGCCTACCTCGGCGCGGAAACGAAACCCGGAACCCTGACGTGGAAAGGAGGCCTGTTCATGGCCGAAAAACAGACGACCGCGGTGACCATCGCCGCGGAGAACGCCTGGAAGGGCAAAGTGTTCACCGGACGCTGGCAGATGGCGAAGGGCGGCACGCGCGAGGTGCTCGAGCCCGCGACCGGCAAGGTGCTGACCGAAGTCGGCTTCGCCGACGCCGAGGATGTCGCCGAAGCCGCGCGCGCCGCGGCGGCCGCGCAGCTCGAGTGGGCAAGTACGCCCGCGGACCAGCGCGCCGCGGTCCTGCGCCGCGCCGCGCAGCTCCTGGAAGCGCATGCGGAGTCGCTCAGGCCTTGGATCGTGCGCGAGACCGGCTCGATCCCGCCCAAGGCGGATTTCGAACTGCACATGGTGACGGGCATCCTGCTCGAGGCCGCGGCGATCGCCACGCAGCCCCCGGGCATGATGCTGCCCTCGGGCCCCAAGCGCATGAGCTTCGCGCGGCGCGTGCCGCACGGCGTGGTGGGCGTGATCTCGCCGTTCAACGCGCCGCTGATCCTTTCCAGCCGCGCGGTGGCTCCAGCGCTCGCGCTCGGCAACGCCGTCGTGCTCAAGCCCGATCCCAATACGCCGGTTACCGGCGGCTTCATGCTCGCGCGCCTCTTTGAGGCGGCGGGGCTGCCGCCGGGGCTGCTGCACGTGCTGCCGGGCGACGCCTCGGTAGGCGAGGCGCTCATCAAGGACCCGAACATCTCGATGATCTCCTTCACCGGCTCGACCGCCGCGGGCAAGCGCGTGGGGCAGCTCGCGAGCGAGCACCTGAAGCGCGTCACGCTCGAGCTCGGCGGCAAGAACTCGACCATCGTGCTCGACGACGCCGATCTCGACGTCGCGGCCTCCAGCGCAGCCTGGGGCGCCTACCTGCACCAGGGCCAGATCTGCATGGCGACCGGCACCGTACTCGCGCAGAAGAAGATCGCGCGCGACCTCACCGAGCGCCTCGTGGCCAAGGCGAAGCACCTGCCGGTGGGCGACCCGAGCGCCGGGCCCTGCGCGCTGGGGCCGATCATCAGCCTGCGCCAGCTCGAGCGGATCGACGGCATCGTGAAGGATGCCGTGGCGAAGGGGGCGGTGCTGCGCGCGGGCGGCACCTACGACAAGCTCTTCTACGCGCCTACTGTGCTGGAGGGCGTGCGCCCCGACATGCGCGTCTACACCGAGGAGGTGTTCGGCCCGGTGCTCTGCGTCGTCGAGTTCGACACCGACGAGGAAGCGATCGCCCTGAACAACGCCACCGAGTACGGGCTATCGACGGGCGTCATCACCCAGTCGGTCGAGCGCGCGATGAACTTCACCGCGAAGCTGAAGACCGGCATCATCCACGTGAACGACCAGACGGTGGCCGACGAGCCCTGGGTGCCTTTCGGCGGCCGCGGCGCCTCGGGCAACGGCGGGCGCCACGGCGGCGCGGCCAACTGGGAGGAGTTCACCCAGTGGCAGTGGGTCACGATCCAGGATAAGGCGACGCCTTA
>JBFWWT010000013.1:0-70507 GCA_050246035.1 Burkholderiales bacterium
CGGGGGACAACGTGAAGATGGTGGTGACGCTGATCACGCCGGTGGCCATGGAGCAGGGGCTGCGCTTTGCCATCCGCGAGGGCGGCAAGACCGTGGGCGCCGGCGTCGTCGCCAAGGTGATCGAGTAGCGATCGCGACCGATAGGGGCATAGCTCAACTGGCAGAGCGTCGGTCTCCAAAACCGAAGGTTGGGGGTTCGATCCCCTCTGCCCCTGCCAAGAAACGGACATGGCTGGCATCGATATCTTCAAGCTGGTAATCGCCGCGGCGCTGGTGGCCTGCGGCATCGTCGGCTATTACTGGCTCTCGGAGAGCGCGCTGGTGTTGCGCGTGCTGGCGGTGGCGGCGGGCCTGCTCGCGGGCGCCGCGGTCGCGACGATCTCGGCGCCCGGGCGGGAGTTCGTGGTGTTCGCGCAGGAGGCGATCGTCGAGGTGAAGAAGGTGGTTTGGCCGTCGCGCAAGGAGACGGTGCAGACCACGGCAATCGTGTTCGCGTTTGTGGTGGCGATGGCGCTGTTCCTTTGGGTGAGCGACAAGACGCTGGAGTGGGTTCTCTACGACCTGGTTCTCGGATGGAAAAAAACCTGAAGCAGTCCGAAAGCGGCAAGCGCTGGTACGTCGTGCACGCGTACTCCGGCTTCGAAAAATCGGTGCAGCGCGCGCTCGAGGATCGCATCTCGCGCGCCGGCATGCAGGACAAGTTCGGCAAGATCCTGGTGCCGGTCGAGGAAGTCGTCGAGATGAAGGGCGGACAGAAGCACATGTCCGAGCGCAAGTTCTTCCCCGGCTACGTGCTGGTGGAAATGGAGATGAACGACGATACCTGGCACCTGGTGAAGAACACCAACAAGGTGACGGGCTTCGTGGGCGGCAGCGCGATGCGCCCGACGCCGATCTCCGAGAAGGAAGTGAACGCCATCATGCAGCAGATGCGCGAAGGCGTGGAGAAGCCCAAGCCCAAGGTGCTGTTCGAGGTGGGCGAGATGGTGCGCGTGAAGGACGGCCCGTTCACGGATTTCCAGGGAACCGTGGAGGACGTCAACTACGAGAAGAGCCGCCTGCGCGTGGCGGTCACGATTTTCGGTCGCTCGACCCCGGTCGAGCTGGAGTTCGGCCAGGTCGAGAAGGCCTGAGTCTTTTGCACGGGGAGAGCGCCTCGGCGCTCGCTTGTACCCGATAGGAGCCAGTTATGGCGAAGAAGGTCGTCGGTTTCATCAAGCTGCAAGTGCCGGCCGGCAAGGCGAATCCCTCGCCGCCGATCGGACCCGCGCTCGGTCAGCGCGGCCTGAACATCATGGAGTTCTGCAAGGCGTTCAATGCGCAGACGCAGAAGGTCGAGCCGGGTCTGCCGCTGCCGGTGGTCATCACCGCGTATGCGGACAAGAGCTTCAGCTTCATCATCAAGACGCCGCCGACCACGGTACTGATCAAGAAGGCGGCCGGCATCGAATCGGGCAGTCCCCGGCCGCATACCGACAAGGTCGGCAAGATCACGCGCAAGCAAGTCGAGGAGATCGCCAAGGCGAAGATGCCCGACCTGACCGCGGCCGATCTGGAGTCGGCGATGCGCACCGTCGCCGGCAGCGCGCGCTCGATGGGCATCCTCGTGGAGGGCATGTAAATGACGCAACTCTCCAAGCGCAGGAAGGCGATGGGTGGCAAGGTCGAGCACGGCAAGGCCTACCCGGTCATGGATGCCATGAAGCTGGTGAAGGAGACGGCCACCGCGAAGTTCGACGAGGCCGTGGACGTCGCGGTGAACCTCGGTATCGACGCGTCGAAGTCGGACCAGGCCGTACGTGGCGCCGTGGTGCTGCCTGCCGGTACCGGCAAGTCGGTGCGCGTCGCGGTGTTTGCGCAAGGCGACAAGGCGCAGGCCGCCAAGGCCGCGGGCGCGGACCTGGTCGGCATGGACGACCTCGCGGAAAGCGTGAAGGCGGGCAAGCTCGACTTTGACGTCGTGATTGCCGAGCCCGCGGCCATGCGGGTGGTCGGTCAGCTCGGCCAGATCCTGGGGCCGCGCGGCCTGATGCCCAACCCGAAGGTGGGCACCGTGACGCCCGACGTCGCCGGGGCGGTGAAGAACGCCAAGGCGGGCCAGGTGCAGTTCCGCGCCGACAAGACCGGCATCGTGCAATGCACGATCGGCCGGGCGTCGTTCACGCCCGAGCAGCTGCGCGACAACCTGGCGGCGCTCGTGGACGCACTGAACAAGTCCAAGCCGCAGCACGCCAAGGGCGTTTACCTGAAGAAGCTTTCGGTATCGAGCACGATGGGAGTCGGAGTACGGGTCGACCCCGCGTCGCTGCAGGCGCAGTGAACATGTACGAACTTTGGGCCGCCGTTCCGCGAGGAATGGCTGCTGTCAAAGACCGTAGGGGCCCCTTGGGCTTAATCGAGCAGTCGCCCTACGCAGACGGCGCACCCGAAGCAGGAATGCATTCGCGGTTCCTGATTCAAGGTCGCCAGGGTGGGGGTGCGGAAACGGGCCCCCGTGTGATCAACGCAAGGAGGTAGACCTTGAGTCTCAATCTGGAGCAGAAGCAGGCGGTCGTTTCCGAGATCGCGGCGCAGCTCGTGAAGGCCCAGGCGATCATCGTCGCGGAAAACCGCGGCCTGAGCGTCGAAGCCATGACCGGCCTGCGCGCGAGGGCGCGGAAATCCGGCCTGTACCTGCGCGTGCTGAAGAACACGCTCGCGCGTCGCGCCGTCAAAGGCACGCCGTTCGAGAAGCTGACCGAGCAGCTCTCCGGTCCGCTGCTGTATGGCATCGCGCAGGACCCGGTGGCGGGCGCCAAGGTGCTCGCCGATTTCGCCAAGGAGAACGAGCAATTCGTGATCAAGGCGGGCGCGATGCCCAACGCCCCGATGTCCGCGCAGGACATCAAGGCGCTGGCGACGATGCCCAGCCGCGAGGAGCTCCTGGCGATGCTCGTCGGGACGTTGCAGGCGCCGGTGGCCAAGCTCGTGCGCACGATGAACGAGGTGCCCGGGAAGTTCGTCCGGACCCTCGCCGCCGTGCAGGCCGCCAGGGAAAAGCAGGCTGCCTGATCAGGAACCCAATCGAATCTGGAGAAAGCACATGGAACGCGCACAAATTCTGGAAGCCATTTCCAACATGACCGTCCTCGAGCTCTCGCAGCTCATCAAGGACATGGAAGAGAAGTTCGGCGTGTCGGCCGCCGCGGCGGTGGCCGTCGCGGCGCCGGCCGCGGGCGGCGGCGCCGCCGGCGGGGCGGCCGCCGAGGAGAAGACCGAGTTCACGGTGGTGCTTGCCGCCGCCGGCGAGAACAAGGTCAACGTGATCAAGGCGGTACGCGAAGTCACGAGCCTCGGCCTGAAGGAGGCGAAGGACCTCGTCGACGGCGCGCCCAAGCCGGTGAAGGAGGGCGTGAGCAAGGCCGACGCCGACGCGATCGCGAAGAAGCTGTCCGACGCAGGCGCGAAGGTCGAGATCAAGTAGTGGAACTTCGGAACCCGGGCGGGGTCTCAGCGACCCTCCCCGGGAACCGGGCCAAGGAAAGCGCCCTCGGACGGAGGGCATTTTCCTTGTCTTCTCAAGGCGTTGCGGCCAGGAGCCTTCATGACCTATTCGTTGACCGAGCGTAAACGTATCCGCAAGAGCTTCGCCAAGCGGGCCACGGTGCAGACCGTGCCGTTCCTGATCGCGACCCAGCTGGAGTCCTACACGGCGTTCCTGCAGGCGCACGTGGCGCCGGAGCGCCGCCGGAACGAGGGGCTGCAGGCGGCGTTTACCTCGATCTTCCCCATCGTTTCGCATTCGGGCAACGCGCGGCTGGAGTTCGTGAGCTTCCAGCTCGGCGAGCCTCCGTTCGACGTGCGCGAGTGCCAGCAGCGCGGGCTCACCTACGCGAGCCCGCTGCGCGCCAAGGTGCGCCTCGTGATCCTGGACAAGGAGGCGCCGAAGCCCACGACCAAGGAAGTGAAGGAGCAGGAGGTGTACATGGGCGAGATCCCGCTCATGACCACCACGGGCTCGTTCATCATCAACGGCACCGAGCGCGTCATCGTGTCGCAGCTGCACCGCTCCCCGGGCGTGTTCTTCGAGCACGACCGCGGCAAGACGCACAGCTCGGGGAAGCTCCTCTTTTCCGCGCGCGTCATTCCGTACCGCGGCTCCTGGCTCGACTTCGAGTTCGACCCGAAGGATGTGGTGTACTTCCGCGTCGACCGCCGCCGCAAGATGCCGGTGACGATTCTCCTCAAGGCGCTCGGCTTCACGCCCGAGATGATCCTCAAGGAATTCTTCGCCTTCGACAGCTTTCACCTCGAGCCCGACCACGTGCTCTTCGAGGTGGTGCCCGAGCGCCTGCGCGGGGAGGTCGCCCGCTTCGAGATCACCGACAAGTCGGGCAAGACGATCGTCGCCAAGGACAAGCGCATCACGGTCAAGCACATCCGCGACATGGAAGCCGCGGGCATCAAGCGCATCGTGGCGCCGGACGACTTCATCCTGGGCCGTACGCTGGCGCACAATGTCGTCAATGCCGACACCGGCGAGATCCTCGCCAGTGCCAACGACGAAATCACCGAAACGCTGCTCGCCAAGCTGCGCGAGGCGGGTGTCGGCAAGGTGCAGACGCTGTTCACCAACGACCTCGACCAGGGTCCCTACGTCTCGCAGACGCTGCGCACCGACGAGACCGCGGACGTGAACGCGGCGCGCATCGCCATCTACCGCATGATGCGCCCGGGGGAGCCGCCCACGGAGGACGCGGTGGAGTCCCTGTTCAACGGGCTGTTCTTCGCCGAGGAGCGCTATGACCTCTCTGCGGTGGGGCGCATGAAGTTCAATCGCCGCGTGGGCGTGGCCTGCGAGACCAGCTGGCAGATCCGGCTGAAGAGCGTGGCGCTCGCCAAGGAGGCCGAGGAGGAGGTGCGCGCGTACTTCAAGCATGCGCCCGAGCTGTCCCTCGGCAAGGCGTCGATCGAGGGCGTCGCCAACGAGGCCGAGGCGCAAGCCGTCATCGACAAGATGTACCAGGACCTCAAGGGCAAGGGCGTGGACCGGCAGAAGCTGGAGGCGAAGCTCGAGCAGCGCTACACCCTCAGCCCGCGAGACATCGTCGAGGTGATCCGCATCCTCGTCGAGCTGAGGAACGGCCGCGGCGACATCGACGACATCGACCACCTCGGCAACCGGCGCGTCCGCTCGGTGGGCGAGCTGGCGGAGAACCAGTTCCGCGCGGGCCTGGTGCGCGTCGAGCGCGCCGTGAAGGAGCGCCTGTCACAGGCCGAGAGCGACAACCTCATGCCGCACGACCTGATCAACGCCAAGCCGATCTCGGCGGCGATCAAGGAGTTCTTCGGCTCGTCGCAGCTCTCGCAGTTCATGGACCAGACCAATCCGCTTTCCGAGATCACGCACAAGCGGCGCGTCTCGGCGCTGGGGCCGGGCGGCCTGACGCGCGAGCGCGCGGGCTTCGAGGTGCGCGACGTGCACCCGACGCACTACGGGCGCGTGTGCCCGATCGAGACGCCGGAAGGCCCGAACATCGGCCTGATCAACTCGCTGGCGCTTTACGCGCGCACCAACAAGTACGGATTCCTCGAGACGCCGTACCGAAGAGTGGCGAACGGCAAGGTGACGAACGAGATCGTCTACCTCTCGGCGATCGAGGAAGGCAATTACGTGATCGCGCAGGCGAACGCCGCGATCGACAAGTCGGGCAAGCTGGTCGACCCGCTGGTGTCGTGCCGCAACCGCAACGAGTTCATGCTCTCCACGCCCGACCGCATCGAGTACATGGACGTGGCGCCGAGCCAGATCGTCTCGGTGGCGGCCTCGCTTATCCCTTTCCTCGAGCACGACGACGCGAACCGCGCGCTCATGGGCTCGAACATGCAGCGCCAGGCGGTGCCTTGCCTGCGGCCCGAGAAGCCGCTGGTCGGCACCGGCATCGAGCGCACGGCGGCGATCGACTCCGGCACCTGCGTAGTCGCGCTGCGCGGCGGCGTGGTGGATTACGTCGACGCCAACCGCGTGGTGGTGCGCGTGAACGACGAGGAGACCGTACCAGGCGACGTGGGCGTGGATATCTACAAGATGACCAAGTACACGCGCTCGAACCAGAACACGAACATCAACCAGCGCCCGATCGTGAAGCAGGGCGAGCGGATCGCCAAGGGCGACGTGATCGCCGATGGCGCCTCCACCGACCTCGGCGAGCTGGCGCTCGGGCAGAACATGCTGGTCGCGTTCATGCCGTGGAACGGCTACAACTTCGAGGACTCGATCCTGATCTCGGAGCGCGTGGTGGCGGAGGACCGCTTCACCTCGATCCACATCGAGGAGCTGACGGTGGTCGCGCGCGACACCAAGCTCGGGCCCGAGGAGATCACGCGCGACATCTCGAATCTGTCGGAAGCGCAGCTTTCGCGTCTCGACGAGTCGGGCATCGTGTATATCGGCGCCGAAGTCGAGGCGGGCGACGTGCTGGTGGGCAAGGTCACGCCCAAGGGCGAGACGCAGCTCACGCCGGAAGAGAAGCTGCTGCGCGCGATCTTCGGCGAGAAGGCCTCCGACGTGAAGGACACGTCCCTGCGGGTGCCCTCGGGCATCTCGGGCTGCGTGATCGACGTGCAGGTGTTCACGCGCGAAGGCATCGAGCGCGACAAGCGCAGCCAGCAGATCATCGAGGACGAGCTGCGCCGCTACAAGACCGACCTCGCCGACCAGATGCGCATCGTCGAGTCGGACACCTTCGAGCGCCTGGAGCGCCTGCTCTCCGGCAAGACCGCCAACGGCGGCCCGAAGAAGCTCGCCAAGGGCACGAAGGTCACCAAGGCGTACCTCGACTCGATGGAGCGGTTTGACTGGTTCGACATCCGCCTGGCCAACGAGGAGGCGGCGGCCCAGCTCGAGGGGCTGCGCGAGTCGCTCGCGCAGAAGCGGCGCGAGTTCGACGCCATGTTCGAAGCAAAGAGGAAGAAGCTCACCCAGGGCGACGAGCTGCCGCCCGGCGTGCTGAAGATGGTGAAGGTGTACGTCGCGGTGAAGCGCCGCCTGCAGCCCGGCGACAAGATGGCCGGGCGCCACGGCAACAAGGGCGTGATCTCCAAGATCGTGCCGGTGGAGGACATGCCGCACATGGCGGACGGCACGCCGGTGGATGTCGTGCTCAACCCGCTCGGCGTGCCCTCGCGCATGAACGTCGGCCAGATCCTGGAGACGCACTTGGGCTGGGCGGCGAAGGGCCTCGGGCTGAAGATCGGCGAGATGCTCAATGCCCAGTCGAAGCTCGCGGAGGTGCGCAAGTACGTCGAGCGCATCTACAACGCGAGCGGCAGGGACGAGGACCTGTCCAGGCTCTCCGACGAGGAGATCCTGCAGCTCGCGCGCAACCTGAAGGAAGGGGTGCCGTTCGCCACGCCGGTGTTCGACGGCGCGGCGGAAGCCGAGATCAACGCCATGCTGGAGCTTGCGGAGCTGCCGGTCTCGGGGCAGGTGTCCCTGATCGACGGGCGCACGGGCGAGGCCTTCGACCGGCCGGTGACCGTGGGCTACATGCACGTGCTCAAGCTGCACCATCTGGTGGACGACAAGATGCACGCGCGCTCCACGGGACCGTACAGCCTGGTCACGCAGCAGCCGCTCGGCGGCAAGGCGCAGTTCGGCGGCCAGCGCTTCGGCGAGATGGAAGTCTGGGCGCTCGAGGCCTATGGCGCGGCCTACACGCTGCAGGAGATGCTGACGGTGAAATCCGACGACATCACCGGCCGCACCAAGGTGTACGAGAACATCGTCAAGGGCGACCACAAGATCGACGCCGGCATGCCGGAGTCCTTCAACGTGCTGGTGAAGGAAATCCGTTCGCTGGGCATCGATATCGACCTGGAGAAGTACTGACATGAAAGCGCTACTGGAGCTCTTCAAGCAGGTCCAGCAGGACGAGGACTTCGAGGCCATCAAGATCGGGCTCGCGTCGCCCGAGAAGATCCGCTCGTGGTCCTACGGCGAGGTGAAGAAGCCGGAGACGATCAACTACCGCACCTTCAAGCCGGAGCGCGACGGCCTGTTCTGCGCCAAGATCTTCGGGCCGATCAAGGACTACGAGTGCCTGTGCGGCAAGTACAAGCGCCTGAAGCACCGCGGCGTGATCTGCGAGAAGTGCGGCGTCGAGGTGACCCTGGCCAAGGTGCGCCGCGAGCGCATGGGCCACATCGAGCTCGCTTCGCCCACCGCGCACATCTGGTTCCTGAAGAGCCTGCCCTCGCGCCTCGGGCTGGTGCTCGACATGACGCTGCGCGACATTGAGCGCGTGCTGTACTTCGAGGCCTACGTGGTCACGGACCCGGGCCTGACGCCGCTCAAGCGCTGCCAGCTGCTGACGGAGGACGACTATCTCGCCAAGGTCGAGGAGTTCGGCGACGACTTCTCCGCCTCCATGGGCGCCGAGGGCATCCGCGCGCTGCTGCGCGCGATCGACATCAACCGCGAGATCGACCAGCTGAGGAAGGACCTCGAGGCGACCTCCTCCGACGCGAAGATCAAGAAGCTCGCCAAGCGCCTCAAGGTGCTCGAGGGCTTCAAGGCCTCCAACATCAAGCCCGACTGGATGATCATGGAGGTGCTGCCGGTGCTGCCGCCCGAGCTGCGGCCGCTGGTGCCGCTGGACGGCGGGCGCTTCGCCACCTCGGACCTGAACGACCTGTACCGGCGCGTCATCAACCGCAACAACCGCCTCAAGCGCCTGCTGGAGCTGAAGGCGCCCGAGATCATCGTGCGCAACGAAAAGCGCATGCTGCAGGAGGCGGTGGACTCGCTCCTCGACAACGGCCGCCGCGGCAAGGCAATGACCGGCGCGAACAAGCGCCCGCTCAAGTCGCTCGCCGACATGATCAAGGGCAAGGGCGGGCGCTTCCGCCAGAACCTGCTCGGCAAGCGCGTCGACTACTCCGGACGCTCGGTGATCGTGGTCGGCCCGCAGCTCAAGCTGCACCAATGCGGCTTGCCGAAGAAGATGGCGCTGGAGCTGTTCAAGCCGTTCATCTTCAACAAGCTGGAGCTCCTGGGTCTTGCCACGACCATCAAGGCCGCCAAGCGCCTGGTCGAGCAGGAAGTGCCCGAGGTGTGGGACATCCTCGAGGAGGTGATCCGCGAGCACCCGGTGATGCTGAACCGCGCGCCGACCCTGCACCGGCTCGGCATCCAGGCTTTCGAACCGACGCTGGTCGAGGGCAAGGCGATCCAGCTCCACCCGCTGGTGTGCGCGGCGTTCAACGCGGACTTCGACGGCGACCAGATGGCCGTGCACGTGCCGCTGTCGCTGGAGGCGCAGATGGAGGCGAGGACGCTCATGCTCGCCTCGAACAACGTGCTCTCGCCTGCGAACGGCGAGCCGATCATCGTGCCTTCGCAGGACATCGTGCTCGGCCTGTACTACGCGACGCGCGAGAGGATCGGCGCCAAGGGCGAGGGCATGAGCTTCGCCGACCTGGCGGAAGTGTCGCGCGCCTACGAGTCGCGCAATGTCGACCTCAACGCCAAGGTCTGGGTGCGCATCAAGGAGCAGGACCTCACCCCGGAAGGCGAGAGGCTCGAGCGCGTGAAGCGCTACGAGACCACCGTGGGACGCGCGCTCCTTTCGGAGATCCTGCCGGCGGGGCTGACTTTCGACCTGCTCAACAAGCCGCTGAAGAAGAAGGAAATCTCGCGCCTCATCAACATCGGCTTCCGCCGCTGCGGCCTGCGCGAGACGGTGATCTTTGCCGACAAGCTGATGCAGGCCGGCTTCACCATGGCCACGCGCGGCGGCATCTCGTTCGGCGTGCACGACATGCGCATCCCGACCGCCAAGCAGGAGCTGATCGCGGCCGCCGAGACCGAGGTGAAGGAGATCGAGTCGCAGTACACCTCGGGCCTGGTCACCGTGGGCGAGCGCTACAACAAGGTGGTCGACATCTGGTCGCGCTGCGGCGAGCAGGTCGGCAAGGTGATGATGGAGCAGCTCGGCAGCGAGGAGGCGGTGGACCGCCACGGCAAGAAGATCCGGCAGGAGGCCTTCAACTCCATCTACATGATGGCCGACTCCGGCGCGCGCGGCTCCGCGGCGCAGATTCGCCAGCTTGCCGGCATGCGCGGCCTCATGGCCAAGCCCGACGGCTCGATCATCGAGACGCCGATCACGGCGAATTTCCGCGAAGGCCTGAACGTGCTGCAGTACTTCATCTCCACGCACGGCGCGAGGAAGGGCCTCGCCGACACGGCGCTGAAGACCGCGAACTCCGGCTACCTGACCCGGCGCCTGGTGGATGTCACGCAGGACCTCGTGGTCACGGAGGACGACTGCGGGACGCAGAACGGCATCGCCATGCGCGCGCTGGTCGAGGGCGGCGAAGTCGTCGAGGCGTTGCGCGAGCGCATCCTCGGCCGCGTGCTCGCCGTCGATCTGGTCCATCCGGAGACGCAGGAAACGCTGTACGCCGCTGGTTCCCTGGTGGACGAGGAGGCCATCGACACCATCGACAACGTCGGCATCGACGAGGTCAAGGTGCGTACTCCGCTCACCTGCGACACGCGCTGGGGCGTGTGCGCCAAGTGCTACGGGCGCGACCTCGGCCGCGGCAGCCTGGTGAACGTGGGCGAGGCGATCGGCGTCATCGCGGCGCAGTCGATCGGCGAGCCGGGCACGCAGCTCACCATGCGCACCTTCCACATCGGCGGCGCGGCGAGCCGGACCGCGGTGCAGAGCCAGGTGGAGGCGAAGTCGGCCGGCACGGTACGCTTCTCGCCGACCATGCGCTACGTCTCCAACGCCAAGGGCGACAAGGTGGTGATCTCGCGCTCGGGCGAGGTGACCATTGTCGACGACAACAACCGCGAGCGCGAGCGCCACAAGGTTCCCTACGGCGCGACGCTGCAGGTGGCCGACGGCGACACGCTGCGCGCGGGCAAGATCGTCGCCGCGTGGGATCCGCACCACCGGCCGATCGTCACCGAGTACGCGGGCACCGTGAAGTTCGAGCACGTCGAGGAAGGCGTGACGGTGGCCAAGCAGATCGACGACGTGACGGGCCTGTCCACGCTGGTGGTCATCGACCACAAGCGCCGCGGCAGCACGACGGCCAAGGGGCAGCGCCCCTCGGTGCGCCTGATCAACGAGGCGGGCGACGACGTGCGCATCGCCGGCACCGACCACGCCGTGAACATCAGTTTCCCGGTGGGCGCGGTGATCGCGGTGCGCGACGGCCAGCAGGTCCAGGTCGGCGAGGTGCTCGCGCGCATTCCGCAGGAGACCTCGAAGACGCGCGACATCACGGGCGGCCTGCCGCGCGTGGCGGAGCTGTTCGAGGCGCGCGCGCCCAAGGACAAGGCGATCCTCGCCGAGTACACGGGCACCGTCTCCTTCGGCAAGGACACCAAGGGCAAGCAGCGCCTGGTGATCACCGATCTCGACGGCACGCAGCACGAGGAGCTGATCCCGAAGGACAAGCACGTGCTGGTGCACGACGGCCAGGTGGTGAACAAGGGCGAGATGATCGTCGACGGCCCGGTCGATCCGCACGACCTGCTGCGCCTGCTCGGGGTGGAGGCGCTCGCGCGCTACATCATCGACGAGGTGCAGGACGTCTACCGCCTGCAGGGCGTGAAGATCAACGACAAGCACATCGAGGTGATCGTGCGCCAGATGCTGCGCCGGGTGCAGATCGAGGATCCGGGCGAGACCTCGTTCATCCAGGGCGAGCAGGTCGAGCGCGCGGAGCTGCTGGAGGAGAACGAGAAGGCCGAAAAGGAAGGCAAGAAGCCGGCCGCGTTCTCCTACATGCTGCTCGGCATCACCAAGGCGTCGCTGTCGACCGACTCCTTCATCTCGGCGGCCTCGTTCCAGGAGACCACGCGCGTGCTGACCGAGGCGGCCATCATGGGCAAGCGCGACGGCCTGAGGGGCCTCAAGGAGAACGTGATCGTCGGGCGCCTCATCCCGGCGGGCACCGGCATGGCCTACCACAAGATCCGCAAGGACCAGGCCGCCGAGCCGCCGCTGCTGGAGATGCCGCCGGCCGAAGAGGTCGCGGCAGCCGAGGCGACCGCGGCGAGCGGCAGCTGAGCCGGCAAGCCGCAAGGCAGCAGCGAAGGCCGCCGCGAGGCGGCCTTCGCGTTTCTACACCCGGTAGAGCGCTCGCTGGTCGCGGCGGAACTCGACCGGCCGCGACTGCGGGTCGGCGAGCGAGCGCCCGAGGCTGATGCGCCCGCTGCCGTGCAGGATGGTCTCGCCGCGCAGCACGCGCACTTCGCCCGGCGAGCCGTCGAAGGCAACGTAGGTGCCGTTGGCGCTGCGGTCGATCAGCTTGAAGCGCATGACGTCCACCTCCACGATCGCGTGGCGGCGGCTGACGAACTCGTCCGCGACCACGAGGTCGTTGTCGGGCTCGCGCCCGAGCGTGAGCCGTGGCTGGAACGCGTTCACGCGGTGCATCGCGCCGCCGAAGTGCAGCTGCAGGGCGCCCTCGTCGGCGGGCAGCGGGCCGACACCCGCCGGATTCACGTCGGTGACGCTCGCGCGGTCGGTCTGCCACAGGATCTCGTGCACCACCGAATCGTGGTCGTCGCCCTTCAGGCGCGCCGTGTACGCCGAGCGCGCGCAGCTGCGCACCGGCGCGCTCAGGCGGTCGACCACGGCCTGCGTCGTCAGGATCTGGTTGGCGCGCGCGATCGCCGACAGGTAGGCGGCGACGTTGACCACGGTGCCGAAGACATCCTCGCCCTGCAGGATCGTCGTGCCGAAGCTCACGCCCGAGTGCGCGCGCAGCGGCTTCTTCGGATCGCCTAGCGCGGCCATGCGCGCGTGCAGCGCGCTCATGGCGAGCACGGCGCGATCGGCCTCCGGGAACGCGCACATGACGCCGTCGCCCAGCGTCTTCACCAGGCGGCCGCCGTGCTCCGGCACCACCAGGGCCACCTGGCCGTGGAAGGATTGCGTGAGGTCATGCGCTCGCGTGTCGCCCAGCTCGCGGTACAGCCGCGTGCTCTCGGCGAGGTCGGTGAACGCGATAGCGAGTTCCTGAGTCTGGCGCAAAGGACGTACCGGTGGCGCAAGTGCGGCCATCATACCGGTGAGCCCGCGCACGCGCTTTGTGTGAAGGAGTTCCGCATATAATCCCTGCCCATGGGCAAGCTCGAGAAGCCGGGCATCGCGTCCGCCGCGGACCGGCGGGCGCGCGTGGATCTCGCCGCGGCGTTCCGCCTCGCGGTGCGCATGGACCTCCACGAAGGCGTGTGCAATCACTTCACGCTCATGCTCCCGGACGGCGAGCGCTTCCTGCTGAACGCCTACGGGCTGCACTGGAGCGAGGTGACGGCCTCGAACCTGCTCGCGCTCGACGCGAAAGGCAACATCCTCGAAGGCGAGGGTGAGGCGGAGAAGACCGCGTTCTACATCCACTCGCGCATCCATCTCGCGAACCCCAGGGCCGCCTGCGTGCTGCACACGCACATGCCCTACGCGACCGCGCTCACGCTGCTCGAGCCCGGCCGTCTGGAGATGGTCGAGCAGAACGCGCTGCGCTTCGCCGACGACATCGCCTACGACGACACCTACAACGGCCTCGTCGTCGACGGGGCCGAGGGCGATCGTCTCGCGCGCGTCCTCGGCGACAAGCGCGTGCTGTTTCTCGCCAATCACGGCGTGATTGCCGTCGGCTCCACAGTCGCCGAGGCGTTCGACCTGCTCTACTACCTGGAACGCGCCTGCCGCGTGCAGGTGCTCGCGCGCGCGACAGGGCTGCCTTTCCGCAAGGTACGCCCCGAGGTGGTGCGCGAGACCTACCGCATGATCCTCGCCGACACGCCCAAGTACGCCGAGGCGCACTTCAACGCCCTCAAGCGCATCTTGGACCGCGAAGAGCCCGACTACGCGAGCTGAAGTGCTCGTCCGCGACGCCGCGCAAGGGGATTTCCCCGCGATCCAGAGCATCTACGCGCACCATGTCCTGCACGGGCTCGCCTCCTTCGAAGAGGTGCCGCCGGACCTGGAGGAGATGCAACGCAGGTTCCGGGACATCGTCGGGCGGCGACTTCCCTACCTGGTGGCCGGGGAATCGGACGAGGTGCTCGGCTATGGTTATTGCGCGCCGTACCGCGCCCGCTCGGCCTACCGCTACGCGCTGGAGAACTCGGTCTACGTGCGCGAGGACCGCCGCGGGCGGGGCGTCGGCTCTCGCCTGCTCGCCGAGCTGATCGAGCGCTGCGCGCGCCTCGGCTACCGCCAGATGATCGCCGTGATCGGCGATAGCGCCAACGCGGCCTCCATCGCACTGCACGCGCGGCACGGCTTCGTGCGCGCGGGCACGCTGCGCTCGGTGGGCTACAAGTTCGGCCGCTGGGTGGACAGCCTGCTCATGCAGCGGCCCCTGGGCGCGGGCGACGGCACGCCGCCCGCTACTTGACGAGCAGCGCCACCCCGCTCGCCGCGAGCAGGGTCGCCACCACCCGCTCGAACATCGCCTGGTCCAGGCGCGCGTGCCAGCGGTCGCCGGCCACCATGCCGACCACCATCAAGGGCGCGAGCAGCGCGAGCACCGCGAGCGCGCGCCGATCGAAGAACCCGAGGCTGCCGTAGCCGCCCAGGCGCACCGCGCCCAGGGCGAAGAGCACCGCGGAGATGCTGGCGCGAAAGCGGCGCTTGTCGAGGCGCAGCGCGCGCAGGTAGATCGCGTAGAAGGGGCCCGCCATGCCGCCGAAGAGGGTTGCCACGAGACCGCCCGCGCCGCCCGCCCCGAGGGCGAGCGCGCCTGCGGGCAGCCCGAGCAGCGGCCGCCGCGGCAGCAAGCCCCACAGGCCGTAGACGATGATGAACGCCGCGAACGCCCGCAGCAGGAGCCGTTGGTCCAGCGTGGCGAACAGCCACATCCCGAGCGCAAGCCCCGCGGCGGAGGGCAGGGCGAGCGCGCGCAGTGCGCGCCAGTCCACGTGCCGGATCTCCTGCAGCGTCTGGCCGAGCGAGGCGGCGATGCCCATCGTGGTGACCACCGGGATCACCACGGTGATCGGCAGCACGAGGGCGAGCAGCGGAATCGAGACGACGCCCGCGCCGAAGCCGGTCGCGCCGCGCAGCGCATAGCCCGCGAACACCACCGCCGCGCAAAAGGCGAGCGCCGGCGGGCTCGCGAGGCTCGCCAGCGCCTCGGCGAGGGCGCTAAGCACCGATGGTGACGACGACCTTGCCCTTCGCCTTGCGCGAGGCGAGCAGGTTCATCGCCTCGGCGGCCCGCGCGAGCGGGAAGGTCGCCGAGACATGGGGCCTGAGGCGGCCCTCGCCGAACCAGCGCGCGAGCTGGCGCGCGCTCTCGGCGAAGGCCTGCGGCTCGCGCCGCGTGAAGTCGCCCCAGAACACGCCCACGACCGCGGCGCCCTTGAGCAGAGCCAGGTTGAGCGGCAGCTTCGGAATTTCCCCGGCGGCGAAGCCGATCACGAGGTGTCGCCCGCGCCAGGCGATGGAGCGGAACGCCGGCTCCGCGTAAGGGCCGCCGACGGCATCGTAGACGACGTCCACACCGTGCCCGGCCGTGAGCGCCTTGATGCGCTCGCGCAGGTCCTCCGCGGCGTAGTTGATCGTCTCGTCGGCGCCATGCTCGCGGCAAACGGCGAGCTTCTCCTCGCTGGAAGCGCAGGCGATGACCCGGGCGCCGAGCGCCTTGCCGATCTCGATCGCCGCGACGCCCACGCCCCCCGCCGCGCCGAGTACGAGGAGCGTCTCGCCGGGCTTGAGCTGCCCTCGGTCGCGCAGCGCGTGGTCGGTCGTGCCGTAGGTGAGGATGAAGGAGGCCGCCTGCTCGTAGCTCATGCCCTCGGGCATCGGCAGCAGGCGCACGGCCTCGGTCTTCACCTCCTCGGCGAACGCGCCGTAGGTGGTGAAGGCGATCACCTTGTCGCCGGGCTTCACGTGGGTCACGCCCGGTCCCACCTCCTTCACCACGCCGGCGAGCTCGCTGCCGGGCGAGAAGGGCAGCGGCGGCTTGAACTGGTACTTGTTCTGGATGATGAGCACGTCGGGGAAGTTGACGCTCGCCGCCTTGATGCTCACCACCACCTCGCCCGCGCCGGGGCTGGGGGAAGGAACTTCTTCGAGAACGAGCGACTCGGGCGGGCCGAACTGCTTGCACAGGAGCGCCTTCATGCGCGGGCTCTCCCGCCCTCAGCCCGAGCGCGCGGCGAGGCCGCCGTCGATCGTCAGAATGCACCCGCTCGTGTAGGCCGAGCGCGCGGAAGCGAGGAAAGCCACTGCCCAGGCGATCTCCTCGGGACTCGCCGGTCGGCCGAAGGACATGCCGGCGTAGAGCTCCTCGTAGCGCCCGGCGTCGCCGAGCTTGGCTTCCGCGCGCTGGCGGAACAGGCTTTTCAGGCGGTCGGTGGCCACGGGGCCCGGATTGATGCCGACCACGCGGATGCCGTCGGCGTGCGAGGCGCCGCCCAGCGTGCGCGTAAACGCCATCAGCCCGGCGTTCGCGGTGCTGCCGGCGATGTAGCTCGCATCGAGCTTCTCGCCCGCGTTGCCGAGAATGTTGACGATGACGCCGGCGCCCTTCGCCTTCATGCGCGCATAGACCTGGCGCGTGAGGTTGAGGTAGCCGAACATCTTCAGGTCCCAGGCGCGCCGCCAGGTGTCCTCGTCCACGCGCAGCAGGTCGCCGCCGGGGATCGCCCCGGCATTGTTCACCAGGATGTCGAGCTCCCCGGCCCACTCGGCGAGGGCCTCGGCCGAGCCGCGCTGCGACAGGTCGATCGCCTTGGCATTGGGACCCGGCCCGGGGCTGCGCGCGGCGACCAGCACCGTGCACCCTTCCGCGGCGAGCACCTCGGCGCAGGCGCGGCCGATGCCTTTCGAACCGCCGGTCACCAGCGCGCGTTTGCCCTTAAGATTCAGATCCATTTCCGCGCAAGTCTACCAACATGCCCCACATCACCACGCCCGACGGCGTGAAACTGCACTACGAGGAGGCCGGCAGCGGCACGCCCATCGTCTTCGTGCACGAGTTCGCCGGCGATCTGCGCAGCTGGGAGCCACAGCTCGCGCACTTCTCGCGCCGCTACCGCTGCATCGCCTACAACGCGCGCGGTTACCCGCCTTCGGAGGTTCCGGAGAGCGTCGAGCGCTACTCGCAGGACCATGCGCGCGACGACGTCCTTGCCGTCATGGACGCGCTGAAGATTCCGAAAGCCTACGTGGTCGGGCTTTCCATGGGCGGCTTCGCCACCCTGCACTTCGGCATCAAGCACAGCGCCCGCGCGCTCGGTCTCGTGGTCGCGGGCTGCGGCTATGGCGCGCACCCGTCGCAACGGGCGGCGTTCCAGCAGTCCTCGCGCGAAAACGCCCAGGTGATGCTGGAGCAGGGCATGCAGGCCTTCGCCGCGGGCTACGGGCACAACGCCTCCCGGCTGCAGCTGCGCGAGAAAGACCCGCGCGGCTTCGCGCTCTACATCAAGTACCTCTCCGAGCATTCGCCGAAGGGCTCGGCGAACACCATGCTCGGCTACCAGGCCCGCCGGCCGTCGCTCTACGACCTGACGGCGGAGATGAAGGGCATCACGGCGCCCCTGCTCGTGGTCGCGGGCGACGAGGACGACGCCACGCTCGAGCCCGGCCTGCTCATGAAGCGCACCATCCCGCGCGCGGGCCTCGTCGTGCTGCCCTGGAGCGGCCACGCGCTCAACCTTGAGGATCCGGCGCTCTTCAACCGCATCGTCGAGGACTTCTTCCACCAGGTGGAAAGCGGGCGCTTCCGATGAGCGGCGGTCGGCTCGGCGTCGACAAGCGCGGCGCGGTGGGCTGGATCGTCTTCGACCAGCCGGGGAAGAAGAATGCGATCAGCGGCGCCATGTGGCGCGGCATTCCCGAGGCCATGGCCCGCTTCGACGCGGACCCGGACGTGCGCTGCGTGGCCTTCCGCGGCGCGGGGACCGAAGCCTTCGCGGCGGGCGCCGACATCTCGGAGTTCGAGAAAGTGCGCGCGAACGAGGCCGCGGTGGGCGAGTACGACGGCCTGCTCGACCGGGTGCTGCATTCGATCCAGGGCTCGCCGAAGCCCTCGGTCTGCCTGATCCACGGCTATTGCCTCGGCGGCGGGCTGGAGATCGCGCTCGCCTGCGACCTGCGCTATTGCGGGACGTCCGCCCAGTTCGGCATTCCGGCGGCGAAACTCGGCATCGCCTACAACGTCGAGGGGCACAAGCGCCTGCTCGAGACCGTGGGCCACGCGCGCGCGCGAGAGATCATGTTCCTCGGCCGGCGCTATGCGGCGGAGGAGGCGCTCGCCATGGGACTCGTGCACCGCGTGCTGCCGGACGCCGAGCTCGAGGCCTACGTCGACGGGGTGATCCAGACGCTCTGCGCCAATGCGCCCCTGTCCATCGCCAACTCGAAGACCATCCTCGAGGAGTACGCGAAGTCGGCGGGTACCCCCGACCACGAGCGCATGCAGGCGGCGATCGAGCGCTGCGCGACGAGCGAGGACTACCGGGAGGGGCGGCGCGCGTTCATGGAGAAGCGCAAGCCGCGGTTCAAGGGGGAATGAGGATGAGGATCGAGTCTGTCCGCGTGCGCGCCGTTGCCGCGCCGATGAAGCGCCCGCTCGCCACCAGCACCGGCGCGATCACCGTCGCGCCGCTGCTGCTCATCGACCTGCAGACGGATGCCGACATCGTCGGCCGTTCGTACCTCTTCGGGCTCATGCAGCAGAACCTCAAGCCGCTCGCCGCGCTCGTCGAGCTGATGGGCGAAATGCTGAAAGGGGACGCGGTGCTGCCTTTCGACATCGAGGCGAAGCTCCGAAAGCGCCACACGCTGCTCGGCGTGCACAACGTCGTGCTCTTTGCCATGTCGGGCATCGACATGGCGGCCTGGGACGCGCTCGCCCAGTCCATGAAGCAGCCGCTCGTGCGGCTGCTGGGCGGCGCGCCGCGCCCGATCCCGGCGTACAACTCCAAGGGACTCGGCATCATGCCGCTCAAGCCCCTCGCCCGGGAGGCCGTGGAGCTGGTGAAAGAGGGCTTCTCCGCGGTGAAGCTGCGCCTTGGCCGCCCGACGGCCGAGGACGACCTGGAGGCGCTGCGCGCGGTGAAGAAGGCCATCGGCCCGGGCATCACGCTGATGGTGGACTTCAACCAGGGCCTGACGGTCGCCGAGGCGATCCGGCGCGGCCGCATGATCGACGACGAGGGCGGCGTCGCCTGGATCGAAGAGCCGGTGCGCGCCGACGACTTCGCCGGCAATGCGCGCATCGCGCGGGAGGTCGCCTCGCCGATCCAGATCGGCGAGAACTTCATGGGGCCGGAGCAGATGGCGCAGGCGCTCGCTGCCGGCGCTTGCGACTACGCGATGCCCGACGCGCAGCGCATCGGGGGCGTGTCCGGCTGGATGCGCGCGGCGGCGCTCGCGCAGGCCGCGGGCATGGAGATGTCGAGCCACCTCTTCCCCGAGGTGAGCTGCCACCTGCTCGCCGTGACGCCCACCGGCCACTGGCTCGAGTACGTCGACTGGGCCGACGCGATACTCGAGGAGCCGGCGCGCGTGAAGGCCGGCCATGTGCCGGTCCCGGAGCGGGCCGGCATCGGCATGCGCTGGGACGAAAAGGCGGTGAAGCGCTACCGGCTGTGATGTTCACGCGGCACTACGCGCACTGGCCGCCGGGCGTGCCGAAGTCGCTCTCGGTGCCGCGCACGAGCCTCGCCTACAACCTCGAGGTGAGCGCGCGCCGCTACCCGGGCAAGGCGGCGCTCCATTACTACGGCACCACGGTCACCTATGCCGAGCTGCTGCGCTCGGTGGAAGCGCTCGCGGGCTGGCTGCAGCGCGCCTGCGGCGTGGCGCGCGGCGACCGCGTGCTGCTCTATGCGCAGAACTGCCCCCAATTCGTCATCGGCTACTACGCCATCCTGCGCGCCGACGCCGTGGTGGTGCCCGTGAACCCGATGAACAAGCGCGACGAGCTCGGCTTCTACGTTGCCGACAGCGACGCGCGCGTCGTCGTCAGCACCCAGGATCTCTTCGGCGAGATCGAGCCGCACCTCGGCAAGGGCCTCGCGCACTGCGTGATCGGCACCTACGCGGACTACCTGCGCGAGCCGACGGACTTGAAGCTGCCGGAGGCGCTGCGCGCGCTGCGCGCGCCGCAGGCGAACTGGCAGCAGGCGCTCGCGGCGGGGCATGCGCCGGCGCCGCCTACGGCGGGGCCGGAAGACCTCGCGGCGCTGCCCTACACCTCGGGCACGACCGGGCATCCCAAGGGCGCGATGCTCACGCACGCCAACCTGCTCGCCACCAGCACCGGCGCCTGCGCGTGGATCCAGACATCGAGCGAAGCCGTGATGCTCGGCGTGCTGCCGATGTTCCATCTCACCGGCATGCAGGCGAACATGAATACCCCGATTCAGCTCGGCGCAACGAGCGTGCTGATGACGCGCTGGGACCGCGACGTGGCCGCCGAGCTCATCCAGCGCTGCCGGGTGACGAGCGTCACCGGCATCACGACGATGATCGTGGACTTCCTCGCCAAGCCCGACCTCGCGAGCTACGACCTGTCCTCGCTCGTGCGCATCGGCGGCGGCGGCGCGGCGATGCCCGAGGCGGTGGCGGCGAAGCTGCAGGAGCGCGTCGGGCTGCCCTTCCTCGAGGGCTACGGGCTGACGGAGACCGCCGCACCCTCGCACGCCAATCCGCCGCACCGACCCAAGCGCCAGTGCGCGGGGATTCCGTACTTCGACACCGACTCGCGCGTCGTCGATCCGGTGTCGCTCCGGGAGCTCGGGCCGAAGGAGGTGGGCGAGATCATCACGCACGGCCCGCAGGTGTTCCAGGGCTACTGGAAGCAGCCCAAGGCGACCGCGGACGCGTTCATCGAGCACGACGGCAAGCAGTTCTTCCGCACGGGCGACCTCGGCTACTACGACGAGGAGGGCTACTTCTTCATCACCGACCGCCTGAAGCGCATGATCAACGCCTCGGGCTTCAAGGTGTGGCCGGCCGAGGTGGAGGCCATGCTGTACGCGCACCCCGACATCCAGGAGGCGTGCGTCATCGGCACGCGCGATGCGCACCGGGGCGAGACGGTGAAGGCGGTGGTGGTGCTCAAGCCGGACGCGCGCGGACGGCTGAGCCCGGAGGACGTGGTGGCCTGGGCGCGGGAGCGCATGGCGGCGTTCAAGTACCCGCGCGTCGTCGAGTTCGTCGAGGCCCTGCCCAAGACCGGCACGGGCAAGGTGTTCTGGCGCAAGCTCCAGGAGGAGGAAAACCGCAGGACCGGCGCCTGAGCGGCGCTAGAAGAGCAGCGTCCCCGCCCACCAGGCGAGCCCGGCCATGAAGGCCGAGCAGGGAATGGTGAGCACCCAGGCCCAGACGATGTTGCCCGCCACGCCCCAGCGCACCGCCGACACCGTCTGCGACGAGCCGACGCCGACGATCGCGCCGGTGATGGTGTGCGTCGTCGACACGGGGATGCCGAGCCCCGTGGCGACGAACAGCGTGATCGCGCCGCCCGTCTCGGCGCAGAAGCCGCCCACGGGCTTGAGCTTCGTGATGCGCTGGCCCATGGTCTTCACGATACGCCAGCCGCCGAAGGCGGTGCCGAGCGCGATGGTGACGTAGCAGGCGATCACCACCCACATCGGGATCGGGTCCTGCGCGCCGAGCAGGCCTGCCGCGATGAGCAGCATCCAGATGACGCCGGCGGTCTTCTGCGCGTCGTTGCCGCCGTGCCCCAGGCTGTAGAGCGAGGCCGAGACGAGCTGCGCGCGCCGGAACCACCGGTCCACCCGCGCGGGGGAGGCGCGCACGAAGATCCAGCTCACCGCGAGCATCAGCAGACCGCCGAGCAGCATGCCCATGAGCGGCGACACGAGGATGAAGGCGCATACCTTGAGGATGCCGGCCGGGATCAGGGCCCAGGTGCCGGCCTTGGCGACCGCCGCGCCCACCAGCCCGCCGATCAGGGCGTGCGAGGACGACGAGGGGATGCCGTAATACCAGGTGATGATGTTCCAGGCGATGGCGCCGATGAGGGCCCCGAACACCACGTAGTGGTCGATGGCGACCTGCTCGACGATGCCCTTGCCGACGGTCGCCGCCACGCTCAGGTGGAAGACGAACAGCGCCGCGAAATTGAAGAACGCGGCGAGCAGCACCGCCTGGTAGGGCTTGAGCACGCGCGTGGAGACCACCGTGGCGATCGAGTTCGCCGCGTCGTGGAAGCCGTTCATGAAGTCGAAGGCGAGCGCGATGAGCACGAGCGCGACCACCACGCCGAGCGAGATCGTCGCGCCGTCCATCGCCTAGGAGTTTTCCAGGACGATGCCTTCGACCACGTTCGCCACGTCCTCGCAGCGGTCGGTGATCGTCTCGAGCAGGTCGTAGATCACGCGCAGCTTCATCACCTGCTTGAGGTCGGTCTCCTCGCGAAACAGGCGCGACAGCGCCGAGCGCATGACGCGGTCGGCGTCGGACTCCAGGCGGTCGATCTCCTCGCAGCACTTGAGGATCGCCTCGGGACGCTTGACGTTGGTGAGCATGCCCACCGCCGTGCGCACGCGCTCGCAGCTCATCTGGCAGATCTCGGCGAGCTGCTTGGCCGCCGGCGTCACCTGGCGCAGGTCGTAGAGCGCCACCGACTCGGCGACGTCCTGGATCAGGTCCAGGATGTCGTCCATGGACGTGATCAGCTGGTGGATCTGGTCGCGGTCGAAGGGCGTGATGAACGTGCGGTGCAGCAGCGTGATGCACTCGTGCGTGAGCTTGTCGGCGGCGCGCTCGGCGGTATCGATGCGCTGCGCGTGCGCGTCCAGATTGTCGAACGTGCCGATCATCGCGGCGAGCTCGCGGCTGCCGGCGACGATGTGCTCGGCGTGCGCGTTGAACAGGTCGAAGAACTTCCCCTCGCGGGGCATCAGCCGCCCGAGCATGCGGACTCCCTCCCTAGGGCCTTCAGCGGGCGAAGCTTAGTCCGGCCTTGCGCAGGCGCGCAATCGCCGCGTCATCGAACCCCCAGTCGGCCAGCGCCTCGCCGCCGAGCGCGCCGCGCTCGGGCGGGTCGCGGCGCACCTCGGCCGGCGTGGCCGAGAAGCGCGGCGCGGGCGCGGGCTGCTCGACGCCCGCGCGCGTGACGAAGCTCGCGCGCGCGACATTGTGCGCGTGGCGCTTTGCCTCCGAGAACGAGAGCACCGGCGCCACGCACGCGTCCGAGCCTTCGAACACCGCGCTCCACTCGTCACGCGTCTTCTGCCTGAACGCGCTTGCGAACAGCTCGCGCATCTCGGGCCAGCGCGCGCGCTCGTGCTGCGGCGGCACGTCGGCGAGGCGCAGGCGCTCGACGAGCTCGGCGAAGAACTTCGCTTCGATCGCGCCGACGGCCATGTGCTTGCCGTCCTTCGTCTCGTAGCAGTCGTACCACGGCGCGCCGGTATCGAGGATGTTCGCGCCGCGCGCCTCCGACCAGCGGCCGGCGGCGAGGAAGCCCGAGAACATGGCGGCGAGCAGCGACGCGCCCTCCACCATCGCCGCGTCCACCACTTGGCCCTGCCCGGTCTTCTGCGCGTGCAGCAGCGCGCAGGCGATGCCGAAGCCGAGGAGCATGCCGCCGCCGCCGAAGTCGCCGACGAGATTGAGCGGCGGCACGGGCGCCTCGCCCTGGCGGCCGAAGGCGTTCAGGACGCCCGCGAGCGCGATGTAGTTGATGTCGTGCCCCGCGCGCGGCGCAAGCGGCCCGTCCTGCCCCCAGCCGGTCATGCGCCCGTAGACGAGCTTCGGGTTCCTCGCGAGGCAGGCCGACGGTCCGAGGCCCAGGCGCTCCATCACGCCGGGGCGGAAGCCTTCGATCAAGGCATCCGCGCGCGCGACGAGCTCGAGCGCCGCCTCGGCCGCCCCCGGCGCCTTGAGGTCGAGGGTCGCCGAGCGCCGGCCGCGCAGCATCACGTCCATCCAGCGCTCGCGCTTCAGGCCCAGGTCGGAGGCCGCGGGGCGATCGACGAGCAGCACGTCCGCCCCCATGTCGGCGAGCAGCATGCCGGCGAACGGCCCCGGGCCGATCGCCTCGAACTCGAGGACGCGGATGCCGGCGAGGGGGCCCGGCACTGCGCGCTCAGGGCATGCCGATGGCGGACTCGACGCTGCGCACCATCGCCACCAGACGCGGGCCGATGTCCTCCTCGAGCTGGCCCTTCTTCATCATGAAGGCGGGCACTGCGCAGTTGAAGGCCACCACCTCGCCGTCGACAGTGCGGCGCATGGGCACGCCTACGCCGTGCACCTCGCGGCTCAGCTCGCCCACGGTGACGCAGAAACCGCGGGCGCGGATGTCCTCCATCGCCTTGTCGATCTGCGGGCGGTTGCGGCGGTACATCTCGGGCTCCTTCACCTTCAGCTGATTGAGCACCGCCTCGCGCTCGGGCGGCGTGCAGATGGCGATGAAAGCGCGTCCGATCACCGACTGCGCGATCGGCACCGCGGTGCCGATGTCGGGAAGCGTGGCGATGCCGTTGCCGCTTCTCGAGGATTCCACGTAGACCATGTTCATGCGGTCGCGGATGCCCATGGACACCGCGCCGCTGCAGTACTCGGCGAGCTCCTTCATGAACGGGCGCGCGATCTGTCGCACGCTCATCGAGGCGAGCAGCGGGTAGCCGATGGAGAGCACCGCCGAGCCGAGCTGGTACTTGCCGAGGCGCATGTTGTGGCGCAGGTAGCCGAGCTTGGTGAGCGTGTAGGTCAGGCGCGACACCGTGGGCTTGGGCAGCCCGGTGCGCACCGAGATCTCCTTGTTGCCGAGCATCGACTCCATGGGCGTGAAGCAGCGCAGTACCTCGAGCCCGCGCGCGAGCGTCGTGGCAAACTGCCGGTCGCCTTCGTGCTCGTAGCTGAACGCTGGGGTCGGGGGGGAAAGCGGTGCGTCGGACTCGAATGCGCCCATGGGGTCTCCTCGGGTTGTACGGGCGGCTCTGCGGGCCGCGATCGATGCGTTGTTTCGATATTCGGTCGACGGGGCGGGTCTGTCAATTTAGTCATACGATATTTCGCAGAGCGAAATGACGAGGCATATCATGAGTCAGTCCCCCTTTGATTTGACCGGCAGGGTCGCCCTCGTCACCGGCTCGACCCGGGGCATCGGCAAGTCCATTGCCGAGGAAATGGCGCGCGCCGGGGCAAGGGTCGTGGTCTCCAGCCGCAAGGCCGAGGCCTGCGAGCTGGTGCGCGCGGAGCTCGAGCGGCAGGGCTTCGAGGTGCTGGCGCAGCCGTGCAACGTCTCGCGCAAGGAGGAGCTGCAGGCGCTCGTCGATGCGACCGAGAAGCGCTGGGGCCGCGTCGACATCGCCGTGTCCAACGCCGCCGCCAATCCCTACTACGGGCCGCTCGCCGACATTCCCGACGAGGCCTTCGACAAGATCATGCTGAACAACGTGAAGAGCGTGCTGTGGCTCGCCGCGATGACCCTGCCCGGCATGGCCGAGCGCGGCGGCGGCAGCTTCATCAGCGTGGGCTCGATCGGCGGCATCCTCGCCAATACCGTGATCGGCGCCTACGGCATGTCCAAGGCGGCCGACCACCACCTCGTGCGCAACCTCGCCGCCGAGTGGGGGCCGAAGAACGTGCGCGTGAACGCGATCGCCCCGGGGCTCATCAGGACCGACTTCGCGCGCGCGCTCTGGGAGGACGACAAGCGCCGCAAGGAGCGCGAGGCGGCGACCCCTTTGCGGCGCCTGGGCGAGCCGAAGGACATCGGCGCGATCGCGGTCTTCCTCGCCTCCGAGGCCGCGGCGTTCATCACCGGGCAGACGATCGTCGCCGACGGGGGGGTCACCATCCTATGACGCTGCGTTCGGTGCTGGCGGCCGGCGAGTTCGTGCTCGCGCCCGGCGTGTTCGAGATGTTCTCCGCGAGGATCGCCGATCGCCTGGGGTTCAAGGCGCTCTACCTGACCGGCTACGGCGTCTCGGCTTCGCACCTGGGGCTCGCGGATGCGGGGCTCGTCACGTACCGAGACATGGTCGAGCGCGCGCGCGTCATCGCGCAGGGCACGAAGACGCCGCTGATCGCGGACGCCGACACCGGCTTCGGCGGGCTGCTCAACGTGCGCGAGACGGTGCGCGGCTACGAGGCCGCGGGCGTGCAGGCGATCCAGATCGAGGACCAGGAGATGCCGAAGAAGTGCGGCCACACGCCCGGCCGGCGCGTGGTGCCGCTCGCGGAGGCCGTGAGGCGCGTCGAGGTGGCAGTCGAGTCGCGCCGCAGCGGTGACTTCCTCGTCGTCGCGCGCACCGACGCGCGCACGGCGCTCGGCCTGGACGAGGCCATCCGGCGCGCGCGCGCCTTCGCCCAGGCGGGCGCGGACGTGCTCTTCGTGGAGTCGCCGGAGTCCGAGGAGGAGTTCGCGCGCGTGGGCGCCGAGCTCGCGGGCGAGGCGAGGCTGCTCGCGAACATGGTGCCCACCGGCCGCTCGCCCATGATTGCCGCCGAAAAGTTGCAGGCGTTCGGTTTTTCCATCGCGATCTATCCGTCGGCCGGGATGGGGGCGGCCTGCGCCGCGCTCGAGGGGGCCTACGCGCATCTCAAGGCTCGCGGCTCGCTCGAGGGCAGCCCCGTGCCTGCCTTCGACATGGCGCGGCTCCATGATCTGGCGGGATTCCCCGAGGTCTGGGAGTTCGAGCGGCGGCACGCGGACGTTTGAAACGCGCAAACGCGCGGGGACCCGGAGTATTCTGGCGGTCTGGCAAGAGGAGGAAGGGCGATGGACCTGAACTATTCCCAGGACGAGCTCGCGTTCCGCGACGAAGTACGCGGCTGGCTCAAGGCCAACCTGCCCGATGACCTGCGCGAGAAAATCGCCAGCTACGAGGAGCTCTCGCGCGAGGACCTGCTGCGCTGGCACCGGATCCTCGCCAAGCAGGGCTGGGTGGCGCCGTCCTGGCCCAAGGAGTGGGGCGGCACGGGCTGGAGCGTCGTGCAGCGCTACCTCTTCGAGGAGGAGTGCGGCTACGCGGGCACGCCGCCGCTCATCCCCTTCGGCCTTTCCATGTGCGGGCCGGTGCTGCTGCGCTTCGGCACCGAGGAGCAGAAGAAGCGGTTCCTGCCGCGCATCTACAACGGCGAGGACTTCTGGTGCCAGGGCTACTCCGAGCCGGGCTCGGGCTCGGATCTCGCCTCGCTGAAGACGAAGGCGGTCAGGGGCGGCGACCACTACGTGGTGAACGGGCAGAAGATCTGGACCACGCTCGGGCACTACGCCGACTGGATCTTCTGCCTCGTGCGCACCGATTCGACCGCCTCGAAGCGCCAGGAGGGCATTTCGTTCCTCCTCATAGACATGAAGACGCCGGGGATCTCCGTGCGCCCGCTCGTCCTCATGGACGGCGGGCACGAGGTGAACGAGGTGTTCTTCGACGACGTGAAGGTGCCGGCGGAGAACCTCGTGCACAAGGAAGGCGAGGGCTGGACGGTGGCCAAGTACCTCCTCGGGCACGAGCGCATGAACACGGGCCGCATCGGCGCCTCCAAGCGAGAGCTCGCCAAGCTCAAGGAGTTCGCCGCCGCGCAGAAGAAGAACGGCAAGTCGCTCATGGAGGATGCGCGCTTTCGCGACAAGGTCTCGCGCCTGGAAGTGGAGCTCACCGCGCTCGAGATCACGAACCTGCGCTTTCTCGACCGCATGCGCCGCACCGGCCAGCCGCCGGGCGCGGATGTCTCGATGCTCAAGATCAAGGGCACCGAGATCCAGCAGGGCCTCACCGAGCTCATGATGCAGGCGGTGGGTCCGCTCGCGCAGCCGTTCAAGGCCGTGAACGGCTACGAGGACTTCGACGCCTTCACCGCGGCGATCGCGCCGCGCTACTGCAACTTCAGGAAGACGACGATCTACGCCGGCTCGAACGAGATCCAGCGCAACATCATCGCCAAGATGACCCTGGGGCTTTGACATGAACTTCGACTACAACGAAGAGCAGCAGCTGCTCGCCGACTCGGTCCGGCGCTTCATCCAGAAGGACTACGACTTCGAGTCGAGGAAGAAGATCGTCGCGTCCGATGCGGGCTACAGCGACAAGGTGTGGGCCGCATTCGCGGAGATGGGCCTTACGGGCATTCCATTCTCCCCGGACCACGGCGGCTTCGGCGGCGGGGCGGTGGACCTGATGGGTGTGGTGGAGGCCTTCGGCGAGGGGCTCGTCGTCGAGCCCTACCTGTCGACCCTCATGGGCGCGCAGTGCGTCGCGCGCGCGGGCAGCGATGCGCAGAAGAAGGCGCTCCTGCCCCAGGTCGTCGAAGGCAAGCTGAAGCTGGCTTTCGGGTTCTCCGAGCGCGGCGCGCGCTACGACTTGGCGCCTTCGGCGGTGAAGGCGAAGAAGGCGGGCGGCGGCTGGGCGCTCGCGGGAGAAAAGGTCGTCGTCCTCGGCGCGCCCGCGGCGGGCAAGCTCGTCGTCTCGGCGGCAGCGCCCGGGGGGCCGAGCCTCTTCCTCGTGGATGCAAGCGCGGCGAAGGTGAAGCCGTACCGCACGCTCGACGAGATGCGCGCGGCGGACGTCGTGCTCGACGGCGCGTCCGCGGAGCTCCTCGGTGCCGAGGGCAAGGGCATGGAGACGATCGAGGCAGTCCTCGATTTCGGCACGGCGCTCGTCTGCGCCGAGGCCGTCGGCGCGATGAAGTTCTCCTGCGACACGACGCTCGAGTACCTGAAGACGCGCAAGCAGTTCGGCGTGCCGATCGGCACCTTCCAGGCGCTGCAGCACCGCATGGTGGACATGTACGTCGCCTACGAGCAGGCGCGCTCGATGGCGTGCCTTGCCTGCTCCAAGGTGGACGGCGCGGCGGATGCGCGGGAGCGCGCCTACGCGGTGTCGGCGGCGAAGATCAAGATCGCCGACAACGCGCGCCACATCAGCCAGGAGGCGATCCAGCTGCACGGCGGCATGGGGATGACGGAGGAGCTGAAGGTGAGCCACGCCTTCCGGCGCCTCACCGTGATCGCGCAGCAGTTCGGCGACGCCGACCACCATCTGGAGCGCTTCGCGAAGCTGGGCTAGCTCAGCGCTCCACCGGCATCGCGCGCTCGATAAGGGCGTCGAACGGCAGTCCCGGCTCGAGCGTGCCGAAGGCGCCCGTCCAGCCGGCGCCAAGGCGCGAGCGCACGAACGCGTCGAACACGAACTCCGGCGAATGCCGCGCGAGCAGGCTCGCCTGCAGCGCGAGCGCGAGGTCCTGCGTGAGCCGCCGCGCCGCGCTCTCGTGCTCGGCGGCGTCCTTGAGGCGTTCTTTCAGCGAAGCGCAGAAAGCGTCGCAGGCGCGGCTCTTCCCGGAAGCGGCATCGAGCTCCGCCGAGACGGCCTCCACCACGTCGGGCGCCTTGCGCAGCGCGCGCAGCACGTCGAGGCACATGACGTTGCCCGCACCTTCCCAGATGGAGTTGAGCGGCATCTCGCGGTAGATCCGGGCGAGCACCGACTCCTCCACGTAGCCGTTGCCGCCCACGGCCTCCATCGCTTCCTGGCCGAAATGCGAGCCTCGCTTGCACACCCAGAATTTGGCCGCGGGCGTGAGCACGCGGCGCAGGAGCCTCTCGTCGTCCGAGTCGTACGCTCTGGAAAGCCGAAGCACGAGCGCCGTCGCCGCTTCCGACTCGAGGGCGAGGTCGGCGAGCACGTTCTTCATGAGCGGCTGATCGCGAAGGAGCTTGCCGAAGGCCTGGCGCTGCGCGGCGTTCCACAGCGCCTGCGAGAGCGCCTGGCGCATGAGCCCTGCGGTGCCGATCGCGCAATCGAGGCGCGTGTAGACGCCCATCTCGAGGATCATCGGCACGCCGCGGCCTTCCTCGCCGAGCAGCGTCGCGCGCGCCTCCTCGAACTCGACTTCCGACGAGGCATTGGAGCGGTTGCCGAGCTTGTCCTTCAGGCGCTGCAGGCGGATCGCGTTCGCGGCTCCGTCCTCGAGCCGCCGCGGCAGGAAGAAGCACGACAGGCCTCCGGGCGCCTGCGCGAGCACGAGGAAGGCGTCGCACATCGGCGCGGAGAGGAACCACTTGTGCCCGGTGATCGCGTAGGCGCCGCCGCCGAGCGGCGTCGCCACCGTGGTGTTGGTGCGCACGTCGGAGCCGCCCTGCCGCTCGGTGAGTCCCATGCCGATGAGCGCCGCGTCCGGCTCGCGCGAGTAGATGCGCGGCAGCCACTGCGCGGCGAGCCCGGCGTGCGCCTTCAGCGCGGGCACCGAGCCGTAGGTCATGGTGACCGGGCACTGGGTGCCGTTCTCCACCTCCGAGTAGAGGAGATAGGCCGCCGCGCGCTCCACGTGCGCCCCGGGCCCCGGCGCCGACCACGGGCCGCTGTGCAGGCCGTGCCGCAGCGCGAGCGCCAGCAGCGCATGCCAGGCGGGGTGGAACTCGACCTCGTCGCGGCGTCGCCCGCGCGCGTCGTGCGTCTTCAGCTCGGGCGGATTGCGGTTCGCGGCCTCGGCGAGCGCGAGCGTCTCGCGCCGCCCGAGCGCCGCGCCGAGCGCCTCCAGCCGCTCGCGCGCGGCCGGCAGGCGCGCGGGCGACAGGTTGAACTCGAGCGCCGAGCGCAGCGCGGCGTTCGTGCGCGCGAGGTTCCAGTTCTCGAGCGGCTCGCTTTGATTGAGCACTTCGCGGGTCGCGGGAATCATGCATTTGAGTCTATGCGCGCGTTCCGCGGGTGGCAACGGCGAGCGCCTCGCTGGCTGTAGAATCCGCCGCCGGAGGAGAACGATCATCATTCAGTTCCTGCAGCTGGTGGTCGCGGGCGTGGCGCAAGGCTGCGTGTACGCGCTCGTCGCGCTCGGCTTCGTGCTCATCTACAAGGCGACCGAGACCGTGAACTTCGCGCAGGGCGACCTGATGATGCTTGGCGCCTTCTTCGCGCTTACCGGCGGCACCGTGATGGGGCTGCCCTACTGGCTCACCATCGTTTTTGCGGTGGCCGTGATGATCGTGGTGGGCATGCTCCTCGAGCGCGCGGTGCTGCGGCCGGTGCTCGGCTACCCCGCGTTCACGGTGGTGATGGTGACGATCGGCGTGGGCTTCGTGCTGCGCGGCGTGGTCACCATGGTGCCCGGCTGGGGCACGGAGACCTACGCGCTCGCCACGCCGTTCGGCGACCGAGTCCTCGATGCCGGCGGCGTGGTGATCGCCGAGCAGCAGCTCGCGGTGATCGGGCACACGGCGCTCCTGTGCCTCGCGCTGTACCTCTTCTTCCGCCACACGCGCATCGGCATCGCCATGCAGGCAACCTCGCAGAACCAGCTCGCCGCCTATTACATGGGCATCCCGGTGCGGCGCATCAACATGCTCATCTGGGGACTGTCGGCGGGCGTGGCCACCATCGCGGGCATCCTGCTCGCGCCGACCACGTTCGTGCACTCGAACATGGGCTTCATCGGCCTGAAGGCCTTCCCCGCGGCGGTGGTGGGCGGCTTCGGCAGCGTGCCCGGCGCCATCGTCGGCGGCCTCATCATCGGCGTGGTCGAAGCGCTCGCCGGCTTCTACCTGCCCGAGGGCTTCAAGGACGTGGCCGCCTACGTGGTGGTGCTCGTCGTGCTGCTGGTGAAGCCCTCGGGCATCTTCGGCGAGACCGCGATGAAGAAGGTCTGATGCGCTTTCTCTTCAGGACCTCCTACGACCAGGACCTGCGCCTCATCCGGCACGGCGGGCAGGCGTTCTGGTACGCGGTGCTCGCCCTCGTGCTCCTCGCCGCGCCCTGGTGGGCGAGCGAGTACATGATGTCGCAGCTGCACTTCATCGGCATCTACTCGATCGCCGGCCTGGGCATGATGCTGCTCGTCGGCTTCACCGGGCAGATCTCGCTCGGCCACGCGGCCTTCCTCGCGGTGGGCGCCTACTCCGAGGCGCTGCTCGCGGCCGCCGGCTGGCCGTTCTGGCTCACGCTGCCGGCGGCGGCGCTCCTGTCGGCAGCGGTGGGCATCGTCGTGGGGCTGCCGGCGCTGCGCCTGAAGGGCATCTACCTCGCCATCGCCACGCTCGCCTTCGGCGTGATCATCGAGGAGATCGCCGCCCGCTGGGAGAGCGTGACCGGCGGCAACACCGGCCTGCACGTGAAGCCGGTCGAGCTCTTCGGCACCAAGCTGGACGGCGAGGCGGGCTTCTACTACCTCGTGCTCGGGCTCGCGACGCTGTGCTGCCTCGCGCTCGCCAACCTGCTGCGCTCGCCCACGGGCCGCGCCTTCGTCGCCATCCGCGACTCCGAGATCTCCGCCTCGTGCATGGGCGTGAACCTTGCCAAGTACAAGACGCTCTCGTTCGCGCTCTCGGCGGCGCTCACCGGCATCGGCGGCGCGCTCTATGCGCACAAGGTGACCTTCATCTCTCCCGAGCAGTTCACGCTGCTCGTGTCCATCGAGCTGGTCACCATCGTGATCCTGGGCGGCGTCGGCTTCATCCACGGCGCGGTGCTGGGTGCGGCCTTCATCATCGTGCTGCCGCAGCTCATCTCGATCGGCAAGGACTACCTGCCTCCCGGCATCGCCTCCGCCGCGGGCCTGCAGTCCACGATCTTCGGCCTGGTGCTGATCGGCTTCATCATCTTCGAGCCGATGGGCCTGTACGGCCGCTGGCTCAAGATCCGCACCTGGTTCGAGCTCTTCCCCTTCTACCGGCGCGGCCTGTTCCGCCGGCAGAAGACCTACATGAAATCGGAGCGGCTGCGATGAGCTTCTTCGCGGTCGAGAACCTGGGCATCCGCTTCGGCGGCGTGGTGGCCGTGGACGATGTCTCCTTCGATCTGCGGCGCGGCGAGGTCTACACCATCATCGGCCCGAACGGCGCGGGCAAGACCACGATCTTCAACCTGATCGGCCTCATCTACCCGCCGACCACGGGGCGCATCGTCTTCGAGGGGCGCGAGCTGACCGGCCTGAAGCCGCACCGCGTGGCGGAGCTCGGCATCGCGCGCACGTTCCAGAACATCGAGCTCTTCGAGCACGCGACCGTGCTGCAGAACCTGCTCATCGGGCGCCACCGGCACCGGCGCAGCGCGTGGTGGCAGGAGATCGCCTTCAGTCCGGTGGTGCGCGCGGCCGAGCGCGCGCAGCGCGAGGCGGTGGAGCGCGTCATCGATTTCCTCGACCTGCAGCACTACCGCGACAGCCTCGTGGCGGGACTGCCCTACGGCGTGAGGAAGGTCATCGAGCTCGGGCGTGCGCTCGCCACGGAGCCGAAGCTCCTGCTGCTCGACGAGCCCTCCTCGGGACTCAATCCCGAGGAGACGAGCGACATGGCCTTCTGGATCGAGGACATCCAGAAGGGCCTCGGCATCACCGTGCTCATGGTCGAGCACGACATGAGCCTCGTGCAGAGGGTGTCGGATCGCGTGCTCGCGCTGAACGAGGGCCGCGCCATCGCGGAAGGCACGCCCGCCGAGGTGCAGAGCCACCCGGCGGTGGTCGAGGCCTATCTCGGCTCGAAGGAGCCGGCATGAGCGAGCCGATCCTCGAGCTTGCCAACGTCGAGTCGAGCTACGGCCCGGTACAGGCGCTGCGCGGGGTGAGCCTCGCGGTGCCCGAGGGCCGCATCGTCACGGTGCTCGGCGCGAACGGCGCGGGCAAGAGCACGATCCTGAAGACGATCTCCGGCATCATCGACCCGTCCAAGGGGCAGGTGAAGCTGCGCGGCGAGGAGATCCAGGGTTGGGCGCCAGACCGCATCGTGCGCGCCGGCGTGGTGCACGTGCCCGAGGGGCGCGAGGTGTTCCCGCTGCTTTCGGTGGAGGACAACCTGAGGATGGGCGCCTACACGCGCCGCGACGCAGACGGCGTGGCGCGCGACCTCGAGTCGGTCTACGGCTACTTCCCCATCCTGCGCGAGCGCGCCGGGCAGGAGGCCGGGCAGCTCTCGGGCGGCCAGCAGCAGATGCTCGCCATCGCGCGCGCGCTGCTCGCGCGCCCGCGGGTGATGCTGCTCGACGAGCCGAGCCTGGGGCTCTCGCCCTTGCTCACGCAGGAGATCTTCCGCATCATCCGGCGCATCAACGCCGAGCGCGGCACCACCATCCTGCTCGTCGAGCAGAACGCGCACATGGCGCTCGCGCTCGCGGATTTCGGCTACGTGCTGGAGGTCGGACGGATCGTGATGGAGGACACCTGCGCCAACCTGGCGAAGAAGGAAGACATCCAGGAGTTCTACCTCGGGGTGCGCGCGGCGGGCGTGCGCGGCGAGCGGCGATGGAAGCGAAAGAAGCAGTGGCGCTGAACGACACGCTGGCGAAGCTCTTCTGGCACGGCGTGCGCACGCGCGGCGAGCGCGTGATCATGCGGCAGAAGGCGCTCGGCATCTGGCGCGCGACCACCTGGAGCGATCTCGGGCGCATCGCGCGCGAGATCGGCATGGGACTCGCCGCGCTCGGCCTGCAGCCGGGCGAGGTGGCCTCGATCCTGTCGAACACCAAGGCCGAGTGGGTGCATGCGGACCTCGGCGTCCTGGGCGCCGCGGGCGTGGTAAACGGCATCTATCCGACGGACGCGCCCGCGCAGGTGGAATACCTCCTCGCCGACTCGGGCTCGGCGTTCGTCTTCGTCGAGGACGAGGAGCAGCTCGACAAGGTGCTCGAAGTGCGCGCGCGCCTGCCCGGCCTGAGGAAGATCGTGGTCTTCGACATGGAGGGCCTGCGCGACCTCGAGGACCCGCAGGTGATGTCGCTCGAGGCGCTGCGCGCGCTCGGCGCCGATCACGACGCGCGCCACCCGGACGAGTGGGAGCGGCGCGTGACGCTGCGCGCGCCCGGGGATCTCGCGATCCTCGTCTACACCTCGGGCACCACGGGCAGGCCCAAGGGCGCGATGATCTCCCACGGCAATATCCTGGCGGCGCTGGAGAGCATCGCCTCGGTGTTCGAGCAGGACGAGCGCGACGAGCGCATGTGCTTCCTGCCGCTGTGCCACATCGCCGAGCGCGTGGGCGGCGAGTACCAGTCGATCTACAGCGGTGCGGTGATGAACTTCGTCGAGAACCCCGACACGGTGCCGGAGAACGTGCGCGAGATCGCGCCCACCGTGTTCCTCGCCGTGCCGCGCGTGTGGGAGAAGTTCTACTCCGCGGCGCAGATCGCCATCCGTCAGGCGGGCGCCTTCCAGCAGTGGGCCTACCGCGTCGCCATCGGCATCGGCTACCGCCAGGCGCGGCTGCGCGAGCAGCGCCAGCCCGTGCCCGCCGGGCTCTCGGCGGCCTTCCGGCTCGCGCGCGCGCTGGTGCTGAACAACGTGCGCCGGGCGATCGGCGTGCACCGCGCGCGCCTGCTCGTCACGGGCGCGGCGCCGATCTCCCCCGACCTGCTGCGCTGGTACATGGCGCTCGGCCTCGAGATGGTGGAGGTCTGGGGCATGACCGAGACCTGCGGCACCGGCACGGCCAATCCGGCGGGGCGCACGAAGCCCGGATCCATCGGCGTGCCCGAGCCCGACGTCGAGATGCGGCTCTCGCCCGAAGGCGAGCTGCAGGTGCGGGGGCCGACGGTGTTCATGGGTTACCTCAACCAGCCCGAGAAGAGCGCCGAGGCGCTGAAGGACGGCTGGCTGCACACGGGAGACGTGGGACGGGTGGACGAGGAAGGGTTCTTCTACATCTCCGACCGCATGAAGGACATCATCATCACCGCGGGCGGGAAGAACGTTACGCCGTCCGAGATCGAGAACCAGCTCAAGTTCTCGCCCTACATCACCGACGCCGTCGTGATCGGCGACCGGCGGCCCTACCTCGTCGCGCTCGTCATGGTGGACCACGAGAACGTGGAGCACTACGCCCAGGAGCACGCCATCCCCTTCACCAACTACGCGAGCCTGTGCCGCCGGCCGGAGATCGTGGCGCTCATCCAGGGGGAGGTGGACAAGGTCAACCGCGCCTTCGCCCGGGTCGAGCAGGTGAAGAAGTTCCGGCTGCTCGAGGCGAAGCTCGGCGCCGAGGACGAGGAGCTCACCCCCACCATGAAGCTCAAGAGGAAGCTGGTGAGCGAGAAGTACAAGGACCTGATCGCGGACATGTACGCCGAGCGGGCGGCGGCGTGATATAACTTGCGCCCACGAGGAGGAGGATCCCCATGAAGCGCGTCATCGCAGTCCTCGCCAGCCTGTCCGCGGGCGCGGCGATCGCCCAGACCCAGGGCGTCTCCAGGGGCGAGATCGTCATCGGCAGCATGCAGGACCTGTCGGGCCCGATCGTCGCCTTTTCCAAGCAGCTGAAGAACGGCATGGAGATGCGCGTGGAGGAGATCAACGCCCAGGGCGGCATCCACGGCCGCAAGCTCAGGCTGATCGTCGAGGACCACGGCTACGATCCGAGGAAGTCGGTGCTCGGCGCGCAGAAGCTCGTGCAGCGCGACCGGATCTTCGCCATGGTCGGCACCATCGGCACGCCCACGGCGCTCGCCTCGATGCCGATCCTGTTCGAGAAGAACGTCCCGCACCTCTTCCCGCTCACCGCCGCGCGCCAGATGTACGAGCCGTTGCACCGGCTGAAGTGGTCCTTCGCCGCGCCGTACTACGACCAGATGCGCGCGGGCGTGAAGCACATCGTCAAGCAGAAGGGCTACCAGAAGGTGTGCGCGCTCTACCAGGACGACGACTTCGGCCAGGAGGTGATGCAGGGGGCGGAGGACGGCCTCAAGGACATCAAGATGTCGCTCGTGGAGAAGACCACCTACAAGCGCGGCGCGACCGATTTTTCCTCGCAGATCGCGCGCATGCGGAGCGCCGGCTGCGACCTGGTGGTGCTCGGCACCATCATCCGCGAGACGATCGGCGCCATCGCCACGGCGAGGAAGCTCGGCTGGGGCGTGGAGTTCATGGGCTCGTCGGCAGCCTACACCGACCTCATCCACAAGCTGGGCGGCCCGGCCATGAACGGCTTCTACGCGGCGAACACCGTGAACAATCCGTACATGGACGACGCCTCGAGGAACGTGCGCGAGTGGGCGCAGCGCTACAAGGCGAAGTTCAAGGAGGACCCGGCGGTGTTCTCCGCCTACGGCTACCAGGTGATCGAGCTCTTCCGCCAGATCGCCGACCAGGCGGGCCCGAACCTCACCGTGGACAGCTTCATCTCGACGCTGGAGAACTTCAGCGCGCCGCGCGACATGTTCGGGGCGGACGCGATGACCTTCTCCAAGACCAAGCACCTCGGCTCGAACCGGGCGCGGCTATCGCAGATCGTGAACGGCAAGTGGACGCCGATTACGGACTACATCACGCAGTAGGCGTCCACAGGGGAGGGGGAAACGGCGCCTGAGGGCGCCGTTTTCTTTCATGGCGATCCGCGTCGTCAGGCTCGGCACGAAGCGCGCCCCGGGCGAGGGCCCGCGCCTGGGCACCGTGCGCCGGCCGCCGCGCGGCGTGCCGAAGGCGCGCTTCGCCAGGGACGACTGGTACGACCTGTGGCTTCCCGACCTCGCGCCGAGCGAGTCGCTCGTCAAGCAGGCGCAGTGCGCGCAGTCCGCGAAGGACTGGGCGGCTTTTGCGCGCAGGTACCGCCGGGAGATGGCCGCACCGGAGAAAGCGCGCCTGCTCGAACTCCTCGCGGCGCTGTCGCGGGGCTCGAGCTTCTCGGTGGGGTGCTACTGCGAGGACGAGACGCGGTGCCACCGGTCGGTGCTGCGCATGCTCCTCAAGGAGCGCGGCGCGAAGCTGGCGTAGCGCGCAGGAATCCCGGCACGCCGGAAGTATCGACGGGCCGCGCGCCGAGCGATTCGAGCATGCGCAGCGCCCGCGCCTGCAGCTGCCAGCAGCTCGAGCCGAGCGCTTTCTGCGCCGCGGGCTCGGAGCCGTCGAGCGAGAGCGCGGCGACGCGGATGCCGCATCTCGGGTGCGACGCAAGCAGGCTGACAAGGCTGCGCATCTGCGCCTCGGGCGCGCGGCGCGCGCGCAGCGCCCCGGCGATGACGCCCGCGAAGCGCGAGCCCGGATCCTCGCGCATCACCCGCTCGAAGGCATCCCACATCTCCTGCGCCTGACTGTCGTCCGCGCCCGCGAGCGCGCAGCGCAACGCCAGGCCGAGCGGCCAGAGCGCGTCGAAGTCCTGCGCGGGAAGCTCTCCGAGCGCCGCGGCCGGGCGCTCGCGCAGCTCGCGCAGGGCGAGCGCGTAGCGCGCCGCGTCCACTGCGCCGCGCACGAGTCCGGGCCCCAGCTCGCGCAGCGCCTGTCCGAGCGGCATCGCCGCCGGCGCGGCCTCGGGCTCCGCGGGGCACGCGCCGAGCGGCGCCTCGTCGGGCATCGCCATGGCGGTGAAGCGCGGCGCATCCGCGAGCACGAGTCCCACGCTCGGCAGTCCTCGCGCCCACTCGGCGCTGCCGCGCCCGGGCGGGCTCTTCAGGTACCACTCGTTGGTTCCCGCGTCGTCCGCGACGATGCCGACGCCATTCGCGGTAGCAGCACCCTGCGCAAGCGTGGGCGCCGAATAGCGGTCGTCGCCCGCGCCGTCGGAAAGCGCGCCGACGGCGAGATCGAGCCCCATGCCCTGGCCGACGCCGACGCTGAGCTCGTAGGCATCGTTTCCCGACTCGTCGCGCAGCACGCCCACGGCCTGGTGCACGCCCGCGCCTTGCGCATAGCGCGCGGCCCCATATCGGTCGTCGCCCCCGAGGTCCCAGAGCAGCCCGAGCGCGTAGTAGTAGCCCGCGCCCTGCGCGTAGAGCTGGCCCTCGTAGGCGTCGTCGCCCGCGTCGTCGCGCAGGATGCCGATGCCGCCGCCCATCCCCGTACGCACGCCCACGGCGACGCCTTGCGCGAAGCTCAGGTCCCCGCCGCGATCGAACGGATCGGGCAGGCCCTGCGCTACATAGCGGTCGTTGCCCGCGCGATCCCAGAGGATTCCCGTTCCGCGCGCGAGGCCCAGCCCCTGGCCGAAGGCGCGCACGCGGTAGACGTCGTCGCCCGCGAGATCGAGCACGGCGCCGAGCCCGGCGAGCGCCGCGCCGACGGCGAAGTCCTGCGCTTCGTAGAAGTCGTTGCCGCCGGCGTCCAGGAGCAGCGACACGCCCGCGATCGCGGCACCCCAGGCGGGGCCCGCCGACTCGTAGCGATCTTCGCCCGAGAGATCCACGATCGCCGCGAGTCCGTGCAGCACGACGTCCGGGCCGCGATAGATGTCGTTGCCGCCCGGATCGAGGAGCACGCGCACAGCGCCCTCGCGCAGCGGCGAAAGCACGTGCACGTCGTCGCCGGGCGTGCCGAGGATCACGACGATGTCGCCGCGCTCGAAGCGCGCGCCGCCTTCGGGGTAGGCGATCCGCTGGCGCAGCAAGCGCGCGATCGCCTCGAGGAACGGGGCCGGGTCGATGCTCGCCGCGATCTGCCGCTGCAGCTCGGGCGGCGGCAGGCGCGCTTCGAGCGGCGGCAGCGCAGGCGCGAACGCGCGCAGTGACCGTTGCGCGCGTTCGAGCTCGTCGAGAAACCGCTCCATCGACGGCCCGAGATCCCGGCGCGGCGGCTCGGCAAGGTTCCTCAGCGATTCGGGCGCCGTGCGCTCGAAGATCGCCCGGGCGTCCATCGCCGCGAGCGGCTGCGCCAGTAGCTCGCGCACGATCGGCGGCGAGGGCGGCGGCGGGCCCTCGTGCGACAGGAGATTGTCGATCACGCCGAGGGGCGGCGTCGCCGCGCAGCCGGCGAGCGCGAGGGCGGCGCCAAGAACGAATGCCGTGCGATACTTCGGGGCCTGCGGACGCATTGCCCGCCTAGGTTACCCCGATGTCGGACCTCAACGACCCGCGCGTCTTTCTCGCCGCCGAGCGCACGCTGCTCGCCTGGAACCGGACCGGCCTCACCGTGATGGCGTTCGGCTTCGTCGTCGAGCGCTTCGGCCTGTTCATGCACATGTTCTCCGCCGAAGTGGACGCAGCGACGCTGCCGCGCGGGCCTTCGTTCTGGCTCGGCATTGCGCTGATCGCGATCGGCGCGGCCTGTCCCGCGGTCTCGATCTGGCAGTTCCGCAAGGTGCTGCGCACTCTGCGGCCGGTGGAGATCCCCGATGGATACCGGGCGGCGGCGGGCATGCTGGTGAACCTGCTGATCGCGCTGGTCGGCTTCGCGCTGTGCGTTTATCTCTTCACGGAGCCCAGGCTATGAGCATGGCTGCGACGCTGCAGGATCGCCTGAAGGGCCTGCTGCCCGACCTCCTTGGCATCGAGCTGGTCGAGGTGACGCCCGAGAAGGTCGTGGCGCGCCTCCCGGTGCGCGACAACCTGTGCACCGTGGGCGGCATCCTGCACGGCGGCGCGATCATGGCCTTCGCCGACACGCTGGGCGCGCTCGGCACTGTGGTGAGCATGCCGCAGGGCGCGACGACCGCGACGATCGAGTCGAAGACCAACTTCATCTCCGGCGCTCCCGCGGGCAGCGTGGTCACTGGCGAGGCGACGCCCGTCCACAAGGGGCGCACCACGCAGGTCTGGCAGACGCGCATCACCAGTGCCGATGGCAAGCTCGTCGCGCTCGTGGCGCAGACGCAGATCGTCAAGCCGCCCAAGGGCTAGAATGGCCGCGCCGCGATGACGAACGTCTCCGACATCGCCCGGCTGGTCGCGGGGGAGTCGCTCGACGCCGACCCGGCCGAGACCCGGGAGTGGCTCGATGCGCTCGACGCGCTCGTGGCGAGCGCGGGCAAGGACCGCGCGCGCTACGTGATGGGGCGCCTGACCGAGCATGCGGGCGCCCTCGACGTGCAGACGCGCGCGCGCTTCAACACGCCCTACTGCAACACGATCTGGCCGCACGAGCAGCCGCCGTTCCCGGGGGACTTCACCATCGAGCAGCGGCTCGCCTCGATCATCCGCTGGAACGCGCTCGCCATGGTGGTGCGCGCGAACCGCGCGCACGCCGAGCTCGGCGGCCACATCGCGAGCTTCGCCTCGGCCGCGGATCTCTTCGAGGTGGGCTTCAACCACTTCTTCCGCGGCCACGAGGCGGCGGGCGGGGCGGATCTCGTCTACTTCCAGCCGCACTCGGCGCCGGGCGTGTACGCGCGAGCGTTCCTCGAGGGGCGGCTCGCCGAGTCGCAGCTCGGCCACTACCGGCGCGAGACGGGCGGCACGGGCCTGTCGTCCTATCCGCATCCGTGGCTCATGCCGCAGTTCTGGCAGTTCCCCACGGGCTCGATGGGCCTCGGGCCGCTGAACGCGATCTACCAAGCGCGCTTCATGCGCTACCTCGAGCACCGCGGCATCCTGAAGACGGCGGGGCGCAAGGTGTGGGCCTTCCCCGGCGACGGCGAGATGGACGAGCCGGAGTCGCTCGCGGGGCTGTCGCTCGCCGCGCGCGAGGGGCTCGACAACCTCATCTTCGTCGTGAACTGCAACCTGCAGCGCCTCGACGGCCCGGTGCGCGGCAACGGCTCGATCATCCAGGAGCTGGAAGGCCTCTTTGCGGGCGCTGGCTGGAACGTGATCAAGCTCATCTGGGGCTCGGACTGGGATCCGCTCTTCGCGCGCGACCGCGAAGGCGTGATCCTGCGGCGCCTGCACGAGACCGTGGACGGCGAGTTCCAGACCTACGCGGCGACCGACGGGCGCTTCAACCGCGAGCACTTCTTCAACAAGTACCCGGAGCTGAAGGCGCTGGTCGCCGAGCTGACCGACGACGACATCGACCGCCTGAAGCGCGGCGGCCACGACCCGATCAAGATCTACTCGGCCTACGCGGCCGCGGTGAGCCACAAGGGCCAGCCCACGGTGATCCTCGCCCAGACGAAGAAGGGCTACGGCATGGGTACCTGGGGCCAGGGCAAGATGGGCACGCACCAGCAGAAGAAGCTCGACGACGAGGCGCTGAAGGCCTTCCGCGACCGCTTCGCGCTGCCGCTCTCGGACGAGGACGTGACGGGCCTCAGGTTCTACAAGCCCGCGCCGGAGTCGCCCGAGATGAGATACCTGCTTTCGCGGCGCGAGCGCCTCGGCGGCTTCCTGCCCGAGCGGCGCGCCGAGGCGCCGAAGCTCGCCGTGCCGCCGCTTGCCGCCTTTGCGAAGACGCTCGAGGGCTCGGGCGCGCGCGAGCAGTCGACCACGATGGTGTACGTGCAGATCCTCGCGCAGCTGCTCAAGGACCCCGGGCTCGGCCGGCACATCGTGCCGATCGTCGCCGACGAGGCGCGCACCTTCGGCATGCAATCCCTGTTCCGCAACATCGCCATCTACTCGCCCTTCGGCCAGCTCTACGAGCCCGAGGACCGCGAGGAGCTCCTCTATTACAAGGAAGCGAAGGACGGGCAGATCCTCGAGGAGGGGATCACCGAGGCGGGTGCGCTGTCCTCCTGGATCGCGGCGGCAACGAGCTACAGCGCGCACGGCGTACCGATGCTGCCCTTCTATACCTTCTACTCGATGTTCGGCTTCCAGCGCGTGGGCGACCTCGCCTGGGCGGCGGCCGACTCGCGCTCGCGCGGCTTTCTCGTCGGCGCGACCGCCGGGCGCACGACGCTCGCGGGCGAAGGCCTGCAGCACCAGGACGGCTCGAGCCACCTGGTCGCCGCGACGATTCCCAACTGCGTCGCCTACGACCCCTGCTTCGGCTACGAGCTCGTGGTGATCCTGAGGGACGGCATGCGGCGCATGCTCCAGGAGCAGGAAGACGTCTTCTACTACCTCACGGTGATGAACGAGAACTACGCGCAGCCCGCGATGCCCGCGGGCGCGGAGGAAGGAATCCTCAAGGGCATGCATCGCGTGCGCGCGGCCGGCAAGGGGAAGAAGCCGGTGCGGCTGCTCGGCGCGGGCGCGATTCTGCGCGAGGTGCTCGCCGCGGCCGAGGCGCTGGAGGCCGAGCATGGCGTCGCCGCCGAAGTGTGGTCGGTGACGAGCTTCACCGAGCTGCGGCGCGACGGGCGTAGTGCGAAGAGGAGCTGGGTCGAGCAGTGCCTCGGCGGCGGCAAGGGCCCGGTGATCGCGGCGAGCGACTACGTGAGCGCGCTCGCCGACCTGATCCGCGAATGGGTGCCGGGGAGGTACGTGACGCTCGGCACCGACGGCTTCGGCCGGAGCGACACGCGCGCGGCGCTGCGCGCGCATTTCGGCGTGGACCGCGCGGGGATCGTCAAGGCGGCGCTCGAAGCGCTCGCCTAGGAGGGAGGAGCGACCATGTCCAGCGAGCAGATTCGCGAAGCGATCGAGAAACTGTCGGGCAAGCTCGGCCAGGAGCCGGAGAAGGCGCGCGTCAAGAACGCGCCGGCGACGGCGACTTTGCTGGAGGGCCTCAAGTGCCGGGTCACGGGGCCGGCCGGCGAGGAGGTGCGGACCGACATGCCGCCCGGCGTGGGCGGCGAAGCCAGCGCGCCGAATCCGGGCTGGCTGATGCGCGCCGCCCTGGCCTCGTGCGATGCGACGGCCATCGCCATGCGCGCGGCCACGCGCGGCATCGCCCTCGCCGCGCTCGAAGTGACGGTGACGAGCGAATCCGACAACCGCGGCATGCTCGGCCTCGACGAGAAGGTGCCCGCGGGACTGCAGGGCATGCGCCTCCACGTGAAGATCAGCGCGCCGGGAACCGCGGCGCGCGAGCTGGAGGAGCTGGTGCGCTGGGCCTGCGCGCACTCCCCGGTGGGGTGCGCGGATCTGGGCGCCACGCAGGTGGACGTGCAAGTCGAGTAGCCGAAGGCCCGCGCTTTCGCGTCCCCCGGCGAGCGCGGCACCGCCGATGGCATATCATTGGCCGCATGATCCCCCGGACGCTGTTTACCCCCGAGCACGACACCTTCCGTGACAGCGTGCGCCGCTTCATGGAAGCCGAGGTGAAGCCGCACGACGAGCGCTGGCAGGAGCAGGGCTACGTCGACCGCGAGGTGTGGACAAAAGCGGGCGAGAACGGGTTCCTGTGCTGCTCGATGCCCGAGGAGTACGGCGGCGCAGGCGCGGACCGGCTCTACAGCGTCGTGGTGATGGAAGAGCAGGCGCGCGCGAACAATTCCTCGCTCGGCTGGGGACTGCACTCCGAGATCGTCGCGCCGTACCTGCTGCGCTACGGCAGCGAGACGCTCAAGAAGAAGTACCTGCCGAAGATGGCGAGCGGCGAGATGATCAGCGCGATCGCCATGAGCGAGCCCGGCGCGGGCTCGGACCTGCAGGCGGTGAAGACCACGGCGATCAGGAAGGGCGACAAGTACGTCGTGAACGGCTCCAAGACCTTCATCACCAACGGCTGGCTCTGCGACCTCGTCATCGTGGTGGCGAAGACGGATCCCGCGAAGGGCGCGAAGGGCACGAGCCTCGTCGTCGTCGACACCTCGATGAAGGGATTCACGAAGGGCAAGCGCCTGAAGAAGCTGGGCCTGAAAGGCCAGGACACCGCCGAGCTTTTCTTCGACAACGTAGAAGTCCCGGCCGAGAACCTACTCGGGCAGGAAAACAACGGCTTCATCTACCTGATGCAGGAGCTGCCCTGGGAGCGCATGCAGATCGCGATCGGCGCGGTGGCGAAGGCCGAGGCCGCGGTGGAGTGGACGAAGCAGTACGTCACCGAGCGCAAGGCATTCGGCAAGCCCGTGGCGAGTTTCCAGAACACGCGCTTCAGGCTCGCCGAGCTCGCCACCGAGGTACAGGTGGCGCGCGTCTTCGTCGATCGGTGCCTCGAGCTCCTGCTCGAGGGCAAGCTCGACACCGCCACCGCCTCGATGGCCAAGTACTGGGTCACCGACCTCGAATGCAAGGTGATCGACGAGTGCCTGCAGCTGCACGGCGGCTACGGCTTCATGTGGGAGTTCCCCATCGCGCGCGCCTATGCGGACGCGCGCGTGCAGCGCATCTACGGCGGCACCAACGAGATCATGAAGGAGCTCATCTCCCGCTCGCTCGGGCTGGGAGGCGATAAATAGGGGACGGACCTCAATTGCGCCATGCGCAATTGAGGTCCGTCCCCCTTTAGGAGGCAACCATGGCCGAGGCAATGATTTTCGACGCGATCCGCACCCCGCGCGGCAAGGGCAAGCGGGACGGGTCGCTGCACGAGGTGAAGCCCGTGACGCTGCTCGCGGGCGTGCTGCAGGAGCTGCAGCGCCGGAACGACCTCGACACCGCGGAGGTGGACGACGTGGTGATGGGCTGCGTGACGCCCTCGGGCGAGCAGGGCTCGTGCATCGCCAAGACCGCGGCGCTCGCCGCCGGCTGGGACTGGAAGGTGCCCGGCTTCCAGTTGAACCGCTTCTGCGCCTCGGGGCTGGAGGCCGTCAATCTCGCCGCGCAGAAGGTGCGCTCGGGCTGGGAGGACCTCGTGGTCGCGGGCGGCATCGAGTCCATGTCGCGCGTGCCGATGGGCTCGGACCGCGGCGCCTGGGCCTGCGACCCGCAGACCAGCATCGACACCGCCTTCATCCCGCAGGGCATCAGCGCGGACCTCATCGCCACGCTCGAGGAATTCACGCGCGAAGAGGTGGACGAGTTCGCGCTCAAGTCGCAGAAGAAGGCCGCCGCCGCGCGCGAGGCCGGGCGCTTCGCGAAGTCGGTGGTGCCGGTGAAGGACGCGGTGGGCGACGTGATCCTCGATCACGACGAGTTCATCAAGCCGCATACCACGATGGAGGGTCTCGCCTCGCTCAAGCTCTCCTTCGACAAGGCGGGCGAGATGGGCTACGACGCGGTGGCCATCCGCCGCTACCCGCAGGTCGAGCGCATCCGCCACGTGCACACCGCGGGCAACTCCTCGGGCATCGTGGACGGCTCGGCGGCAATCCTCATCGGCAGCGAGAAGAAGGGCAAGAGCCTGGGATTGAAGCCGCGCGCGCGCATCGTGTCCGCGGCGCTCTCGGGCGCCGATCCCACCATCATGCTCACCGGCCCCATGCCTGCGGCGCGCAAGGCGCTCGCCAAGGCGAAGATGAAAATCGACAAAATCGACCTTTTCGAGGTGAACGAGGCCTTCGCCGTCGTGCCGATGAAGTTCATGAAGGAGATGGGCGTGCCCGAGGAGAAGGTGAACGTGAACGGCGGCTCGATCGCCATGGGCCACCCGCTCGGCGCCACGGGCGCGATGATCCTGAATGCGCTCATCGACGAGCTCGAGCGCCGCAAGCTCCGCTACGGCCTCGCCACGCTGTGCGTCGGCGGCGGCATGGGCATCGCCACGATCGTCGAGCGCCTGTAGATGCCCGTCCGTTACGAAAAGGGCGACGACCGCGTCGTCACCCTGACCTTCGACGCGCCCGGCGCGGCGGTGAACACGATGACCGCCGAGTGGCAGAAGGCCTTCACCGAGGCGGTAGCGCGGCTGGAGAAGGACGCGCTCTCCGGCGTCATCCTCGCCTCCGCCAAGAAGACCTTCTTCGCCGGCGCCGAGCTGAAGGACGTGCTGAAGTGGCGCGCCGAGGACGGCCCGCAGGTGTTCGAGTGGATCGAGGCGGTCAAGGCGCAGATGCGAAGGCTGGAGCGCCTCGGCAAGCCGGTGGTCGCCTGCCTGGAGGGCGCGGCACTCGGCGGCGGCTGGGAGCTTGCGCTCTCGGCGCACTGCCGTATCTGCCTTAACGACGAGCGGATCGAGCTCGGGCTGCCCGAGGCGACGCTCGGGCTCCTTCCCGGCGCGGGCGGCGTGACCAAGACCGTGCGCCTGCTCGGCCTGCAGGCGGCGCTGCCCATGCTCATGGAGGGCAAGACGATGCGCCCGCAGGAAGCGGCGAAGCTCGGCTTCCTGCAGGGACTCGCCGCGAGCCGCGAGGACCTCCAGCGCATGGCGCGCGAGTGGATCGCGAAGCACCCGTCGCCGAAGCAGCCCTGGGACGAGGAGGGCTACCGCATCCCCGGCGGCACGCCGGCGAGCCCGCAGGTCGCGCAGATGCTCACCATCGCTCCCGCGATGCTGATCGAGAAGACGCGGGGCCTGTATCCCGCGCCCGAGGCGATCATGTCCGCGGCGGTGGAGGGCGCGAGCGTGGACTTCGACACGGCGCTCCGGATCGAGTCGCGCTACCTCGCCAAGCTCGCCGTCGGCAAGGTCGCGAAGAACCTGATCACGCTCTTTTTCGACCGCACCGCGATCCGCTCGGGCGCCTCGCGCCCGAAGGACTTCCCCAAATGGAAGCCGGCGAAGGTGGGCATCCTCGGCGCGGGCATGATGGGCGGCGGCATCGCCTGGGCGAACGCCGCGCGCGGCATCCCCTGCGTGCTGAAAGACGTGAGCCTCGAGCAGGCGAAGAAGGGCAAGGCCTACAGCGAGCGCCTCGCCGAGAAGCGCAACCGGCCGCAGGTGCCGGGCCTGATCACGCCGACCGCGGACACGAAGGACCTGGAGGGCTGCGACCTCATCATCGAGGCGGTATTCGAGAAGCGCGACGTGAAGGCGCAGGCCACGAAAGAAGCCGAGCCCATGCTCGCCCCGGGCGGCTTTTTCGCCTCCAATACTTCGACGCTGCCGATCACCGGTCTCGCGCAGGCGTTCCCGGCGCCGGAGCGCTTCATCGGGCTGCACTTCTTCTCGCCCGTGGACAAGATGCAGCTCGTCGAGATCATCAAGGGCAAGCAGACTTCGCCCGAGACGCTCGCGCGCGCCTACGACTACGTGCTGCAGCTCGGCAAGATTCCGATCGTGGTGAACGACTCGCGCGGCTTCTATACGAGCCGCACATTCGGCACCTTCGTCGCCGAGGGCTGCTGCATGCTGCTGGAGGGCATCCCCGCGGCGGCGATCGAGAATGCCGGGCGGCTTGCCGGCATGCCGGTGGGGCCGCTCGCGGTGATCGACGAGACCTCGATGTCGCTCTCGGTCGCGGTGATGGAGCAGACGAAGGCCGACCTCGAGGCCGCGGGGAAGAAGTACGCGCCGCAACCCGGGCAGGAAGTGCTCGCGCGCATGGTGAAGGAGTTCAGGCGCCCGGGACGCGCGGGCGGCGGCGGCTTCTACGAGTATCCCAAGGAGGGCCGCAAGTACCTCTGGCCCGGGCTCGCGAAGCACTTCGGCAGGAAGGGCGTCTCGTGGGACTTCGAGGAGCTGAAGGAACGCATCCTCTACCGCCAGGCGATCGAGACCGCGCGCTGCCTCGAGGAAGGCGTGCTCGAGCACGTGCACGACGGCAATATCGGCTCGGTGTTCGGCATTGGCTTTCCCGCCTGGACGGGCGGCGCGCTGCAGTACGTGCGCTACGTCGGCGCTAAGGCGTTCGTGAAGCGCGCGGGCGAGCTCGCGAAGAAGCATGGGCCGCGCTTCGCGCCGCCGAAGCTGCTCAAGGATCCCGCATTCGAAAGGAAGACCGCATGAACCAGCGCATCGTGCTCGCGAGCTACCCGGAGGGCTGGGTGGCCGAGTCCAACTTCCGCCTCGAGACCGCGCCGATCCCGAAGCCCGGCGAGGGTGAGGTGCTCGTAAGGAACCACTGGCTCTCGCTCGACCCCTACATGCGCGGGCGGATGAGCCAGCAGAAGGGCTACGTGAAGGGCGTCGAGCCGGGCGAAGTGATGACCGCCGAGACCGCCGGCGAGGTCCTCGAGTCGAGGCACCCGAAGTTCAAGCCGGGCGACAAGGTCACCGCGCCCTCGGGCTGGCAGCTCTACTGGGCGGGCAAGGGGGAGCTGCTCACCAAGGTCGACGACTCGAAGGCGCCGCTCTCCTATTACCTCGGCTGCCTCGGCATGCCCGGGCGCACGGCGTACTTCGGGATGAAGGACATCCTCGCGCCCAAGCCGGGCGAGACGGTGGTCGTCTCGGCGGCCTCGGGCGCCGTGGGCAGCGTGGTCGGGCAGCTCGCCAAGGCCTGGGGCTGCCGCGCGGTGGGCATTGCCGGCGGGAAGGCCAAGTGCGACTACGTGGTGCAGGAGCTCGGGTTCGATGCCTGCGTGGATTACAAGGCGGGCAAGCTGCTCGAGGACCTGCGCGCCGCCTGTCCGAAGGGCATCGACGCGAACTTCGAGAACGTCGGCGGCCCCGTGCTCGACACGGTGCTGCGGCTCATGAACCTCAGGTCCCGCATCGCGATCTGCGGCCTCATCTCCGACTACAACGCCAAGGAGCCCTACGGCGTGAAGACTCTGCGCTCGATCCTCGTCAACCGGATCAAGGTGCAGGGCATGATCGTCTTCGACTGGGCCGATCGCTACCCGGAGGCGAACCAGGCCTTGCTCGCGCTGCTCGCCGGCGGCAAGCTGAAGACCCGCGAATCGGTGGTGCAGGGACTGGAGAGCGCGCCGAAGGGGTTCATCGGCCTGCTCAAAGGCGAGAACTTCGGCAAACAACTGGTGAAACTCACATGATCGACCTCTACACCTGGCCCACGCCCAACGGGCACAAGATCCACATCATGCTGGAGGAGACGGGATTGCCCTACAAGGTGATCCCGATCGACATCGGCGCGGGCGACCAGTTCAAGCCCGGGTTCCTGAAGATCTCGCCGAACAACAAGATGCCGGCGATGGTCGACCACGACGGGCCCGGCGCGAAGCCCATGGCGCTCGCCGAATCCGGCGCCATGCTCTTCTACCTCGCCTCGAAGACGGGGAAGTTCCTCCCCGAAGACATCCGCAAGCGCTGGCAGGTGATGCAGTGGGTGATGTTCCAGATGGGGCACATCGGCCCGATGCTCGGCCAGGCGCACCACTTCCTGCAGTACGCTCCCGAGAAAATCGAGTACGCGATGAACCGCTACCGCAACGAGGCCAACCGCCTCTACGGCGTGGTCGAGCGGCGGCTGAAGGAATCGAAGTTTCTCGCCTGCGACGAGTACACCATCGCCGACATGGCGGCGATGCCCTGGATGCGCTTTCCCGAGCGCCAGGGCGTGGAGATCGACGAGTACCCGCACGTGAAGCGCTGGCGCGACGGCATCGCCGCGCGGCCCGCGGTGCAGCGCGCGCTGCAGGTGCTCGCCGACCGGCGCCGGCCGCAGATGTCCCAGGAGCAGAAGGAAATGCTGTTCGGGGCGGCCCAATATGCCAAGCGCTGAGCTCAAGGGAAGAGTCGCCTGGATCACGGGCGGCGGCTCGGGCATCGGGCTCGCGGGAGCGAAAGAGCTCGCGGCGGCGGGCGCGCACGTCGTCATCTCGGGGCGCACCGCGCGCACCAATGATTCGGCGCTCGCCGAGCTGAAGAAAATCGGCAGCGCCGAGGCGAACCTGCTCGACGTCGCCGACCGCGAGGCGGTCGTGAAGACGGCGGCGGACATCGAGAAGCGCCATGGCCGCATCGACATCCTGGTGACCAGCGCCGGCACCAACATCGGCGGCGGCAAGCGCAATTTCGCCACCATGACGCTCGAGGGCTGGGACGACGTCGTGCGCATCAACCTGAACGGCCTGTTCTACTGCTGCCACGCGGTGCTGCCCGGGATGCGCGCGAGAAAGGACGGTGTCGTCATCAACATCTCCTCCTGGGCCGGGCGCTACGCGAGCGTGCTCACCGGGCCGGCGTACAACGCCACCAAGCGCGCCGTGATCGCCGTCACCGAGTCGATCAACATGGAGGAGTGCATGCACGGCATTCGCGCCACCTCCATCCTGCCCGGCGAAGTGGCCACGCCGATCATGGAGAAGCGCCCGGTACCGCCGTCGGCCGAGGAGCGCGCGCGCATGGCGCAGGCCGAGGATTTCGGCAAGGCGATCCTCTTCGTCGCCACGATGCCCGCGCGCACCTGCGTGAACGAGCTCATCATGGCGCCGACGTGGAACCGGTTCTACGTCGGCGGCATCGAGAAGCCCAAGAGCTGAGCCCGCCCCGACGCTTGCTCTGGCGCGTGTTCCTGCCCTTCGTGGCGGGCTATTACGTGTCCTATGCATTTCGCTCGGCCAACGCGCTGCTCGGTCCGCAGATCGCATCCGAATACGGCTTTGGAGCGGCCGAGCTCGGGTTGCTGACCAGCGTGTTCTTCCTGGGTGTCGGGCTGGTGCAGATTCCGGTCGGCGTGCTGCTGGACCGCTTCGGGCCCCGGCGCGTGGATGCATCCCTGCTCCTGCTGGCGGCGGCGGGCGCGCTGATCTTCGCGAACGCACAGTCGTTTGCCGGCGTTGTGCTGGGGCGTGCCCTGATCGGGCTTGGTGTGTCCGTGTGCCTGATGGCGTCGTTCCAGGCGTTCCTGCTCTGGTATCCGAGGGAACGCATCGCGACGCTCAATTCGATGGCGTTCGCCATCGGAATACTCGGGGCCATGACCGTGAGCGTGCCGTTGGAGACCGCGCTGCGGGTGGTCGATTGGCGGACGGTGATGCTGGTGTTCGCGGGCGCGACGCTCGTGGTGAGCGGCACCATCTACCTGGCGGCTCCCGAGTATGAGCGGCGCGAGTCACAGGGTTCGCTCGGCGCGGCCCTCCAGCTGGTGAGGACCATCGTGGCCGACAGCGCATTCAGGCGCGCTGCGGTCATGATCAGCACCTCGCAGTGCGCCGCCGTGGCGCTCTATACGCTCTGGATTGCGACCTGGCTGCGCGATGTCGCGGGATACGACCGGCCGGCGGTGGGCCGCGCGCTCCTCGTGGTGAGCCTCGCGTTGATTGCCGGGTATCTGGTGTTCGGCCGCGCTGCCGATGCGATCACGCGGCGGGGGAAATCCGAGCTGCCCCTGGTGGCCGCGGGGCTCGGCCTTTCCTCGGCATGTCTGCTCGCGCTGGCCCTCGGCGCGACCCGGGGCGCGCTGGCGCTCTGGGCGATTTTCATTTTCTCGAGCAGCGCTGCGACGCTGGCCTACTCCGCGGTGTCCAAGCGCTTCCCCAGAGAGATGGCGGGGCGCGTGAACACCACGCTGAACACGTTCGTGTTCACGGGAATGTTCCTGGGACAATGGGGTGTCGGATTGATTCTCGAGCGATGGCCTGCGACGGCGAGCGGCTATGCACCGCAAGCCTACAGTTGGGCGCTCGGGGCCCTCTGGGCGGTCCAGCTGCTTGGGCTGGCCTGGTACTGGCGGAGCCGGAGCGCGGAGGCGAAGCGCTAGCGCACGGGCTGCTGCGGTACGGCAGGCCCGATTCCTCGAGCATGATGGAAACCTTCCGGCCGTTCGGCGTGCACCAGGTGTGGAGGTCGATCACGTTTGTCTCGGAACGAGGATTCACCGGATCTCGATCCGCCTGCCGCCGGAAACGAGGCCGGCCTCGTTCACCTTCATTACCTGGAGCGTGAACTCCAGTGAGCCCTGTACTGCGGGCCTGCCGGCCAGCACGCAGTCGCAGAAGTAGCGCATCTCGTCGTAGATTCCCTGTGTGAACAAAGCCTTGTTCTCCAGCGTGGCTTCCCGGTTCTGCGGCTCCCAGACGATGGCACCGCTGTCCAGGCCGTCCGGAGCATAGGTGGTGGTGCGGCCGTACCGGAACGGGATGCCGCGATGCAGGGTGACCCGGAGCCCGTTGTCGATGACCAGGTGGCAGCGGTCGCCGAAGAAACTGTAGCGCTCCACCGGCTGGGCTCGGTTTTCGCCCGCGGCGAGGTGAAAATTGCCTATCGCCCCGCTTGCAAACTCGAGCACGCAAACGCCGCCGCCATCGGCGGCGCGGTGCACCGTGACCGCCGAGACCGGGCCCCCCACGGCGACGCACAAGGACAGCGGATGGCAGCCGTTGCGCAGCCAGTTCTCGTAGCGCCCTTCCCGCAGAACGGCTTCCCCGTCGGCGGGAATCGTCATCGGATACTCCGCGAGAATACTGCGCAGCGGGCCAAACCGAGGGCTGGAAAAGATCTCGATCGCCTTTCGCGTGGCCGGCATGAATGCTTTCTTGAATCCGACCACGGCAATCCGGTCTTTGCGACGTCGAATCATCTCCTCGACCTCGGATACTCGGCGGGCCGGGGGTTTCTCCATCCAGACGTGGACGCCGGCATCGAACGCCTCGCAGGCAAGCGCCGGGTGCTGCAGCGGCGACACGCAAAGGAATACGGCATCCAGCCGCTCGTTGCGGTACATCTCGGCAGCATTGTCGTAGGCCCCTTTGGCGCCGTATTGAGCGGCCGTCACCTGCGCCAAGGCGCTGTCCCGATCGCACACCGCCTGCAGGGTTACGGGAAGGTAGTTCAGCGCCGGAAGGAGATTTCGGTAGGCGTGCGAGCCAACGCCGATCATTCCCACCTTGAGCTTCCTGTCGAATTCCCGTTGATAGGTCATGGTCTAGAGCGGCTGTCCGGAGTGAAGGGGCAAGCTGCCGGGGGCGAGCCCCCGGGGGTGCGTGACCCTAGTGAACGGGGTCCTTGAGAATCTCGTCGGCCTTGTCGCCGTGGTACTTGACGATCAGTTCCTTGAGCACCGGGCTCCACTTGTTGGCGGTGCGGGCACGGCTGAGCAGCTGGGTCTGCTGGTAGCCCCAGTTGTCCTCCTCTTCCACGTGCGGGATGTAGATGCACTTGGCGTCTTCGGGCTTTCGGTAGACGTTCATCGGGTCCCCGCCCTTCGCCACCACCTCGATCTGCTCGAGAAACATCTGACGCAGCAGCCGGATGCCCTTGTCCGACTCGCCCAGCAGCTCCTTGGTGCGATCGGAGATCGGCCCTTGCGCGACCCACGCCGCCATGTCCTGAGTGGCGTGTGCATCGAGCTGACTCCAGTCGATGTTCATGTTGCCGTCTACGGGCACCGGGATCTTGAAGTAAGGCACCTTGTCCTGCTTCGCCTGCTCGCCCGGCTTGAGCCAGTGCGCGCGGATCAGGAAGTAGGTGAAATGGGTGTCGTCGACCGGCACGCGGATCTGCAGGTCGTTCACCGCTCGTGCGAAATTGGGGAACACGACCTGAATGCCAAGGCGCCAGTCCGGATGGTCCTTGCCGCGGTCCCCGTACACGGCGCGGCGCAGTATGCCGAGATCGTTGCGCTCGTAGAGCATTTCCTTCAGCCGCCCGCGGTCGCCTTCGCCCTTGAACTCGCCGGGGCGCCAGAAGCGCTTCTTCAGGTCGGGCCGGCCATTGCGCTCCAGCACGTAGTCCGAGAACGCGACGTGCAGCCAGTCCAGATGGTCCTGGTCGACGGCGTTCTCCATGCTCTGGAACCAGTTGCAGGGAAGCGTCGCATACGCGATTTCGTGCAGGACGTTATCCCAGGCCATCAAATCCCAGATCGGCAGCTCGGGCGCGGGCTGCGGTCCCAGGTAAGCGAATACCGCGCCGCAGGCCACGCGCACGGGATAGGCCTTGATCTTCACCTTGTCGCAGTACGGGCGCTTCTCGGCGGGCTGCTCGAGGCACTGGCCGGTCTCGCCGAAGCGCCAGCCGTGATACGGGCAGCGCAGGCCTTCCTCCTCCGGCACGCCCAGGGCGAGATTCGCGCGCCGGTGCGCGCAGGCGCTGTCGACGAGGCCGAGCGTGCCCTTGCGATCCCGGTAGAGAACCAGGGACTCGCCGAGCAGTTTCACCGGCCTCACCGGGTTCTCGTCGAGCTCGGCCAGCGCGGCGATCGGATACCAGTAGCGCCTCAGCAGCTCCCCGCCGGGGGTTCCGGGGCCAACCTCGGTCAGCAGCTTGTTTTCCTCTGCGGTCACCATGTTTCCTCGCTCCTCTGTCGTGGTGGGTCGGGTTCGACGGCGGACGCGCGCCGCGCCCCGGGTAAAGTGTATACAGTTTTGGCGCACCCGGGCAATAGCCTTCGATATGCATGCTGCTCATGATCTGGATGCACATGGGCGCCTGTACAAGGCGAGCAGCGCGGACTAACGTCGCTACGGCTCGGCGCGCCGGCTTCGGGCGGTCCACGGGCGCGCGCGGCGGCGGTCGCCCGGCCAGCAAGGTTCGAACTCAATCCCTCAACAGCAGGAGGCGTGCATGGCAACCAAACCGGTACCTCATCAGACACCCTATGGCGAGCGCATCTCGCTCGAGCTCGCCAAGAAGATCGCCGAGGCAGGCGAGGCGTTCGCGACGAAGATGGGCTGGAACGCCACGATCTGCATCTGCGACGACGGCGGGCACCCGGTGCTGCTGCATCGCATGAGCAACGGTCAGTTCGGCAGCGTGGAGCTGACGATCGCCAAGGCGTACGGCGCGACCGCTTTCCGCCGCTCGACGGGGATCTTTCACGACGATCTGGCCGCCGGGAAGTTCAACACATTCTGGCATCTTCGCCAGGAGGCGGCGATCCCGCTGGAGGGGGGGTACCCCATCATCGTGGACGGAAAGGTGATCGGCGGCATCGGCGTTTCGGGCGTCGGCGCGGCGGGACTGGCCGACGGCGACAGCCAGGTCGCGCTGGCCGCGCTCGAGATTCTCAAGTAGCAGGGCGACGCGGGATGCAAGCGGGCCCCGCCGCCGAGCTGCCGCCGGCACCCGTGGTGCCGTCGGGCGTGCACAAGGCGATCTGCCGCAACTGCCACGGGGGTTGCGGCACCCTGGTGACCGTCGAGGACGGCGTGGTCACCCGGGTTGCGGGCGATCCATCGAATCCGATCAACCGCGGCAAGCTCTGCGTGAAGGCCGGCGCCGCGTCGGTCGAGCAGCTCTATCACCCCGACCGAATCAACTATCCGTTGATGCGCGTGGGCGAGCGCGGCGCCGGCCAGTGGCGGCGCGCAAGCTGGGACGAAGCGGTGTCGGCCGTTGCGCAGAAGATGAACGCGCTGAAGCGCGAGTTTGGCGCGGAAACCGTGGCGTTCGCGCGCGGCGTCGGCATGAACAACCAGCACATCATCGGCCGCGTTGCGAATCTGTTCGGCACGCCCAACCTCGCTTCCATCAGCTACGTCTGCTACGCGACGCGCGTCGCGGTGTGCGGCGTTACGGCGACCGGCAGGTACAGCGGCAAGACGTGGGACACGGTGGCGGTTCCGGATTTCCACGCCCGGCCACGATGCGTGGTGGAGTGGGGGTCGCAAAAGCGCACCAGCAACGACCACGGCCTGATCGGCTTCGGTCCGATGACCGAGGCGCTGGCGCAGCGGCCCGCGCACATCCTGGTGGACCCGCGCAAGCCGTCCTCGGCCGGCCCGGTCGACCTGTGGCTTCCCCTGCGGCCCGGCTCCGACGCCGCCATGGCGCTGGGCTGGATCAACGTGATCCTCGAGGAGGAGCTCTACGACAAGGAGTTCGTCGCGCACTATTGCCACGGCTTCGACGCGCTGCGCGAGCGGGCGCGGGAGTACCCCTTGTCGCGGGTCGCGGACCTCACGTGGTGCGATCCCGAGCTGATTGCGCGAGCGGCCCGGCTGTATGCCGGGACCCGCCCGGGCTGCATCGTCTGGGGAAATGGCCTGGAGCACGCCGGAAGCAACGCCTTCCAGTCCATCCGCGCCGTTCTGATCCTCATGGGCATCACCGGCAACATCGACGTGCCCGGCGGCAACGTGTTCTATCCGGCGCCGCCCCTTGCCTATCCCGATCTGCGCGATCGGCTCGGGCCCGAGCAGGAGGCGAAGCGGCTCGGCGGCCAGAAGTTCAAGGCATTGAACCGGGCGGGCTTTGCTCACCCGCCGACCCTTTTCCGCACCATCCTCTCGGAAGACCCCTATCCGGTGAAGGCGATGGTCGTGGTCGGCAGCAACGTGGCGACGACCTACCCCAATACGGCCCGGGTACTCGAGGCGCTGCGCAAGCTCGAGTTGCTGGTGGTGCACGACATGTTCATGACGCCCACGGCGCAGTACGCCGACATCGTCCTGCCGGCCGCGGGCAACCTGGAGCGCGACGAGCCGCGCCTGCATCTGCACATCAAGGGGCCGCAGGCGATGCACATGGATACCGTTTCACGCAGGCTGGCGCGCGTGGCCGAGCGCCGGTCGGACTGGGAGTTCATGATCGAGCTGGGCCGCAGGCTGGGCTTCGAGGAGCACTTCCCGTCGCTGGAAGCGCTGGCGGACGAGGCGCTGCGGCCCATGGGGATCACCTGGGCCGACCTGAAGGCGCACGACTACATTTCGATTCCGCTGCAGTACCGCAAGTACGAGAAGACCGGCTTCGGCACGCCCACCGGCAAATTCGAGATCTATTCGACGGTGATGCGGGATTGGGGATACGATCCGCTGCCCGCCCACGTCGAGCCGGTGGAGAGTCCGGTGAGCACGCCCGACCGGTTCAGGGAGTTCCCTCTGCTGCTCATCACCGGCGCCAAGCAGGCGCAGTACTATCATTCGCAGGGGCGCCAGATCCCGGTCCTGCGCACGCTCGCACCAGAACCCCTGCTGGAGATGCACGTCGATACCGCGGCCTCGATGGGGATCGCGCAAGGCGAGCAGGTCTGGGTGGAGACGGTGCGCGGCCGCATGCAGGTGAAGGTGCATGTGCACGAACGAACGCATCCGCGCGTGGTGACGCTGCCGCACGGGTGGTGGCTTCCCGAGTCTTCCGGCCCGGACCACGGTGCGCTCCAGGTCTGCGCCAACGTGCTCACCGACGACGACCCGGAGAGCTGCGATGCCGCTTTCGGCGGCAGTCCGCTCAAGGGCCTGCTCTGCCGCGTCTACAAGGCGAAGGGGGCCTGAGAGCATGCAGACGCTGATCGACTGGGTCGTGGTTGGCCTGCGCTGGGCGCACATCGTGGCGTTCCTGGGATGGGTGGGCGCGTCGCTGTACTTCATGTGGCTCGAAAGCAAGCTGCGCCAGCCCGATCCGGCACGGGCGAACGTCCTGGGCGAGGCGTGGATGGGGCATGGCGGCGGGTTCTACATCGTGGAGAAACGGAGCATTTCGCCCGGACAGGTACCCGCGCCCGTCTACTGGTTTCGCATAGAGGCGGCGGTCACCTGGGTTACGGGTTTCCTGCTGCTGGTGTTCGTCTACTACTGGACTGGAGGCGTGGATCTCGTCGATCCACAGACTTCGGTCCTGGCGCCTGGCTGGGCCATCGCCTTGGCCTTGGCGCTGCTCGTCGCGGGCTGGCTCATATACGACGGGATCTGGGCTTCCGCGTGGGCGGAACGCAAGGTGATGCTGGGCAGCATTGTTTCGCTCGTGCTGCTCTTCGGGGTCGTGTACGCCTTGTGCGAGCTTTTCACCGGCCGGGCAGCGTTCATCCACGTCGGCGCAGTTCTCGGCACCAACATGGTGGCCAGCGTATGGACCCGCATCATTCCGGCGCAGGAAGAGGCGGTCGCCGCCACCGCGGCCGGGCGCGAACGCGACATGACCATGGCGAAGCGGGCGCGACGCCGGGCGCTGCACAACACGTACATGACCCTGCCGGTGATCCTCACCATGATCGCCGTGCACGCTCCCGGCGCGCACAGCCACCCGCGCAACTGGCTCGTGCTGACGCTCCTGATCGCTGCGGGAATCGCCGCGCGCCACGCCATGATCCTGATGGACCGTCGGCAGAGATCCGGTCGCGCGTGGCTGCCGGCCGCCGCGCCGCTCGGCCTGGCAGTCGTCGGGCTGGGCCTCCTGTCGGGGCCGGCGGCGACGCCGGAACTGCCGGCCGGGAGCGCCGCCGGGGTGCCTTTCACGGTCGCACGGGGAATCATCGACCTGCGCTGCGCGAGCTGTCATGCCGCGCAGCCGACGGACCGCGCCTACGCGGCTCCGCCGAACGGGCTGGGATTCGACAGCGACATGGAAATCGCGGCGCGCGCGGCGATGATCCGGGCGAGCGTTTCGGTCACGCGGACGATGCCCCCGGGCAACTCGACCCGGATGACGGAAGAGGAGCGGGCGCTGCTCGTGCGCTGGATAGACCAGGGCGCCCGCACGCGCTGATCGACCGCGTCCTTCATCGCACCATGAACGAAACCGTATCGCTCCGCCTGCGCGTGAAGAGCGCGACCTGGGAGGCCCCCAACATCATTTCCTACGACCTCAGGTCGCCGGAGGGCGCGCCGCTGCCTGCCTTCACCGCGGGCGCGCACATCGATCTCGCGCTCCCCAACGGCCTCGTGCGCAGTTATTCGCTGCTCAACGCGCAGACCGAACGGCATCGCTACGTGCTCGCCGTGCAGAAGGATCGCGCCAGCCGCGGCGGATCGCGATGGGTACACGAGAACCTGCGGGCCGGAGATGTCCTAGAGGTCAGTGTGCCCCGGAACAACTTTCCACTGGACGAGCTCGCGCCGCATTCCATCTTCATCGCGGGTGGAATCGGCATCACGCCCATGCTGAGCATGATCGAGCGGCTCGGCGAGCTGGACAGGAGCTGGGAGCTCGTGTACTGCACGCGAACCCGGGAGGGGACGCCGTTTCGCGAGGCCCTGGCGGCCAAGGCCGGCGTGAGTTTCAATTTCGACGAGGAGCCGGGCGGCAGAATGCTCGACATCCCGGCCCTGATCGCGTCCGCGCCGGCGGACGCACACTTCTACTGCTGCGGTCCGACCCCGATGCTGGACGCCTTCGAAGCGGCGACTTTGGACTTGCCCCGGGAGCGGGTCCACGTCGAGTATTTTTCGGCAAAGGAAGCGCCGGCCGTAGAGGGCGGGTTCACCGTCGTGCTGGCCAAGAGCGGTCGCGAGCTGCCGGTGGCGCCGGGCAAGACGATCCTGGACACATTGCGCGACGCCGGGCTCGACATGCGCTTTTCCTGTACCGAGGGCGTCTGCGGCACCTGCGAGACGCGGGTGATCGAGGGAGTGCCCGATCATCGGGACCGGATTCTTACCGACGCGGAACGCGCGGCGAACCGGAAAATGATGATCTGCTGCTCGGGCTCCAAGAGCGACCGGCTGGTACTCGACCTCTAGCGCGAGCATGCGCCGGCGGGTTGTTCAGTCGCCGAACAGCTCGATGTACAGTCCCCGCAGCCACCGGTTTCCGGGATCCCGGTGAAAGCGCTCGTGCCAGAACAGCCGGGTATCGTAAGTGGGCAGCTTGACCGGCGGCGGCATGATCTTGAGCGGCAGCATTTCGGCATAGGTTTGCGCGACCCGGCCTGCCATGACGACCAGGAGGTCCGAGCGCGCGATGACGAGCGGCAGCGACAGGAAATAGGGCACGTACAGCTTGGGCGTGCGCGGCGCCTTCTGCAGCGCAAGCCAGCGATCGAGGCGCTCGTGCACGTAGCCGCGCGGATCCACCAGGGCATGTGGAACGCTGCAGAAGGCCTCGGTCGTCATGCCCTGCGCAAAGCGCGGGTGATCCCGGCGCACCACGCAAACGTACCGCTCCCGATACAGCCGCTTCTGCCGGCATCCGGCAATGAGGCGCGAGAATGCGCCGACCGCGAGATCGACCTCTCCCGACTCCAGAATCTGATGGGGCGCCTTCGGCGGCAGCGCGCGCACGCGCAAGGTGACGCCGGGTGCCTCCGCCGACAGGCGCGGGAGCAGGCGCGGCAGGTAAAGCATCTGACTCACGTCGCTCATGATCACGTTGAACGTGCGGGTGGAGGTCCGGGGCGCGAAATCCGGATGGCGATCGAGTCCCGAACGAAGCGACTGCAGGGCATCGCGCACGGAGGTCGCAAGGCGAACCCCGTAGGGCGTCGGCCTCATGCCCTCCGACGTGCGCACGAAAATCGGGTCCTGCAGCTCTTCGCGCAGCCTGGCGAGCGCGTGGCTGGCGGCGGACTGCGTGAGCCCGATCTCCTCGGCCGCCTCGCCGAGATTGCCGGTGCGCGACAGCGAGTCGACCAGGCGCAGCTGATTGAGATGCAGATCACCAATATGCATGACAGTCATTCTACTCATGCATCAACAGTTCTGTACAAGGCGATAAACGAAGGGGAACATGTCCTCGGCTACAACGAGGTCATGCCAACAAGGAGGAGGCCAGAATGGTTCGGAACTCGCTGCGAATACTGCTCGGCGCTGTGATCGGCTTGGGGACGTGGACATCGACCGCCCTTGCGCAGAGCTACCCTGCCCGGACGGTGACGATCGTCGTTCCGTTTGGCGCGGGTGGGCGTACGGATCTCACCGCCCGCGGCGTCGCGCGGGCGCTGGAGAAGCACCTGGGCAGGACCGTCGCCGTCGTCAATCGGCCGGGAGCCGGCGGAGTGATCGGTTCGAAGGCGGTGGCAAACGCCCCGGCCGACGGCTACACGGCGGGAATATTCTCCTCCGCAGTCGTATCGGCGCAATATACGGTGGAGACGGGGACCGACCTCAAGGACTACAGGATCGTCGGTGTCATGGAGATCAGCCCCGCGGCGGTCAGCGTCAACTATGACGCAGCCTACAAGTCGCTCAAGGATCTCGTCGCAGCCGCGAAACGCTCGCCGGGCCAGCTGAAGTTCGGCATGATTCCGGGCGCCTCGGCCCAGGTGTTCGCGGGCGGATTCGTCGACGCGGCCGGCGTGACGACGAACATGGTTCCCTTCAAGGACGATGCATCCGGCGCCACGGCGCTCGCGGGCGGTCACATCGATCTCCACGTGGCCGTTCCGGCTTCCTACAAGGCGCTCTCCGACGCGAAGAAGCTGCGCATGCTCGGGGTCGCCGCGGAGAAGCGCATGAGCACCTTCCCCGATGTGCCGACCATGCGCGAGCAAGGGGTGGATCTGGTGATCGGGTCATTCCACGGTCTTTTCGTGCCCAAGGACACGAGCGACGCCATCGTCGCGACCCTCGAGGCGGCCCTCGGGAAGGCTATGCAGGAGCCGGACGTGAATGATCAAATGGCGAAAGTCGGCCTGGGGCCCGTTTTCATGGGGCGCCGGGACGCACAGGCCTTCGTCGCCGCCCAGGACGCGACTTACGCGAAGCTCATCGACAAGCTGGGCCTGATGCACGCGTCGAAGAAGAAGTAGGTCAGACACCGAAGAGGTTCCACCTTGGAGAACGCCTCGAAGAAGGCGTGGACAGTCCGAAACGGCGACCGGCTGAGCGGCGGCATACTGCTGGCGTTCGCGGCATACGCCACCTACGAGGCGCTGCAACTGGGCTTTGGCAGCCTTTCGCGACCGGGGCCCGGGTTTTACCCGACCCTGGTCGCCAGCCTTCTCGGGTTGCTCGCCTGCGCCGTGGTCGGGACTTCGCTGAGATCGGACTCCGGGCGGCGCCCGGTCAGCTTCACCGGACGAACGATCGATATCCTGGTGACCTGCGTGGCGATCGTGATCTACGCAGGGGTGGTCGAGCGGATCGGATTTCTCCTTTGCACCTTCACGCTGGTCCTGGCCCTGCTTGTTGCGTACGGAAAGGTCCCGTGGGTCCGCGCGCTGCTCGTGGCGGCGGCGGGGACGATCGTCTCCTACGTCATCTTCACCGCGCTCGGCATTCCATTGCCGCAGGGCGTGCTGCCGCTCTGACGCGCTAGGCAACAGGCGCACCTCAAGTGCTGGAGAATCTACTTCTCGGCTTCTCGGTCTCGCTGAGCCTGACGAATCTCTTCTGGTGCTTTGTCGGCATCGTGGTGGGCGTGTTCGTCGGGGTGCTTCCGGGCCTGGGCTCGGCGGCAACCATCGCGATGCTCCTGCCGATCACCTACTTCCTGGACACCACGCCGGCGATCATCATGCTCGCCGGCATCTGGTACGGGTCGATGTTCGGGGGGGCCGTCACGGCGATCCTCCTCAATATTCCGGGCCAGTCCACGGCCGTGATGACGGCGCTGGACGGCTATCAGATGGCGCGCCAGGGCAAGGCGGGCGCCGCCCTGGGCGCCTCGGTGTTCGCCTCGTTCTTCGGCGGCCTCATCGGCTTCCTCGGCCTCGTGCTCGTTGCGCCGCCCCTTGCCGAGTTCGCGTTGCAGTTCGGTCCGCCCGAGTACTTTGCATTGACGGTCACGGGGCTGACCCTCGTCACCTATCTCGCGACGCAATCCGTGCCGAAGAGCCTCTGCGCCGCACTTCTGGGCCTGCTCCTGGGGTCTGTCGGTATCGACCCGGTATCGGCGGCGGCGCGATTCACCTACGGCACCCTGACGCTCGAGAACGGCCTGCAGATCGTTCCCGTGATCATGGGGCTCTTCGGGATCGCCGAGGTGTTCAAGATGATCGAGTCGTCGCTTACCGCCCCGAACGATGCGACAAGGCTGCGGGAACGCCGCTCCGTCATCCCGAATCGCGGAGAGTGGCGGGCGATGGCCGCGCCGATCAGCGCCGGCGGGCTGATCGGCTTCTTCGTCGGCCTGCTGCCCGGCGCGGGCGCGGCCATCGCGTCGTACGTGTCCTACGTTCTCGTCAAGCGCTGGTCGCGACACGGCGCGCAGTTCGGCACCGGCCGCATCGAGGGCGTGGCCGCGCCGGAAGCGGGCAACAATGCCGCCACCTGCGGTGCCATCATTCCGCTGCTGACGCTCGGGCTGCCGGCGGACATCGTGCCGGCCATCATGCTCGGTGCGTTCCTGCTGCACGGCGTGACCCCGGGGCCCATGATGATGCTGCAGACACCGGAAATGTTCTGGGGAATCGTCACCAGCTTCCTGGTCGGCACCGTCATGGTCGTATTGGTGATGCTCCCGTTCATCAACCTGTTCGCGCGCATCACGGAGCTGCCCAAGTCGATCATGGCGCCGCTGATCGTGCTGGTTACACTGGCCGGCGCCTACGGGGTCAACAACAGCGCGGTGGAGATCTGGATCATGCTGGGCTTCGGTGTGCTCGGTTACCTCATGAACAAGTTCGAATACCCGTTGCCGCCGCTCATCCTGGCCTTCGTGCTCGGGCCGATCCTGGAATCTTCGTTCCGCCAGTCCCTCATCATGGGGCAGGGCGACTTTGGAATCTTCGTCAGCCGGCCATTCACCGCGGCGATTCTCGCGGTCGGGCTGTTCATGGTCTTCAGCCCGTTGATGCGAATCGTGCGCCTGAAGCTCGGTCGCGCCTCGTCGCGAGCCGCTCGCTAGCGGCGCCTGGCTTTGCCCCCGGGCGTCTGGCGAAGTACCGCCTGACCTGCTCGCGCGTTTCCAGGATGTGGTCCTGCATGCGGCTGCGCGCGGCAGCGAAGCGGCCACGCTGGACATCCTTCAGGATCTTGCGATGCTCGGAGGCGGCTTCGCGAAGCCGGCGAATGTCGCCGCTCCTGCGCACGTAGCGTTCGACGCGCAGGTTGAGCTTCTCGACCAGGGCAATGGCCGACTTGGCGCCGGAGGGCTGGTACAGGGTACGGTGGAACTCCCAGTTCTTGAGGACCCAGTTGTACCCGTAGTCCCTGATCTGGTCCGCCTCGTCGCACAGGTCGTGCAGCCGTTGCAGCGCGCCCGCATCCAGTCGCGGGCCTGCCTTCGCGACGAGAAAACCCTCGAGGACGGCCCGGATCTCGATCAGCTCGAGCATCTCGTCGACGTCGAGCCCCACGACCACGGCCCGACGATGCGCGATGCTCCTGACGAGATTCTCGGCCTGCAGCTGACGGAGCGCCTCGCGGATGGGAACCCGCGATACCTTGAAGTAGGAAGCCAGTTCGACCTGGTTCAGCTCTTCGCCGTCCTTGAACTGGCCGTCGTAGATGGCCACGCGCAACGCGTCGGCGATATGGTCCGGCGTGGTCCGCAGCTCGCCCGCGGGATTGGCATCCAGCACCCTGGCGAAACGCGCTGCCGTCATGGCAAGCGCCTTCTTGGACAGCGAGGACATGCCCATGCCGTTGCGCCTCCCTTTGCGAACGGCTGGCAGTATAGCCGCAGCCCGAGTACCGCTGCAGCGCCGGCCGCGGCGCTACGGGGCGAAGACTCGTGCGTCGTGGGCGGCGCAGCCGCGCGCGCATTCGCGTCGGCGCGGCCACAGGTCGCAGCGCAGGACTGCTGCGCGGACCCGGCACGATGGCGCCATCTCGTGGCGTGGGCCGAACTCCACCAGTGCGATGGCGCCCCCTTCCGGACAGCGCACGAGGCGCCCTTGCGAGGCGAGCCAGACGAACCAGTAGCCGACCGCTGGCACGGCGAAGAACGCCAGTATTGCGGTCAGCGACATCTGCGGAACCAGGCCACTCATGACGCCTCCTTCCGGCTGCCCGGGGTGTACGTGAATGCACTCTGTCACGAGGCCTCGCGCCCGGACTTGAGCCAGATCAATTCGAACGGTGCGGCCCGCCATCGCGCGCGGGATTAGGCCGAAACGAAGATGTCCTTGTAGGACGTGTACACCGACGCTGCGAGCACCGGGCCCAGCACGAGCCAGCCCAGGCCGAAGGGGATCGCCGCGAGGATGCCGAAGATGAACATCGCGAGGCCGTAGACGAAGAAGGGCAGGATGTTCTTCAGGCAGCCGATGAAGCTCTCCTTCAGCGCCTGCACGGCGTCGCGCCCGTGGAACACGACGAGCGCGGGGGCGAACCACACCGCCATCAGCACGGGCAGCATGAGCGACGCGCCGATGAGCATCCCCAGCAGGATGGTGACGAGCGCGCCGGGCGGCAGCGAGTCGATCCGCCCTTGGCCGAGCGACGTGAGCAGGCCCGCGCCGACGACGAGAACCACGAGGACGCCGATCGCCGCGGAAGCGACGAGGTAGAGCACGCCCACCAGCACGAGCGGCCCGAAGCGCTCGCGAAAGCCCGCGAACAGGTGCGCGATCGCGAGCTGCCCGCCCTGGTCCTGCGCGCGTGCGCCGATCACGAAGCCGGCGGCGAACACCGGGCCGAAGACGATGGTGGCGATCGAGCCGGCGACCGGGACGAGCGCCGCCACGACATAGATCACCAGCATGATGACGAGGAGGCCGATCCACACACCCGGCTGCCTCGTGAACAGCGTCCACGCCGCGCGGATCCAGTCCCAGCCGCGCCCGGCCGCGAGCGCCCGCCCGCCCGCCACGAACGCTTCCGCCATGTCAGCCTCCCCTGGCGTCCCGGCGCCGCACGCGCACGGTGCCGATGGCCTTCGCCACGAGCGAGCCGTCGGCGTTCTTCGCCTCGCCTTCGACGAAGGTCATGCTGCGCCCGTCGCGCAGCACGCGCGCCTCGGCGATCAGCCGCTCGCCGCTGCCGCCGCCGATGAACGAAGTGCTCATGTCGATGGTGATCACGCCGAGGGAGTCCGGGTGCAGCGTGCGCGCCGCCGTGCACAGCGCGACATCCAGCAGCGACATGATCACGCCGCCGTGCGCCGTGCCCAGGCTGTTGGTGAAGTGCTCGGGCAGCGGCATGGACAGTCGCGCGCTGCCTTCGCCCAGCGCCTCCGTCACGAGCCCCAGGTGCTCGACGAACGGGATGCGCTTCTGGTAGTCGCGCGTGAAGGCGAGCTTCGCGTCGGCGCTCACAGGATCGAGGCCCCGCCGTCCACGGCGATCGCCTGACCGGTGATATGGCGCGAGGCTTCCGAGGCAAGGAGCACGACGAGCCCCTTCAGGTCCTCGTCGTTGCCGAGGCGTCGCGTCGGCGTGAGCTCCTTGACGAGCGCGCCCTGCGCATCGAGCGTGGCCTTGGTCATCTTCGAGGGGAAGAACCCCGGGCAGATGGCGTTCACGGTGATGCCGTGCTCGCCCCACTCGGCGGCGAGCTGGCGCGTGATGCCGACCACGCCGTGCTTGGTCGCGTTGTAGGCGACCGTCCGCACCACGCGCGGGTCGCTTGCCGTGAGCCCCGCGATCGAGGCGATGTTCACGATGCGCCCCCATTTCGAGGGAATCATCGAGCGCTTGCCGATCATCTGCGAGACGAGGAAGGTGCCCGTCAGGTTGAGGCTCACCAGCTTGTCCCAGGCCTCGATCGGGTGGTCCTCCGCCGGCGCGCCCCAGGTCGTGCCGGCGTTGTTGACGAGGATGTCCACTTTGCCGAGCTTGGCGAGGATCTGCTCGACCGTGGGCGCGATCTGCTCGCGCTTGCCGATGTCGCAGGCGAAGGCGGCCGCCTCGATGCCCTGCGCTTTCAGGTGCGCGACCGCCTCGTCGAGCTCGGCCTGCTTCCTCGCGGTGAGCGCGAGGCGCGCGCCCATCTCGCCGAGCGCCTCGGCCATCTGCAGTCCGAGCCCGCGCGAGCCGCCGGTGACCAGCGCCACCCGTCCCTTGAGATCCAGCAGCTGCTTGACGTTCATGGTGAGGAAGTTTTGTTATCGTCGCGGCTATGCTAACACCGCCGCGCCGCGAGGCGTACACGCGCGCCGAGCTGGAGCGGCTCATCGCGCCGCGCTCGATCGCCGTGGTCGGCGCTTCGCCGCGGCCGAGCTCCTTCGGCCTGCGCACGATCGAGAATCTCGCGCAGTACGCGGGCGAGGTCTATCCCGTGAACGCGAAGTACGGCGAGGTCGCCGGCCGGCGCTGCCATCCCTCGCTCGCAGCGCTGCCGCAACCGCCCGACTGCGTCGTGCTCGTGGTGCCGCAGGACGGCGTGGAGGCCGCGCTGGAGGAGGCGGCCGCTGCCGGCGCGGGCGGCGCCATCGTCTACGCCTCGGGCTACGGCGAGATGGCGCGCGAGGAGGCGGCCGCGGCCCAGCAGCGCCTCGCCGCGATCGCGCGCGCGGCGCGCATGCCGATGCTGGGGCCCAATTGCATGGGGCTCGTGAACCACGCGCTCGGCGCGGGGATGACCTTCATACCGGACTACTCGAGCGTGCCGCGCAACGCGGGCTCTATCGCGGTGGTGAGCCAGTCGGGCGCGCTCGGCTACGCGCTCGCGCAGGCCTGGAGCCGGGGCCTCGGCGTGCGCTACTTCTTCTCCGCGGGCAACTCGGCCGACGTGGATGTCGCCGACCTCGTCGCGGCGATGGCCGAGGATCCGGCGGTGAAGGCGATCGCCTGCCTCTTCGAGGGCGTGCCGAGCGCGACGCGGCTGCTCGAGGCGGGCGCTCGCGCGCGCGCGGCGCGCAAGCCCGTCATCGTCTTCAAGCTCGGCACGAGCGAGGACGGCGCCGCGGCCGCGCGCTCGCACACGGGGTCTCTGGCGGGCTCGGCGGTCGCCTGGCGCGCGCTCTTCGAGCGCGCGGGCTTCGCGCCGGTGGAGGACTTCGAGTCGCTCCTGGAATTCGCCGGGTTCTTCGCCGCGGCGGGTGCGCCGCGCGCGCGCGGCGTCGCGGTGCTCTCCAGCTCGGGCGGCGCGGGTGTGATGGCCGCGGACAAGGCCGCGCGCCACGGCGTGCCCATGCCGCAGCCGCTCGCCGGGACGGCCGAGAAGCTGCGCAGCTTCGTGCCCGACTACGGCTCGGCGAGGAACCCCTGCGATCCGACCGGGCAGGTGCTCAACATGCCGGCCGCGTTCGGGCAGTGCTGCCGCGCGCTGCTCGAAGACCCCCAGTACGGCGCGCTCGTGGTGGGCGCCACCGTGGCGGTGGCCGAGACCACGGCGAGCCGGGTGGCGACGCTCGGCGCGCTCGCGCGCGAGATCGAAAAGCCGATCGCGGTCGTGTGGCTCTCCGAGTGGCTGCAGGGCCCGGGCGCCGAGGACTACGAAAAAGACGAGCGCCTGCCCGTGTTCCGCTCGATGGAGCGCTGCTTCGCGGCGATCGCGGCGTGGCACGCACAGGCGGCCGCGCCTTTCCATCAGGCGCCGCGTCTTGCGCCGCCGCAAGCGGCGCAGCAGGCGCGGCGCCATCTTTCAGCCTCCGCCGAAGGCGCCGCGCTTACCGAGAGCGAAGCCAAGCGGGTCCTCGCCGCGTATGGGGTACCCGTGGTGGAGGAAAGACTCGCGGTAACGGTGGAGGAGGCGCTGTCAGCCGCGAAGCAACTGGGTTACCCGGTCGCCATGAAAGCCGACTCGCCCACCATCCTGCACAAGACCGAGCTCGGCGTGGTGAAGCTCGGCCTCTCGGACGACGCTGAGGTGCGCGCGGCCTACGCGGAGATCGTCGCCGCGTCCCGCGGCCACGCGCTGCGCGGCGTGCTCGTGCAGCCGATGGTCCCCGGCGTGGAGGTGATCGTGGGCGCGCGCGTGGATCCCGTGGTCGGGCCGCTCGTGGTGGTGGGCTCGGGCGGCGTGCTGGTGGAGCTCGTGCAGGACAGCGTCGCGGCGCTCGCGCCGGTGTCGTGCGAGGAGGCGAAGTCGATGCTCGCGCGGCTGAAGGGCTATCCGCTGCTTTCGGGCTTTCGCGGCAGCGAGCCCGTCTCGCTCGATGCGCTCGCGGAGGCGATCGCGCGCATATCCGAGCTCGCCGCGGACCTCGCCGGCGAGATCGAGGAGCTCGACGTGAACCCGATCCGCGCGGCCGCGAGCGGGGCGGTGGCGGTGGACGCGCTGATCACGCGCCGCCGCTAGGCGGGCGAGAGCACCTTCAGCCCGACGATCCCCGCGACGATGAGCGCGATGCAGGCGAGGCGCAACGCCGTCGCGGGCTCGCCGAAGAGGTAGATGCCGAGGAGCGCGGTGCCCGCCGCGCCGATGCCGGTCCACACCGCGTAGGCGGTGCCGATCGGCAGCGTGCGCACGGCAAGGGCGAGCAGCACCACGCTCGCCACCATCGCGAGTCCGGTCCACACGCTAGGCCACAGGCGCGTGAAGCCGTCGGTGTACTTGAGCCCGATCGCCCAGCCGATCTCGAACAAGCCCGCCACGGCGAGCAGCAGCCAGGCCATGGCGTCAGCCCTTCAGCTGCAGCGACTTCAGCTCCAGGAACTCCTCCAGCCCGTACACGCCCGCCTCGCGGCCGTGGCCGGACTGCTTGAAGCCGCCGAAGGGCGCGTTCATGTTGAAGGCGCCGCCGTTCACGTCGATCTGCCCCGCGCGGATGCGCCGCGCCACGGCCTGCGCGCGCGCGTCGTCCTTCGACCACACGGCGCCCGCGAGCCCGTAGGGCGAGTCGTTGGCGATGCGCACGGCCTCGTCCTCGTCCTGGTAGGGGATGATCGAGAGCACCGGCCCGAAGATCTCCTCCTGCGCGATGGCCATCGAGTTCTTCACCTTGCCGAAGACCGTCGGCTTGACGAAGTAGCCGCCCGGCAGGCCCTCGGGCGCATCCGCGCCGCCAGTGAGGAGCTCGGCACCTTCATCGACGCCCTTCCGGATGTAGCCGCGCACGCGCTCGAGCTGCGCCTGCGAGGAGAGCGGTCCGAGGCGCGTGGTCTCGGCAAGGGGGTCGCCGAGCGTGAAGCCCTTGGCCGCCTCCGCCGCGAGCGTCGCGGCTTCCTCGTACTTCGAGGCGGGCACCAGCATGCGCGTGAGGGCCGTGCAGGTCTGGCCCGAGTTGAGGAAGCAGCCGTTCACCGTGCCTTTCACCGCGGCGGCGAAGTCGGCGTCCTCGAGAATGACCGAGGCGCTCTTGCCGCCGAGCTCGAGCGCGACGCGCTTCACGCCCTGCGCGGCGACCTCGGAGATGCGCTTGCCCGCGCGCGTCGAGCCCGTGAACGAGATCATGTCCACGCGCGGGTGCTTCACGAGCGCCTCGCCTACCACCGGGCCGAAGCCGGTGACGAGATTGAACACGCCCCTGGGCAGCCCCGCGGCCTCGATTACCTCGGCGAGGATGAAGGCGTTGAACGGCGCGACCTCGGAGGGCTTGAGCACCACGGTGCAGCCCGCGGCGAGCGCCGGGGCGACCTTGAGCGCGATCTGGTGCAGGGGATAGTTCCACGGCGTGATCGCGCCGACCACGCCCACCGGGTCCTTCACCACGAGCGAGTTGCCCACGCGCTCCTCGAACTTGAACTCTCTCGCGATCTTCGCGTAGTTCGCGAAGTTGGCGATCGGCAGCCCCGCCTGGATGCGCCCGGCGAGCTTGATCGGCATGCCGACCTCCTGCGCGATGGTCTTCGCGAGCTCGTCGGCGCGCGCCTTCAGGCCGTCGGAGATCTTCTGCAGGAACTCCGCGCGCTTCTCGGGCGGCGTCTCGCTCCAGGCGTCGAAGGCGGCATGCGCCGCGGCCGCGGCGGCATCGATGTCCCACTCCCCGCCCGCGGGCACCTTGCCCATGACCTCGCCCGTGCCGGCGCTGTGCACGTCGATGGTTTCCTTGGTCGAAGGGGCGACCCACTGGCCGCCGATGAAGAA
>JBFWWT010000014.1:0-28565 GCA_050246035.1 Burkholderiales bacterium
TCCTGCGGCGGCTGATTCGGATCCGTGGGCGCTACGCCGGAGATCCCGGCCGGAATGTCGATGGTCCCCGCCGGGTTGGCGAGGAACCAGATGCCGCTGGTGCCCTGAACGAGGGTGGAGCCGTCGTCCTGCACCTGGATCACGCCGCCGGTGCCGCGGATGCCGACAGTCGCCGTGGGCGTGGACACGAGGTACCTGTTGCGATTGACCCGCCCGATCAGGCCGGTGACGGTGCGCATCGCGCCCTTGAGCAGGGAGTAGAAGGCGCTCTCGGAGCCGTCGGTCTTGCCCTCGAACTTGTAGTCCTTGATGCCGAACTCGGTGTTGGGCTGAAGCGAGATGTAGGCGCCGTCGGCCATGCGGACCTGCACGCGGCCGCCCTGTTGGGTGCGCACGGTGTCGCCGGAGTCGACCTCGGTGCCGCGGGTTGCCGGCCGCGCCTGCCCATTGGCCCCCACCACGGTGGCCGGGCCGATGGCGAACTCCACGCGCCCGGCGGCACCTTGCGCCTGGCCCGCGAACGCCGTCGAGATCAACGCCAGCAGCAGGCCGCTGCGGTTCAGTCGGAATCTTGCATTGACCGGCATGACGCGCTCCTAGGCGAGGCCGCTCACGCGGCAGACATGCGATTCTGGCGACCGTGAAATATGCCCGGAGAGGAAATACTTCACGCTCGCCCGGCCCCTGTCAAAAATTGAAGCGCACGGCGGCGCTGACGACCGTGCGGTCGAAGTCGTTCAGCGCCACGTTGGAGCTGTTGTCCGTGTGCGAGACCTGCAGGCGCAGCGTCATCCCCGAGCGCCACAGGTAGCTCAGGCCGACGTTCGCATCGGTCTGCTCGTCTTCGCGGGTGACGAGGAACAGCGGCTCGGTGCCGCCGTACTTGCGCGACTCGTAGGAGAGGGAGCCGAACGCCGACCAGGGTCCGCCCAGGCGCACCTGCCCGCCCAGGCGCATGCCGACCAGCTCGTGGCCGAGATGCGGGAAGAGCTCGTTCACTTCCTTTTCCTCGCCGCCGTACACGCTGAGGAAGATCGCCGGGGAGTACTCGCTCGCGAAAGCCTTGGCGAACGCTACGCCGACCACGCTGCGGTCGGCATTGCGAACCGGTTGGGTCTCGTACCGAAGCGCCGCATGCTGGCCGTAGATCGTGGCCTGGGTGCGCTCGTCAAAATTGCGCTGCCATTGGGCGACCACCCCGGAGGAGGTGCGATAGGTGTCGGCATCGACCGCGAAATACTGACCCTGTCCCCCCACGGTGATGGCATTGAGCCCGGTCCGATACTGCAACCCGATGCTCGCGTCCAGCGCATCCGTATTGAAACGGCCCTCGCTCAGGTTCTGCCGGAAGTTCCCGCCGAGGCCGCCGACAACGGCCCACGACAAGCCGAGCTTGCGCGTGAAGTTGAAGCCGGCGGACAGGTTCAGGAACCGGTCGTCGCGTTCGGTGATGGACGGGTCGAGGGTGAACGCGAGGTTCCCCAGCCCGGGAATCGCGATCGTCGACATCCCCGTCGCGCTGTTCACGTTCGTGTCATAGCCGAACGCAAGCTCGAGGTACTTGTCCACGCGCGTCTTTTCGGCAGCCGCGATCGCGGACAGGAAGCGGTCGATGGTGGCGCGCACTTCGGTCGGCACCTGCTGGGCGCGCACGGCCTGGAACTCCCGCCTGGCGGCCTCGCGTTCGCCGGTGGCCATGTAAGCGCGCGCGATCTCCGCGCGCGCCTGCAGGTTGTCCGGCTGCACGGCGAGCACGCGCTCGAGGGCGAAGATGGCGCGCTCGTTGTCGCCCGCATCCAGCGCGGCGACGCCGAGAAGGTAGTCGTACTCCGGGTCGCCCGCGCGCTGCGGCTCCAGCGGCAGCAGGAGCTTGTAGGCCGCCTGCGCGTCCTTGCGTTGCAGCAGTGCTTTCGCACGGTCGGTGATGGCGTCGGCTCCGGCGCTCAGGCTGACGCACAGGATGCTGCATGCAACAATAATGCGGCCAAGCAGGCGCGGCATCGGTATTCCTCCCCCGCGCAGAGTCTAGCAGGGGCGCACGCGATCGCGCCACCGGGGACCGGCTAGCCTTCGAAGAACTCCTTGACCTTCTCCAGCCAGGACTTGCTGCGCGGATTGTGGCGCGCGACGTCCTTGTCGCTGATCCCCCCGAACTCCTGCAGCAGCTCCTTTTGCCGGGCGGTGAGGTTCACGGGCGTCTCCACGACGACGTGGCAGAAGAGGTCCCCGGGCGCATGGCTGCGCACGCCGCGGATGCCTTTGCTGCGCAGCCGGAAGGTCTTGCCGGACTGCGTCTCGGCGGGTACGCGGATGCGCGCCGAGCCGTCCAGCGTCGGAATCTCGATCTCGCCGCCCAGCGCCGCCGTCGTGATGGAGATCGGCATCTCGCAGTGCAGGTCGTCGTGGTCGCGCTGGAACACGGGGTGCGCCTTGATGTGCACCTGTACGTACAGGTCGCCCGGCGGGCCGCCATTGACGCCGGGCTCGCCTTCCCCGGACAAACGTACGCGGTCGCCTTCGTCCACGCCCGCCGGAATCTTTACAGCGAGGGTCTTCTGATGCTTGACGCGCCCGCTGCCGCCGCAGCTCGAGCACGGGTTGGCGACGATCTTGCCCGCGCCGTGACAGCGTGGGCAAGTCTGCGCGATCGAGAAGGGCCCCTGCGAGACGCGCACCTGGCCGGCGCCGCGGCAGGTGGGGCAGGTTTGCGGCTGCGTGCCGGGCTTCGCCCCGCTGCCGTGGCAGGTTTCGCAAGGCGACATGGTCGGAATGCGGATGCGCGTCTCGAAGCCGTGCGCGGCCTGCTCGAGCGTGATCTCGAGGTTGTAGCGCAGGTCGGCGCCGCGAAACACGCCGCTGCGCCCACCGCGGTTCGCGCCAAAGATGTCTCCGAAGATGTCGTTGAAGATGTCGCCGAAGCCCGCGAAGCCGCCTGCGGCGCCGGTACCGGGCCCCATGCCCGCCTGCGGATCGACGCCGGCGTGGCCGAACTGGTCATAGGCGCCGCGCTTGCGCGCGTCCGAGAGGACCTCGTAGGCCTCCTTGGCTTCCTTGAAGTGCTCTTCCGCCTTGGGATTGTCCGGATTGCGGTCCGGGTGCCACTTCATGGCGAGCTTGCGGTACGCCTTGCGGATCTCGTCCTCCGCGGCGTCCCGGTTGATGCCCAGCACTTCGTAGTAATCGCGCTTCGCCATGTTCCCTTCCGGACGGCAAAACGGGCGGCGCGCCTACGCGCACCGCCCGGCCGCGCTCGTGCGTCCCGCCGCGGTCAGCCCGCCTTCTTGTCCTTCACCTCGGTGAACTCGGCGTCCACCACGTCGCCCTCGGCCTTCGTGGCCTCGCCCGCGCCCGCGCTCTCGCCGGCGCCGGCCGGTGTGCCCTGCGCGGCCTGCTGGCTCTCGGCATACATCTTCTCGCCCAACTTCTGCGCCGCCTTCGCCAGCGCCTCGGCCTTGGCTTCGATCTCGGCCTTCGCTTCCGACTTGAGCACGGCCTCCGCGTCCTTGAGGGCTGACTCGATTCGCTCCTTCTCGCCCGCCTCGAGCTTGTCGCCGTACTCCCCGAGGGACTTCTTCACGGAGTGCACGAGCGCCTCGCAGGCGTTGCGCGCATTGACGAGCTCCAGCGCCTTGCGGTCTTCCTCGGCGTGCGCCTCTGCGTCTTTCACCATGCGCGCGATCTCGGACTCGGTGAGGCCCGAACTCGCCTGGATCTTGATCTTGTTCTCCTTGCCGGTCGCCTTGTCCTTCGCCGAGACGTGCAGGATGCCGTTCGCGTCGATGTCGAAGGCGACCTCGATCTGCGGCATGCCGCGCGGCGCCGGCGGGATGTCCGTGAGGTTGAACTGGCCGAGGCTCTTGTTGCCCGCGGCCATCTCGCGCTCGCCCTGCAGCACGTGAATGGTCACCGCGGTCTGGTTGTCGTCCGCGGTCGAGAACACCTGCTGCGCCTTGGTCGGGATGGTGGTGTTCTTGTTGATGAGCTTGGTCATCACCCCGCCCAGGGTCTCGATGCCGAGCGAGAGCGGCGTCACGTCGAGCAGCAGGACGTCTTTCACGTCGCCCTTCAGCACGCCCGCCTGGATCGCGGCGCCGATGGCCACCGCCTCGTCGGGGTTGACGTCCTTTCTCGGCTCCTTGCCGAAGAACTCGCGCACCTTGTCCACGACCTTGGGCATCCGCGTCTGGCCGCCGACCAGGATCACGTCGCCGATGTCCGCGGCGCTCACTCCCGCGTCCTTCAGGGCGATGCGGCAGGGCTCGATGGTCTTCTGGATCAGCTCGTCCACCAGCGCCTCGAACTTGGCGCGCGTGATCTTCATCGTCAGGTGCTTCGGGCCCGAGGCATCCGCCGTGATGTAGGGCAGGTTGATCTCGGTCTGCTGCGACGAGGAGAGCTCGATCTTCGCCTTCTCGGCCGCGTCCTTCAGGCGCTGCAGCGCGAGCACGTCCTTCGCCAGGTCGACGCCGGCCTCCTTCCTGAACTCGGTCACGACGTGGTCGATCAGGCGCTGGTCGAAGTCCTCGCCGCCGAGGAACGTGTCGCCGTTGGTGGAGAGCACCTCGAACTGCTTCTCGCCGTCCACGTCGGCGATCTCGATGATCGAGATGTCGAAGGTGCCGCCGCCCAGGTCGTAGACGGCGATCTTGCGGTCCTTCTTCTCCTGCTTGTCCAGGCCGAAGGCGAGCGCCGCCGCGGTGGGCTCGTTGATGATGCGCTTTACCTCCAGGCCGGCGATGCGGCCCGCGTCCTTGGTCGCCTGGCGCTGCGAGTCGTTGAAGTACGCCGGAACGGTGATCACCGCCTCGGTCACTTCCTCGCCGAGGTAGTCCTCGGCCGTCTTCTTCATCTTGCGCAGGATCTCGGCCGACACCTGCTGGGGGGCGAGCTTCTTGCCGCGCACCTCGACCCAGGCATCGCCGTTGTCGGCTTTCACGATCTTGAAGGGCATGAGGTGGATGTCCTTTTCCACCTCCTTTTCGCCAAAGCGCCGGCCGATGAGGCGCTTCACCGCGTAGATGGTGTTCTTCGCATTGGTCACCGCCTGGCGCTTGGCCGGCGCGCCGACGAGGATTTCGCCTTCTTCCGTGTAGGCGACGGTCGAGGGCGTGGTGCGCGAGCCTTCCGAGTTCTCGATCACCTTGGGCTTTCCCCCCTCCATGATCGCCACGCAGGAGTTCGTGGTGCCCAGGTCGATGCCGATGATCTTTGCCATGGTGATTCCCTCAGTTCGATTCCAAGTTGCTGTCGGAGATGGGGTTTCCCGCCGGTTTTTCAACTGTCCGCGCCTTGGCCACGGTCACCAGGGCCGGGCGCACCACCCGGTCGTGCAGGGCGTAGCCCTTCTGCAGCCGCATGAGCACGGTGTTGGGCTCCTGGTCGGACTCGGCCGCGGCCATCGCCTGGTGGCGGTGCGGGTCGAAGCGGTGACCCGGCTCGGGGCCGATCTCGGCCACACCCGTCTTCTCCAGCGCGGCGCGCAGCTGCTTCAGGGTGAGAGTCACGCCCTCGCGCAGGGAGTCCAGGGCCTGATCCTTTGCCTCCAGGGCGGCCTCGAGGCTGTCCAGCGCCGGCAGCAGCTCCTCGACGAGGCGCTCCGTGCCGTACTTGCGGGCTTGCGCGATCTCGAGCTGCGCGCGCTTGCGGGCGTTCTCCGCGTCGGCGAGAGCGCGCAGCCAGGCCTCGCGCTGCTCCTCGATCCGGGCTCGGGCCTCGGCCAGCTGCTCCTCCGTCGTGCGCTCGGGCGCCGGCTCCCCGCCGGTGCCCGGCTGCTCAGGAACTTTGTCGCGTTCGGTGTTCGGTTCGGACATCGGGGGAAGACAGTCTGTCAAAGACACCTATATTGGGCGATGGGAGATGAGTTCAAGCGCGGGACGTGCCGGCGCGCCCGGGCGATCGCATGGTGAAACGTAACGCGTTGAACAGAGGGGGATTTGACGTGCGCGAGCAGGTGCAGTTCGGCGCCTACCCGGTCGTGGCGAAACTGGGCGAGGGCGCGACGAGCAGGGTCTACCGGGGGCGCGACCCCTCGCGGGCGCGGGACGTGGCGATCAAGCTCTTTCTCTTCGATCCGGCGGACGGCGAGCCTGCCGCGCGGGTCAGGCGCAAGCTCTTCCTGGCCGAGGCGTCGCTCGCAGGCCGGCTGCGGCACCCCGGCATCGTGGCGGTGCTCGACGCGGCCGAATGGACCGACCACGCGTATGTCGTCATGGAGTACGTGGAGGGCACGACGCTCGAGCGCCACGCCGGCGTCGGCACGCTCCTGCCGCCCCTGCGCGTCCTGGAAATCGCCGCGCGCTGCGCGGCGGCCCTGGACTACTCGGCACGACAGGGGATCGTCCATCGCGACATCAAGCCCGCCAATCTGCTGCTGTCGCGCGCCGGCGAGCCGAAGGTCGGTGACTTCGGCGCGAGCCTGCAGCAGCGACCCGGCTGGGCCACCACCCAGGTATCGGCGATCGGCTCGCCTGCCTACATGTCTCCCGAGCAGGTGCGCATGGAGCCGCTGACCCATCAAACCGACATCTATTCGCTGGGCGCGACGCTCTACCGGCTGCTCACCGGCCGCACGCCGTTTGCCGCGGCGAGCCCATCCGCGCTCGCCTACGCCATCCTGAACGCGGCGCCGCGCCCGCCGTCCGCCTGGCGGCCGGGCTTGCCGCCCAGCGTCGACGCGTTCGTGCTCAAGGCGCTGGAGAAGGAGCCGCGCGAGCGCCACCTGACCTGGCAGGAATTCATCGACGATCTGGCCCTTGCCACGCGCGCCCTGTCGCGGTGCCCGCTATCATTGGCCTCATCCGTCGTATGAGGCAGGGAATGTGAGAGCCGCTGTGCTGCTCGTCGTGCTCGGTGGACTGGGGCTTGCGGCAACGGCCGGCGCGGAGGATAGCGCGATCGAGCGCGCGGCGCGCAAGACCGGCGCTTTCCTCGAGCGCACCGGGGAAAAGGTGAAGCCGGGGCTGGATCGCGCCGGCAAGGCGATCGAGCGCGGGGCGAAGGCGGCCGGGCGCGGCATCGATCGGGCTGCCAGTTCGGTGGGCAAGGGCGCGGAGAAAGTGCACCGCAAAGTGATGGAGAAGGTCAGCCCGCAGTAGCGATCGCGGCCAGCGCCTCGATCCAGCGGGGCGACTCGTTCAGGCAGGGCAGCACCCGGTACTCGCCGCCGCCTGCCGCGCGGAAGATTTCGCGCCCCTCGATCGCGATCTCTTCGAGCGTTTCCAGGCAGTCGGACACGAATCCGGGGCAGATGACGTGCACCCGGGGCGTGCGCGCGGCGCCGAGCTCGGCGAGCACGTCCGCGGTATAGGGCTGCAGCCACTTCGCCGGGCCGAAGCGCGACTGGAAGGTGACGCGGTACGCGCCCTCGTCGAGGCCGAGCGCGGCGGCGAGCAGGGTGGCGGTGCGCAGGCACTGGTCGCGATAGGGGTCGCCGCGGTCGACCGCGCGCTGCGGCAGCCCGTGGAAGCTCATGACCAGCACGTCGGGCCGCTCGGTCACCTGCGCGGCGAGCGCCGCGATATAGGCCGTATGATCGTGGAAATGCTCCACGAAATCGACGTCGCGCCCGGTCACGTCGCGCACCGATTCCGTGGTGCTGCGCGCGTACTGCGGGTAGAGCGGCACGACGCGAACCTTGCCCGGCAATCGGGCGAGCGCCGAGGCGATCGTCGGTTGCCCGTAGCGCATCGCGTACTCGACGGGCAGGCCGGTGGCGGCGCGCAGCAGGTCCGCCTGCCGCGCGGTGTGCACCGCGAGCGGCGAGCCCTCGGCGGTCCAGATGCTCGCGTACTTGCGCGCCGACTCCGCGGGACGCTTGCGCAGCACGATGCCGTGCAGGATCGGCAGCCAGAGCCAGCGCGGCAGCTCCACGACGCGCGGGTCCGACAGGAACTCCGCGAGGTAGGCGCGCACCGCCTCCGGCGTGGGCGCGGCCGGCGTGCCGAGGTTGACGAGGAGGATCCCGTTCAGGGCCGGGAGAGTGCGCTGGACAGGAGCTTGGCGGTGACGTCCACCACCGGCACCACGCGGTCGTAGGCCATGCGCGCAGGTCCGATGACCCCCACCGTGCCCACGACCTCGCCATCCACCTTGTAGGGCGCGCTCACCACCGCGACGTCGTCGGGCGCGGATACTCCCGACTCGCCGCCGATGAACACCTGCACGCCCTGGCCGCGCAGCGACAGGTCGAGGATCTGCAGGAGCTGCGTCTTGCGCTCGAACAGCTCGAAGAGCTGGCGCAGCCGGCGCAGGTCCTGCGACAGGTCCTGCACCGTGAGGAGGTTGCGCTCGCCCGAGATCACGTAGGGCTCGCCGACTTCGGCGACGGCGCGGTTGCCCGCCTCGAGCGCCGCGCTCATCAGCTGCATCATGTCCTGCTTGATCTCGCGCAGCTCCTGCTGCAGGCGCTGGCGGACGTCCTCGAAGCTGTGGCCCGCGTAGTTCTGGTTGAGGTAGTTGGCGGCCGACACCAGCTCCGACGGCGAGTAGTCGCGCTCGGTGAACAGGACCCGGTTCTGCACGTCGCCGTCCTGCGTGACGATGATGAGCAGCACGCGCTTCTCCGAGAGCCGCAGGAACTCGATCTGGCGGAAGGCGAGCGCGCGCCGGCGCGGCGTCATCACCACGCCGGCGAACTGCGTGAGCTGCGACAGGAGCTGCGAGGCCGACTGGATGGCGCGCTGCGGATTGTCCGGGTGCAGCTGGTCCTCGAGCTGGTGCACGGCGGCGGAGTCGAGCGGCTTCACCACGAGCAGGGCGTCGATGAAGAAGCGGTATCCCGCGGGCGTCGGGATGCGCCCCGCCGAGGTATGCGGGCTGGCGATGAAGCCCAGCTCCTCCAGGTCCGCCATCACGTTGCGGATGGTGGCCGGGGACAGGTCGAGTCCGGAGTGCCGGGACAGCGTGCGCGAGCCGACCGGCTGACCTTCCGCGATGTAGCGCTCGATCAGCGTCTTCAGCAGCACCTGCGCGCGCCTGTCCAGCATGCGCTGCATTCTACACATGCGGTTAGAATGCGGCGATGCCACAGCCGGCGTTCCGCCGCATCGCGCTCATCGGCAAGCACACGCCCGAGATCGCAGATTCGCTGCGCGCCCTGCGGCAGTTCCTGCGCAGCCGCGGCTGCGAGGTGCGCGTGGAGCGCGAGACCGCGGCGCACATCGGCGACGGCGAGGGCGCCGCCGGCTACGACGAGCTCGGTGCATTCGCCGAGCTGGCGCTCGTGCTGGGGGGCGACGGCACCATGCTCGCCGCCGCGCGCAGCCTCGCGCGCCACAAGGTGCCGCTCGCGGGGATCAACCAGGGGCGCGTCGGCTTCATGACCGACATCGCGCTGAAGGACATGCGCCGCTCGCTGGGCGCGATCCTCGACGGCGAATACACCATCGAGCCGCGCGCGCTCATCGAGGCGGAGGTGCTGCGCGCCGGACGGCGGATCCTGCACACCGTGGCGCTGAACGAAGCAGTGGTGGGCAAGGGCACCCAGGGACGCCTGATCGAGGTCGAAGTGCGCATCGACGCGGAGTACGTGTACTCCCTGCGCGCCGACGGCCTGATCGTGGCCACGCCGACTGGCTCCACGGCCTACGCGCTTTCCGCGCAGGGTCCGATCCTGCAGCCCGGCGTCGCGGCCTTCGCTCTCGTGCCGCTCAACCCGCACGTGCTGTCCGCGCGGCCGGTGAGCGTGCGCGACTCGAGCGTGATCGAGATCTCGCTGCTGAGTGCCGCCGACGCGCGCGCGCATTTCGACGGCTTCGCGCTCACCGAGCTCGCGCAGGGCGACCGCCTCGTGCTGCGGCGCGCGGGCGATGCGATCCGCTTCGTGCACCCGCCAGGCTACAGCTACTTCGCCATGCTGCGCGACAAGCTCGCCTGGAGCGAGGCGGCGGAGAAGAGGAACGCCGTCGAGGGCTGACCGCCATGCTGCGCGTACTCTCGGTCCGCGACTACGTCATTGCCGAGCGCGTCGAGTTGGAACCGGGCGCCGGCTACACGGTGCTCACCGGCGAGACGGGCGCCGGGAAATCCATCCTCGTGGACGCGCTGGAGCTGCTGGTCGGCGGGCGCGCCGACGGCGCGCTGGTGCGAGAGGGCGCGGAGCGGGCGGAGCTCGCCGCCGAGTTCGACCTCGACGAGCGCTCGCCGCTCGGCGCCTGGCTCGCCGAGCGCGAGCTGCAGGGCGACCCGGGCCGGCTGATCCTGCGGCGCACGCTGGAGCGCGGCGGCCGCTCGCGCTGCTTCGTCAACGGGCATGCCGCGACGCTCGCCCAGCTGCGCGAGGCGGGCGAGTTCCTCGTGGACATCCACGGACAGCACGAGCACCAGTCGCTGCTGCGTCCCGCGGCGCAGCGCGCGCTGCTCGATGCGCACGGCGGCGCGACGGCGCTCGTCGAGGCCTGCGCCGGCGCATACCGCGACTGGCAGCGGCTGCGCGCGCTGGCGGCGGAGGCCGCGGAGCAGTTCGCGCGGCGCGAGGCCGAGCGCGCCGAGCTGGAGGAGAAACGCGGTGTGCTCGACCGTCTTGCGCCGCGGGCCGGGGAATGGGAGGCGCTGGCGGCGGAGCACCGACGCCTCGCGCACGGCTCGAGCCTGCTCGCGGGGGCGCAGTCGGCGCTGGAAGCGCTCTCGGAGGCCGAGGGCGCGAGCCTGCCGCAGCTCGGCGCGGTGGCCGCGCGGCTGCGCGCGCTCGCCGAGCATGACTCGGCGCTCGCGCCGATCGTCGATCTGCTGCAGGCCGCCGAGGCGCAAGGGGCCGAGGCCATGCGCAGCCTGCGCCAGTACGCTTCCCGCGTCGAGCTCGACCCGCAGGCGCTGCGCGATACCGAGGCGCGCATCGAGGCGACGCACGCGGCGGCGCGCCGCTTTCGCGTGCGCCCGGAGGAGTTGCCCGCGCTCGCCGAGTCGTTGCGCCAGCGCCTGAAGGACCTCGCGCTCGCCGCGAGCCCGGAGGCGCTGCAGCGCGAAGTCGCGGCGGCGGGCGAGCGCTACGCCGCCGCCGCGAGGAAGCTCACCGCGAAGCGAAAGGCGACCGCCAGGGCGCTCGGGGATGCCGTCACCGAGGGCATGCAGCAACTGGCGATGAAGGGCGGCCGATTCTCCGTGGCGCTGCGGGCGCTGGAGGAGCCCTCGGCGAGCGGCATGGAATCGGTGGAGTTCGAGGTGACCTCCCACCCCAGCCTGCCGCTGCGGCCGCTCGCGAAAGTGGCCTCGGGCGGCGAGCTCTCGCGGCTGAGCCTCGCGATCCAGCTGGTCGCCGCGCGCGCCTCGCCCGTGGCGACGCTCGTCTTCGACGAGGTCGACGCGGGTATCGGTGGCGCGGTCGCGGAAACCGTGGGCTGCTCGCTCAAGCGCCTCGGCGCCGAGCGCCAGGTGCTGTGCGTGACGCATCTGCCGCAAGTGGCCGCCCAGGGCGATGCGCAGTGGAACGTACAGCGCTCGGCCGCGCGCGGCCGGGTCGGCGTTTCCGTATCGCGGCTCGACCGCGAGGCTCGGATCGAGGAGCTGGCGAGGATGCTGGGCGGCGCGCAGATCACGGCGACGACGCGTCGCCACGCCGCGGAGCTGCTAGGCGCCGCCTAGCTCCTTGCGGTGCGGGCAGTCCTTCTTGGTGCAGTCGCCGTACAGCGCGAGCGAATGGCCGCGCAACTCGAAGCCGCGCTTGCGCGCGATCTCGCTCTGACGCTGCTCGATCTCCGCGTCGTAGAACTCCTCCACGCGCCCGCATTGCAGGCACACGAGGTGGTCGTGGTGCCCGCCCTGGTTGAGCTCGAAGACCGCCTTGCCCGTCTCGAAATGCTGGCGCGAGAGGAGCCCCGCCTGCTCGAACTGGGTGAGCACGCGGTAGACGGTGGCGAGCCCGATGTCGATACCTTCGGCGATGAGGCTGCGGTAGACGTCCTCCGCGGAGAGGTGGCGCACCTTGCTGTTCTCGAACAGCTCCAGCACCTTGCGCCGGGGCAGCGTGGCCTTCAGCCCGCTTTCCTTGAGGCTTTGCGCCGAGTTCATCGCTTATCATTATAGGCCGATGTTCCGCGCCCTCATGCTCGCACTCGCCCTGCCGCTCGCCGGCTGCGGCTGGATTGCGCCGTACCGCATGGATATTCAGCAGGGCAACTTCCTGTCGCAGGACATGGTGTCCCGGCTCAAGCGCGGGATGACCCGGGACCAGGTCCGCTTCGTGCTGGGCACGCCGCTGGTCACCGACATCTTCCACGCCAACCGCTGGGACTACGTCTACTACCTCGATCGGCCCGGCGAACCGCGCGTGGAGCGCCGGCTCGCCGTCTTCTTCGAGAACGACCGGCTCGCGCGGCTCGAGGGCGACGTGGCGAGCGAGGTCCGCGTCCAGTGAGGATCGCCGTCGCGGGGGCGGGCGGGCGCATGGGGCGCGCGCTGGTCGAGGCGGTGCTCGGCGACAGCGAGCTCCAGCTCGCCGCCGTGCTGGAAGCGGCCGGCGCCCCGGCCGTCGGCCAGCAGTCCGGTGGCCTGACGATCGGATCGGACCTCGGTGTCCTGGCGAAGGCCGACGCGCTGATCGACTTCACCCGGCCCGAGGGCACGATCGAGCACCTCGGGGCCTGCATGGCGCGCGGCAGTTGCCTGGTGATCGGCACGACGGGGTTCAGCGAAGCGCAGAAGGCGCGCATCGCCGATGCGGCGAAACGCATTCCCATCGTCCTCTCGCCCAATTTCGCCATTGGCGTGAACGTGGTCTTTCGCCTCGCGCAGACGGCCGCCGCGGCGCTGGGCGACGCCTATGACGTGGAAATCGTGGAGGCGCACCACCGGCACAAGGTGGACGCGCCCTCGGGGACCGCGCTCAAGCTGGGCGAGGTGGTCGCCGAGGCGCTGGGGCGGGACCTGCAGAAGGTCGCGGTGCACGGCCGCCACGGCGAGACGGGTGAAAGGCCCGCGAAGGCGATCGGCTTCCATGCCGTGCGCGGCGGCGACATCGTCGGCGAGCACACCGTGATCTTCGCGGGCTCGGGCGAGCGCGTGGAAGTCGCGGTCCGCTCGCAAAGCCGCATGACTTACGCGGCCGGGGCCTTGCGGGCCGCCAAGTGGCTGAAGGGGCGCGAGCCGGGCCTGTACGACATGGCCGATGTGCTTGGCCTGAAGTAGCGGCACGCGCTATAATTCAGCGCTCTGACGAGCGGGAGGGGCGCGAGCCTCTTCCGCTTTTTCACATCTACTTCAGGGAGTTGTGCCTTGCCTGCGTTCGAATCCGCCGTCCTCGTCCTTGCCGACGGGACGGTGTTTCGGGGGCGCAGCGTGGGCGCGCCGGGGCTCGCCGCGGGCGAGGTGGTGTTCAACACCGCGATCACCGGCTACCAGGAGATCCTCACCGATCCGTCGTATTGCGGGCAGATCGTCACGCTGACGTACCCGCACATCGGCAATACCGGCGTGAACGACGAGGACGAGGAGTCGCGGCGCGTCTTCGCCGCCGGGCTCGTGGTGCGCGACGTGCCGGCGCGCATGTCGAGCTGGCGCGCGCAGCGTACGCTCACCGAGTACCTCTTCGAGCGCGGCACCGTCGCCCTCGCCGACATCGACACGAGAAAGCTCACGCGGCTGCTGCGCGAGAAGGGCGCCCAGAGCGGCTGCCTGATGGCGGGCGCCGTCAACGTCGACCAGGCGCTGGCGGCGGCGCGGGCCTTCCCGGGGCTCGCGGGCCTGGATCTCGCGAAGGAGGTCACCACGCGCGAGCCTTACGAGTGGCGCGAAGGAAGCTGGGAGCTGGGCAAGGGCTACCGGCGCATCGAGAACGTGGAGCACCACGTCGTCGCCTACGACTACGGGATCAAGCGCAACATCCTGCGCCTGCTCGCCGAGCGCGGCGCGCGCATCACAGTGGTGCCCGCGCAGACACCGGCGCGCGAGGCGCTGCGCCTGCAGCCCGACGGCGTGTTCCTCTCCAATGGGCCCGGCGACCCCGAGCCTTGCGACTACGCGATCGAGGCGATCGGCGAGATCCTCGAGACCACGCGTCTGCCGGTCTTCGGCATCTGCCTCGGGCACCAGCTGATGGGTCTCGCCTCCGGCGCGAAGACCGTGAAGATGAAATTCGGCCATCACGGCGCGAACCACCCGGTAAAGGACCTGGACACCGGCCAGGTGGTGATCACCAGTCAGAACCATGGCTTCGCGGTGGACCCTGCGAGCCTGCCGCCGACGCTTCGGCCCACGCACGTGTCGCTGTTCGACGGCTCGCTGCAAGGCCTCGCGCGCACCGACCGCCCGGCTTTCTGCTTCCAGGGGCATCCCGAGGCAAGCCCCGGGCCGCGCGACATCGGGTACCTCTTCGACCGCTTCGCGAAGATGATGAGCGATGCCCAAGCGCGCTGACCTGCATTCGATCCTCATCATCGGCGCAGGGCCGATCGTGATCGGCCAGGCCTGCGAGTTCGACTACTCGGGCGCGCAGGCCTGCAAGGCGCTGCGCGAGGAGGGCTATCGCGTCATCCTGGTCAACTCGAACCCGGCCACGATCATGACCGACCCCGAGATGGCCGACGCCACCTACATCGAGCCGATCACCTGGCAGACGGTGGCGCGCATCATCGAGCGCGAGCGCCCCGACGCGCTGCTGCCCACCATGGGCGGGCAGACGGGCCTCAATTGCGCGCTGGACCTGGCGCGCGAAGGCGTGCTGGAGAAGTTCGGCGTCGAGCTGATCGGCGCCTCGCGCGACGCGATCGACAAGGCCGAGGACCGGGAGAAATTCAAGGCGGCCATGTCGCGCATCGGCCTGGCGTCCGCGCGCTCCTCGCTCGCGCACTCGATGGAAGAGGCCCTGCAGGTGCAGGCGAGCCTCGGCTTCCCGGTGGTGATCCGGCCCTCGTTCACGCTCGGCGGCACGGGCGGCGGCATTGCCTACAACCGCGAGGAGTTCGTCGCCATCTGCGAGCGCGGGCTGGAGGCCTCGCCCACGCACGAGCTGCTGATCGAGGAGTCCGTGATCGGCTGGAAGGAGTTCGAGATGGAAGTGGTGCGCGACCGGGCGGACAACTGCATCATCGTCTGCTCGATCGAGAACCTCGATCCCATGGGCGTGCACACCGGCGACTCGATCACCGTGGCGCCGGCGCAGACGCTCACCGACAAGGAATACCAGATCATGCGCGATGCCTCGATCGCGGTGCTGCGCGAGATCGGGGTGGACACCGGCGGCTCGAACGTGCAGTTCGCGATCAACCCGGACGACGGGCGCATGCTGGTGATCGAGATGAACCCGCGCGTGTCGCGCTCCTCGGCGCTCGCCTCCAAGGCGACGGGTTTCCCCATCGCCAAGGTGGCGGCCAAGCTCGCCGTGGGCTACACGCTCGACGAGCTGAAGAACGAGATCACGGGCGGCGCGACGCCGGCCTCCTTCGAGCCCACCATCGACTACGTGGTGACCAAGGTGCCGCGCTTCGCCTTCGAGAAGTTCCCGCAGGCGAACGACCGCCTCACCACGCAGATGAAGTCGGTGGGCGAGGTGATGGCCATTGGCCGCACCTTCCAGGAGTCCCTGCAGAAGGCGATGCGCGGGCTGGAAATCGGCGTCGACGGCCTCAACCAGCGCACCACGGACCGCGAAACGATCGAGCGCGAGCTCGGCGAGCCGGGCCCCGAGCGCATCTGGTACGTGGGTGACGCCTTCGAGAACGGCTTCACGCTCGAGGACGTGCACCGCCTTACGCACATCGATCCCTGGTTCCTCGCGCAGATCCAGGAGATCGTCGAGCTGGAGATGAAGCTCGACGACCAGAAGCTCGCGGACATCGACGCCGACACGCTGCGCATGCTCAAGAGGAAGGGCTTCTCCGACCGGCGGCTCGCGTACCTCTTCAACACGGGCGAGCGCGCGGTGCGCGAGAAGCGCTGGAAGCTCGGCATCCGCCCGGTCTACAAGCGCGTCGACACCTGCGCCGCGGAGTTCGCGACGAAGACGGCCTACATGTACTCGACCTACGAGGAGGAGTGCGAGGCAGAGGCGGGCGACCGGCGCAAGGTGATGGTGCTGGGCGGCGGGCCGAACCGCATCGGCCAGGGCATCGAGTTCGACTACTGCTGCGTGCACGCGGCGCTCGCGCTGCGCGAGGCGGGCTTCGAGACCATCATGGTCAACTGCAACCCGGAGACCGTGTCCACCGACTACGACACCTCCGACCGCCTGTACTTCGAGCCGCTCACGCTCGAGGACGTGCTCGAGATCATCGACAAGGAGAAGCCCTGGGGCGTGATCGTGCAGTACGGCGGGCAGACGCCGCTCAAGCTGGCGCGCGACCTCGCCGCGGCGGGCGCCCCGATCATCGGCACGAGCGCCGACTCCATCGACATCGCCGAGGACCGCGAGCGCTTCCAGAAGCTGCTGGAGAAGTTGAAGCTCCGCCAGCCGCCCAACCGCACCGCGCGCTCGCCAGGAGAGGCGGTGAAGCTCGCGGAGCAGATCGGCTACCCGGTGGTGGTGCGCCCGAGCTACGTGCTGGGCGGGCGCGCGATGGAGATCGTGCACCAGCAGGCGGACCTCGAGCGCTACATGAAAACCGCCGTCAAGGTCTCCAACGACGCGCCGGTGCTGCTCGACCGGTTCCTGTCGGACGCGATCGAGGTGGACGTCGACTGCCTGTCGGACGGGCGCGAGGTCCTGATCGGCGGGGTGATGGAGCACGTCGAGCAGGCGGGGGTCCATTCGGGAGACTCGGCCTGCTGCCTGCCGCCGCATTCGCTGTCGCCGGACCTGGTGCAGGAGCTGCGCCGGCAGACGGAGATGATGGCGCGCGCGCTCCAGGTGTGCGGCCTGATGAACGTGCAGTTCGCCATCCAGGGGGACACGGTGTACGTGCTCGAGGTCAACCCGCGCGCCTCGCGCACGGTCCCCTACGTCTCCAAGGCGACCGGCCGGCCGCTCGCCAAGATCGCCGCGCTCGCCATGGCCGGCGTCGGGCTGGAGGCGCAGGGCGTGCGCGGCGACATCACGCCGCCGTACTACTCGGTCAAGGAGGCCGTGTTCCCGTTTGCCAAGTTTCCCGGCGTGGATACCATACTCGGCCCGGAGATGAAGTCGACGGGGGAGGTCATGGGCGTGGGCGAGTCCTTCGGCGAGGCGTTCGTCAAGTCGCAGCTCGCCGCGAGCGTGCGCCTGCCCAAGGGCGGGCGCGCGTTCATCAGCGTGCGCGACGGCGACAAGCAGGCCGCGGTGGACGTGGCGCGCGACCTGTCGGCGCTGGGCTTCACCGTGCTCGCCACGCGCGGCACGGCCGAGGTGCTCGCCGCGGCGGGCGTGGCGGCCACGCCTGTCAACAAGGTGGCCGAGGGCAGGCCGCACATCGTGGACATGATCAAGAACGGCGAGGTGAGCTTCATCGTCAACACGGTCGAGGACACGCGCACGGCGATCTCCGACTCGCGCTCGATTCGCACCACGGCGCTCGCCGCGCGCGTCACCTATTACACGACGATCGCCGGCGCGCGGGCGGCCTGCGAGGGCATGCGCCATCTCGCGCGGCTCGAGCCCTACCGGCTGCAGGACCTGCATGCGAAACTCGGCGCGGCCCCTCTCACCCCCACGGTAGCATCGACCTGATGGCCAAGACTCCCATGACCCTGCGCGGCGCGGAGCTGCTGCGCGCCGAGCTGCACCGGCTGAAGACCGTCGAGCGGCCCGCCACCTCGCAGGCGATCGCCGAGGCGCGCGCGCACGGCGACCTCTCGGAGAACGCGGAGTACGACGCGGCGCGCGAGCGCCAGGGCTTCGTCGAGGGCCGCATCTCGGAAATCGAGGCGAAGCTCGGCAACGCGCAGGTCATCGATCCCAAGCTCCTCGACGCGGACGGACGCTGCGTGTTCGGCGCGACGGTCGAGCTCGCCGAGAAGGGCGGCGAGACCGCGACCTACCAGATCGTGGGCGAGGACGAGGCCGACATCAAGGCCGGCCGCATCTCCATCAGCTCGCCCATCGCGCGCGCCCTCATCGGCAAGGAAGCCGGCGACGAGGTCGACGTGCAGACGCCGGGCGGCGTGAAGCACTACGAGATCCTCGACGTCCGCTACGAGTAGCGGCCTTCACCAGCCCGAGAAGCGCTCCCAGCTCTCGGCGACCGCACCGTCGGCGCCGAGCACGTGGTAACGCCCGTGCTGCGCGCCCGTCGCGCAGGCGTGATTCGGCAGGACGCGCAGCAAGCTGCCGACGGGCAGATGCGGCAGCTTCGCCGGCTCGCCGCTGCGGTGCGCGACGATGCCGTGCTCCTGGTTCGCTTCGACGACCACGAGGTCGGGAATCGGGTGGCCGGCCGCGTCGCACACCAGCCCATAGCCCTGGTCCACGTTCTGCTTCGCCGTGCCGCGGTCGCGCGAGAGCGCCATCCATCCCGCATCGGTGAGGGCCCAGCCGCGGTCCGGCTGGTGCCCGATGACGGTGGCCAGGACGGAGAGGGCGATGTCCTCGGTTCGGCACACGCCGATGCCGGCCATGACCAGGTCGAAGAATACGAACACGCCCGCGCGCACCTCGGTGACGCCGGCGAGGCCTTCGGCGAAGGTCGCCGTCGGCGTCGAGCCGACGCTGACGACGGGCGCCTCGAACCCCGCATCGCGCAGGCGCCGCGCGGCGTGCACGGCGGCGTCGCGCTCGCGCCGCGCCATCGCCCGTATCTCCTCGATGCTCCTGCAGTCGTAGGAGGCCCCCGCGTGCGTCATGACGCCCGCGACTGCCGCGCGCCCGCCGGCGATCTCGCGGGCAACGGCGATGAGGGCGGGATCGTCGGGCGCAAGGCCCGCGCGGTGCCCGTCGGAATCGATCTCGATCAGCACCTCGAGCGGCGCGGCCGCGATGGCACGCGCGAGTTCGGCGCTGTCCACCACTACCTTGAGCCGGACGCCGGAGCCGGCGAGCGAGGCGGCGCGCGAAACCTTGTTGGGCGCGAGCGCGACGGTATACAGGATGTCGCGATAGCCGTGGCTCGCGAAGACCTCGGCCTCCTTCAGCGTGGAGACGCATATCGGCGCCGGGCCGGCCGCATGCAGCCGGCGTACGACATCGAGACTCTTGGCCGTCTTGACGTGCAGCCGCAGGGTCGGGCCGAGGCGGGCGATGCGGCTGGAGAGCCGCTCCCAGTTGGCGTCGAGCTTCGCGCGATCGAGCAGCAGGGCGGGCGTCTCGAGGGAGTAGAGCGCCGTCATGCAAGCTGCGCGCTGACCATCGGCTCGAGTGCGCGGCTCTCCCGCGCCGGCGCCGGCGCGCCGTCGGGGCGCGCGAGTCCGACCCGGTTGTGCCACACGGTGTCCATGCCCACGCCCGCGGTGCCGAAGAGGTCGAACGCCGAGCCGCAGACGAAGAGCACGCGGCGCGCCGGCAGCCCGAGCGCTTCGAGCGCGAGCCGGTAGGGTTCGGGGCGGGGCTTGTAGAAGCCGGCGCGCTCCGAGGTCACGACGACGTCGAAGGGCGTACCCAGGCGTTGCGCGGCAAGTCGGCCGAGGCGCTCGGAGCAATTGGTGACCACGCCGAGCCGGTACTGCCCGGCCAGGCGTCCCAGCAGCGGCGGCGCGTCGTCCCACGGCTCGAGGTCCCGCCACGCGTTCTCCAGTTCACGCGCGCAGGCGGCGGGCAGGCCGCTCGCCACCGCGGCTTCCGCGACCAGCGCCTCGTAGGGGCGGTAGGCGCCGCAGCCGTAGGTGAGCTTCAGATACTCGCCGCGCCAGGCGCGGCCCGCGGCTTCGCTGCCGGCGACACTATTCCAGAGCGTCCAGGAATCGATCAGCGCCGTCAGCAAGTCGAACAGGACAGCGTCGTACCGCTTCATGTTCGAGGCCCTCGGCGCGGTGGGCGCGACGGCGACGCCGACCTCCGCCGGCGCATGGGGCGCGCGGCGCGAGCTGGCCTGCGCTCGTCCCAACCGGAGGTTCGCGCGCGGCGTGCGGGCGGCTCGGGCGACGATGCCTCTTCCGGCGGCCTCGGCCGGTACACCACCAGCATCTTGCCGATGTGCTGCACGGGCTGCGCGCCGGTGCGCTCGCAGATGGCGGCGAGCGCGACCGCGCGCGCCTCCCGATCGAGCGGCGCGGCCCGGATCTTGATCAGCTCGTGGCGCGCGAGCGCGCGGTCGATCTCCGCGACGACAGCGTCGGTCAGTCCCTTCTCACCGATCTGCAGGATGGGATGGAGGGCGTGGGCGCGCGCCTTGAGCTGCTTGCGCTGCGCTGGAGCGAGGTCGGCCATGGCCCGAGTATATGATCTGTCCCGATTGGCCAAATCGAGCAAAGCCTGGCTGCGCCGCCACGTCACCGACGCGTACGTCCGCCGGGCGACGGCGGCCGGCTACCGGTCGCGCGCGGCGTACAAGCTGCTCGAGATCGACGGCAAGGCGCGGCTGCTGCGGCCCGGCATGACGGTCCTCGATCTCGGCGCGGCGCCCGGCGGCTGGTCGCAGGTCGCGGCCGAGCGCGTGAAGCCCGGCGGGCGGGTGGTGGCCGTGGACCTGCTGGAGATGTCTCCCCTGTCCGGCGTGCACACGCTGCACGGCGACTTCCGCGGCCTCGACCTGGAGGCCGCGCTCGGCGGCAAGGCAGACGTCGTGCTCTCGGACATGATGCCGAACGTGACCGGCGTGGCGCTCGTGGACCAGGCGCGCGCGGCGGAGCTCTTGCTCGAAGCCATTGCGCTGAGCCGCAAGGTCCTGAGGCCCGACGGCGCGTTGCTCGCCAAGATCTTCCAGGGCGAGGCCTTCGACGAGGTGCTGGACGCGCTCAGGGCGTCGTTTCAAACGGTTGCCGTGCGCAAGCCCGCCGCTTCGCGCGGCGAGTCGCGCGAGACCTACCTGCTCGCCCGCGGACTCAAAAGGGGTTGAACCCCGGCGCCCCGCCGCAATCTATGGTAAACGGCGTAAACTGAACCCTTTCAGCGCGCCCCGAAGAGGAGCAAGTCCTTGAACAACATGTTCAAAAACCTGGTGATCTGGCTGGTGATCGGCCTGGTGCTGATGACCGTGTTCAACCAGTTCAGCGCGCGCCAGGATGTCCGGGCGACCACCATGGAGTACTCCGAGTTCATGGAGGCGGCGCGCCAGGGCCAGATCCGCAAGGTCGAGATCCAGGGCCGCACCATCCGCGCCACGACCCACGACGACAAGCCGATCGTGGTCAACTCCCCGGGCCTGTACGACATCTGGATGGTGGGCGACCTGATGAAGTACGGCGTGAAAGTGTCGGCCAAGCCCGAGGAAGAGCAGTCGATGCTCACGCAGATCTTCATCTCGTGGTTCCCGATGCTGCTGCTGATCGGCGTGTGGATTTTCTTCATGCGCCAGATGCAGGGCGGGGGCCGCGGCGGCGCGTTCAGCTTCGGCAAGTCGCGCGCCCGCATGCTGGACGAGTCCACCAACACGGTGACCTTCGCCGACGTCGCGGGCTGCGAGGAGGCGAAGGAGGAGGTCTCGGAGCTCGTCGACTTCCTGCGCGACCCCTCGAAGTTCCAGAAGCTGGGCGGGCGCATCCCGCGCGGCGTGCTGATGGTCGGCAACCCCGGCACCGGCAAGACGCTGCTCGCGCGCGCGATCGCCGGCGAGGCCAAGGTGCCGTTCTTCTCCATCTCCGGCTCGGACTTCGTCGAGATGTTCGTCGGCGTGGGCGCGGCGCGCGTGCGCGACATGTTCGAGCAGGCGAAGAAGCACGCACCCTGCATCGTGTTCATCGACGAGATCGACGCGGTCGGCCGCCAGCGCGGCGCGGGCCTGGGCGGCGGCAACGACGAGCGCGAGCAGACGCTCAACCAGCTGCTCGTCGAGATGGACGGCTTCGAGGCTACCGCGGGCGTCATCGTAATCGCGGCCACGAACCGGCCCGACGTGCTCGACCCGGCGCTGCTGCGCCCCGGGCGCTTCGACCGGCAGGTCGTGGTGCCGCTGCCGGACATCCGCGGCCGCGAGGAGATCCTCAAGGTTCACATGCGCAAGGTCCCGGTCGCGCCGGACGTCAAGGCCGACATCATCGCGCGTGGCACGCCGGGGTTCTCCGGCGCGGATCTTGCCAACCTGGTGAACGAGGCGGCGCTGTTCGCTGCGCGCGGCAACAAGCGGCTGGTCGACATGGACGACTTCGAGCGCGCCAAGGACAAGATCATGATGGGCGCCGAGCGGCGCTCGATGGTCATGCCGGAGGAGGAGCGCCGGAACACGGCCTACCACGAGTCCGGCCACGCCGTGGTGGCCAAGCTCCTGCCGAAGACCGACCCCGTGCACAAGGTGACCATCATCCCGCGCGGGCGCGCGCTCGGCGTGACCATGCAGCTGCCCGAGCAGGACCGCTACAGCCAGGACCGGGACCGGCTGCTGAACACCATCACGGTGCTGTTCGGCGGGCGCATTGCGGAAGAGCTCTTCATGAACCAGATGACCACCGGCGCCTCGAACGACTTCGAGCGCGCGACCGAGATCGCGCGACGCATGGTCACGCAGTGGGGCATGTCCGACGAGCTCGGCACGATGGTGTACGGCGAGAACGAGGGCGAGGTGTTCCTCGGCCGCTCGATCACCACGCACAAGAACGTGTCCGAGGCGACGCTGCAGAAGGTGGACGGCGAGATCCGGCGCATCATCGATACGCAGTACAAGCTGGCGCGCAAGCTCCTCGAGGACAATCGCGACAAGGTGGAGACGATGGCGCGGGCGCTCCTGGAGTGGGAAACGCTGGACGCCGACCAGATCAACGACATCATGGCCGGCAAGCCGCCGCGCCCGCCCAAGGCCATTGCCGCGACGGCCGCGCCGAGCGCCGGCGGCCCCGCGGGCGACAGCGCGACGGGCGCGGCCGCACCCGCGGTGTGACGCTTCGCTGCGGCGGTCACGCGCTGCCGCTGGATCGTCCGCTCGTGATGGGCGTGTTGAACGTCACGCCCGATTCCTTCTCCGACGGCGGCCGGTATCCGGACGCCGAGGCCGCGATCGTGCACGCGCGCGAGATGATCGACGAAGGCGTGGATCTGCTCGACGTGGGCGGAGAATCCAGCCGGCCGGGCGCGGTGCCGGTGCCGGAGGCCGAGGAGCTGCGGCGCGTGCTGCCGCTGGTGCGCGAGCTGTGTGGCTTTCCGCTATCGGTCGATACCCGCCGCCCTGCCGTGATGCGCGCCGTGCTGGAGGCCGGCGCCTCCATGATCAACGACATCGAGGCGCTCGAGGCGCCGGGCGCGCTCGAAGCGGTCGCGGCGAGCGACTGCGCCGTGTGCCTCATGCACAAGAAGGGCGAGCCCGCGAGCATGCAGGAAGACCCGCGCTACGACGACGTGGTCGCGGAGGTGAAGGGCTACCTCGCGACCCGCGTCGCCGCGTGCGAGGCGGCGGGCATCTCGCGCGAGCGCATCGTGGTCGATCCCGGATTCGGCTTCGGCAAGACAGTGGCGCACAACCTGGCGCTCCTGCGGCGGCTGCCGGAACTCGCCGCGCTCGGGGTGCCGGTGCTCGCCGGCTGGTCGCGCAAGTCCTCGCTCGGCCGCATCACCGGGCGCGATACCGGCGACCGGCTGGCGGGCAGCCTGGCCGCGGCTTTGCTCGCGCTGCTCGGCGGGGCGAGAATACTGCGCGTGCACGACGTGAAGGAGACCCGGGACGCCGTCCTCGTCTTCGAGGCCTGGCGCAAGGCATGACGCGCAAGTATTTCGGCACCGACGGGGTGCGGGGCACAGTGGGCGAGGCGCCGATGACGGCGGACTTCGTGCTGCGGCTCGGCTATGCGGCGGGCCAGGTGCTCGCGCGGCGCGAGGGTTCCGCGGCCGAGCGCCCGGGCGTGCTCATCGGCAAGGACACGCGCATTTCGGGCTACATGATCGAGGCGGCGCTGGAGGCGGGGTTCTCCGCTGCGGGCGTGGATGTGCTGCTGTGCGGCCCGCTGCCGACGCCGGGCGTCGCGTACCTGACGCGCGCGCTGCGCCTGCAGGCGGGCGTCGTCATCAGCGCCTCGCACAATCCCTACGCGGACAACGGCATCAAGTTCTTCTCCGGGGACGGCTTCAAGCTTCCCGACGGGGTGGAGACGGAGATCGAGGCGAGGCTCGAGCAGCCGATCGGCTGCAACCCGTCCGCGCACCTGGGGCGCGCGCGCCGCGTCGAGGACGCGGGCGGGCGCTACGTCGAGTTCTGCAAGTCGACCTTCCCGGCGCACCTCGACCTGCGCGGCGTGAAGCTGGTGGTGGACTGCGCGCACGGCGCGGCCTACAGCGTGGCCCCGCACGTCTTCCACGAGCTGGGTGCCGACGTGGTGCCCGTGGGCGTGTCGCCGGATGGCTTCAACATCAACGACCTGTTCGGCGCCACCTCGCCCGCCCAGTTGCAGGCGGCGGTGCTGCGCCACCAGGCCGATCTCGGCGTCGCGCTCGACGGCGACGGCGACCGCCTCGTCATGGCGGACGCGAGCGGGGCGATCTACGACGGCGACCAGCTGCTCTACGTCATCGCGCGCCAGCGCGCGGCGAAGAACGAGGTGGCTGGCGTCGCGGGCACGCTGATGACCAACCTCGCGCTCGAGCAGGCGCTGGGCAAGCTGGGGGTCGCTTTCGGGCGTGCGCGCGTCGGCGACCGCTACGTGCTCGAGCTCATGCGCGAGAAGGGCTGGCCGCTCGGCGGCGAGAATTCCGGCCACATCATCTGCCTCGACCGCCATACGACCGGCGACGGCATCGTCTCGGCGCTGCAGGTGCTCGCCGCGCTGCGCGAGGGCGGGCAGACGCTCGCCGAGGCCACGCGCGAGCTGGTGATGTACCCGCAGGTGCTGGTGAACGTGCAGGTGCCGCGGGGCTTCGCTTGGGAGAAGGATCGCGGCATCGCGGGCGCGCGCGACGCCGCGGAGAAGTCCCTGAACGGCAAGGGCAGGGTGCTGCTCAGGCCCTCGGGCACCGAGCCGCTGCTGCGCGTGATGGTGGAAGGCGAGCCCAGACAAGTGGTTGAAGCGGCGGCGAATTCTATTGCCGACGCTGTTCGGAAAGCGGCGACGGCCTGAACAGGCGCTTGCCTTCGCGGTCTACCTTTCGATAGTATTGGAAACATGGAAACGAAACAGGCCGTGCAGGCACTCTCCGCCCTCGCGCAGGACACGCGGCTCGCGATCTTCCGCCTGCTGGTGCAGGCCGGGCCCGAAGGCATGGCCGCAGGCCAGATCGGCGAGAAGCTCGATCTGCCGCCCGCCACGCTGTCCTTTCATCTCGCGGGACTGACGCGCTCGGGGCTTGCCCGGAGTCACCCGGAAGGCCGCTTCGTCATCTATACGGCCGATTTCCAGGCCATGAACGCGCTCGTCGGATTCCTCAGCGAGAACTGCTGCGGCGGGCGCGAATGCCTGCCCGCGACCGCGCCCGCTCGCCGCCGCGCATGAGCGTTTTCGAGCGCTGGCTGACGCTCTGGGTGTTCCTGTGCATCGTCGCCGGGATTGCCTTGGGGCAGTGGCTGCCGGCGCCTTTCGAGGCGCTCGGGCGCATGGAGGTGGCCGAAGTGAACCTGCCCGTCGGGGTGCTCATCTGGGCGATGATCATCCCGATGCTCCTGCGCATCGACTTCGCGGCGATGGGGCAGGTGCGGCAGCACTGGCGCGGCATCGGCGTGACGCTCGCCGTCAACTGGCTGGTGAAGCCGTTCTCGATGGCGCTGCTCGCGTGGCTCTTCCTGCGGCAGGTGTTCGCGCCCTGGCTGCCGGCGGAGCAGATCGACAGCTACGTCGCGGGGCTGATCCTGCTTGCCGCGGCGCCGTGCACGGCCATGGTGTTCGTCTGGAGCCGGCTCACGCAGGGCGATCCTTACTTCACGCTCAGCCAAGTGGCGCTGAACGACGCGATCATGATCGTCGCCTTCGCGCCGATCGTCGCGCTGCTTCTCGGTCTTTCGGCGATCGTGGTGCCCTGGGACACGCTGTTCACCTCGGTCGTCCTCTACATCGTCGTCCCCGTAATCCTCGCGCAACTGTGGCGCGCGTTCCTGATGAAGGGCGGCGAGGCGCGCCTGCAGGAGACACTCGCGCGCATCCTGCCCTGGTCGGTCGCGGCGCTGCTCGCCACGATCGTGCTGCTCTTCGCTTTCCAGGGCCGGCAGATCCTCGCGCAGCCGCTCATCATCTTGATGCTCGCCGTGCCGATCCTCGTGCAGGTGTACTTCAACTCGGGGCTCGCGTACCTGCTCAATCGGCGCCTGCGCGTCGCGCACAGCGTCGCAGGCCCCTCGGCCCTGATCGGCGCGAGCAACTTCTTCGAACTGGCGGTGGCCGCGGCGATCACGCTGTTCGGGTTCAATTCCGGCGCGGCGCTCGCCACCGTGGTCGGCGTGCTGGTGGAGGTGCCGGTGATGCTCTCGGTCGTCTATATCGTGAACGGCAGCCGCCGCTGGTACGAAAGGGTCCCCGCATGATCGATTCGCTCAATCGCGACTGCCATTGCGTGAGCCTCGACCGCGAGGCGCTGCGCCGCGCGCTCGAAGCCGATCCAGCCTCGAGCGGTCTGCACCACCTGATCGAGGAACGCTGCCCGCACCTCTTCGCCTCGCTGCCGCTTTTCGTCTCGCGCGAGCACGTGCGGCAGATGGCGCAGGTGATCGAGGCGGTGGAGCGGGTGGTCGCATTGCCGGACTACCGGGAAACCGTGCTCGCCTGGGCCCCAGGGATCGCGCGGCACGACCCGGGTGCGCAAGGCGTCTTCGTCGGCTACGACTTCCACCTCGCGCCCGAGGGACCGCGGCTCATCGAGATCAACACCAACTCGGGCGGCGCGCTGCTCAACGCGGTGCTCGCGCGCGCGCAGCGCGCCTGCTGCGAAGAGATCGAGCCGTGGATGAGCGGGCCGGTGCCCGATGCGGACATCGAGCGCACGCTGTTCGACATGTTCGTCGCCGAGTGGCATCTCGCCGGGGGCGCGGGAGCGCCGCGGCGCGTAGCGATCGTGGACGACGCGCCGCAGGCGCAGTTCATGTACCCGGAGTTCCTGCTCTTCGCGCGTCTGTTCGAGCGCTTCGGCGTGGAAGCCGTGGTGCTCGCGCCCGAGGATCTGCGGTTCGAAGCGGGGGTGCTCGGCTGCGCGCAGGGGCCGGTCGATCTCGTCTACAACCGTCTGACCGATTTTTACTTCGATGAGCCTTCGCACGCAGCGCTGCGCGAGGCCTATCTCGCGAACGCCGCTGTCATTACCCCGCATCCGCGCGCGCACGCACTCTACGCGGACAAGCGCAACCTGAGCCTGCTCGGCAGCCCGGGGCTGCTGCGCGCCTGGGGCGTCGCGGAGGCGGATATCCGGATACTGGAAGCGGGGATCCCTCGCACGGAGGTCGTGACCGCAGGTGCGGCCGAGCGCCTGTGGGCCGAGCGGCGACGACTGTTCTTCAAACCCGCGGCCGGGCACGGCAGCCGCGCGGCCTACCGCGGCGACAAGCTCACGCGCCGGGTCTGGGACGGGATAGTCGCCGGACGCTACGTGGCGCAGGCCCTCGTGCCGCCGAGCGAGCGGCGCATCGCCCCGGACACGGCGCTCAAGGTCGACGTGCGGAACTATGTCTACGACGGGCGCGTTCAGATGCTCGCCGCGCGCCTCTACCAGGGGCAGACCACCAACATGCGCACCGCGGGCGGCGGCTTCGCGCCGGTACTGACTACGCCCCTCGACGCCTCGGATCCGGCACCGGCACCCGCACCTCGGCCGGCGCAGACGGCTCCGGTTGCAGCGTGACGTGGTCGATGCCGAAGCGCGCGTGCAGCAGCGCCTGCAGGCTGCGCAGTGTCTGCTCCCATTGGGCAAGGTCGCGCACCACCACGTGCGCGGAGAGCGCAATGCGGCGGCCGGACAGCGTCCAGATGTGGAGGTCGTGCACGGAGGCCACCCCCTCCTGGCGCGCCATTTCCATGCCGACGTCATCGGGCGAGAGGCGCAGCGGCGTGCCTTCCATCAACGCGTGCAGGCTCTCGCGCAGCAGGCGCAGGCTGAATACCGCGATAAGCACGCAGATCAAGAGCGCGGCAATGCTGTCGATCGGCGTCCAGCCGGTCAAGGCGATGACGAGGCTGGAGGTCAGCGCGGCTACCGAGCCGAGGGTGTCGCCCAGCACGTGCAGCGCCGCGGCGCGCGCGTTCATGTCGTGGTGATGCGGGCTCAGCCGCCGCAGGATCCAGAAGTTGAGCGCGAGCCCGCCGAGCGCGACGAGCGCCGCGAGGCCGCCCTGGATGTCGCGCGGCTGGCCCAGGCGCAGGAACGCCTCGTAGGCGATGGCGCCCGCGATGACGAGGAGGGCGCCGCCGTTGAGCAGCGCGGCGAACACCTCTGCACGGCCCAGGCCGTAGGAATGGCGTTCCGAGGGCGGCCGCGCCGCCATCCAGCCCGCGATCGCGGCGAGCGTCAGCGCCGCGCCGTCGCCGAGCATGTGGCCGGCGTCGGAGAGCAAAGCGAGGGAGCCGGTCCACCAGCCACCGAGCGCCTCGAGCGCGGCGAAGGCGAGGGTGAGCGCGGCGGCGGCGCGCAAGGGCGTTCCGGGGGCGCGCCCGTGGTGGGCGTGGTCGTGCGCCATGGACTGAGCGGATTCTAGACTTCTCCGGAGGAATGCATTCATGAGCCAGGCAGCCTTCAACGTACT
>JBFWWT010000014.1:28665-68796 GCA_050246035.1 Burkholderiales bacterium
ATGGCCCGGGCAGCCGATGACCGCGCATTGGGGCGTGGACGACCCGGCGCGCATCGAGGGCAGCGACGAGCAAAAGCGCAGGGCGTTCCTGCGTGCCTTCACGGAGCTGTCGACCCGCATCAATCTCTTCGTCAATCTGCCGCTCGCCCGGCTCGACCGGCTGGCCCTGAAGAAGGAGCTCGACCAGATCGGTCGATCCTGAAGCCGCCGCCCGCGCGGGCGGCGGCCACTGTCACGAAGCTGCAACACGGCGTGCCTAGACTGCGCGCGTGTCGCATCGCACACCAACAGCCAGAGGACAGTCATTCATGCGCAACAACACCCTGTTTGCCATCGGCGCCGCCGCAGCCGCGGTGGCGTTTTCCGGCGCGGCGATCTCCGCGGACATCACCGGCGCGGGCGCCACGTTCCCGTATCCCATCTACGCCAAGTGGGCGGATGCCTACAAGAAGCAGACCGGCGTGGGCCTGAACTACCAGTCGATCGGCTCGGGCGGGGGCATCAAGCAGATCACCGCCAAGACCGTGGATTTCGGCGCCTCGGACATGCCGATGAAGCCCGCGGACCTCGAGAAGCACGGCCTCATGCAGTTTCCGGCCGTGATGGGGGGCGTGGTGCCGGTCTACAACGTCAAGGGCCTGGACAGCGGCGCCATCACGCTGACCGGCCAGCAGCTCGCCGAGATCTACCTCGGCAAGATCAAGAAGTGGAACGACGCCGCGCTGCAGTCGAACAACCCCGGCGTGAACCTGCCGGACCAGGCGATCTCCGTGGTGCACCGCTCGGACGGCTCGGGCACGACATTCATCTTCGCCAATTACCTCTCCAAGGTGAGCGGCGAATGGCAGTCCAAGATCGGCGAGGGCACCTCGCTGAAGTGGCCGACCGGCGTGGGCGGCAAGGGCAACGAAGGCGTGGCCAACTACGTGGGCCGCATCAACGGCGCCATCGGCTACGTGGAGTACGCGTACGCCAAACAGAACAAGCTCAAGGTGGCGAAGATGGTGAACCGCGACGGCAAGTCCGTGCTGCCGAACGAGGATACGTTCAAGGCCGCCGCGGCGGGCGCCGACTGGAAGAGCGCGCCGGGCATGGCGCTGCTGCTCACCGACCAGCCGGGCGCGCAGAGCTGGCCCATGACGGGCGCGACGTTCATCCTCATGCATACGGCGCAGGCCAAGCCGGAGAACGCAAGAGAGGTGCTCAAGTTCTTCTCCTGGGCCTACGAGAGCGGCGGCGCGATGGCGGCGGAGCTCGACTATGTGCCGATGCCCCCGTCGGTCGTGTCGTTGATCCAGTCGGCCTGGAAGCAGCAGATTCGCGACACCGCCGGCAAGCCGGTGTACTGACCGCCGCGCGAAGCGGAAAGGGGGTGGCGTGGGCGCCGCCCCCTTTTCGCTGGTGCGATCGCTTCCACTAGAATTCAGGAGTCTGCAGACATGAGCGCCGTGCCCGGATCGGGCGCCGACTTCGAACTCACGATGGCACTGCCCCGCAACGGCGCCACGCCGCCCCGCCCGGTCCCGGGCGGGCACTGGAAGGACAAGGCCTTCGAGTGGCTGACGCGCTGCTTCGCGCTCCTCGTGTTCAGCATCCTGGCGGCGATCCTCGTTTCGCTGGTGATGGGCAGCACGCTGTCGCTGGAGAAGTACGGGCTGGGATTTCTCTGGAGCGCCGAGTGGGACCCGGTGCAGGAGGAGTTCGGGGCGCTGGTGCCGATCTTCGGCACGCTGATGACCTCGCTCATCGCCATGCTGATCGGCGTGCCGGTGAGCTTCGGCATCGCGCTGTTCCTCACCGAGCTTTCGCCCGCCTGGCTGAAGCGCCCGCTGGGCACTGCGATCGAGCTGCTCGCGGCGATTCCGTCCATCATCTACGGCATGTGGGGCCTGTTCGTCTTCGCGCCGATTTTCCAGACGCACGTGCAGCCGCTGCTCATCGACACGCTGGGCAACGTCCCCGGGCTGGGCGCCCTGTTCGAGGGACCGCCGCTCGGCATCGGCATGCTCACGGCGGGGCTCATCCTGTCCATCATGGTCATTCCGTTCATCGCCGCCGTCATGCGCGATGTATTCGAGCTGGTGCCGCCGCTGCTGAAGGAATCGGCCTATGCGCTCGGCAGCACCACCTGGGAAGTCGTGTGGCGGGTGGTGCTGCCCTACACGAAGATCGGCGTGATCGGCGGCATCATGCTCGGCCTGGGCCGCGCGCTCGGCGAGACCATGGCGGTCACCTTCGTGATCGGCAACGCGCATCGCCTCTCGGCCTCGCTCATGGCGCCCGGCAACAGCATCGCCTCGGCGCTCGCCAACGAGTTCACCGAGGCGGTCGGCGACCTGTACTACTCGTCGCTGATCGAGCTCGGGCTCATCCTGTTTCTCATCACATCGGTGGTACTGGCGCTTTCCAAGCTTCTGCTCATGCGCCTTGCGCGCCAGGAAGGCACGAGGACGTGAGCGCATGAGCGCAATCAGCGTCGCCAATCCGCTGTACCGGGCGCGCAAGCGCCGCAACGCGCTGATGCTCGGCGTCTCGGCGCTGGCGCTTGCCTTCGGCCTGCTCTGGCTGGTATGGATCCTCGCGACGCTGCTGTACGAGGGCGGCGGCGCCCTGGTGCGCGCCTCGCTCTACCTGCAGATGACCCCGCCGCCGGGCGCCGACGGCGGCCTCGCCAACGCGATCGTGGGCAGCCTGCTGATGGTGGCCGCGGGCACGCTCATCGGCACGCCGATCGGCATCCTCGCGGGGACCTACGTCTCCGAGTACGGGCGCGGCAGCTGGCTCGCGCAGGGAACGCGGTTCCTGAACGACGTCCTGCTCTCCGCGCCCTCCATCGTGATCGGGCTGTTCGTGTACTCGATCTATGTCGCGCAGGTGCGCCACTTCTCGGGCTGGGCGGGGTCCATCGCGCTGGGCCTGCTGGTGATTCCGGTGGTCGTGCGCACCACGGACGACATGCTCAAGCTCGTGCCGGACACCCTGCGCGAAGCCGCCGCCGCGCTGGGCTGCCCGAAGTGGAAGATGGTCGTGTCGGTCACTTACCGCGCGGCGCGCGCCGGCATCGTGACCGGCATCCTGCTCGCCGTCGCGCGCATCAGTGGCGAGACGGCGCCGCTGCTCTTCACGTCGCTGAACAACCAGTTCTGGTCGCTCGACATGAACAGCCCCATGGCCAACCTGCCCGTGGTCATCTTCCAGTTCGCCATGAGCCCCTACGAGGACTGGCACCGGCTGGCCTGGGGCGGCGCGGCCCTCATCACCCTGGCCGTGCTCGCGCTGAACATCGTGGCCCGGATCCTGTTCCGCAAATCCCACTAGTCGCGAGGTTGCATGCCAGGCGATCCCGTCCTTCCCCGAATCCAGACCCACCGTTCGCCGGACGGCGCCGCCGCTGGCGCGCCCAGGCCCCCGGCGAAGATCGAGGTGCGCGACCTGCAGTTCTACTACGGGGCGTTCCATGCGCTGCGCGACATCTCGCTGGATATTCCCGAGCGGATGGTCACGGCGTTCATCGGCCCGTCGGGCTGTGGCAAGTCGACGCTGCTGCGCACCTTCAACAAGATGTACGCGCTGTATCCGGAGCAGCGCGCCGAGGGCCGGATCCTGATGGACGGCGAGGACCTGATCAGCTCGAAGCAGGACGTCTCCCTGATCCGCGCGCGCATCGGCATGGTGTTCCAGCGCCCGACGCCTTTTCCCATGTCGATCTACGACAACATCGCGTTCGGCGTGCGGCTGTTCGAGAGCCTGATGAAGCGCGACATGGACGAGCGCGTCGAGTGGGCGCTGACGCGCGCCGCGCTTTGGGACGAGGTCAAGGGCAAGCTGCACCAGAACGGCAACAGCCTGTCGGGCGGCCAGCAGCAGCGGCTGTGCATCGCGCGCGGTATCGCCATCAAGCCCGAGGTGCTCCTGCTCGACGAGCCCTGCTCGGCGCTGGATCCGATCTCCACGGCGAAGATCGAGGAGCTCATCCAGGAGCTCAAGTCGGAGTACACCGTCGTCATCGTCACGCACAACATGCAGCAGGCCGCGCGCGTCTCGGACTACACCGCCTACATGTACCTGGGCGAGCTGATCGAGTACGGCGTGACCGACGAGATCTTCATCAAGCCGAGGAAGAAGCAGACCGAGGACTACATCACCGGCCGGTTCGGGTGAGATTCGCCGCCATTTGACCGACGTCAAACCGCGGGCCGCCCGCGGCCGCAGCATCCGGGGTGGTGGAGACGATCCGCACGGACGTGGCGATCATCGGCGCCGGGGGCGCGGGCCTGCGGGCCGCGATCGCGCTGGCGCAGGCCGACCCGAAGCTGCGCATCGCCCTGATTTCCAAGGTCTATCCGATGCGCAGCCACACCTGCGCCGCGGAAGGCGGCGCCGCGGGCGTCATCAAGCCCGACGACAGCCTCGAGCAGCACTTCGACGACACCGTGGGCGGCGGCGACTGGCTCTCGGACCAGGACGCGGTGGACTACTTCATCCGCGAGGCGCCGAAGGAGCTGCTGCAGCTCGAGCACTGGGGCTGCCCGTGGAGCCGCGAGGCCGACGGCTCGGTGGCGGTGCGGCCCTTCGGCGGCATGAAGAAGCAGCGCACGTGGTTCGCCGCCGACAAGTCGGGCTTCCACATCCTGCACACGCTCTTCCAGACCTCGCTGCAGTTCCCCTCGATCGAGCGCTTCGACGAGTTCTACGCCACCGAGCTCCTGGTGGACGACGGGCGCTGCGCGGGGCTCGCCGCCATCGAGATGCGCAGCGGCCAGATGCGCCGCTTCGATGCGCGCGCGGTGATCATCGCGGGCGGGGGCGCGGGGCGCATGTTCCCCTTCACCACCAACGGCGCCATCAAGACCGGCGACGGCATGGCGCTCGCCTACCGGGCGGGTGTCGCGCTGAAGGACATGGAGTTCGTCCAGTATCACCCCACGGGGCTGCCGAGCACGGGGACGCTGCTGACGGAAGCCTGCCGCGGGGAGGGCGGCGTGCTCGTCAACAGGAACGGCCGGCGCTTCCTGCAGGACTACGGCATGGGGCCGGAGACGCCCCTCGGGCAACCGGTGCTGAAGACGATGGAGCTGGGGCCCCGCGACCGCGTCAGCCAGGCGTTCTGGCAGGAGCAGAAGAAGGGCAACATGATCGCCACTCAGTGGGGCGAGTGCATGCTGCTCGACATGCGGCACCTCGGCGAGAAAAAGATCAACGAGCGTCTGCCGCTGGTGCGCGACATGTCCGTTTCCTACATGGGCGTGGACCCGGTTAAAGACCCCGTGCCGGTGCGCCCGGTGGTGCACTACATGATGGGCGGCATCGACACCGATATCCGCGCGGCGACCGCGCTGCCCGGCTTGTTCGCGGCGGGCGAATGCGCTTGCGTGAGCATCAACGGCGCCAACCGCCTCGGCTCGAACTCGCTCACCGAGCTCCTGGTGTTCGGGCGCCGGGCGGCGCTGAGCGCGATGCAGTATCTGGAGCAGGGCGCGCGCCACGCAGGCGGCGGTTCGCTCGCCGACCCGGCGCAGGCGCGCCTGCGCGAGCTGATGCAGCGCACGGGCGGCACCGAGACGGTCGCCGGCCTGCGCAAGGAAATGATGCAGACGATGGAAGAGCACGCGGGCATCTATCGCAGCGGCGAGGGACTCGCCGCGGCCTGCGCCAAGCTCGCGGAGCTGCGCGCGCGCTACCGCCGCATCGAGCTGCACGACAAGACCAACGTGTACAACACGGATCTCCTGCAGGCGCTCGAGCTCGGCTCTATGCTCGACTGCGCCGAGGCCGTGGTGCAAAGCGCGCTGGCGCGCCGGGAATCGCGCGGCGCGCACCAGCGGCTGGACCATCCCGAGCGCGACGACCGGCAGTATCTGAAGCACTCGCTCGCCACTTACGCGGGCCAGGCGCAGCCGCGCATCGGCTACCGCGACGTGGTGATCACGCTGTCGAAGCCCGGCGTGCGCGACTATTCCGGGGGGCACGAGTGAGGCGGGTCGAGCTCGAGGTGCTGCGCTACAACCCGGAGACCGACCGGGCGCCGCGCTTCCAGCGCTACGACGTGGAATGTCGGGAGGAGTGGGTGGTGCTCGACGCGCTCAACCACGTCAAGGAAACGCTCGACCCGACGCTTTCCTACCGCTGGTCCTGCCACATGGCGGTGTGCGGCAGCTGCGGGATGATGATCAACAACGAGCCCAAGCTCGCCTGCAAGGCGTTCCTGCGCGACTACGAGGGCGTGATCCGCGTTGAGCCGCTGAGGCACTTTCCGGTCGAGCGCGACCTGGTGACGGTGATCGACGACTTCATCGCCAAGCTCGCGCGCGTCAGGCCCTACCTGATCCCGAAGGACAAACCGCCTGAGGGCGCCGAGTACCGCCAGACGCCGGCCGAGCTCAAGCGCTTCAAGCAGTTCAGCATGTGCATCAACTGCATGCTGTGCTACGCGGCATGTCCCGAGTACGGCCTGATCCCGGAGTACCTCGGGCCGGCCGCGATCGCGCTCGGACGCCGCTGGAACCGGGATTCGCGGGACGGCGGGCGCGACGCGCGCCAGGAAGAGCTCGCGGCGACCCACGGTGCCTGGGAGTGCTCGTTCGTCGGCGCCTGCTCGGAAGTGTGCCCGGAGCACGTCGATCCTGCCGGCGCGATCCAGCAGGTGAAGATCGAGAGCACGGTGGACTGGTACCAGGCGCACCTCATGCCGTGGACGAAGAAATGAGCCGCAAGCCCTACGTGCGCCCCATCACCGCGGAGTGGATCTTCCGCCACCCGCGCTACGTGCGCTACATGGTGCGCGAGTTCTCGTGCCTGTTCATCGGCGGCTGGACGCTGCTCATGATCTGGGGACTGAAGGCGCTGGCCGACGGGCCGGCCGCGTGGGGCGCGTTCCTCGAGTCGCTGAAGTCGCCGGCGAGCATCGTGTTCCACCTGCTGACGCTCGCCTTCGCGACCTACCACAGCGTCACCTGGTTCAACCTCACGCCGAAGGCGCTCCCGCTGCAACTGGGCGAGGACTTCCTGCCCGACTGGAGGATCTCGGGCGCGCACTTCGCTGCATGGGCACTGGTGTCATGCGCCGTGCTTTACTTCGCCGGAGCCTTCTGAACATGGCCGTCGCCAACAAGCCGATCGTCTGGGGGCCGTTCGCCGCGGGCGGCACCGTGACCGCCTTCCTGACCCCCGCGCTCGTGCTGGTGACGCTGCTTGCCGCGCTCGGGTACACGCCGGACCTGCTCGTCTACGAGCGGCTGCACACGCTTTTCGGGCACTGGCCGGCCAAGCTGGCCGTGGCCGGGATCGTCTTCGTTTCGCTCTGGAGCGCTGCCCACCGCCTGCGCATCACCTGTTACGACCTGGGCTTGCGGGCCGACACGCTGGTGGCCACGCTCGTGTACGCGGGGGCCCTTGCCGGGACCGCCGCCTCGGTGCTTTACTTGCTTCGGATCTGACGGAGGGAGGACCCGATGAATCCGCCGCCTGTCGCCGTGCGCGAGCTCGCTCGCGAGGAGCGCTTCAACGCCGTCTGGACCCAGGAGCTGAACGACGTCTTCGCCGACGTCGCGCCGTACTACGACCGCGCCAACTACATCGCGAGCCTCGGGCTCTGGGGATGGTTCCTGCGCAAGTTCATGGCGACCGTGGACATCAAGCCCGGCGAGAAGGTGCTGGACGTGTGCGCCGGCACCAACGCCATCGGCATCGCGCTGCTCAAGCGCGAGCCGACGCTGGAGGTGCACGCCATCGACCGCAGCGCGGCGATGCAGGAAGTCGGGCGGCGCCACGCCGAGGCGCTCGGCTTTCGCATCCGCAGCGTGATTGACGACGTGCACACGCTGCCCTATCCGGACAACACCTTCGACGTGGTGACGCTGCAGTTCGCGTCTCGCCACCTGCGCATCCGCCGCGTCGCCGAGGAGATCCGGCGCGTGCTCAAGCCCGGCGGCCGCTTCTACCATTCGGACATGCTGCGCCCGGGCAATCCCTTCGTCGAGAAGCTTTACTACGCCTACCTGCGCTTCTGCCTGTGGTTCACCGGGTTCCTCTTCCGCAGCGGCCCGGCGGCGCTGAACTGCAAGAAGTACTTCATCCAGGCGCTGCAGATGTTCTACTCGGCGCAGGAGCTGAGCGACCTGCTGGAGGATGTCGGCTACCGCGACGTCACCGCGCATACGGTGTTCGGCGGCATGCTCGGATTTCATCGCGCGGTGAAGCCGCCGTCCTGAACCCCGAACGGGCCCTCGCCGCGCTGAACGCGCGGCTGCTGCGGCGCTTCAGCCGCCTCACGATCGAGGACCTGCGCGCGGCACTGCCCCTGCGGCTTGCGCTGCCGGCGCTCGAGCCGTTCCTCGAGGAAAACGTCGCCAAGGAGGCGCGCAAGGACGCGCTGGTGATCCGGCGCGCCGGTGCGCCCGCGTCGCCGGACGAGGTCCGGGAGCTCCTCGCCGCGGCGCGCGACATCGACCGGGAGTTCCTCGAGCGCGTCGGCGCGTTTCCCGTGCGCATCGCGATCCCCTACGAGCGCATCGAGCCGCTGCGGCTGCGGCGCATCGCGCTGATGCTCGAAACGGCACGCCCCGTCCTGCAGGCGTGGCGCCAGGGCCGGCGCGTGCGCGATGTCTTCGCGCGCAGTGAGCTGCAGCGGCGCGTGCGGGAGATACTGCAGCTGTACGCGGAAGAGACGGCCGCGCTGAGCGGCTCGGTGCGGCTGCCCGCCGTCCTGGAGCCGCTGCGCGAGCGCCTATCGCAGAGGCTGCGGGACGCGATGGAAAGGGCGGCGCGCTCGCTCGTGCGCGGTGCGCATGCTGCAGGGCAAAAAGGGTAGAATCGCCCCTTTTCAGCGGACGGTCACGGGATGCGCGCTCGGCTCGTCGCCGGCAACTGGAAAATGCACGGCAGCCTGGCGGCGAACGCGGCGCTGCTCGATGCACTCGTCGCATCCGGGGTCGAATGCGCGGTGTGCGTGCCTTTCCCGTATCTCGCGCAGGCGTCCGGGCGGCTCAAGGGAACACGCGTCGCGCTCGGGGCTCAAACCGTGAGCGAGCACGCCTCCGGCGCCTACACGGGCGAAGTGTCCGCGGGCATGCTGCGGGAGCTCGGCTGCCGCTACGTGCTGGTCGGCCACTCGGAGCGCCGCCAGCTCTTCGGCGAGCGCGACGACCAGGTTGCGGCGAAGTTCGCGGCCGCACGCGCCGCGGGCCTCACGCCGATCCTGTGCGTGGGCGAGACGCTCGAGGAGCGCGACGCGGGCCGCACGCAAGCCGTCGTGGCACGACAGCTCGACGCCGTGCGCGCGCAGGGCGAGTTGGGCGATGCGGTACTCGCCTACGAGCCGGTCTGGGCGATCGGCACGGGACGGACGGCGACGCCGCAGCAGGCGCAGGAGGTGCATGCTTTCCTGAGGCAGCGGGTGACGCCGCAGACGTGCATCCTCTACGGCGGCAGCGTGAAGCCGGACAACGCGGCGTCGCTCTTCGCGATGCCCGACGTGGACGGCGGGCTGATCGGAGGCGCGTCGCTCGTGGCGCAGGATTTCATCGCCATCTGCCGGATGGCCGAACGGAAGGACTGAGGAACATGGAACAGTGGATGACCCTGATCATCGTGGTGCACGTGCTGATCGCCCTGGCGATCATCGGACTCGTGCTCCTGCAGCACGGCAAGGGCGCGGACATGGGCTCGGGCTTCGGCGGCGGCGCTTCCTCGAGCCTGTTCGGCGCCACCGGGTCGGCGAACTTCCTCTCTCGCGCGACGGCGGTGCTCGCTACGGTGTTCTTCCTGAGCAGCCTCGGGCTTGCGTATCTCGCGAGCGAACGCCCGCGCGACTCGGGCACGGTCATGGACGCGGTCAAGCCGCAGCCGCCGGCCGGGCAGGGCGCCGACATCCCGAAACCCTCCGCGCTTCCGTCCGCGCCCGAGCGCGGCGAATCGCAGTCCGGAGGCGTACCGAAATGATTTTTATAGGATAATCAACGGCAGCGACAAGCCCACGTGGTGAAATTGGTAGACACGCTAGCTTGAGGGGCTAGTGGCCTAAACAGCCGTAGCAGTTCGAGTCTGCTCGTGGGCACCAACATATGCTGGCTGAGTACTATCCGATCCTTCTGTTCATCCTCGTCGCCCTCGCGGTCGGCGTGGCGCCCATGGTGCTCGGCAAACTGCTCGGCCCGAGCCGGCCGGATCCGGAGAAGCTCTCGCCGTACGAATGCGGATTCGAGGCCTTCGAGGACGCGCGCATGCAGTTCGACGTGCGCTACTACCTCGTCGCCATCCTGTTCATCCTGTTCGACCTCGAGATCGCGTTCCTCTTTCCCTGGGCGGTGGCGCTGAACGACATCGGCCTGGCGGGCTTCCTGGCGATGATGCTGTTCCTCGGAATCCTGGTGGTCGGCTTCGTCTACGAGTGGATGAAGGGGGCGCTGGAATGGGAATAGAAGGCGTCCTCAAGCAGGGCTACGCGACTGCGCGTCTCGACGACCTGATCAACTGGACGCGCACAGGTTCGCTGTGGCCGATGACCTTCGGCCTGGCCTGCTGCGCGATCGAGATGATGCACGCGGGCGCGGCGCGCTACGACCTGGACCGCTTCGGCATCGTGTTCCGCCCGAGCCCGCGCCAGTCCGACGTCATGATCATCGCGGGCACCCTGTGCAACAAGATGGCGCCCGCGCTGCGCAAGGTCTACGACCAGATGCCCGAGCCGCGCTGGGTGATCTCCATGGGCTCGTGCGCGAACGGCGGCGGCTACTACCACTATTCCTACTCGGTGGTGCGCGGGGCCGACCGCATCGTGCCGGTGGACATCTACGTGCCGGGCTGCCCGCCGACGGCGGAGGCGCTGCTCTACGGCATCCTGCAGCTGCAGAACAAGATCCGCCGGACGAACACGATCGCCCGATGACGCCCAAGCTGCAAAGGCTGAGCGAGGCGCTGGCGCAGGCGGGGCTGGAGCCCGTGGAAAGGCTGAACGAGATCACCGTGCAGGTGGACGCCGGCCGCTACCTGGAGACCTGCCAGCGGCTGCGCGACGACCCCGGCCTGCGCTTCGAGCAGCTCATCGACCTGTGCGGCGTGGACTACTCGACCTACGGCGAGCGCGCACCCGAAGGCGGGCGCTTCGCGGCCGTGCTGCACCTGCTGTCGCAGACGCACAACTGGCGGCTGCGCGTGCGCGGCATGGCGCCCGACGCCGAGCTGCCGGTGCTGCCCTCGCTCGTCGAGGTGTGGCCGAGCGCGAACTGGTACGAGCGCGAGGCCTTCGACCTCTACGGCATCGTGTTCGAGGGGCATCCCGACCTGCGCCGCATCCTCACCGACTACGGCTTCGTCGGCCATCCGTTCCGCAAGGACTTCCCGCTCTCGGGCCACGTCGAGATGCGCTATGACCCCGAGCAGCGGCGCGTCGTCTATCAGCCCGTGTCCATCGAGCCGCGCGAGGTGACGCCGCGCATCGTGCGCGTCGAGCACTACGCGGAAGGCGAGTAATGCCGGAGATCCGCAACTACACGCTGAACTTCGGCCCGCAGCATCCGGCGGCGCACGGCGTGCTGCGGCTGGTGCTGGAGCTCGACGGCGAGGTGATCCAGCGCGCCGACCCGCACATCGGACTGCTGCACCGCGCGACCGAGAAGCTCGCCGAGCACAAGACCTTCGTGCAGTCGCTGCCCTACATGGACCGGCTGGACTACGTGTCGATGATGGTGAACGAGCACGCCTACGTGATGGCGGTGGAGAAGCTGCTCGGCATCGAGGTGCCGCTGCGCGCGCAGTACATCCGGGTCATGTTCGACGAGATCACGCGCATCCTCAACCATCTGCTGTTCCTCGGCACGCAGGGGCTCGATCTGGGCGCGATGACGGTGTTCCTGTACTGCTTCCGCGAGCGCGAGGACCTGCTCGATTGCTACGAGGCCGTGTCCGGGGCGCGCATGCACGCCGCCTACTATCGCCCCGGGGGCGTCTACCGCGACCTGCCCGAGACCATGCCGCGCTACGAGGGCCAGCACACGCGCAGCCGCGCGGCGCTCGCGGAGATGAACGCGCACCGGCAGGGGTCGGTGCTCGACTTCATCGAGGCCTTCACCGAGCGCTTCCCGAAGTGCGTGGACGACTACGAGACGCTGCTCACCGAGAACCGCATCTGGAAGCAGCGCACGGTGGGCATCGGCGTGGTTTCGCCCGAGCGGGCGCTGGCGCTGGGCTTCTCGGGCGTGATGCTGAGGGGCTCCGGCATCCAGTGGGACCTGCGCAAGAAGCAGCCCTACGAGGTCTACGACCGTGTCGATTTCGACATCCCGATCGGCATGAACGGCGATACCTACGACCGCTACCTGGTGCGCGTCGAGGAGATGCGGCAGTCCAACCGCATCATCCGGCAGTGCGTCGAATGGCTGCGCGCCAATCCCGGCCCCGTGATGGTGGACAACTACAAGGTGGCGCCGCCGCCGCGCGAGCGCATGAAGGCGAACATGGAGGAGCTGATCCACCACTTCAAGCTGTTCACCGAGGGCATGCACGTGCCCGAGGGCGAGGCGTACGCGGCGGTGGAGCACCCGAAGGGAGAGTTCGGGGTGTATCTGATCTCGGACGGCGCGAACAAGCCCTACCGCATGAAGCTGCGCTCGCCGGGCTTCGCGCACCTCGCGGCGATGAGCGAGCTGGCGACCGGCCACATGCTCGCCGACGCCGTCGCCATCATCGGCACGCTGGACATCGTGTTCGGGGACATCGACCGCTGATGCTGAGCCCTGATTCCCTGCGAAGAATCGACCGCGAGATCGCCAAGTACCCCGCCGAGCGCAGGCAGTCCGCGGTGATGGCGGCGCTCATCATCGCGCAGGACGAGAAGGGCTGGCTGTCGACCGAGACGATGGACTACGTCGCGCAGGTCCTCGGCATGCCGCCGGTCGCGGTGTACGAGGTGGCGAGCTTCTACAACATGTACCACCTCGAGCGGGCGGGCACGCACAAGCTCGCCATCTGCACCTGCCTGCCCTGCGGGCTGCAGGGCTCGCTCGAGGCCGCGGACTACCTGAAGAAGAAGCTCGGCATCGGCTTCAACGAGACCACGCCCGACGGCTGGTTCACGCTGAAGGAGGGCGAGTGCATGGGCGCCTGCGCCATGGCGCCCGTGGTGCTCGTGAACAACAAGCGCATGTGCGACTACATGACCCCCGAGAAGCTCGACGCGCTGATCGACGAGCTCTCCAAGAAGAGCTGAGCATGCTCGACTACGGACCCGACGCGATCCTGATGGCCGGCCTCGACGGCGCCAACTGGCGCCTCAAGGACTACGAGCGGCGCGACGGCTACGCGGCGCTGCGGCGCATCCTGCAGGAGAAGATGCCGCCTGACGCCGTGATCGCCGAGGTGAAGAAATCGGCGCTGCGCGGCCGCGGCGGCGCGGGCTTCCCCACGGGCCTGAAGTGGTCGTTCATGCCGAAGGGGCACCCGGGACCCAAGTACGTGGTGTGCAACTCCGACGAGGGCGAGCCGGGCACCTGCAAGGATCGCGACCTCCTGCGCTACAACCCGCACGCGGTGATCGAGGGCATGATCATCGCCGGCTATGCCATGGGCGCGAGCGCGGGCTACAACTACATCCACGGCGAGATCTGGGCGGTCTACGAGCAGTTCGAGCAGGCGCTCGAGGAAGCGCGCGCGGCGGGGTACCTGGGCAAGGACATCCTCGGCTCGGACTTCGGCTTCGAGCTCTACGCGCACGCGGGCTACGGCGCCTACATCTGCGGCGAGGAGACGGCGCTGCTCGAGTCGCTCGAGGGCAAGAAGGGCCAGCCGCGCTTCAAGCCGCCGTTTCCGGCGAGCTACGGCCTGTACGGCAAGCCGACCACGATCAACAACACCGAGACCTTCGCCGCCGTGCCCTGGATCCTGAGGAAGGGCGGCGAGGCCTTCCTCGCGCTCGGCCGCCCCAACAACGGCGGCACCAAGCTCTTTTCGGTCACCGGCCACGTCAACCGGCCGGGCAACTACGAGGTGCGCCTGGGCACGCCGTTCGCGAAGCTGCTTGAGATGGCGGGCGGCGTGCGCGGCGGGCGCAGGCTGAAGGCGGTAATCCCGGGCGGCTCGTCCATGCCCGTGCTCCCCGCGGACATCATGATGGCCACCGACATGGACTACGACTCGATCGCCAAGGCCGGCTCGATGCTCGGCTCGGGCGCGGTGATCGTCATGGACGAGACCACGTGCATGGTGCGGGCGCTCGAGCGCCTGTCGTACTTCTACTTCGAGGAGTCCTGCGGCCAGTGCACGCCCTGCCGCGAGGGCACGGGCTGGCTCTACCGTATGGTCAATCGCATCGAGAACGGGCAGGGGCGCATGGAGGACCTCGCGCTGCTCGACGACGTGGCCGGCAACATCGCCGGGCGCACGATCTGCGCACTCGGCGACGCCGCGGCGCTGCCGGTGCAGAGCTTCATCCGCCATTTCCGCACCGAGTTCGAGCACCACATCGCGCACCGGTGTTGCCTCGTGCAGGGCGCGGAGACCGAGCCCAAGTGGGGCCGCTCGCAGGCGCATGCGATCCACGCCGTGAAGGAAGCCGCCTAGATGCCGAAGCTCCTCGTCGACGGGCGCGAGGTGGAGGTGCCGAACGGCGCCACGGTGATGGACGCCGCCCACAAGCTCGGCATCTTCGTGCCGCACTTCTGCTACCACAAGAAGCTCTCGATCGCGGCCAACTGCCGCATGTGCCTGGTGGAGGTGGAGAAGGCGCCCAAGCCCCTGCCGGCCTGCGCCACGCCGGTCACCGAGGGCATGAAGGTGCAGACGCACTCGGAGATGGCGCAGAAGGCGCAGAACGGCGTCATGGAGTTCCTGCTCATCAACCACCCGCTCGACTGCCCGATCTGCGACCAGGGCGGCGAGTGCCAGCTGCAGGACCTCGCGGTCGGCTACGGCCACGGCGCCTCGCGCTACGCCGAGGCCAAGCGCGTGGTGCTGCACAAGGATCTCGGGCCGCTGGTGGCGGCCGAGGAGATGAGCCGCTGCATCCAGTGCACGCGCTGCGTGCGCTTCGGCGAGGAGATCGGCGGCGTGATGGAGCTCGGCATGATCAATCGCGGCGAGCACGCCGAGATCGTGGCCTTCGTCGGCCGCAGCGTGGACTCCGAGCTCTCCGGCAACATGATCGACCTCTGCCCGGTGGGCGCGCTCACCTCGAAGCCGTTTCGCTACACGGCGCGAACCTGGGAGCTTTCGCGTCGCAGGAGCGTCTCGCCGCACGACGGGCTGGGCGCGAACCTCGTCGTGCAGGTCAAGCAGAACCGCGTCATGCGCGTGCTGCCGCTCGAGAACGAGGCGGTCAACGAGTGCTGGCTCTCGGACAAGGACCGCTTTGCCTACGAGGGGCTCAACGTCCCCGAGCGCCTCACGCGGCCGATGGTGCGCGTGGACGGGCGCCTCGAGCCCGTCGAGTGGGAGGTGGCGCTGGAGCGTGCCGCGGCCGGCCTTGCCGATGCGGGCGTGCTCGCCTCCCCGCATGCCACGCTCGAGGAGCTCTACCTCGCGGGCAGGCTCGGGCCGGCGGACTTCCGGCTGCGCCACGGCGATTTCTCGGCCGACGGCCGGCGCGCGGGCGTCCCGTGGCTCGGCATGCCGATCGCCGAGCTGGGCAGCCTCGATCGCGTGCTCGTCGTCGGCTCGTTCCTGCGCAAGGACCATCCGCTCATCGCGCACCGGCTGCGCCAGGCCGCCAAGCGCGGCGCGCAGATCCACGTGCTGCACTCGGCGGACGACGACTGGCTGATGCCGATCGCTAGCAAGACGATCGTCCCGCCGTCGGCGCTGCCCGCCGCGCTCGCCGCGCTCGGGCCGAAGCTCGAGGGCGCGAAGAACCCCGCGGTGCTCCTCGGCAACTTCGCGCAGCAGCATCCGCAGGCTGCGGCGATCCACGCCGCGGCTCAGGCGCTCGGCGTGAAGCTCGGCTTCCTCGGCGAGGCGGCGAACTCGGTCGGCGGCTACGTGGCCGGCCTGCCCACCGGCGGCGGCCTGCCCGAGGCGCGCCGCAAGCCGGCGCTGCTGCTCCTGAACGTCGAGCCGGGGCTGGACTGCGCCGATCCGCGCATCGCCGAGGGCGCGAGGTTCATCGTCAACCTCACCTCCTGGCAGAGCGACGTCGGCGACGTGCTCCTGCCGGTCGCGCCCTTCACCGAAACCGCCGGCACCTTCGTCAGCACCGAGGGCCGCGTGCAGAGCTTCAACGCCTGCGTGCTGCCGCTCGGCGAGACGCGTCCCGCCTGGAAGGTGCTGCGCGTGCTCGGCACCATGCTCGGCCGGTCCGGCTTCGAATTCGACACGATCGAGGAGGTGCGCGCGGCCTGCCTCGCGGGGCGCGACGTCGCCGCGCTGCTCGATAACCGCATCCAGGGCGCGAACTCGCCGGCCGCGCCTCGCGCGGAGGGCCTCGAGCGCATCGCCGAGGTTCCCCTCTACTTCGCCGACCCGCTCGTGCGCCGGGCGCCTTCGCTGCAGAGAACGCGCGACGCGCGCGCCCCGCGCGCCTGGATGAACGCGAGGCTCCTGCGCGAGCTGGGCGCCGCGGAGGGCCAGCTCGTGCGCGTCGTGCAAGGCGAGGGCGAGGCGCGCCTGCGGGCGGGGCTGGACGAGCGCCTGCCCGACGGCTGCGTGCGCGTCGCGGCGGCGCACCCGACCACCGCCGGCCTGGGCCCGATGTTCGGCGCGCTGCGCGTCGAGGCGCTCAAGGCGGAAAAGGCGGCCTAGATGAGCCTGCACCCCGCGATCGTCGACACGGCCTGGACTCTCGCGGGGATCGTCGCCATCGTCGCGCCGCTGTTCCTCGCGGTCGCCTACCTCACGCTGTGGGAGCGCAAGCTGATCGGCTGGATGCAGATCCGCATCGGCCCGAACCGCGTCGGCCCGGCGGGCCTGCTGCAGCCGATCGCCGACGGCGTGAAGCTGCTGTTCAAGGAGATCATCCTGCCGGCCAACGCGAGCCCGGGCCTGTTCATCCTCGGCCCGATCATGATGCTCGCGCCGGCGCTCGCCGCCTGGGCGGTGATCCCGTTCGGGCCCGAGCTCGTGCTCGCCGACGTGAACGCGGGGCTGCTGTACCTCCTCGCGCTCACCTCGATCGGCGTCTACGGCGTGATCATCGCCGGCTGGGCGTCGAACTCGAAGTACGCGTTCCTCGGCGCCATGCGCTCGGCGGCGCAGATGGTGTCCTACGAGCTGGCGATGGGCTTCGCGCTGGTGGTGGTGCTGATGGTCTCGGGCAGCCTCAACCTCTCCGACATCGTGCAAGGGCAGGGGCGCGGCTACTTCGCGCAGGAGGGGCTCAACTTCCTGTCGTGGAACTGGCTGCCGCTCGCGCCCATGCTGGTGGTGTACTTCGTCTCCGGCATCGCCGAGACCAACCGCGCGCCCTTCGACGTGGTGGAGGGCGAGTCCGAGATCGTCGCCGGCCACATGATCGAGTACTCGGGGATGAGCTTCGCGCTCTTCTTCCTCGCCGAGTACATGAACATGATCCTCATCAGCACGCTGACCGCGATCCTGTTCTTCGGCGGCTGGCTGCCGCCGATCTCCAGCCCCCTCGCCGATGCCGTGCCGCCGTTCTTCTGGCTGCTCGCCAAGGTGTTCGTGATCGTGTCGATGTTCCTGTGGGTGCGCGCCACCCTGCCGCGCTACCGGTACGACCAGATCATGCGCCTGGGCTGGAAGGTGTTCATCCCGCTTACGCTCGTCTGGATCGTGGTGATCGGCGCGTGGATGCAGACCCCGTGGAGCCTCTGGCGATGATGCAGCGCGTCGCCGACTTCTTCCGCGCCTTCCTGCTGCTCGAGCTGCTGCGCGGCATGGCGCTCACCGGGCGGCACCTGTTCGCGCGCAAGATCACCGTGCAGTACCCCGAGGAGAAGGCGCCGCAGAGCCCGCGCTTCCGCGGCCTGCACGCGCTGCGCCGCTACCCGAACGGCGAGGAGCGCTGCATCGCCTGCAAGCTGTGCGAGGCGGTCTGCCCGGCGCTCGCCATCCACATCGAGTCGGAGTCGCGCGCCGACGGCACGCGCCGCACCACGCGCTACGACATCGACCTCATCAAGTGCATCTACTGCGGCTTTTGCGAGGAAGCCTGCCCCGTGGACGCGATCGTCGAGACCCGCATCCACGAGTTTCACGGCGAGCAGCGCGGCGACCTCTACTACACCAAGCCGATGCTGCTCGCGGTCGGGGACCGCTACGAGGAGCAGATCGCGAAGGACCGCGCCGCCGACGCCCGCTACCGCTGAGGCCGCGCACTAGGGAGCCATGTTCGAGACCGTAGTCTTCTACGTCTTTGCCGGGATTTTGCTGCTCGCGGCGCTGCGCGTGATCACCGCGCGCAACCCGGTGCACGCCGCGCTCTGGCTGGTGCTCGCCTTTTTCACGGCGTCCGCCCTGTGGCTGCTGCTGCGCGCGGAGTTCCTCGCCATCGTGCTGGTGCTCGTGTACGTGGGCGCCGTGATGGTGCTGTTCCTCTTCGTGGTCATGATGCTCGACGTGAACCTGGAGCGGCTGCGCGAGGGCTTCTGGAAGAACCTGCCGCTCGCCGTGGTGGTGGGGGGCGTCATGGCGCTGGAGATGGTCGCGGTGCTCGCGCAACGCTACTTCGGCGCGGCGAGCGCGACCCGGGCCGTGCCCGCGGACCACAGCAACACGCGCGAGCTGGGGCGCGTGCTCTACACCCAGTACGTGTATGCCTTCGAGATCGCGGCGGTGATCCTGCTGGTGGCGATCATCGCCGCCATCGCGCTGACGCTGCGCCGGCGCAAGGACAGCAAGGCCATGGACGCGGGACGGCAGATCGCGGCGCGCCGCGAGGAGCGCGTGCGCCTCGTGTCGCTGCCGGCGGAGAAGGAGCGCTGATGGGCCCGCTCACGCTCAATCACTTCCTGGTGCTGGGCGCGCTGCTCTTCGCCCTCAGCGTGGTGGGCATCTTCCTCAACCGCCGCAACCTCATCGTGCTGCTCATGGCGATCGAGCTGATGCTGCTCGCGGTGAACCTGAACTTCATCGCTTTCTCGCACTTCCTCGGCGACCTCGCGGGGCAGGTGTTCGTGTTCTTCATCCTCACGGTGGCGGCGGCCGAGTCGGCGATCGGCCTGGCGATCCTCGTCGTGCTGTTCCGCAACCTCTCCACCATCAACGTCGAAGACCTGGACAGCCTCAAGGGATGAAGCTCGTCTACCTCCTGGTGCCGCTCGCGCCGCTCGCCGGCGCCATCCTCGCCGGTCTGTTCGGCCGGGCGCTGGGCCGCGCCGGCGCGCACAGCGTCACCATCCTCGGGGTGCTCGCGTCCTTCCTCGCGTCCTGCTGGATCTTCGCCGACGTGCTCGCGGGCAACACCTTCGACGGCAGCGTCTACACCTGGCTGACGAGCGGCGGCGTTCGCCTGGAGATCGGCTTCCTCATCGACCGGCTCAGCGCGCTCATGATGGTCGTGGTGACTTTCGTGTCGCTCATGGTGCATATCTACACCATCGGCTACATGGCCGAGGACCCCGGCTACCAGCGCTTCTTCGCCTATATCTCGCTGTTCACCTTCTCCATGCTCATGCTGGTGATGGCGAACAATTTCCTGCAGCTGTTCTTCGGCTGGGAGGCGGTCGGCCTGGTGTCCTACCTGCTGATCGGCTTCTGGTACACGCGCCCCAGCGCCATCCACGCGAACCTCAAGGCCTTCCTCGTCAACCGGGTGGGCGACTTCGGCTTCATCCTCGGCATCGGCCTGGTGCTGGCGTACTTCGGCAGCCTCGACTACGCGCGCGTCTTCGAGCAGGCGCCGACGCTCGCCGCGCCCATGACGCTCATCTGCCTGCTGCTGTTCGTCGGCGCCATGGGCAAGAGCGCGCAGTTCCCGCTGCACGTCTGGCTCCCCGACTCGATGGAAGGACCGACGCCGATCTCGGCGCTCATCCACGCCGCCACCATGGTGACCGCCGGCATCTTCATGGTGGCGCGCATGTCGCCCCTGTACGAGCTCTCGCCCACGGCGCGCTCGGTGGTGCTGGTGATCGGCGGCATCACCGCGCTCTTCATGGCGCTCGTCGCGCTCACGCAGTACGACATCAAGCGCGTGGTGGCCTACTCGACGCTCTCGCAACTCGGCTACATGACGGTGGCGCTCGGCGCCTCCGCGTACTCGGCGGCCATCTTCCACCTGATGACGCACGCGTTCTTCAAGGCGGTGCTGTTCCTCGGCGCGGGCTCGGTGATCATCGCGCTGCACCACGAGCAGGACATGCGCCGCATGGGCGGCCTGCAGCGCTACATGCCGGTTACCTATTTCACCATGCTGATCGGCGCCATCTCTTCGGCGGGCATCCCGGGCTTCGCCGGTTTCTTCTCCAAGGACGCGATCATCGAGGCGGCCCGCCACGCCACGATCCCGGGCGCCGCCTTCGCCTACGCCTGCGTGCTCGCGTGCGTCTTCGTCACCGCGGTCTACACCTTCCGCATGCTGTTCATGGCGTTCCACGGGCTGCCGCGCTTCGACACCGCGCACCCGCCGCGCGAGTCCCCGCTGGTGGTCACGGTGCCGCTCGTGCTGCTCGCCATCCCTTCCGTGCTCGCGGGCTGGCTGATCGGGGAGTTCCTCGACGTCGAAAGCCCGTGGGCGTTCGTCGCGCACGGGGTCGCCTCGCCGCCGTTCTGGCTCGCGCTCGCCGGCATCGTCACGGCGTACGTGCTCTACCGGCTGCGCCCCGACCTGCCCAAGCGCATCGCCATGCGCCTGGGACCGCTCTACGCGGTGGTGGAGCGCAAGTACGGCTTCGACGAGCTCTACTCGTGGCTGTTCGGCGCCGGCGCGCGCGCGATCGGCTCGGGCCTGTGGCGCGGCGGCGACCAGACCGTGATCGACGGGCTGGCCGTGAACGGCTCGGCGCGCCTCGTCGGCTGGTTCTCGGGGGTGGTGCGGCTGCTGCAGACGGGCATCCTCAACACCTACGCCTTCCTCATGCTGTTCGGCATCCTGGCCGGCGTCTCCTGGGTCCTGTGGCGGTTCTGGCCGTGATGCGATGAGCAGCCTGCCGCTCCTGTCGCTCGCCATCTGGGTGCCGATCCTCGCGGCGCTCGCCGTGCTCGCCGCCGGCGGCGACGGCAACGCGCCGCTGCAGCGCCGGCTGGCGCTCGCCGGCGCGCTCGCCGGCTTCGCGGTCACGTTGCCGCTGTACGCGGGCTTCGATACCGGCACCGCCGCCATGCAGTTCGAGGAGCGGCGCGTGTGGATCGAGGCGTTCAACATCCACTACCACCTCGGCGTGGACGGCATCTCGGTGCTGTTCCTGATTCTCAACGCCTTCGTCACCGTGCTCGTGGTGATCGCCGGCTGGAGCGTGATCGAGAGCCGGGTGGGGCAGTACTACGCCGCTTTCCTCATCCTCTCGGGCGTCATGAACGGCGTGTTCTCGGCGCTCGACGGGGTGCTGTTCTACGTGTTCTTCGAGGCGACCCTGATCCCGATGTTCATCATCATCGGCGTCTGGGGCGGCCCGAACCGGGTGTACGCCGCGGTCAAGTTCTTCCTCTACACGCTGGCCGGCTCGCTGCTCATGCTGGTCGCCCTGCTCTACCTGTACGGCAAGTCGGGCGGCAGCTTCGCGGTGCTCGACTGGCACAAGCTGCCGCTCCCGGCGACGGCGCAGGCGTGGCTCTTCTTCGGCTTCCTGCTCGCCTTCGCGGTCAAGGTGCCGATGTGGCCGGTGCACACCTGGCTGCCGGACGCGCACGTCGAGGCGCCCACCGGCGGCTCGGTGGTGCTGGCGGCCATCATGCTGAAGCTGGGCGCCTACGGCTTCGTGCGCTTCACGCTGCCGATCCTGCCCGATGCCTCGCGCGAGCTCGCCTGGCTGATGATCGCGCTGTCGCTCGTCGCGGTGGTGTACATCGGCCTCGTTGCCCTGGTGCAGACCGACCTGAAGAAGCTGATCGCCTATTCCTCGATCTCGCACATGGGCTTCGTCACGCTCGGCTTCTTCATCTTCAACGCCTGGGGAGTGGAAGGCGCGCTCGTGCAGATGATCTCGCACGGCTTCGTCTCCGCGGCGCTGTTCCTGTGCGTCGGCGTGCTCTACGACCGCATGCACACGCGCCGCATCGCGGACTACGGCGGGGTGGTGAACACCATGCCGCGCTTCGCCTCGCTGATGATGCTCTTCGCCATGGCCAACTGCGGCCTGCCGGCCACCAGCGGCTTCGTCGGCGAGTTCATGGTCATCATGGGCGCGGCGCAGAAGAGCTTCTGGCTGGCGCTCGCCGCCGCCACCACACTCGTCTTCGGCGCCGCCTATACGCTGTGGATGTACAAGCGCGTGGTGTTCGGCGCGGTGGCCAACGAGCACGTGGCGGCGCTCAAGGACCTGAACCCCCGCGAGGCGCTGGTGCTCGCGCTGCTCGCCGTCGCGGTGCTGGGCATGGGACTGTACCCGCTGCCCTTCACCGAGGTGATGCACGCCTCCGTCGATGAACTGCTGCGCCACGTCGCGCAGCCCAAGCTATGAGCCTCGTCGCCCTGATCGATCACGTGCCGGTGCTGCCCGAGGCGCTGCTGCTCGCCGGCGCCTGCGCGCTGATGCTCGTCGACCTCGTCCTGAAGGGCGAGCGGCGCACGGCGAGCGTGGCGATCGCGCAGGCCATCCTCGGCGCCTGCGCGCTGGCGACGCTGCTCATCTGGAGCGTGAAGCCGGACTCGACGCTGCTGCTCTTCGACCGCATGTTCGTGTTCGACGCCCTGGCGGCGGTGCTCAAGCTCGCGGCCTTCGCGGCGGCCTCGGTGGCGCTCGCCTATTCGCGGCGCTACCTGCTCGAGCGGGGGCTGCTGCGCGGCGAGTTCCTCACGCTCATGCTCTTCGCGCTCCTCGGCATCCTCGTCATGGTGAGCGCGAACAGCTTCCTCGCGCTCTACCTCGGCCTGGAGCTGCTCTCGCTCAGCCTGTACGCGCTGGTCGCGCTCAATCGCGACTCGGCCGCGGCCACGGAGGCCGCGATGAAGTACTTCGTGCTGGGGGCGCTCGCCTCGGGGCTGCTGCTCTACGGCATGTCGATGATCTACGGCGCGACCGGCACCCTGGTGATCAGCGAGGTGGCGGCGCGCGCGGGCGCCCTGGCCGCGGAGTCGAGCAGCGCGCGCGTGCTGCTCGTCTTCGGCCTGGTGTTCCTGGTCGCGGGAGTGGCCTTCAAGCTCGGCGTGGTGCCGTTCCACATGTGGATCCCCGACGTCTACCAGGGCGCCACCACCGCCGTGACGCTGCTGATCGCCACGGCGCCCAAGCTCGCCGCCTTCGCCATGGCCATGCGCCTGCTGGTGGACGGGCTGCCGTCGCTCGCGCCGGACTGGCAGCAGATGCTCGCTGTGCTCGCCGTCCTGTCGATGGCGCTGGGCAACGTCACCGCCATCGCGCAGTCGAACCTGAAGCGCATGCTCGCGTACTCGACCATCGCGCACATGGGCTTCATGCTGCTCGGCCTGCTCTCCGGCGTGGTCGGCGGCAACCGCCTGAACGCCGTGGACGCGTACAGCGCGGCCCTGTTCTACACGCTCGTGTACGTGCTCATGTCGCTTGCGGCCTTCGGCATGCTGCTCGCGCTCTCGCGCGCCGGCTACGAGTGCGAACGCCTGGAGGACATGAAGGGCCTCAACCGGCGCGATCCCTGGGCCGCGTTCGTCATGCTGCTCGTCATGTTCTCGCTCGCCGGCGTGCCGCCGCTCGCGGGCTTCTACGCCAAGCTCGCGGTGATCTCGGCCGTGGTGCAGGCGGGACAGATCTGGCTCGCCGTGGCCGCGGTGGCGCTCTCGCTGGTGGGCGCCTTCTACTACCTGCGCGTGGTGAAGCTGATGTATTTCGACGAGCCCGCGGAGCGCTCGGCCGAGGGCATCGAGCGCGGCGGGGTGAGGGTGCTGCTCTCGGCCAACGGGCTCGCGCTGCTCGCCATCGGCATCCTGCCCCAGTCCCTGATGGCGCTGTGCGCGTACGCCATCGAGGCGCTGTAGTGCCGCAGGACCTCACCGAGACGCCGCTCGACAGCGAGCAGGTCTTCGACGGGCGCCTGCTCAAGGTCTACCGCGACCGCGTGCGCCTGCCCGACGGCGCGACCTCGGTGCGCGAGTACATCCGCCACCCCGGGGCCGTCGCGGTCGTGGCGCTCTTCGACGACGGGCAGGTGCTCCTCGAGCGCCAGTTCCGCTACCCGCTGCGGCGCACCTTCGTCGAGATCCCCGCGGGCAAGCTCGAGCCGGGCGAGGACCACCTCGTCACCGGAAAGCGCGAGCTGCTGGAGGAGACGGGCTACGTGGCGCGCGAGTGGCGCAAGCTCGGGCAGATCCACAACGCCATCGGCTACAGCGACGAGCTGATCGAGATCTGGCTCGCGCGCGGGCTGGAGAAGCGCGAGGCACGGCTCGCCGACGGCGAGTTCCTGGAGGTGTTTGCGCTGCCGCTCGCCGAGGCGCAGGCCATGGCGCGTGACGGGCGCATCACCGACGTGAAGACGGTGACCGGGCTGCTCTGGGTGACTGCCTAGCGGGCTAGCCGCACACGCCCGTGTACCCGCAGGTAGTGCACCAGTCGCAGCCGTCCTTGCGGATCAGGGTGTGCGCGCCGCACTCCGGGCACTTCAGGCCCTGCATCACCGGCGCGGCGCCGGCCGGGGCCGCCTCCATCAGGCCCGCCGGGAGGAGCGACGCGCCATCCTCGGCGAGCAGCCCCAGCATCGCGTAGCGGTGCAGCACGAGCCGCGCCACGTACGAGACGGTGGACGGGTAGCTCTGCTGCTTGCGCGAGCCGGGCACGAAGGCGAGGAAGTCGCCGAGCGGCTCGGGGAAGTCGAGGAGCTTCTTCAGCTTCATGCCGATCCAGGCCGGATCGATCACGCGCATGTCCAGGGAGAGCAGCTTGCACAGGCCGTCGAGCGCGCGCGGGTACTCGCCGGAGAGCCAGATGGAGTAGGGGCGCGTGGTGCCGTCCGGGAGCGTGATCTCCTTCAGGCCGAGCACGAAATCGTCGCCGCTGCGCGGGTTGTGCACGTCCACGCTCCAGGACATCGTGCCGTCGGGTCCCGTCTTGGGCTCCTTCAGGCTGAACATCGCGTCGATGAGCGGGGTGACGCTCGCCGAGAAGGCGTCGGCCTGGCGCTCGCCGTCGAGGCCGCCGAGCTGCTCGACGCGCCAGCGCACGAGCTGCGCGAGCGCCGACACGACCGAGGGCATGTGGCGCTTCTCGCCGCGCGGCGGGAAGGGCATGTCGAACGCGTCGTCGCCCTGGGCCTTGGCCAGCGTGTCGAGCTTGAGGCGCAGCCAGGCGGGGTCGTTGGCCCGCATGTCCATGGACAGCGTCTTCGCCACCGCGCCCAGGCCGCGCGGCTGCTCGCTGCCGTTCACCCAGACCTCGAAGGCGTGCGGCGCGCCGTTCTCCGCTTCGCCGACGAACACGGCGAAATGGTGCCGCGGGTGCTCGATCATGTAGGTCCAGGACAGATTGCCCGCCGCGAACTCGGGCCGCCCCGGCCAGCGCAGGCTGGCCAGCACCGGCTCGGGCGCCTTGGCGATGCGGATGCGACGGTTGACGTCGTCCTCGACGAAGTCCTGGGGCTTGTCCACGGAGAGCACCGCGCCGAGCACCTTGTTCGGGCGGTACGTGGCGAGCCCTTTGAGGCCGGACTTCCACGCGGCCAGGTACAGGTCCTTGAAATCGCCGTAGGGGTAGTCCTCCGGCACGTTCACGGTCTTGGAGATGCTGGTGTCGATGTAGGGGGCGACGGCCGCCACCATGCGCTCGTGGGCCATCGCGCTCAGCTCGAGCGCGGTGACGAAGTAGGGCGGCAGGGCCTGCATGTCCCCGCCGGCCGCCTTGTGGCGGCGCCAGGCGTGGTCCTCGACCGGGAACTCCTGCAGGCTGCCGTCGGGCATGCGCTTCTTGCGCGTGTAGGTCCAGGAGAACGGCGGCTCGATGCCGTTGGAGGCGTTGTCGGCGAAGGCGAGGCTGATCGTGCCCGTGGGGGCGATGGACAGCAGGTGCGAGTTGCGCAGGCCGTGCTCGCGGATCTTCGCTTTCAGCTCCTCGGGCAGCCGCGCGGCGAAGCTCGCGCCCGTGAGGTACAGGTCGGCATTGAACAGCGGAAAGGCGCCGCGCTCCCTGGCCAGCTCCACCGATCCGGCATAGGCGCGATTGCGCATCGCCTCGGCGATGCGCGCGGCCATGGCGCGCGCGGCGTCGCTGTCGTAGTGCAGCCGGAGCATGATGAGCGCGTCGCCGAGCCCCGTGAACCCCAGGCCGACGCGGCGCTTGGCCATCGCCTCGCGCCGCTGCGCCTCCAGCGGCCAGGCCGTGACCTCGAGCACGTTGTCCAGCATGCGCACGGCGACTTCCGCGACCTTGCCGAAGGCCTCGAAGTCGAACGACGCCGCCTCCGAGAAGGGCTGGCGCACGAAGCGCGTGAGGTCGATCGAGCCCAGGCAGCAGCAGCCGTAGGGCGGCAGCGGCTGCTCGGCGCAGGGATTGGTCGCCTCGATCGTCTCGCAGTAATGGAGGTTGTTGTCGCGGTTGATGCGGTCGAGGAAGAGGATGCCCGGCTCGGCGTGGTCGTACGTCGAGCGCATGATCTGGTCCCACAGGGCGCGCGCGCGCACCCGGCGGTACACCCAGAGCCCGTCGTCGCGCAGCCGCACGCCATCCGCCGGCCAGGGCTTGGCCTTGTGCACGAGCTCCACCTCGGCGTCGGCCTCCACCGCCTGCATGAACGCGTCGGTCACGCCCACCGAGATGTTGAAGTTGGCGAGGTCGCCCCGGTCCTTGGCGTGAATGAACTCCTCGATGTCCGGGTGGTCGCAGCGCAGCACGCCCATCTGCGCCCCGCGGCGCGCGCCGGCCGACTCGACCGTCTCGCAGGAGCGGTCGAACACGCGCATGTAGGACACCGGGCCGCTCGCGCGTGAATGCGTGCCCTTCACCTCGGCGCCCTTCGGCCGGATGGAGGAGAAGTCGTAGCCGACGCCGCCGCCCCGGCGCATGGTCTCGGCCGCTTCCTGCAGCGCCGTGTAGATCCCGGGCTTGCCGTCGATCAGCTCCGAGATGGAGTCGCCCACCGGCTGCACGAAGCAGTTGATGAGCGTCGCCTGCAGCTGCACCCCGGCTGCCGAATTGATGCGTCCCGCGGGAATGAAGCCGTCTTCCTGCGCCTGCAGGAAGCGCCGCTCCCAGGCCGCGCGCTTCGCCTCGGGCTCGGCCTGCGCGAGGGCGCGCGCCACGCGCCGGCGCACCTCCTCGATCGAGGATTCGGCGCCCTTGGCGTACTTCTCGAGGAGCGCGTCGCGGCAGATCTCCTGCGGGGCGAGCGCCGGGGGCGAGGGGGCGAGAGCTTGGGTGCTCATGCGTCAGCTGCTTTTATATACAGTATTGTCGCCCTGCCGGGCGCCCGCGGCAAGCGCCGTTTCGCCCCCCTCCTGGCGCGCGCGCTTGAGCAGGTCGGCCACCTCGGCGTGGCCCGCGCGCAGGGCGAGCTCCACGGCGGTGTCGCCTTCGCGCGTGGTGAGCGACGCATCGGCGCCGCCGGCGAGCAGCGCCCCGACCATGAGCGGATTGCCCTTCATCGCCGCGTAGGCGAGGGGCGTATAGCCGCTTTCGTGCTGCAGGTTGGGATCGACGTTCATCTGCAGCACCTTCTGGGCGTACGCCACGTTGTTGCGGTTGATGGCGTAGAAGAGGGCGCGTATGGCTTCGGGGCTGCGCTCCTTGGGCCGCGGCTCCAGGCCGGTGGGCAGCAGCCCGATCACGTGATTGATGAGCGAGATGCCGATCATGGTGAGCAGCGCGAGGATCAGTGGCAGCCGCGAGATGCCGAAGCTCTCGGCCACCTGGTCGGGCATGTTGGCGCCGAGGATGAGGAGCACCACGGCGAGGAAGAAGAAGAACTTCAGGTACAGGAACAGCCCGACGATCGCCGCGCAGGCGAGCACGGCGACGAGAAGCTGGGGATCGAGCCCCAGGCCGCGCGCGTAGCCTGCGGGCAGGTTGGCGAGCACCGCGGTGAGGCCGATCAGGCCGAACAGCGCGATCTCCCGGATGCGGAGCCGGGTGAGCAGGTCGTCCTTGTCCACCGATTTCTCGATCACGGCCACGGTCGTTCCCGGCGAGGCGGAAGATGGCCCGATTCTGGGCAAGCCTCCGCCGCGTGGCAAGCGCGCGTAGAATGCGGTCGGCATGTCGAAAGCCTTCGTACGCGAATCCGGCGCCGAGGAAGAGGCCGCAGCGCCCGCGCCGCAGAGCCCTGCCGGCCGGAACTACATCACGCCCGCGGGCTTCGCGCGGCTGCGCGCCGAGCTCCGGCAGCTGATCGAGGTCGAGCGTCCGGAAGTGGTGCGCACGGTCTCCTGGGCCGCCTCGAACGGCGATCGCTCCGAGAACGGCGACTATCTCTACGGCAAGCGCCGGCTGCGCGAGATCGACCGCCGCGTGCGCTTCCTCATCAAGCGCCTCGAGAGCGCGACCGTCGTCGACAACGCGGGGCGCGACACGGACCAGGTGTTCTTCGGCGCTTCGGTGCGCGTGTGCGCGCGCGACGGCGTCGAGCGCACGCTCGCCATCGTCGGCGCCGACGAGGTCGATGCCGCGCGCGGCCGCGTGTCCTGGATTTCGCCCGTGGCGCGCGCGCTGCTCAAGGCGCGCGCCGGCGAGGTGGTGACGCTCGCCACGCCGGGCGGTCGGGAGGAGCTGGAGATCGTCGACGTGAGCTATCCGGTCATCGACTGAAACGACGCGAAAGGGGAACGGTTCATGAGCATGCTGCAGGAGTTCAAGAGCTTCGCGATGAAGGGCAACGTCGTCGACCTCGCGGTCGGCGTGGTCATCGGCGCGGCGTTCGGCAAGATCGTCGCCTCGCTGGTGGGCGACGTGATCATGCCGGTGGTGGGCGTTCTCGTCGGCGGCGTCGATTTCAGCGGGCTGTCGGTGCAGGTGGGCTCGGCGAGCATCGCCTACGGCAAGTTCGTGCAGACCTGCGTGGATTTCCTCATCATCGCCTGGGCGATCTTCATCGCGGTGAAGCTGATCAACCGCCTGCGCCGCGAGGAGCCCGCCGCGCCCGCCGCGCCCGCCGCGCCGCCGCGCCAGGAGGTGCTGCTGGAGGAGATCCGCGACCTGCTGAAGAAGGGCTAGCGGCTAGCGGAAGTCGCCGGCCACGACCGTCGACAGCCGACCGAGGTCGAGGTGGCGCGCAAGCGCCGCGCGCACCTCGGCCGGCGTGAGCGCGGCGATGCGGCGCTCCAGCTCGACGTCCCAGCCGAACGTGCGGCCCAGGTAGGCGTAGCGTACGAGGCGCGCGGCAAGCGCGTCGTCCTGCGTGCGCGCCAGGTGGCGCGCCTCGAGCAGCCCCTTCTTCGCGGCCGCGACCTCCTCCTCGCCGAATCCCTCGCGCAGCGCGCGCTCGAGCTCCTCGCGCACGGCGCGCTCGACCCGCTCGCGGTTCTGCGGGGCGTAGATCGAAGACACCCAGAAATAGGCCACCGCATCGAGCGGGCTCGCCTGCAGCCAGGTGTAGGTGCTGTAGGACAGACCCTCCTTCTCGCGGATGCGCTGCGGCAGCCGCGCGGTCGACGAGCCGCCGAGGAGCTGGTTGGCGAGCACCAGGGCGGCGAAGTCCGGATCCGTGTCGCTGAGCCGCAGGCCGAGGCCCGCGCGCAGGACGGCGTTCGCCTTGTCCGGCGTGGCGAGCCTGCGCTCGATCGCGGGCTGCTCGCCGAGCCGCTGCGGGATGCGCGCGTAAGGCGCGGGGCTCTTCCAGTCCCCGAGCAGGCGCTCGAGCAGGGTCGCAAGCCCGGCGGCGTCGAAATCGCCCACCGCGGAGACGCTCGCGCCCGTCGCGCCGACGAGCTCGCGGTGGCAGCCGCGCGCCTCTTCCAGCGTCGCACGCTCCAGCGCGGCGATGCGCTCCTCGAGCGAGGGCGTGTAGCGCCAGTGACCCGGCGGATAGGGCTGCAGGTGCCGGCGCAGCGCCAGGCTGGCGAGCGAGCCCGGGTCGCTGCGCTCGGCCTGGGCCTGCGTGAGCTTGCTGCGGCGCAGCTCCTCGAACTCGGCGTCGGGGAATGACGGCTCGCGCAGCACCTCGGCGACCAGCCCGAGCGCCTCGGCGAGGTGTTTCCGGCGCGTCTCCAGCGTCGCCCCGGTCGCGTCGACGTTGACGGTGGCCTGCAGGCGCTCGAAGGCGTCGCGCAGCTCGGCGCGCGAGCGCCGCTGCGTGCCGCGCATCAGCATGTCGCCGGCGAGCTCGCAGGCGAGGGCGCGCCCGCGCGTGCTTTCCTCGTCGCCCCAGTGCAGGTCGATGCGCACGACGACCGTTTCGCCGCGCGTGCTCTTCGGCAGGAGCTCGGCGCGCAGGCCGTTGGCGAGCGTGCGCCGCACGAGCCGCGCCTCGATGTTGCCCGGCGAGGGGTCGAATGCCTCGCCGGCGCGCATCGCCTCGCCGCCCTTGTAGCCGGCGAGCGTCGACGCCAGGTCGGGCACGGGCGGAATCGCGGCGCGCTCGGGCGCCGCCGTCGGCACGAACAGCCCGAGCACGCGGTTGGCCGGCTTGAGGTAGGCCTCGGCCACGCGCTGCACGTCCGCGGTCGTCACCGCGCGCAGCCGGTCGCGGTACAGGAAGTACAGGCGCCAGTCGCCCAGCGCGTGGAACTCGGCGAGCGCCATGACAAGCTGGCGCGCGTCCAGCCGCGCCTTGTCCATCTCGTTCACGAGCCGGACGCGCGCGCGCTCGACTTCCTCGTCGCGCAGCGGGTCGGCGCCGACGCCGTCCAGCACGGCGAGCAGCGCTGCGCGCGCGTCCTCGAGCGCGCCGTCCTTCGGCAGGGTGGCGCCGAAGACGACGTAGCCGGGGTCGTGCAGCGCGCGCTCGAACCCCCACGCGGCGCTCGCCAGCCCCTTTTGCACGAGCGCCCGGTGCAGGCGCCCCTGCGGCGCCGCGCGCATCGTCTCCACCAGCACCTCGAGGGCCGGGAAGTCGGCGTGGCCGGCAGCCGGTGTGCGGTACAGCGCCGCCGCCATCGGCGTGTCGCCGGTGCGGCGCAGCGTCACGCTGCGCTCGCCGTCCTGCGTCGGCTCTTCGGTGTAGAGCGCCGGGAGCTTGCGTGCGGGGCGCGGGATCGCGCCGAAGTGCTTCGCAGCGAGCGCGAGCGCGCGCCGCGGCTCGAAGCGTCCGCCGATCACGAGCAGGGCGTTGTCGGGCTGGTACCAGGTGCGATAGAAGGCGCGCAACCGCTCGATCGGCACGGACTCGATGTCCGAGCGCGCGCCGATGATCGCATAGCCGTAATTGTGCCAGGCGAACGCGAGGCGCTGCATGCGCTGCAGCAGGACGCTGCCCGGGTTGTTCTCGCCCATCTCGAACTCATTGCGCACCACGGTCATCTCGGAGTCGAGGTCGGACTGGCGCACGAAGGCGTTCACCATGCGGTCGGCCTCCATGGCGAGCGCCCACTCGAGGTTGTCGCCGGCGGCGGGCAGCGTCTCGAAGTAATTGGTGCGGTCGTGCGAGGTGGTGCCGTTCCAGCGCGCGCCCCGGCGCGCGAACTCCTCCTTCACGTCCGGGTGGCGCTTCGAGCCCTTGAACAGCAGGTGCTCGAGCAGGTGCGCCATGCCCTTCTCGCCGTAGCCTTCGTGCCGCGAGCCGACCAGGTAGGTGACGTGCACGGTGACCGTGTCGGCGCTCGCGTCGGGCACGAGCAGCAGGCGCAGGCCGTTCGCGAGCCGGTATTCGGCCACGCCCTCCACCTCGGCGACCGGGCGCGGCAGGTCCGCCGCGGCCGCGGGCAGGGCGAGGACGAGCAGCAGGAGCGCGAGGAGTCGCTTCACGGCAGAGTCGGCGGGGGAGTCGAGCGTTGGAGCGCCGGGCGGCGCAAAGGTTCAGCGGCGCTCAGGAGCCTGGCACGGGGCCGAGCTTCTTGTACTCCTCGCGCATGCAGTCGCGCAGCGCCGTGCCCTGGCGCCCCTTGCAGGCCTCCAGCACGAGGTCGCGGCGCTCGGCGTTGACGAAGTAGCGCTCCTCGCAGGCGGCGGGGTCGCGATTGTCCTTGCACAGCTCCCGCGCCATGCAGGCGCGCTGCTCGGCGTGCGGCGCGTAGCGGCATACGGCCGCGGCCTGGCGGAACTGCTCGCGGCCGGCGCGGTCGCGCGCGGTTTCCGCCTGCGCGGCGGGCAGCGCGGCGAGCAGGCCCGCGAGGACGGTCGCGAGGAAACCCGCGCGGATCATCCCAGCTGCTTGAGCAGCGTGTCGGCGTCGCTCACCTCGAACTTGCCGGGCGCCTCGACGTTGAGCTGCTTCACCACGCCGTCGTCCACCAGCATGGAGAAGCGCTGCATGCGCACCCCCATGCCCGCGTTGGTGCGGTCGATCTCCAGGCCGAGCGCCCGGGTCCACTGCGCGCTGCCGTCGCCGAGGAAGCGGATCCTGCCGAGCGCCTTCTGGTCGCGTCCCCAGTGCGCCATGACGAAGGCGTCGTTCACCGCCACGCACCAGATCTCGTCCACCTTCTTCGCCTTCAGCTTGTCGAAGTTCGCGAGGTAGCCCGGCACGTGCTTCGCCGAGCAGGTGGGCGTGTAGGCGCCCGGCAGGCCGAAGACGGCGATGCGCTTGCCTTTCGCCGCTTCGGCCACCTCGACGGGCTTGGGCGGCATCGCGCACTGCGTGTCGCCGTCGAACTCGGTGGATTCGAGGAGCTTGCCGTCGGGGAGGCGGTCGCCGACCTTGATCGTCATGGGGTTTCCTCTGCGGGGTTGCGTCTGTCGAGGGCGCCGATGATAACTCAAGCGCTTTGCAGCGCGGCCTGCCGGCCGCGCTCGACGTCGATGCCGGCGAGCAGCAGCAGGCCAACCACGAAGTACGCGCCGACGGCCAGGATGCCGAGCCGGTGGTCGCCGTGGAAGATCCAGGTGACCGTGCCGTAGGTGAGCGGCCCGAAGATCGAGGCCGCCTTCACCGCGAGGCCCCACAGCCCGAAGAACTCCGCTTCGCGCGTGCGCGGCGTGAGATAGCCGACCAGCGCGCGGCCGGCGGCCTGGGAGGCGCCCATGCACAGGCCGGCGAGGTTCGCGGCGACCCAGAACGTCGGCGCATCGACGGCGACGTAGGCGAGCCCGATCATGACGATCCAGCCGGAGAGGACGAGCGCCATGGCGCGCACGTGGCCGATCGCGTCCTGCAGGTAGCCGAAGCCGAAGGCGCCGGCGGCCGCCGTGACGTTCACCACCAGGATGAGCACGATGGTCTGCGTCTGCGTGAACTTCATCGCCTCCTGGGCGTAGATCGCGGCGAGCGCGATCACCGCCATGATGCCCGCCTGGTAGAAGAGGATGCAGACGAGGAAGCGGCGCAGGTCGCGAAAGCGGCTCGCCTCGCGCGCGGTCCGCAGCAGCCGCGCCCAGGGGTTCTCCAGCGCCGGCTGGGGCCGCGCGCGCTCGCGCAGGAAGGCGAAGGTCGGCAGCGCGCACAGCGCGAACACCACGGCGGTGATCAACATGACCACGGGCACGAACTGCGCGCCCGCGTGCCCCTGGCCCTGCGCCCAGGTGATGTAGGCGAGCGAAATGCCGAGCGACAGCAGCCCGCCCAGGTAGCCGAAGGCCCAGCCCCAGCCTGAGACGCGGCCCATCGCCTGCGAGTCGGCCAGCTCGGGCAGGAACGCCGCGATCAGGTTCTCGCCGGCGGAGAAGAAGTAGTTGGACAGGACGACGAGCACGATGGCGAGCGCCACCGCGCCCGGCGCGGCGAAGTACAGCGCCGCCGTGAACAGCACGCAGCCCGCGGTCGCCCAGGCGAGCAGGCGCTTCTTCGCTCCGTGCGCGTCGGCCCAGGCGCCGATGAGCGGCGCGGTGAGCAGGACGAGGAGGTAGGAGACCGACAGCGCCGCGGTCCAGGCGAAGGTCGCCCACGGTGCGCCGCCCGCGACCGCGCCGACGAAGTAGGCGTTGAACACCGCGGTGATCACCACCGTGGTGTAGCCGGAGTTGGCGAAGTCGTACATGCTCCAGGCCCACACTTCGCGTGGCTTCACCTCGGGCGCGAGCGCCTTGCCTTGGGGCATGGCGCATTCTAGCGGTATAGTGTCCGCGCCCATGCCGCAAGTCGCCAGCAAGCCGGCCGCCGACCGCCGCCTGACCCTCGCGGAGGTGCTCGACTGGCTGGTCGAGGACGGGCTGCTGGCGAGCGAGCCCGCCGAGCAGCTGAAGAAGGAGCGCCGCTACTGGCGCGGCGCGCAGCACCCCCTCGCCATGGTCGCGGCGGAGAAGTGGAAGGACGCGCGGCCGCCGCACAAGCCGCTCACGCTCGAGGCGCTCGCCGAGTGGCTGGCGCAGCGCTCGGGCCTGGAATACCTGCACATCGATCCGCTGAAGATCGACTTCTCGGCGGTCACCGAGGTGATGTCGAGCGCCTACGCGGCGCGCTTCCGCGTCCTGCCGGTGGCGCTCACGCCCAAGGAGGCGGTGATCGCGACCGCCGAGCCCTTCGTGCGCGAGTGGGAGGCGGAGATCGCGCGCGTCGTGCAGCGGCCGATCCGCCGCGTGATCGCCAACCCGCAGGACATCGAGCGCTACCAGTCCGAGTTCTACAACCTCGCGCGCTCGGTGAAGGGCGCGAATCGGGGCGCGGGCGGCGCCTCGGGACTGTCCAACTTCGAGCAGCTGGTCGAGCTCGGCAGCGCCAACAAGGCGCTCGACGCGAACGACGCGCACATCGTCAAGGTGGTGGACTGGCTTTGGCAGTACGCCTTCGAGCAGCGCGCGAGCGACATCCACATCGAGCCGCGGCGCGAGGTGGGGCTGGTGCGCTTTCGCATCGACGGCGTGCTGCACCAGGTCTACCAGATCCCGGCGCCCGTGCTCGCGGCGATGACCAGCCGCATCAAGATCCTCGGCCGCATGGACGTGGTGGAGAAGCGCCGCCCGCAGGACGGGCGCATCAAGACGCGCATGGCGAACGGCGACGAGGTGGAGCTGCGCCTGTCGACCCTGCCCACCGCCTTCGGCGAGAAGCTGGTGATGCGCATCTTCGACCCCGAGGTTCTGGTGCGCGACTTCAAGGAGCTCGGCTTCTCGGAGGAGGACCACCGGCGCTGGCAGGAGATGACCGAGCGCCCGAACGGCATCGTGCTGGTCACCGGCCCCACCGGCTCGGGCAAGACCACCACGCTGTACTCGACGCTGAAGAGCCTCGCCACGCCCGAGGTGAACGTGTGCACTATCGAGGATCCGATCGAGATGGTGGAGCCGGCGTTCAACCAGATGCAGGTGCAGGGCGGCATCGAGCTCGGCTTCGCCGAGGGCGTGCGCGCGCTCATGCGCCAGGACCCCGACATCATCATGGTGGGGGAGATCCGCGACTTCGAGACCGCCGAGATGGCGGTGCAGGCCGCGCTCACCGGGCACCTCGTGCTGTCCACGCTGCACACCAACGACGCGCCGAGCGCGGTCACGCGCCTGCTCGAGCTGGGCGTCGCGCCCTACCTGCTCAACGCCACGTTCAACGGCGTGATGGCGCAGCGGCTGCTGCGCACGCTGTGCAAGCACTGCAAGCAGCCGGTCGAGCTGAACCGGGCCGAGGACCAGGCGGCCTGGGACGCGCTGGTCGCGCCTTTCAAGTCCAACCGTCCGGAGCGCGTCTACAAGCCGGTCGGGTGCCTGGAGTGCCGCATGACGGGATTCCTCGGTCGCGTGGGCATCTACGAGACGCTGGTGCACTCGCCCGCGGTGAAGCAGCTGATCGCCTCGGGCGCCGACCTGGCAAAGGTCCGCGAGCAGGCGATGAAGGAGGGCATGAAGCCGCTGCGCGTGACCGGGGCGATGAAGGTGGCCGCGGGACTGACCACGATCGACGAGGTGCTCAAGGTGGCGCCGCCCGTGCGCGAGCACGCCGCCTAGCGTCGTGAGCGGCACGCCCGTCACCGAAGCCCTGCTGCTCACCGCGGCGGCGGTCCTCCTGCTCGGGGCCTGGCTGCAGGCGCGGCGGCGCGACCGTCGCGCGGCGCGCGTCCTGCGCGCGAGCGAGGAGCGCTTCCGGCAGCTGACCGCGCTTACCGCGGACTGGTTCTGGGAGACCGACGCCGAGCAGCGCATCACCTGGCTCGCCGGCGGGCCCACCGTGCTCGGCTTCTTCGGCTCGGGGCTCGCCTTCGGCAAGCGCCTGTGGGAGCTGCCCGGCGTCGAGCTGGACGGCGCGGCCTTCACCGCGCACCTGGAGCGCATGCGCCGGCGGCAGCCCTTCCACGAGCTGGAGCTCGCGCGCCCTGGCGCCGACGGCGCGCGCCAGGTGCACGTCATCTCGGGGCAGCCGCGCTACGGGGCGGACGGCGGCTTCCTCGGCTATCGCGGCGTGGGACGCGACGTGACCGGGCGGCGCCGGGCCGAGCTCGAGCTCGCGGCGGCCAAGCAGCGCCTGGAGCTCGCGCTCGAGGGCTCGAGCGCGAGCCTGTGGGACACCGATCTCGCCACGGGCCGGGTCTACCTGAGCGAGGGCTGGAGCGAGTTCCTCGGGCTGCCGCGCGCCCCGACGCAGACGACGATCGACGAGCTGATGCAGGGCGTGCACGCGGACGACCTGCCCCGCGCGATCGCCCTGTCCCGGGCCGTGCTGAAGGGCGCGCGCGGCGACTACGTCGAGGAGCACCGCTACCGGGCTCCCGACGGCAGCTGGAAGTGGCTGCAGTCGCGCGGCAAGGTCACCGAGCGCGACGCCGAAGGGCGCGCGCACCGCATGACCGGCATCAACCTCGACATCACGGCGCGCAAGCGCGCCGAGGCTGCGCTCGCGGAGGCCGAGGCGCGCTATCGCGCGCTCGTCGAGCTCGCCCCCGACGCCGTGGTCGTCTCCTGCAACGGCCTCGTCGAGTACGCGAACCCGGCCGCGCTGCGCCTGGTGAAGGCCGCCTCGCCGCGCGACGTGCTCGGCCGGGAGATGCAGAGCTTCGTGCACTCCGATGAGCACGCGCGCTACCGCGAGCGCCTGGCCTACCTCGCCGCCGGTCCGGGCACGACCGGCTTCGAGGAGCGGCGCGTGCGCTGCCTCGACGGCAGCGAGGTGCTCACCGAGGTGGCGAGCGTGTCGTTCCTCGAGCACGGCCGGCTCGTCGTGCAGACGGTGGTGCGCGACGTGAGCGAGCACAGGCGCGCGCGCGAGGCGCTCGCCGAGCGCGAGCAGCGCTTCCGCGACGTCGTGGAGGCCTCGGGCGAGTACGTGTGGGAGACCGACGCGCAGTGGCGCTATACCTACCTCTCCTCGCGCGCGGAGGCGGTGCTGGGCTACATGCGCGCCGAGCTCCTCGGACGCACGCCGCGCGAGTTCATGCCGCTCGGCGAGGCGCGCGCGCTGGACGAGTGGTTCGAGCGCAACCGGCGCGAGGGCCAGCCGTTCCGCGACCTCGTGCACCGCTCGATCACCAAGTCGGGCAAGGTCATCTGGCAGCAGGTGAGCGGCATGCCCGTGTTCGACGCGCAGGGGCGGCTCGCAGGCTATCGCGGCACGGGGGCCGATGTCAGCGCGCGCAAGCAGGCCGAGGAGCGCATCCAGTACCTCGCGACGCGCGACGCGCTGACCGGGCTGCCCAACCGCGCATTGCTCGGCGACCGCGCCGGGCAGGCGATCCTCGCCAAGGCGCGCAGCCGCGGCATGCTCGCGGTGCTGCTCATCGACCTCGACCGCTTCAAGCTGGTGAACGACTCGCTGGGCCACCGCGCCGGGGACGCGCTGCTGCGCGCGGTCGCCGAGCGGCTGCAGAACACGCTGCGCCGCGACGACACCCTGGCGCGCACGGGGGGCGACGAGTTCGTGCTGCTGTGGGACGGCCTGAAGACCGCGCAGGACGCCGCGCTCGTGGCGCGGCGCGTGCAGGACATCCTGCAGCGGCCGTTCACCGTCGAGGCCCGGGCGCTCAACGTCACCGCCTCGATCGGCATCGCCGTCTACCCGGAGGACGGGCGCGATTTCAGCGAACTGCTGAAGAACGCCGACACCGCCCTGTACGACGCGAAGGAATCCGGGCGCAACGCCTTCCGCTTCTTCTCGCCGGCGCTGCACACGCGCGCCGTCGAGCGCCTCGCGCTGGAGAGCGACCTGCGCGGCGCGCTCGCGCGCGGGGAGTTCGTGCTGCACTGGCAGCCGGTGGTGCGCGGCGACGCGCTCGCCGGGGCCGAAGTGCTGGTGCGCTGGCGGCATCCGGAGAAGGGGCTGCTCGGGCCCGATGCCTTCATCCCGCACGCGGAGGACAGCGGCCTCATCCGCGCCATCGGCGAGTGGACGCTGGAGCGCGCCCTCTCGCAGATCGGCGCCTGGCAGGGCGTGCTGCCGGGGTCGCCGTGGTTCGCGCTCAACGTCTCGGCGCTCGAGCTCGCGCAGGGCGAGGCCTACGTGACGCGCCTGCGCGAGGCGCTGGCCGGGCACGGCGTGCCGGCCGGGCGCCTGGAGCTCGAGGTCACCGAGCGCGTGCTCATGAGCCACCTGCCCGAGAACGTGGAGACGCTGCGGCGCATCGGCGCGCTCGGCGTGCGCCTGGCGATCGACGACTTCGGCACCGGCTACTCGAGCCTCGCCTACCTGCGGCGCCTGCCGATCCACAAGCTGAAGATCGACCGCGGCTTCCTGCGCGAGCTCGAGTCGAGCGACGGCGACGCCATGATCGTGGAGACGGTCGCCGCGATGGCGCGCGGCCTCGGCCTGCTGGTCTCGGCCGAGGGCGTGGAGAGCCCGGCCCAGCTCGCGCGGCTGCGCGCGATCGGCTGCGAGGAGTGGCAGGGGCACCTGTACAGCCCGCCGCTCGAGGCGGCGGCGTTCGAGCGGCTCGCGCTCGGCGAGAGGAAGGCGGCTTCCGCCTAGGCGGGTGGCTGCAGGAGCCTGCCGCGCACCTCCGGGTGGTGCAGCTGGAAATTCGAATAGCGCTCTGCGAGGTCCTTGGCGAGCACGATCAGGTTGTGGTGGAACGCGATGCTGCCGATCGAGGCGTCCAGCCCCGCCGGCGCGCCCTGCAGGAACTCGGGCAGGTTGACGCTGTCGGCGAGCCGCTTGAACCACTGCATGCAGGAATTCTCGTAGCCGGGCGTGCCGAGCGGCCCGCCGCCGTAGGACGGCCAGTAGGAGGTCTGCACGTCCTCGACGATGTAGACGCCGCCGTCCTTCAGGTGCGGCCAGAGGATGCCGAAGGTCTCGATCTGGTGCGCGTTCAGGTGGCTGCCGTCGTCGATGATGAAGTCGAACGGGCCCTGCGCCTTCGCGAGCTCCGTGAGCTTCGGCGCGTCCACCTGGGAGCACTGGAACACCTGCACGCGCCCGGCCGAGAGCGCGGTCTTGTCGTAGAGGTCGATGCCGACGATGCGCCCGCGCCGGAAGTAGCTCGCCCACATGCGCAGCGACTCGCCGCCAAGCGCGCCCGCGTAGCCGCCGACCCCGACCTCCAGCAGGCGCACGGGCCTGCGGCGCGAGGCGCGCATGAGCGCGTCGTAGACCGGCGTGTACTCGTGCTCGCCGAACTTGTCCGTGCCGTAGAGCGCGGCGAGGAGGTCGAGCTCGGCGCCGAAGAAGCCCGCGACGCGCGCGAAGCGCTGCAGGTGGCGGTCGAGCGGCGTGCCGGGCGGGATGTTCCGGCGCAGGTTGAGGATCAGGCGGGCGAGGCGGCCGGCCATGCTACTTCGCCAGCTGCCGCATCGCCCGTTCCAGCCCGCCGAGCGTGGTCGGGTACATGCGCCCGTTCATCAGCTCCTTGATGATCTGGATGGACTGCCGGTAGCCCCAGATGTCCTCGGGCTCGGGGTTGAGCCAGACGCACTTCGAGTAGATCTCGGTCACGCGCTTCACCCACACGGCGCCGGCCTCCTCGTTGAAGTACTCGATGGAGCCGCCCGGCTGCAGGATCTCGTAGGGGCTCATGGTGGCGTCGCCGACGAAGATCACCTTGTAGTCGTGGCCGTACTTGTGCAGGAGGTCCCAGGTGCGCGTGCGCTCGGCGTGGCGCCGGCGGTTGTCCTTCCACACGAAGTCGTACAGGCAGTTGTGGAAGTAGTAGAACTCCAGGTGCTTGAACTCGGTCTTCGCCGCCGAAAAGAGCTCCTCGGCGAGCTTCACGTGGTCGTCCATGGTGCCGCCGATGTCCATGAACATCAGCAC